>NZ_QRME01000010.1:7541-120177 GCF_003472565.1 Bacteroides sp. AM10-21B | reverse complement strand
GCCTCCGTATCGGATGATACGGGGGCTTTATTCGTTTTAAGAACTTGCATTTGATCTTTATCTCTTTGGAAATAGGATTGTTGCAATGATTAAAAGTGCTTAAAACCAGATAATTATCTTACCGTTTTATTCTGTAATTCCATTCTTTTTTGTATCTTTACTACATATTAGAAGGTATAATAAGAACTTTAATCAGCGAACATTTTGCAATCGGTTTATGTTTATTAGGTAGACTCATAGAATGACATGAAAACAACTGTAAAGACATTTTGGATTAGTATGCTACTGATACTCACTTGCAGTATGAGTGGGAAAGCTGCTGACTTTGCCAAAGTCTGTATAAAGTCTGCCGAAACTTGTGAGGTTTCTGCAACTTTGTCTTCATGTTCGTCTACTTCATCTAAAAATTTAAAGCAGGACAATTCAAGATTTGCCGATACCGAATATTCATGGACAGCAGATGTTGAATTGGGCATTAAGCCTGTTTCGGAAATTTATTCTTCTAATCAACAGCGCATACGCAGAGTGATAGAGGATAACATATTCCTCAGAAATATATTCCTGATATTGTCCAACCATGAAAACTTACTTGTACATGGCAGGACCAAACAATACTTTTCAGATAAAGACCCGTACTATGCAGTGACGGGTAGTGATTACTACATCTATACGCTTCGGCGGATTTTGATTTAGCCACTAACTTCCTTTTTTAATTTCCCCCTTTTTCTTCCTTCTTTGATTGTGAAAGGAAGTGAGAGCAGGTGACCTGTGTGTGCATATGTGCTGAATGAGGTTGCAAGGATGAATTACGCCCTATTGGTCCGTAAGAGGGAAGTTATACCCCTACGCTTTATTTTCAAAATCAATTTTAATACCAACAATTAAACTTTTAATCATGGAAACAACTCAAAAAAAAGCAGCCTCTTTTAAAGGTATCAAGTCCGCCGGTTGGGTAATCGTAATTTGTTTTATCATTGCCGTACTTATTTTTAATTTTGTTCTTGGAAATCCTTCCAACTTCATGAACAATGACCCGAATAACCACCCGTTGCCCGGAAATTTCTTGGGTACTATATATAAAGGTGGATTTATTGTTCCGGTAATCCAAACTCTCTTGCTTACCGTTATTGCTCTGAGCATCGAGCGTTACATTGCTATTCGCGCCGCTTTTGGTAAAGGTTCTTTAGTGAAGTTCGTAGCCAATATCAAAGCTGCGCTGGCTGCAGGTGATATGAGGAAGGCTCAGGAGATTTGCGATACACAACGCGGTTCTGTAGCCAATGTGGTAAACGCAACTTTAAGGAAATATGCCGAAATGGAGAATGATACGGAATTGGCCAAGGACCAAAAGTTGCTTGCCATCCAGAAAGAACTGGAAGAAGCTACCGCATTGGAGCTGCCGATGATGGAACAGAACTTGCCGATTATCGGTACTATCACCACTTTGGGTACATTGATGGGATTGCTGGGTACGGTTATCGGTATGATTCGTTCGTTTGCAGCCTTGGCTGCCGGAGGCAGTGCGGACTCTATGGCATTGTCACAAGGTATTTCCGAGGCTTTGATTAATACAGCTTTCGGTATCTTGACGGGTGCTTTGGCGGTTATCTCTTATAACTATTACACCAACAAGATTGATAAGTTGACTTACAGCCTTGATGAGGTTGGTTTCTCCATTGTGCAGACTTTTGCCGCTACACATAAATAAATTGAGATGTGAGATTTTTCGATTATTAATTCTCAATTTTTAATTTGATAATTATGGGTAGAGCGAAAATAAAAAAGAAAAGTACGTTCATCGACATGACTGCCATGAGTGACGTAACCGTATTGTTGCTTACTTTCTTCATGCTGACTTCTACGTTTGTGAAGAAAGAACCGGTACAGGTAACCACTCCGGCATCCGTTTCCGAGATTAAGATACCGGAAACGAACGTTCTCCAAATATTGGTTGACCCGAACGGAAAAGTATTTATGAGCCTGGACAAGCAGTCCGATTTGCGCAATGTGCTGGAAGCTATGGGGCAAGAATACGGAGTGACCTTTACTCCCGAGGAAACAAAGACGTTTATGCTGGCATCCACTTTCGGAGTGCCGATGAAGAGCATGAAGAAATTCCTCAGTTTGCCGCAAGACCGGCAGGACGCTGTGTTAAAGAATGAGGGGATACCTACCGACAGTATCGATAATCAGTTCAAGGCTTGGGTACGAAATGCCCGTGCCACGAATTCCGATTTGCGTATTGCTATCAAGGCAGATGCTGATACTCCTTATTCCGTAATCAAGAATGTTATGAACTCACTTCAGGACTTAAGAGAGAATCGGTATAACCTGATTACTTCCCTGAAGACCACATCTGAAGACTAACGAAAGGAAACATTATGGCTGAAATACAAGAAAGCGGTAATAAGAAAGGTGGAAAAAGTAAACAAAAGAAGATGACCGTCCGGGTGGACTTCACGCCGATGGTGGATATGAATATGTTGCTGATTACCTTCTTCATGCTGTGTACTTCACTGAGCAAACCTCAGACAATGGAGATAAGTATGCCGAGCAATGACAAGAGCATCACCGAAGAACAGCAAAGTAAAGTGAAAGCGTCGCAGGCTATCACGCTGTTGCTGGGAGATGACGATAAATTGTATTACTACGAAGGAGAGCCCAACTATAAAGACTACACCTCACTGAAGGAGACTTCCTATCAGGCTGACGGTTTGCGGGCTATGCTCTTGAGACGTAATAGGACTGCTGTAAATGAGGTGAACAAACTGAAGCAGCAAAAACTGGAACTTAAAATATCAGAAGACGATTTCCGTAAGCAGCTTTCCGAGATAAAGAGCGGAAAAGATACGCCGACGGTTATCATCAAGGCTACCGACGCAGCCTCGTATAAGAATCTGATTGATGCCCTCGATGAAATGCAGATATGTAATATAGGTAAGTATGTGATAACGGATATTGCCGATGCCGACCGGTTCCTGATAAAGAACTATGAAAGCAAAGGCGAGCTGTCGCAGAATATTGCCGAATAATAACACCTAAAAACAGAAGAATATGGCTAAAGTAGATTTAAGTTCTTTGGAATGGTGTGACCTTATATTCAACGGCAAGAATAAAGCGTACGGCGCCTATAAGATGCGTGAGGATTCTCCACGCCGCCACAATATAGCTGTGATACTGGTGATAGTGATAGCCCTGATAGGCTTCAGCATTCCCACCCTGATAAAGATGGCTACCCCGAAGCAAAAGGAGGTGATGACCGAGGTTACCACTCTGTCGCAGTTGGAAGAACCGGAAGTGAAACAGGAAGAGATGAAGCGAGTAGAGCCTGTTGCTCCGCCACCGCCGGCTTTGAAGAGTTCCATCAAGTTCACTGCTCCTGTCATCAAGAAAGATGAAGAAGTGAGGGATGAGGATGAAATCAAGAGCCAGACCGAGCTGACGGAGACGAAGGTTGCCATCTCCATTGCCGACGTGAAAGGCAACGATGAAGCCAACGGAAAGGATATTGCCGACTTGAAACAGGTAGTGACACAAGCTCCTGTGGCAGAGGAGAAAGTTTTCGATATGGTGGAACAGATGCCTACCTTCCCCGGTGGTCAGACCGAATTGATGAAATACATTGCCAACAATTTGAAGTATCCGACGATTGCGCAGGAAAACGGTGTTCAGGGACGGGTAATCTGCCAGTTTGTGGTAGGTAGCGATGGTGGTGTAAGGGATGTCAAAGTTGTAAAGACCCTTGACCCTTATTGCGACAAGGAAGCTATACGTGTGATAATGTCGATGCCCAAATGGATACCCGGTAAGCAAAACGGTAAGGCGGTGTCTGTGAAATATACAGTTCCTATTGTCTTTAGGTTGCAGTAAATTGTGTGTTATGAAAACGGTGAAACAACTTCAGCTTTCAGGTTTGATAGTAATGCTGGTTCTGGCTTCTGCCTGTCGGCAAAAGTCCAAGGACGGACTGACGGATACCTATACTTCCGGCGTCATAGCAATTGCCGCCGACGAAAGTTTCCGGCCGATTGTGCAGGAAGAGATAGATGTGTTCGAGGGTTTGTTTCCTTTGGCGGGAATTGTGCCCCGTTACGTGACGGAAGTGGAAGCCGTCAACCTTTTGCTCAAGGACAGTTTGCGGTTGGCTATAACCAGCCGCAGGCTGACTCCGGAAGAGATGAATTCCTTCAACAGCCGCAAGTTCTTCCCGCAAGAGATAAAGATTGCCACGGACGGACTGGCATTAATCACCAATCGGAATAATCCGGATACATTGATTAGCGTGAAGGACTTCCGCCGTATTCTTACCGGGGATGCCGGGCAGTGGAAAGATATTTATCCCTCATCCCGTTTGGGAGATATTCACTTGGTATTCGATAACAAGAATTCCAGTACTGTACGTTTTGCTGTGGACTCCATAGCCCGAGGAGCACCGCTTTCAAGTCAAGTGAAGGCACTGAAAACGAATAAGGAAGTCATGGACTACGTAGCACGTACGCCGGATGCAATGGGCGTAATCGGGGTGAACTGGCTGAGCGACCGCAACGACAGTACGGGACTTTCTTTCAGTAAGGAAGTGCGGGTAATGTCTGTCAGCGCTGCCGACAAGGCTACGCCGGCCGACAGTTACAAGCCTTATCAGGCATATCTGTTCTACGGTGATTATCCGCTGGCACGCAGCATCTATGTTCTATTGAATGATCCGCGGAGTGCACTCCCGTGGGGTTTTGCTTCCTTCCTCGCTTCCGACCGGGGACAGCGGATTATATTGAAGTCGGGATTAGTACCCGCCACCCAACCGGTGCGTGTGGTAAACGTCAAAGATGAATAACTAAAATGAATGCTGACATGAAACGTAAATTATTATTCTGTATGGGAGCGTTGCTGTTTTCCGGTACGCTTGCCGCACAAACGCCTGTGCCCGAATGGCAGGCAGGGGTAGATGAAGTAAAAAGCCTGATAAAGACAAATCCCGAACAAGCATCCGAAACAGCCGGAGAGTTGTTGAAAGGGAAAAACAAGAAAAATGTATCACTGATTGTCTCCGTAGCCCGCGCCTATCTGGATGCCGGTAAGCGGGCAGAAGCGGAAAACTATCTGAAATTAGCCCAAAAGGCAGACAATAAGGATGCAAGCGTGTCTGTACTGGAAGGAGACATTGCGCTTGCAGGAAAGGATGTAGGGCGTGCCTGCCAACTTTACGAACAGGCCATCTACTTTAATCCCGATTGCAAGGAAGCCTATCTGAAGTATGCACGGGCCTATAAAACGGCAAGCCCCTCACAAGCTATCGACAAGCTGCAACAGCTGAAAGCACTGGCTCCGGACTATCCGGAAGCCGATAAAGAACTTGCCGGGGTGTATTACGCCACCAACCGTTTCGGCAAGGCGGCAGAAACCTATGCCAAGTTCATAGACACTCCCGTTGCTACGGAAGATGATATATTGAAGTATGCTTTTGCCCTGTTCCTGAACCATGATTTTGAGAAATCACTGCAAGTGGTTCAGAAAGGTTTGCAGAAGAACGGACGTCATGCGGTATTCAACCGTCTGGCCATGTACAACTACACCGACCTGAAACGCTACGATGAAGCGGAGCAAGCTGCCAATGCCTTCTTTAACGCTTCGGACAATGCCGACTATTCGTATTTGGACTACCGCTACTACGGAGTCCTGCTGAGTGCCTTGGAGAAGTACGACCAAGCCATTGCAGCGTATGGCAAAGCGCTCGAACAGGATAGTAGCCAGATTGATGTCTGGCGCGAGATATCCGATGCGTACGAATTGGAGAATGACTATGCACAGGCCATCGCCTCCTATCAAAAGTATTATGATGCTTTAAGTCAAGACAAAAAGACGCCCGAAGCACTATTCCAGCTTGGACGTCTCTATTACGGTCAGGGTACATCTTCGGATACGCTCTCCGTTCGGCCTGCCGACCGTGTAGCGGCATTGCAGGCTGCCGACTCTGTGTTTGCGCTGGTTGCCCGACAAGCTCCCGACAGCTACTTGGGTGATATGTGGCGTGCCCGTACCCATTCCGCCATGGACCCGGAGACTACCGAGGGACTGGCAAAACCTTATTATGAGAAGGTGGCGGAAATGTTACTGGCAAAGAACGAGCCGAGGTATAACTCTGCATTGATTGAGTGTTACAGTTATCTGGGATACTACTATCTGCTGAAGAGCGATTATCCGGCTTCAAAAGAGTATTGGAATAAAATTCTGGCTATCGACCCCACCAATGCCACAGCTAAAAAGGCGTTGGACGGCATCAAATAGCAATAATTTTAGTTGTTTGTCGTGTCGGGAGGAGTGGAGAGTGATTCTTAGCTCCTCTCATTCTTTTTATCAACCTATCACTACTTGTGCAAGAAGTATTCAGCCTGCAAAGACCTGTTTTGATGTATATCATAACTCATTTTGATATACGTCAAAACGGATTATCATGTATATCAAAATAGAGAATATTCTTGCCTCGCTTTCTGTCTGAAAAGGGAATAAAAAGAAAAAAGACCGCTGAATTAGCGATCTTCTTTTAGTTGCGGAGGCCTGACTCGAACAGACGACCTTTGGGTTATGAGCCCAACGAGCTACCAACTGCTCCACTCCGCGATGTTTTGTGGGTGCAAAGGTACGGCTTTTATTTGAATGTGCAAATAAAAGCCGAATTATTTTTCATAAAAAATGTACTAATATACATAATCGGCTGATAAATAGTCTGATAAAATGAGAACATCTTCCATCCGCCATTCAGCTTGATTGTTAATAAAATGCGCTTTTGTTTGTGATATATGCGGAAATGTCTTACTTTTGCACAAATTATTAAGCAATGTGCAATTAGTCTATGGCCGTATCGAAGACAAAAGCTAAATTAGTGGATGTAGCCCGTCAGTTGTTTGCTAAAATGGGTGTTGAGAATACCACGATGAATGATATTGCCCTCGCTTCTAAAAAAGGTAGGAGAACGCTTTATACCTATTTTAAGAGCAAGGAAGATATTTATATGGCTGTTGTCGAATCGGAGTTGGATATGCTTTCGGACATGATGAAGCGTGTGGCGGAGAAAGACATATCGCCGGACGAGAAGATGATTGAGATGATATACACACGTCTGGACGCAGTGAAAGAGGTGGTATTCCGCAACGGTACGCTTCGGGCTAATTTCTTTCGTGACATTTGGCGGGTAGAAAAGGTGCGAAAGCGTTTTGATGCCAAGGAGATACTGCTGTTTAAGGAGGTATTGCGCGAAGGAGTGGAGAAAGGCGTGTTCAGAATAGACGATATCGACATGACCGCCGAACTGGTGCATTATTGTGTAAAAGGGATTGAAGTGCCCTATATCCGCGGCCATATCGGTGCAAAGCTGGATGATGAGACCCGCGACAAATACGTTGTCAACCTTGTGTTTGGCGCACTGCATAGAACATAAAAACATTTAATCAATAATTTAAAAACAGTATGGGATTATTAGACGGAAAAACAGCCATTGTAACCGGAGCCGCTCGCGGCATTGGTAAGGCTATCGCATTAAAGTTCGCTCAAGAAGGAGCTAATATAGCATTCACCGACTTGGTGATTGACGAAAATGCTGAAGCTACGGCAAAGGAAATCGAAGCGTTGGGCGTAAAAGCCAAAGCATATGCTTCCAATGCGGCAAGCTTTGAAGATACCGCCAAGGTGGTAGAGGCTATCCATGCAGACTTCGGTCGCATTGATATTCTGGTAAACAACGCAGGTATCACCCGCGACGGTTTGATGATGCGTATGACCGAACAACAATGGGATATGGTTATCAACGTGAACCTGAAATCAGCTTTCAACTTCATTCACGCTTGTACTCCGATTATGATGCGCCAGAAAGCCGGAAGCATTATCAATATGGCTTCCGTAGTAGGTGTTCACGGCAATGCAGGCCAGGCCAACTACTCTGCTTCCAAGGCCGGTATGATTGCATTGGCGAAGTCCATCGCACAAGAACTGGGCTCTCGCGGCATCCGTGCCAACGCCATCGCTCCGGGCTTCATCATGACAGCCATGACAGATGCCCTGTCCGAAGAAGTAAAGGCCGAATGGTGCAAGAAGATACCTTTGCGTCGCGGCGGTACACCCGAAGACGTTGCCAACATTGCTACCTTCCTGGCTTCTGATATGTCTTCTTATGTATCAGGACAGGTGATTCAGGTAGACGGTGGTATGAATATGTAACATCCAAATTACTGAATAAATGACTGTCGTATACGAGGACAATCATATCATTATAGTAAACAAGACCGCTTCCGAGATAGTTCAGGGAGACAAAACGGGCGATACGCCGCTTTCGGAGACCGTAAAGCTGTATCTCAAGGAGAAATACCAAAAGCCCGGCAATGTCTTTATCGGTGTCACGCACCGTCTGGACCGCCCCGTAAGCGGTCTTGTTGTTTTTGCCAAAACCAGTAAGGCGCTTACCCGTCTGAACGAGATGTTCAAGAACAGCGAGGTGAAGAAAACCTATTGGGCAGTGGTGAAGAACCAGCCTCGGGAGCCGGAAGGCGAGCTGGTGAACTATTTGGTACGTAATGAGAAGCAAAACAAGAGTTATGCCTACGATAAGGAAGTGCCGAACAGCAAGAAAGCGATTTTGCATTATCGGCTCATAGCCAAGTCACAGAACTACTGTTTACTGGAGATAGACCTGAAAACGGGGCGTCATCACCAGATACGTTGCCAGTTGGCAAAGATGGGGTGTCCCATTAAGGGAGATTTGAAATACGGCTCTCCCCGTTCCAACCCCGACGGAAGCATCTGCCTGCATGCGCGCTTTGTGCGCTTTGTACATCCGGTGTCCAAGGAACTGATAGAGGTGGAAGCCCCTGTTCCTGCCGGCAATCTGTGGAATGGCTTTGAAATGATTTGATAATCTGTTAATAACAAATTCAATGAAAAAGATTCTGATTCTTTCGGGACTGTCCCTGCTTGCAGCGTTTGCAGTCCGGGCGCAGGATAAAGTGACCGAATACAATGTACGTCCTGCCGTTGCGGTGCGTACTCCTATTCAGGGGGACAGCATCAACTTTACAGGAGAGAAATTCACGACCGATAACCTGCTGAAGACCGACATCAGCCTTGACTTCGACGGACGTCCTTACGAACGCATAGCGGCAGATACCGCAGGCTATGTACGGGTGGAGAAAGCGGATAAGGATAATCTGTTCTATCTGTTTGCCACCAACCTGCGTGCGGAACGCTTTATGAAAGGAAAGCTGAGTATTTACTCTCCCGCGCGTTTCGAGGTGTTTGTGAATGGCGTTTCCAAGCAATCCAAAACGACTGCGGAAGATAGCTTGTCGCAGGTTGCCCCTTCGGTACTCAGTTTGCGTCTGGAGCCGGAAGCGGATTATGAGATAGTCGTTAAATTGTTGTCGACGGCTGCTGATAAGGCCGTTCCCGCATTGAAGTGCGAGTTTGAGAAAGATAAGGAGTTTGCCGATGTCGGCTATCGGATTGCACCCGATTTGAAAAGACGTTTCGCACTGCACAATACGGCTTTCGGAAGCCGCGTGCGTTCGGTCAGTCTCTCTCCGAACGGCAAGTATCTGCTTACCTGCTATGCGGATAACTATTCGTTGAAACGTTCAAGGACACGTTGTGAGCTGACTGAACTGAAGACAGGCAGGGTGATACTGCCCGCTGCCGATGAGAAAATGCGCTGGATGCCCCGCAGTAATAAGCTCTATTATACTGCAACCGGCAGGCAACGGAATGATTTGGTGGTGTTCGACCCGGTTACCATGCGCGAGGAAGTGCTGCTGAAGGATGTTCCCGAAGGATATTTTGCATGGTCGCCCGCAGAAGACTATCTTATCTACTCTCCCGATGATAAGGGAGAAGCGGTCAGCGGTCCTTTGAAACGGCTGCTGCATCCCGACGACCGTATTCCCGATGCGCGTTCCCGTAACTATCTTGTTAAGTACGACCCGGCAACAGGCCTCTCCGAACGACTCACTTATGGCAGCCATGCCGTCTATCTGAATGACATATCTTCTGACGGCAAGAAACTCTTGTGCTCCACCTCTAAATCGAATATCACTCAGTGTCCTTTCTCCCTCACTTCCATCTTCGAGGTCGATTTGGCTACGTTGCAGGTGGATACGCTGGTGGCATGGGACCCCTATGTCAACAGAGCGGCTTACTCTCCCGACGGTGGACAGCTTTTGGTAATAGGCAGTCCGATGGCTTTTGACGGAATAGGGAAGAATTGCGGCGGGCATCCTGTCGCCAATGATTTTGATACCCAGGCATTCATTGTGGACAAAGCCACGAAAAAGGGCAGTCCTATCACACGCGATTTTAATCCCGCCGTTGACTTCTTGCAGTGGAACCGTGTCGACGGTTGTATTTACTTCAATACAACGGACGAAGATTGCAGACATATCTACCGCTATGTTCCGAAGACGGGCAGCTTTGAAATGCTGCCGCTTCAGGAAGATGTGATTTCTTCCTTCGATTTGGCGGAACACAATCCTACGGTTGCCGCCTATGTCGGTGGTGGAAATACCAGTGTGGGAGTTGCCTATACGTACGATGTGAAGAAGAAAACGTCTGTCTTGCTTGCCAACCCGATGAAGCCCGTTTTGGATAAAATAGATATGGGCGCCATGAAGGAATGGAACTTTATGGCGGAAGACGGTACGGAGATAAAAGGCATGATATGCCTGCCGCCGTCTTTCGACCCGAATAAGAAATATCCGCTTATCGTTTATTACTATGGCGGGACTACACCTACCACACGCGGCATTACTTCCCCTTATTGTGCGCAGCTGTTCGCATCACGCGATTATGTGGTTTATGTTGTCCAGCCCAGCGGAGCTATCGGTTACGGTCAGGAATTCTCCGCCCGCCATGTCAACGCATGGGGAGAACGTACCGCTGATGAAATTATCGAGGGAACGAAGAAATTTTGCGCTGCTCATCCGTTTGTCGACGACAAGCGTATCGGTTGCATCGGAGCATCTTATGGCGGCTTCATGACGATGTACTTGCAGACAAAGACGGACTTGTTTGCCGCTGCCGTTTCGCATGCAGGCATCAGCAACGTGACCAGTTATTGGGGCGAGGGCTATTGGGGCTATTCCTATAACTCCGTTGCCGCTGCCGGGAGCTATCCGTGGAATAATCCCGACCTGTTTACAAAACACGGGGCATTGTTCAATGCGGATAAAATCAAGACTCCGTTGCTGTTGCTGCACGGTACGGTCGATACGAATGTGCCTGTCGGCGAAAGCATCCAGTTGTACAATGCGTTGAAGATATTGGGCAAGCCGGTGGAGTTTATAACGGTGGATGGCGAGAACCATTTCATCAGTGATTATCCCAAGCGCGAGCTATGGCACAACTCTATCATGGCATGGTTTGCACGTTGGTTGCAGGACAGTCCGGCATGGTGGAATGACCTTTACCCGGAAAGACATTGGTAAATGAAAGATAACAAAAAAGCCGTTTCCCGGAATAGACAAGGAGGAAACGGCTTTTTTGTTGTTAGTGCGCTTACTATTATTCGGCCACTTCAAGTTGTGTTTTGGATGCTCTTGGCCATTTGCAACTGTGCTCAGACCAAGAACTATCCGTCACAAACAAACATAAACAGGGCTGCTACTAATACTAATCTTTTTGTTTTTCAATTGCTTTAATAGGTTTATATTTGGTTCAGTCTTAGTTTAGGTAGATTTTGCTTTAATACTACTGTGGACTTGATGTCCACATAAACTATACTTCAAATGATGTGCCAAAATTAGCAAGGGAGTGATAAGGGATTGATAATTAGTATGCTAATGTTGCAGTGGCGGGATGGCACATCGTAGAAATGTGTGGAAATGTGTGGAAAGTGTGGAATGGAGTGTAGAGTTTTTCCACAATCACAGTTCTATTCCGTATAGTTTAAGTTTGTTGTAGAGTGTTTTTCGGTCTATGCCGAGTAGTTGTGCGGCGCGGCTTTTGTTGTAACCTGTCTGTTTCAAGGCTTCGATGATTTGCTGCTTTTCGGCTTCTTCGTTGCGGAGCGGCATACCGGCAGACGGAGTAACCTGATTTTGCAGTTCGCTAAGTTCGTTCAGGGTAATGAACCTGTCTTGAGCTAAGAGGGTGGCTCGGCGGACGATATTCTTCATCTGGCGCAGATTGCCCGGCCACTGGTATTCCAATAAGGCTTTGGACGCTTTCTCGTCAAAGCCGATGAGATGCTTGTCCAGTTCACGGTTGGCTTGGTCAAGGAAGAAGTTGGCAAAGAGAAGGATGTCCTCGCGGCGGTCTTTCAGCTGCGGCATACGCAGGGTGAATTCATTGATGCGATGGTAGAGGTCTTCGCGGAATGTACCTTTCTCGATGGCCTGTTCCAGATTCTCATTGGTGGCGGATACTAAGCGCACATCTACCTGTATCTCCTTGTTAGAGCCGATAGGACGTATTTTACGTTCTTGCAGGGCGCGAAGCAATTGTATCTGTACCTCATAGCTGAGGTTTCCTATTTCATCCAAGAAGATAGTACCGCCGTTGGCAGCTACGAATGCACCGGTTTTGTCGGTCAGCGCACCGGTAAAAGAACCTTTTACATGACCGAAGAATTCGGAAGCGGCAAGTTCTTTGGGAATAGCTCCGCAATCAATGGCTATGAACGGCTGTTCTGAGCGTCGGCTCAGCTGATGGATGCGTTGTGCCACGTACTCCTTGCCTGTTCCGCTGGCTCCGTTGATGAGGACGGACATATTGGTGGGAGAAACCAGATTTACATAGTTATAAAGTTGTTTGGCAGCATCGCTTTCGCCTTCCAGATAGTCGGATGAAGCGCCTTCTGCGCCTTTCAGGCAGGGATTGTTGTTGCTCTCGGAATACATGGTCTGTTTGGGTGAAACTGACGGTCTGTTTGAGGCAAACGTATCATCTGTTTGGGGTGAACGCATGGTCTGTTTTGAGACAGCGGATGAGAGTTTCAGGGCTTCATCCATTTTCTTCAATAGCTCATCGGGATTTACGGGCTTTGCGATGTAGTCGCACGCACCCAGTTTCATGGCTTGCACGGCGGATTGTATATCGGCATAGCCCGTCATGATGATAAGAGGTATATGCAAGGAATGTTCTCCCAGCCATTTCAGCAAGTCTATGCCGTCACGGTCGGGCAGGCGCAAGTCGGACAGTATCAAGTCTACTGTTTCGTTTTCAATATGCTTTTGGGCTCGGGATATGCTGCTGGCCGAACTGACTTGGAAACCTTTCTTGCCAAGCCATGTTTTCAACATCATACCGTAAGTGATGTCATCTTCTACGATTAATATGGATTTCATCCCTTCTGCTTTTTATCTCTTTTATGATGCAAAGGTAAATCGTTTTGTTCGATTTTAGTATATTTGCAGACTTAAATTAAACAAAAAGACAGATGAAAAGAAATCTCATTGTATTATTAACTATACTGGCTTGCGGTCTGACGGCCTGCAAACCGGGACAAAAGAAAGACGGAAATATGGAAAAAGAAACGAAGTTGAAGATTGAAACAAGTGCGGGTGACATCATCGTGAAATTGTATAACGAGACGCCGAAGCATCGCGATAACTTTATCAAGCTGGCCGAGGACGGTACTTATGAGGGTACTCTGTTTCACCGCGTCATCAAGGACTTCATGATACAAGCGGGAGACCCCGAATCGAAGAATGCTCCGAAAGGCAAGATGCTGGGAGCCGGTGATGTGGGATACACTGTTCCTGCGGAGTTTGTCTATCCTAAATACTTCCATAAGAAAGGTGCGCTGTCGGCTGCCCGTCAGGGAGATAATGTGAACCCGAATAAGGAGTCATCCGGCTGTCAGTTCTATATCGTGACCGGAAAGGTGTATAACGACTCCACGCTTCTCGGCATGGAACATCAGATGAACCAGGCACGCCTGAACAATGCTTTCAATGCTTTGGCGCAGAAGCATATGAAGGAAATCTACAAGATGCGTAAGGACGGAGATCAGGAGGGATTGATGAATCTGCAAGATACACTCATCGCGCAGGCTGAGGCTCAGGTAGCCAACGAACCGGAATTCCGTTTCACGCCGGAGCAGGTGAAGGCTTATACTACTGTTGGCGGCACGCCGCATCTGGACGGCGAATATACCGTATTCGGCGAAGTGGTTGAGGGCATGGATATCGTAGATAAGATTCAACAAGTGAAGACAGACCGCAGTGACCGTCCGGAAGAGGATGTGAAGATTAAAAAGGTGACTGTGATTGATTAATAAAGAATGAAGATAAATAAGCATTGCTTCTCCAACGGCCTGCGGCTGGTACATCACGAAGATACCAGTACGCAAATGGTGGCGTTGAACATAGTTTATGATGTCGGTGCGCGCGACGAGCATCCCGAACATACCGGTTTTGCCCATTTGTTTGAGCATCTGATGTTCGGCGGTTCGGCGCATATTCCCGATTATGATACGCCCTTGCAACTGGCGGGGGGAGAAAACAATGCTTGGACAAATAATGATATAACCAATTACTACCTTACTGTTCCGAAACCGAATGTGGAGACAGCCTTTTGGCTGGAGTCCGACAGGATGTTGGAGCTGGCTTTCAGCGAGCAAAGCCTCGAAGTGCAGCGCGGTGTGGTAATGGAAGAGTTTAAACAGCGCTGTCTCAACCAGCCGTACGGTGATGTGGGACATTTGCTCCGTCCGCTGGCATTCCGGGTACATCCGTACCGTTGGCCCACTATCGGCAAGGAACTTTCGCACATAGAGCAGGCTACACTGGACGAAGTAAAGAGTTTCTTCTATCGCTTCTATGCTCCGAACAATGCCGTGTTGGCTGTGACGGGAAACATTTCATGGGATGAAACTGTTAGGCTTACCGAGAAGTGGTTTGCTGCCATTCCGCGGAGAGACGTTCCGGTGAGGCGATTGCCGCAAGAGCCGGAGCAGACGCAGGAACGCAGGCTGACGGTAGAAAGAAATGTGCCGCTGGATGCCTTGTTCATGGGTTATCATATGTGCAGTCGTGAGAGTGCCGATTATTATGCATTCGATATATTGTCCGATATTCTCAGTAACGGGCGTTCCAGTCGCTTAAACCGTCGTTTGGTGCAAGAACAGAACATTTTCTCCGGTATTGACGCATACATCAGCGGCACGCGTGATGCGGGGTTGCTGCAAATCAGCGGTAAACCTGCGGCAGGTGTGTCATTGGAACAGGCGGAAGCGGCTGTCCGCAAGGAATTGGAAGAATTGCGGCAGTCTCCGGTAGGTGAGCAGGAGTTGGAGAAGGTCAAGAATAAGTTTGAATCCACCCAGATATTCGGCAATATCAATTACCTGAATGTAGCCACAAACCTTGCTTGGTTTGAACTGACGGGAAAGGCGGAAGATATTGACCTCGAAGTAGAGCGTTATCGTTCTGTTACGACAGAGCAGCTGTATACTGTGGCGCAGCGTAGCTTCTGCGAAAACAATACCGTGGTATTATATTATAAGAGTGATAAATGAAACAAAAGTTTCCTACATTCCCTTATGCCTTTAAAACTGTTAGTTTTTCCCTTTGAAATAAATTTTAGACAGTAAGATGATGAATTTAATAGCCGGCTATAAACAGCATTATAAAGCGTTGATATTTTTGGGGCTTCCTATTGTTATCGGGCAGGTGGGTGTAATTATTCTCGGTTTTGCAGATACCCTGATGATTGGGCATCACAGTACGGAGGAACTGGGTGCGGCTTCTTTTGTAAACAATGTATTTACGCTTTGCATCATTTTCAGTACCGGTTTCAGCTACGGACTGACACCTATTGTGGGCAGTCTTTACGGCAATCGTCGGTTTGCCGAAGCGGGGCAGGCATTGCGTTGCAGTCTGGTGGCGAATGTACTGGTGGCGTTGCTCCTTACTCTCATCATGACGGTGGTCTACTTCAACGTGGAACGTCTGGGGCAGCCCGAGGAGTTGCTACCATTGATAAAACCTTATTATCTGGTATTGCTTGCTTCGTTGGTTTTCGTTATGCTGTTCAACGGCTTCAAGCAATTTACGGATGGCATAACAGATACCAAGACCGCCATGTGGATACTGCTGGGCGGGAATGGCCTGAACATCATAGGCAACTATATTCTTATCAACGGTAAGTTGGGCTTTCCCGAGTTGGGACTGTTGGGGGCGGGTATCAGCACGTTATTTTCACGTATTATGATGGTTGTGGTCTTTGCGCTGATAGTGCTTCGCGGCCGCCGTTTCATCCGTTACCGGGTCGGGTTCTCCCGTATGGGGTGGTCGCTTCCGGTGTTCAGGCAACTCAATGCGCTGGGCTGGCCCGTCGGGTTGCAAATGGGAATGGAGACGGCTTCTTTCAGCCTTAGCGCTATCATGGTGGGGTGGCTGGGAACTATCGCTTTGGCGTCCCATCAGATTATGCTGACTATTTCGCAATTCACTTTTATGATGTACTACGGTATGGGCGCAGCGGTAGCGGTACGTGTCAGCAACTTCAAGGGGCAGGGCGACATGGAGAACGTACGCCGTTCCACCTATGCTGGCTTCCACCTGATAATGGCTATGGAGATAGTTCTGATGAGTATTGTTTTTGTGATGCGCGGACAAGTGGGCGGTTGGTTTACGGACAGTGCCGAGGCTTCGGCGTTGGTAGCGTCTTTATTCTTCCCTTTCTTGATTTATCAGTTTGGTGACGGATTACAAATCAACTTTGCCAATGCACTGCGAGGCATATCGGATGTAAAGCCGATGATGATTATTGCGTTTATTTCTTATTTTATTATATCTTTGCCCGTAGGATATTTTTGCGGTTTTGTACTGGGCTGGGGATTGGTCGGCGTCTGGATGGCTTTCCCGTTCGGACTGACCAGTGCCGGATTGATGCTGTGGTTGCGCTTCCGCTATAAAACGGGAAAGAAGGTGGAATCTTTTTAATGATGAATAGCGTATCGAAAGTAAAGATAGCTGTCGGCTACACTCTGTTGTTGGGAGTGTTGTTCTTTTCCCTGTTCTTTGTGCATCGGGAGATGGAGAATCTTATGCTTTCCGATAATCAGGATGTGCACTGGACGGACAGTCTCATCACCCTGCTCCGGGAGAAGGATGAAAATACGATTTATATGCTGCGTGTGTTGAGCGAGACGAACGATAGTATGGTGTCCACCCGCGAGATAGAGAACATCATCGCTACCCAGCAAGATTCGGTGGTTACCAACCGACGCGTGCAACACCGCATTATAACGCATCGTGACACTGTGGTCACCAAACCCAAGAAAAAAGGCTTCTTCCGCCGCTTGGGAGAGGTGTTTGTGCCGCCCAAAAAAGATACCGCCATCCAAGTGAAGACTTCCCTTGAATATGCCACGGATACGGTGATTGATATCTATAATCCGGTGGATTCCCTTCAGGAAAAACTACGCGCCGTGGCGCAGCAGAAGAAAGAAAGCAGTGCGGTTGTACAACGCCGCAGGCGTACTTTGCAGCGTATGGACAAGATGCTGACTGCACGTATAGACAGCCTGTTGAAAGGTTATGAACAGGAAACCTTACAACGTGCCCGTGAAGAAGCGGAATATCAGCAATCCGTGCGCCGCCACTCCGTTAAGATAATCAGCGGCATTGCAGTGGGGGCAGTGTTGCTTTCTGTCTTTTTCCTGATAATAATAGGACGCGATATCACGCGCAGCAACCGCTATCGTCGCGAATTGGAAGAGGCCCGCCGTCGTGCCGAAGACTTGCTGGCTACGCGGGAGAAGATGATGCTTGCCATTACCCATGACTTTAAGGCGCCGCTCGGCTCCATCATGGGCTATGCCGACTTGCTCTCCCGTCTGACGGTGGACGAAAGGCAACGTTTCTACTTGGACAATATGAAAACCTCTTCGGAGCACCTGCTGAAACTGGTGGTTGATTTGCTTGATTTTCATCGGCTCGATCTTCATAAAGCCGAGATAAACCGGGTTACTTTCCACCCTGCCCGTTTGTTGGAGGAGATTCATGTCAGTTTTAAGCCGTTGACCTCTGCCAAAGGACTGGAACTGCATTGCGATATTGCTCCCGAACTGGAGAGCACATATATTAGCGACCCGCTCCGGCTTCGCCAGATTATCAATAACCTGCTTTCCAATGCTGTGAAGTTTACGGACGAGGGCAGTATAATGTTGACGGCACGCTACGAAAATCGTCGGCTGGTCGTTGCCATCGCCGATACGGGCAAAGGTATGGAACCTGCCGACAAGGAGCGGATATTTCAAGAGTTTACCCGTCTGCCCGGTGCGCAGGGCAAAGAGGGATTCGGACTTGGGCTATCCATTGTGCGTATGCTCGTACAATTGCTGGAGGGGACGATTGATGTGGATAGTGTGCCGGGCAAAGGAAGTACGTTCACGCTACGTGTGCCTTTGTTTCCTGTACGCGTATCGGAAGGTGCGGGTGAGAAAGCGCAGGAAATATCCGCATCTCCACAACCCTCGCTTCGGGTACTGCTCATAGACGACGATAGTATTCAACTTACACTTACTGCAGCCATGCTCCAACATAGCGGTATCGTTTCGGTGTCGTGTATGCAACTGGATGAATTGCTGGATGCTTTGCGCTCCGATACCTTTGATGTGTTGCTCACGGATGTGCAGATGCCGGCCATAAACGGCTTCGACTTGCTGAAACTGTTGCGTGCATCGAATCTTCCTCAGGCACAAACTATCCC
Source organism: Bacteroides sp. AM10-21B (assembly GCF_003472565.1). Classification (NCBI taxonomy): domain Bacteria; kingdom Pseudomonadati; phylum Bacteroidota; class Bacteroidia; order Bacteroidales; family Bacteroidaceae; genus Bacteroides; species Bacteroides sp. AM10-21B. The sequence goes on along the minus strand of NZ_QRME01000010.1, from coordinate 101,484 downwards.
TGTGATAGCCGTTACGGCACGTAGCGATATGAAGCCGGAGGAGTTCAAGGCATATGGCTTTGCCGGTTGCCTGCACAAACCGTTTACGATGGCGGAACTCTTCCGCGAATTGAATACGGAAGGCTTCGGGCAAGAAGCTGCCCGGCAAGGGAAAGAAGTGGCGGGAGGCACTGCTGAGGCTTCATCTCCAAATCATCCGTATAACTTCTCGGCGCTTACCGCTTTCTCTGGCGATGACCCTGAAGCTGCACACTCCATTCTTGAAAGCTTTGTTTCCGAAAGCCGCCTTAATGCCGAACGCTTACAGAAGGCGGTAGATGCAGCTGATATGGACGAGGTGGCTGCCGTTTCACATAAAATGATTCCTCTTTTTACGTTGATTGGGGCTGCGGAGCTGGTAGAGGAACTTAAAGTATTGGAAGGTCTGCGAGGCGTCTCCTTTACTGCGGAACAAAAGCAACGGGCACTCCGGTCGCTTGCTTTCATTGAGGATATTATCCGCTTACAGACCCATACAGATTCGGATAAGTAGCCATAAACACCGGTATAGCGCAGTATTTTTACTCTTTAGGAACTTTATCTCAAAATTAATTGTTTACTTTGTACAACTTTTAATAGATGACAGCTTAACGTTCCAATGAGAAGAAAATGGTTAAAGGGGGCACTTTGGGTGCTGCTCACTCCTATTATCCTATTTGTAATAGTGATGATATTGCTTTACGTGCCTCCCGTACAGAATTTTATACGGAAGCAAGCTATTGCAATAGCATCGGACGCTACGGGCATGAATATTTCCGTAGAACGAATTGATCTTCGCTTCCCTTTGAACTTGCTTGTACGTGGCGTACAGGTGGTGCAGTCGGAGAACGCCGCCGCTGATGTTCAACATCCCGATACTTTGCTGAATCTTGGAAGTTTGAACATAAGTGTGCAGGTATGGCCTTTATTGCAGGGCAAGGTAGAGGTGGATAATATAACCTTGCAAGAGGTTGCCGTAAATTCTTCCAATCTGCTGGAGGGTATGCATATAAAGGGAACGCTTGGACGGTTCTTCCTTGAGAGTCATGGCATTGACCTGAAGAGAGAAAATGCCGTATTGAATAGTGTGGAGCTGAGTAATACCCATATGCAAGTAATGCTTGCGGACACTACCGAAGCCCCGAAAGATACTACTGAAACCGTCGTAAACTGGAAGATAGCCCTGCATGATTTGAAACTGAAAAATGTTTCGGTAGATTTGCAGATGCCGCTCGATTCTATGGCTTTGGCTGCCAATATCGGTGATGCAAGCATTGAAGATGCGAATGCCGACTTTAAACGTCAGCGCTATGGTTGGAGGAAGTTTGCCCTTACGGGTACTACTGTGAATTATGATTCGGGTACAGCTGCTCCTATAGAAGGTTTTGACGCTTCACATATTGCTTTGCGTGATATTCGCATCGGCATTGATTCGGTAATGGCTTGCGGTCGTGATATGAACGCCATTATTCGTGAATTCTCCATGTATGACCGTTCCGGACTGAGTGTGACTTCTCTGACCGGCCGTCTGTTTGCCGATTCAACCGTTATCCGTGTGCCTTATCTGCAACTCAAGACCCCGCACAGCAACATGGATCTGACGGCGCAAACCTATTGGAAACTCGTAGATATACCTACCACCGGACATTTGTCCGCCCGCTTTAATGCCAATATCGGCAAGCAGGATGTGCTGCTCTTTGCCGGAGGATTGCCCGAAACCTTTAAGGATGCTTATCCTTTCCGTCCGTTGGTAATTCATGCCGGTACGGAAGGAAATCTGAAGCAAATGCAGATTTCCCGTTTCACAGCCGAACTGCCGGGCGCTTTCTATTTAAGTGGCGGCGGTGAATTGTGGAATCTTACAGATAGTTTGAAGCGTAGCGGAGAACTCGACTTTGAAATGCAGACGCAGGACCTCAATTTCCTTACCGGACTTACCGGAGTAACACCCGACGGGTCTATCGTTGTACCCGACAGCATGAATCTCATGGCGCGTCTCGGGCTTGACGGACCACAATGCAATGCCATTCTGAAAGTAAAGGAAGGTGAAGGCAGCTTGAATTTGGATGCTGCCTACAACTTGGCCACCGAGGCCTATCATGCCGACCTTGCGATAGATGCTTTGCAACTCCATCATTTCTTGCCCAAAGATTCTATTTATACACTTACGGCTCAAGTCTCCGCCAAAGGGCAAGGAGTGGATATTGCTTCCCATAAAACAATAGCTCGTGTAGAAGCCAAACTGGCCGAACTGCAATATGCCCGCTGGAATATATCGGGTGTGGATTTGAATGCAGGCTTAAAGTCATCGGTAGCCTCCGTGCACCTGACGAGTGATAATACTTTATTGAAAATGCAGTCTGAGGCGGATATGCGCCTTGACCGTAAATATATGGACGGTAAGCTGACCGTGAATGTGGAAGAATTGGACTTGCATAAACTGGGAGTAGCATCCGAACCTTTAGAGCATCCGTTTGCGTTTAATTTAGGTGCGGAGGCACGCCATGACTCCATTAAGTTAAGAATGGACGCCGGTGATATGAATCTGCAGTTCCGGGCCCGCAGTACTTTGAAAGAACTGTTGGAACAGTCGGATGAGTTTGTTGCCATTCTTATGAAGCAGATAGACGAAAGGAAATTGGATCATGCGGCTTTGAGGCGGGTGCTGCCGTCAGCCGGTATGCAGTTGACGGCGGGACAGTCTAATCCGGTCAGTTATTTCTTAAAAACAAAGGACGTGGCGTTCCATGATTTTACTCTTCGTTTCGGGTTTACTCCGACGCGGGGCATCAACGGACGGACAGCTGTACATGGGTTGAAGGTGGATTCGTTGCAACTGGACACAGTCTTCTTTGCAGTTCGGCAGGATACCTCACGCATGGTGTTGCAAAGCGGTGTGATTAATGGACCGAAGAATCCACAGTTCGTATTCCGTAGTACGCTCACCGGTGAGGTTCGTAGTGAAGATGCCGAACTGACAGTGAACTATGTGGACGGCGAGGGGCAGACCGGAGTCTTGTTTGGTATTAATGCCCGCCCATTGACAGAGGGACATGGCAAGGGCAACGGGGTATTGCTCAATCTTACGCCTGCCGAACCGATTATTGCGTATCGTAAATTCCATTTTGTGGATAAAAGCAACTGGGTTTACCTGCATAAGAATATGCGCGTCTATGCCAATATTGATATGGACAGTGACAATGGTTTGTCCTTCCGTATGCAGTCGGATAAGAACGACAGCATCTCATTGCAGAATATGAATGTGGAATTAAGCCGTTTCCAGTTGGGTGAGTTGAGTGAGGTTCTTCCTTATATGCCGCGGTTGACCGGCCTGTTCTCCGCAGAAGCTCAGTATATACAGACGGCTACCTCCTTGCAGGTATCTGCCGAAGCCAATATTGATGAATTGACATACGAACGTCAGCACGTGGGAGACATTGGCATGGGTGCTACATGGTTGCCGGGTGACAAAGGGGCTACACATTATTTAAATACATATTTCAGTTATGATAATCAGGAAGTGCTGACTGCCGACGGTATACTGACGCAAAAAAATGGTAGGGATACATTGGAAGTAACTACCACTTTTGAACATTTCCCGATGAAGATAGCCAATGCTTTTGTTCCGGATCAGATGGTTTCCTTTACCGGTGACCTTGACGGCGGAATGTACATCTACGGGCCATTGGATAAACCCAAGATGCACGGAGATATTACGCTGGACAGTGTGTCGGTATATGCACGTCAGGCAGGAGCTCGTTACTGGTTTGATGAACGTCCGGTGCAGATTAAGGATAACCAACTGATATTTGATAAGTTTGCTATCTATACCACCAGTAAGAATCCTTTTACGATTGACGGAAAGGTTGACTTCCGTAATTTGGAACGTCCTACGGCGGACTTGAAGCTGAAGGCAGAAAACTATACTCTACTGGATGCGCCGCGTACTCGCGAAAGCATGATTTATGGTAAAGTTTTTGTTGACTTGAATGCTACGGTGCGGGGACCTTTGGATGCTCTGACTATGCGTGGTAATATGAATCTGTTGGGAAATACAAATGCCACTTATGTGTGGACAGATTCGCCGCTGGCTGTGGAAGACCGCTTGGACGGGCTGGTTACTTTCACTTCCTTTGCCGATACAACTTCGGTGAATACGGATGAAGCCCCGGTCATGTCTTTGGGCGGTATGGATATGATAATGACCGTACATATTGATGATGCGGTGCGTTTGCGTGCCGACCTCAGTACCGACCGCAGCAAGTTTGTTGAATTGGAAGGCGGTGGTAACCTGAATCTGCAATACACCCCTCAGGGCGACTTGAACCTTACCGGACGTTATACTCTCTCAGGCGGTATCTTGAAATACTCCTTGCCTGTTATACCTCTGAAAGATTTTCAGATAAATAGTGGCAGTTATGTGGATTGGCGGGGCGATCCGATGAATCCTACACTGAACTTGAAGGCAACGGAACGCTTGCGTGCTTCGGTGGCTGACGGTGACGACGGCGGTACACGTATGGTGAACTTTGATGTCTCTATCTCCATAAAGAACAAGATGACAGCTCCGGAATTGGTATTTGACATCTCGGCGCCTGATGATGCCACCATCGAAAATGAGTTGCAGGCAATGGGTGCTGAAGAACGGAGTAAACAAGCGATTGCCATGATGGCTACGGGCGTCTATCTGAACAGTGGTGCCAAAGGTGCCGGACTGACGATGGGCAGCGCTTTGAACAGTGTATTGCAAAGTCAAATTAATTCATTGGCAGGTTCCGCCCTGCAAAGCGTCAATGCCAGCTTCTCAATGGGGATTGAAGACCGTACGGCTGCGGAAACAGGCGATACGCAGAAAGACATCAGCTTCCGTTACTCGCAGCGTCTCTTCAATGATAGAGTACAGATTGTTATTGGCGGTAAGGTGTCTACGGGAGCTAATGCCACTAATGATGCGGAATCGTTTATAGACAATGTGTCTTTGGAATACAGGCTGGACAAATCCGGCACTCGTTATGTCCGTGTCTTCCATAATAAAAACTATGAAAGCGTACTCGATGGCGAGATTACCGAAACCGGTGTAGGTATGGTGCTTCGTCGTAAAATGGATCGCTTGAGTGAGCTTTTCCTTTTCAGGAAAAAGAAGAAACCGGTGGAGACCGAAGAGAAGAGATGACGGCATTAATCTGAAAAGTAATGAACGATATGAAACGACTGATACTATATATAATAGGTGTAATCCTTTTGGCAGCCTGTTCCACTACTAAACATCTGCCCGAAGGTGAAGTGCTGTATGTGGGACAGAAGAAGACGATTGTAGAGAATTATAAGTCCACTCCGGTTGGAGAAATTGCTTTGGAAGAAGTGAATGCCGCTTTGGATAAAGCTCCTAACAACTCTATATTTGGAATACGTTATCCGTTCCCTTTAGGACTGTGGATATATAACGGATTTGTGAAATACGAGAAAGGTTTAGGCAAATGGGTATTCAATACCTTTGCAGCTACGCCGGTATTGATGTCCGCTGTCAATCCTGATATTCGTCAGAAGGCGGCTGCCAACCTGTTGCGTGACTATGGCTATTTTAATGGTAAGGTCAGTTACCGTACTTTTGTTGACCCGAAAGACTCTCTGAAAGCGAAAGTACAGTATACGGTGGATATGCGTAATCCCTATTATATAGATACGGTTTTCTATCATGGTTTCAGTGAACGTACATTACGTATTATGAATATGAGCCGTCGTCGTTCACTGATTAGTCCGGGAGAGCAGTTCAATGTGCTCGACCTCGATGGGGAACGTACACGTATCAGTACCCTGTTGCGTAATGTGGGGTGTTATTATTTCAGTCCTGAATATTTGACGTATCAGGCAGATACGACCCAAGTGCCGGGAGGTCATGTGGCGATGCGTATGGTGCCCGTTGCCGGCATGCCTGCTGTGGCGGAGAAACCGTTTTTTGTGGGAAAGAAATCTTTTTATCTTTATGGCAAACAAGGGCAGATGCCTAATGATAGCATAGATTATAAAGGTCTGCATATTTACTATCATGACAAATTGCGGGTACGCCCCAATATGCTTTACCGCTGGCTGAACTATCATGCTTATCGGCAAAAACGCCAGGTACAGGACAGTACGGGCATTTCGAAGCGGCGCTCCATGCAGAATATGTATAGTTTGTATCGCCAGACCCGTATTCAAGAACGCTTGAACAATGTGGGTATCTTCCGCTATCTCGAAATGAGATATACGCCGCGTGATACAACCTTTGTATGTGATACGCTTGATGTAAATATACATGCAGCCTTGGACAAACCTTATGATGCTGAATTGGACTTCAACGTGAAGATGAAAAGTAATAATCAGACAGGTCCGGGAGCCTCGTTTACTGTAACGAAGAATAACGTCTTCGGGGGTGGTGAGTCTTGGAATGTCAAGTTGGATGGTTCATACGAGTGGCAGACCGGAAAGGATAGGTCTTCGTTAATGAACAGCTACGAAATAGGTCTGTCAACTTCGCTTATGTTTCCGCGTGTAGTCTTTCCTCGTTTTGGTGACAGAGAGTATGACTTTCCGGCCATGACAACTTTTAAACTGTATATCGACCAGCTGAATCGTGCCAAGTATTATAAACTTCTGGCATTCGGGGGAAGCGCCACCTATGATTTCCAACCCAAACGCACGAGCAAGCATAGCTTCACACCGTTTAAGTTGACATTCAACGTGCTTCGTAATCCCACAGAGGCCTTCAAGCAATTGCAGGCAGATAACCCGGCGCTTTATGTCAGCTTGCGCGACCAGTTTATTCCTGCCATGGAATATACCTATACTTACGATAATGCGTCCATAAGCCAAGTGCGAAATCCTATTTGGTGGCAGACAACGGTAGGTTCGGCAGGTAATGTTACTTCGTGTATCTATCGCATATTCGGAAAACCGTTCAGCGAAAAAGATAAAAAACTGTTGGGTGTGCCCTTTGCACAGTTCTTAAAGGTGAACAGTGAATTTCGTTATCATTATAAGATTGATAAGAACCAGATGATTGCTTCACGTATTGCCGGCGGGGTGATATGGTCGTATGGAAATGCGTTGTCGGCTCCTTATACAGAGCAATTCTATATCGGCGGCGCTAATAGCATACGTGCATTTTCCGCCCGCAGTATAGGTCCGGGCGGTTATGCTCCGGATAAGGAAAGCAAGTATTCTTTCATCAATCATGTGGGCGACATACGTATGGAGGCCAATGTAGAGTACCGTTTTCGTATCATCGGAGACTTGCATGGAGCGGTGTTCTTGGATGCAGGTAATGTGTGGTTGATGCGTAAGGACGATTCACGTCCCGGCGGTGAATTCACCTTGAAGAATTTTGCCAAACAGGTGGCTTTGGGCACGGGGGCAGGTATACGTTATGATATGGATTTTCTCGTTTTCCGTCTGGATTGCGGAGTCGGTTTGCACGACCCGTATGAAACCGGTAAATCGGGATATTACAATATTCCTAAGTTCAAGGATAGCCTTGCCTTGCATTTCGCTATTGGCTATCCGTTCTGATTAAAAAAAGCAGACCTGTTGATTGCAGGTCTGCTTTGTTGTGAGTTGATATTGTTGATAGTTACGATGAAGGTCTATCTTTGTGTATAACTATTGGCGGGTTATAACCCGAAGTCGGCAGGATTAATAGTTGCAATCAATACCAGTTCTTCCTTGTCTTCTGCAGTTTCCACTTCCGTGTAGATTTCAATCTCGTGTTTAGTATTCTCACGGATTTCAATCTCCCATTTACTTGGATCCTTTTCGCCGGTAAGGGCAATTAACTCATCAAGTTTCTCTTGAGGGAGCTTTTTGACAAACATCTGAATGAACGCAACTTTTATTAGGTCGTCAAGGTCGATTTCACTACCTAAGAATTTGTAATCCTTGTCGAAGAGTAGTTCGTATTCAATATTGATAGATAAATTCTCTATTTTAGCTGAACGGAGAATTTCTACTTCATATTCCAATGCTTTAGTTGTTTCGTTTTTCTCTTCCTCAAAGTCAACGATGATGGCATCCTTATAATTCTTTGCAATGTAGCTTACCAACTTTTGCGGACATGGGAGGTTCTCGTCTTCATCGTTTTCGTCATTGTCGGGCACTTCTTTTACTAATATACCTTCTGTCGTATAGTACAGTTCGTATTCTGCATCTTTCTTTTCGACTTCCAGCTTGATGATGATTTCGGCTTCTCCTGTTTCGCTAAGGTTGCGTTGTAACAGGTCGATGTCATCAAGGATATAACCTTCCGTATTGTAGGTGCTTTTATTGTAAGCATCCCATACTTTGGTATATTGGGTTTTAAAGTCCTCTTTTGAAATTTCTTTTTCGCTCAGGCTGCATTGTCCCTCTTGGGTATACCAAGCCTCACATTGGGGAGCCGGAGCAGTATCGGCACGGGTTTTACCTTTCTTCAAGTCGAAGGTTGCCACATAGTAGTTCTTCTTTTCAGTCCATTTTACATTTACAGCATCAGGAAATTGTTTGGTAAATACGTTGGCTACCGGTTTAGGTAAGTTTTCGGGAATAATGTTGCCGTTGTTGTTACCGTTGTTTTCGTTGTCATCACTGCATGCTGTGAATGCAATCATGGCTGCTCCCAGCAACCACGCTGCCAAATTCATTTTCTTTCTCATAATTTATTTTTTTAAAGTTTAGACGAGGCAAAGAAAAGAGACAATTCTGAAGTTTTTCTGAAGATTCTGTTTTTGCGTAGATTTTGTGTGAACGGGTTGATGCTTTAGGAGAAATGAGTTACATTTGTCTGATTATACATATAACCTTGCCTCTATGAATATATTAATTATTGAAGATGAACGCGAGATAGCCCGGGCGATTGTTGATTTTTTTAATACGGAAAAGTACGTTACCGAGTGTGCCCATGATTTTGCTTCGGCTATGGAAAAACTGGGATTGTATGAGTACGATTGCGTAGTGGTGGATATAACATTGCCGGACGGAAACGGATTTGATATTATCCGCTACATTAAAGAACAAGGATTGGATTACGGCATTATTATTGTGTCGGCTTTAAATTCCATTGATGATAAGATTTTGGGATTGGACATTGGTGCAGACGATTATTTGGCCAAACCCTTCAGCTTGCCTGAACTGAATGCGCGGGTAAAGTCGGTTATCCGTCGCCGCAGATTCGAAGGGCGTAATGATTATGTGTTTCACGAGTTTTGTATTAATACGGATGCTCATAAATTGTTTGTCCATGGGAAAGAGGTAGTGCTGACCCGTAAGGAATACGACTTGTTTCTGTTTTTTGTCATGAACCGTGAACGGGTACTGACGAAGGAGACTATTGTAGAGCATTTATGGGGAGATATGATGGGAATTTCAGCCGATTCGCTCGACTTTGTGTACACGCATATCCGTAATCTTCGCAAGAAATTACTGGATGCTGATGCAAAGGATTATATTAAGACTGTATATGCCGTCGGTTATAAGTTTACGGAATATTGAGGAGACTGAGTATGAAATTAGTTTCTATTTATTGGAAATATACTGTGTATGCCTTTCTTGTTGTATTGGTACTGGGAAGCATTACGCATTATTATATCTTCCGTAATTCTATTCATCGTTCCACCGATGATGTGCTGCAAGAGTATAAGCAGGATATACAAGAGTATGCGGCGAGTCATGATACGCTGCTTTCCCTTCATGATTTGGAACTGAAGCACAGCCGTCTTCTTTTCCATGAAGTGGGTAAGGTTGCAAAAAAAGGAAAGGAATGTGCCATTTACGACTCTTTGATTTATAGTAAATATGAAGGAGAACAAGTGATCTACCGTGTTTTAAAGTTTAATGTAGATACCCGTGAGGGTACTTATCAAGTACTCTTGAGCCAGCCTACGCTGGAAGAAGACGATTTGATGTCTGCGGTGGTCATATCTTTATCGCTGTTGTTGCTTTTCTTTTTGATTGCATATTCGTGGGTTTCTACCTATTACACCCGTATTTTGTGGCGGCCTTTTTATCTTCTGCTGGAACAGTTGAGACGTTTCCGCATAGATCGCCAACAACCGGATAGGATGCCTGTTTGTGGTATTGAAGAGTTTGACGAAATGGGGAATACTATATCTGATATGATGGGGAAGATGCACAATGATTATCTCTCATTGAAAGAACTTACAGAAAACACGTCGCATGAGTTGCAAACTCCCTTATCTATATTGAAAATGAAATTAGAGATGCTTCAACAGCAAGAAACGGACAATGAGAAGGTCATGGATTTGGTAAGGGATATGCAACATACTGTCAGCCGAATGACTCGCTTTAATCGTGCATTACTGTTGATAGCCCGTATCAACAACGATCAGTTTGCCAATGTGGAGCAGGTTAATCTAAACGAGTACATAACAGAGTATTTATCCGCTTATGAAGATATTTTGCAAGATAAGTCGGTTACGATAGTTTGGGATAGCCAGGCGCCTTTTGTTGTACCGATGAACCGTATGTTGGCGGAACGGCTGGTAATGAATTTGATTGTGAATGCTGTGCGTTACAATGTAATAGGAGGATGCTTGCGCGTGGAAACTACAGAAAACAGTATTAAGATAGCCAACACATACGGCAATATTATTCCATCGGGTGATTTATTTGCCCGGTTCACCCGCTCTTCGCACGATAGTGAATCTACCGGCCTTGGATTGACAATAGTAAAAAGTATTTGCCAAAAAAGCGGATTAAAGGTGGAAGTATCGGTCAATAAGGTAGAGTTTTGTACGATTGTTGTAAAGAATGAACTAAAATCGCCCCCTTTCTGATATAAAATTTACTACTTTTGCACCTGTTATCAACCATGATACACTAACCTTTTTAAATAATTACTAATATGAAACCAACTTTATTTTTATTGGCAGCCGGTATGGGTAGCCGTTATGGTGGCTTGAAACAATTGGATGGACTGGGTCCGAATGGTGAGACTATTATGGACTATTCTATTTACGATGCCATCAATGCCGGATTCGGTAAGCTCGTTTTTGTTATCCGTAAAGATTTTGAACAGGATTTTCGTGATAAGATTATCTCTAAATACGAAGGACATATTCCGTGCGAACTGGTGTTCCAGGGACTGGATGCACTTCCCGAAGGATTTACTTGCCCGGCAGACCGCACGAAACCTTGGGGCACCAACCATGCCGTGATGATGGGTGCCGATGTGATAAAGGAACCGTTTGCCGTTATCAATTGTGATGACTTCTATGGCCGTGATTCTTTCCAAGTTATGGGTAAGTTCCTGTCTGCGCTTCCCGAAGGCTCCAAGAATGTATATTCAATGGTAGGTTTCCGCATTGGCAATACATTAAGCGAAAGCGGTACCGTATCACGCGGTCTTTGCGGCACGGATGCAAAAAAACTGTTGACCTCTGTTGTAGAACGTACCAAGATTCAGCGTATGGACGGTGAAGTGAAATATATTGATGATAATGGCGAATGGACAGCTACTCCCGATACTACTCCAGTCAGTATGAACTTCTGGGGCTTTACTCCCGATTACTTTGCTTACAGCCAAGAGTTCTTCAAGACATTCCTCAGCGACCCTAAGAATATGGAGAACTTGAAGAGCGAATTCTTCATACCGTTGATGGTAGATAAACTGATTAACGACGGTACGGCTACGGTTGAGGTGCTTGATACGAACAGTAAATGGTTCGGTGTGACTTATCCGGAAGATCGCCAGAGTGTGGTCGACAAGATTCAGGCATTGGTGGATGCCGGAGAATATCCTGCTAAGTTATTTTAAAGGAACGTTAGAGCGCTTTCTTTGAAAAGATTATCCCCTCTTTCCCTTTTTTGTTCTCCAAACTGGCTGAACAGGAAGGGAAAGAGGGGATTTTTTTTGTAAAGGTTTATGAGTGGCGGATGCTTGTTTGTAACTACCTGATTGTCAGTGTGCTTTTATGGAGTGTGGCTCAGTATACGACTGAGCCTATCTAAGTATACGACTGAGGCTACCTCAGTATACGACTAAGCCTGCCTCAAAGTACTGCTAAAAGGTAAATATATTATGCTGTAAATATAAATAACTAATTACCCGTTTGCCGTATCATCCGATATTTTAAGTGAATATACATAATTATCTTATACTATCTGTCATTCATACAAACATTCATATAAACCTTGAATTTTAAAATGAGTGCAGTCGTATGCTTTGAATACATGATTGCGTGAGAATAAAAATAATATCGCTACCTTTGCAGTCTTGAACGATTAATTCATTGACACTATGATATCTGTAGAAGGACTGAAGGTGGAATTTAATGCCACCCCTCTGTTCGAAGACGTTTCTTATGTTATAAACAAAAAGGATCGTATAGCTCTTGTCGGCAAGAATGGCGCAGGCAAGTCTACCATGCTTAAAATATTGGCCGGCATCCAGCAACCGACTTCCGGCGTTGTGGCTGTTCCCCGCGAATGTACTATCGGGTATTTGCCTCAGGTGATGATACTCAGTGATGAGCGTACTGTAATGCAGGAGGCGGAACTTGCTTTTGAGCATATCTTTGAGATGCAGGCTGATATTGAGCGTATGAACCGGCAGCTTGCCGAACGCACTGATTATGACAGTGAAGATTATCAGAAGCTGATTGACCGTTTTACCCATGAGAATGAGCGTTTCCTGATGATGGGCGGAACAAACTATCGTGCTGAAATAGAACGAACCCTTCAGGGCTTGGGTTTTAGCCGTGAGGATTTCGACCGCTCTACAAGCGAGTTTTCCGGAGGTTGGCGTATGCGCATCGAACTTGCCAAGTTATTGCTTCGTCGTCCGGACGTATTATTGCTTGACGAGCCTACGAATCACCTTGATATAGAAAGTATTCAGTGGTTGGAAAATTTCCTGTCCACTCGTGCCAATGCGGTGGTACTCGTCAGCCACGACCGCGCTTTTCTTAATAATGTCACAACCCGTACCATTGAAATAACTTGCGGACGTATTTATGATTATAAAGTGAAGTATGATGAGTTTGTGGTGTTGCGCAAAGAACGTCGTGAACAGCAGTTGCGCGCTTACGAAAACCAGCAGAAACAGATACAGGATACGGAAGATTTCATTGAGCGTTTCCGCTATAAGGCTACTAAGGCGGTACAGGTGCAGAGCCGTATCAAACAGCTTGAAAAGATAGAACGTATAGAAGTGGACGAAGAGGATAACTCTTCTTTGCGTTTGAAGTTTGTTTGCAGCAGTCGCAGCGGCAATTATCCGGTTATCTGTGAAGATGTTGCCAAGGCGTATGGAGACCATGTTATTTTTCACGATGTTAATCTTACGATTAATCGTGGTGAGAAGGTTGCTTTTGTCGGTAAAAATGGTGAGGGCAAGTCTACGCTTGTAAAGTGTATCATGGATGAAATTACGGATTATACCGGAAGGTTGACTTTGGGGCATAATGTGCAGATAGGCTATTTTGCGCAAAATCAAGCGCAATTGTTGGATGAGAATCTGACTGTTTTTGATACTATTGACCGTGTGGCGGTAGGGGATATCCGGTTGAAGATACGTGATATTTTGGGAGCATTCATGTTTGGCGGAGAGGCTTCTGACAAGAAGGTAAAAGTGCTTTCCGGTGGAGAACGTACTCGTCTTGCCATGATAAAGCTGCTGCTGGAACCGGTGAATTTCCTGATTCTTGACGAACCTACGAATCACCTTGATATGCGTTCCAAGGATGTACTGAAAGAAGCGATACGCGATTTTGACGGTACAGTGATAATTGTCAGCCATGACCGTGACTTTTTGGATGGACTTGCGACTAAAGTATATGAGTTCGGTGGCGGAGTGGTAAAGGAGCATCTTGGCGGTATTTACGATTTCCTGCAGAAAAAACAGATAGAGAGTTTGAATGACTTGCAGAAGTCTCCTTCGCTGTCCTCTTCCCCTGTCGGAAAAATGGTAACCGGTAATAATGCCGCAACAACGGTTGTACAACCTTCTGCCGCAAAATTGTCCTATGAGGAGCAAAAGGAACTCAATAAGAAACTTAAAAAGCTGGAACGCCGTGTAGCGGATTGTGAAGCGGAGATAGAACAACTGGAATCGGCCATTTCTATTCTTGAAGCCAAAATGGCTACACCGGAAGGCGCTTCGGATATGACACTCTATGAACAGCATCAAAAGTTGAAAACTCAATTGGATAATGTAATGGAAGAGTGGGATGTAGCCTCTTGCGAACTGGAGGAGACGAGAAAGGAGTGATAACTTTATAACATTATATTTTATAAGTATGAAAGTATTTCATTTTTTACCCATTGCAGCATTTTGTCTGATGACAGGTGCTTGCAGCACAGGCAAGAAACAGGCTGAGCTTACAGCCGGTATTCAGCTTGCCAATCTTGACACAATGGCTTTGCCCGGAACAGATTTTTACCAATACGCCTGTGGCGGTTGGATGAAGAATAATCCGATTCCTGCCGAGTACTCACAGTACGGCTCTTTTACTGTTCTCGCAGAAAATAACCGTAAGCAGATTCAGGGACTTATCGAAGAATTGGCTGCCACTCAACATGAAGCCGGTAGTATAGCGCAGAAAGTAGGCGATTTGTACAAAATCGTAATGGACAGTGTGAAACTGAATAAAGATGGCATAGTCCCTATTAAAACCGAATTGGAAAGGTTGGGGAGCTTGAAAGACAAGAAAGAACTTTATGCTTTGTTGGGCGAGATGCAAAAGAAGGGCATTGTTTCCTATAATGTTCTGTATGTAGGGGCCGATGAAATGAATAGTAGCATGAACGCTGTACAGTCTTACCAAACGGGTTTGAGTATGGGTGAACGTGAATATTATCTGGAGAATGATGAGGCTACCGCTAAGATTCGTGATGCTTTCCGTACACACGTACAGAAGATGTATCAATTGGCAGGCTTTGATGAGGCTACTGCCAAAAAAGGTATGGAAGTAGTTATGGACGTAGAAACACGTCTTGCAAAGGCTTTCCGTTCGCGTACGGAATTGCGCGACCCGCATGCCAACTACAATAAAATGACGCTGGAAGAATTGGAAAAAAATTACCCCACTTTCGATTGGGATGCTTATCTGTCTGCTTTGGATTTGAAGGACGTGAAGGAGATTATCGTAGGGCAGCCCGCTTCTCTGAAAGCAGCCGCCGATATTTTGGATACTCTGCCTATTGACCAACAAAGCCTCTATCTGCAATGGAGATTGATTGATGCCGCCGCTGGTACTTTGAATGATGCTATGGCCGAGCAAAACTTCGACTTCTACCAACGTACAATGAGCGGTACGCAAGAAATGCAACCTCGTTGGAAGAGAGCTGTCAGTACAGTGAGTTCAGCCTTGGGTGAAGCTGTGGGGCAGATGTATGTAGAGAAATATTTCCCTGCCGCTGCCAAAGAACGTATGGTGGCTTTAGTGAAGAATCTGCAAGAAAGCTTGGGCGAACGCATTAAGGGGCTTGCTTGGATGGGAGATTCTACCAAAGTAAAGGCTTTGGAAAAGCTGGCTACTTTCCATGTGAAAATCGGTTATCCTGACAAGTGGAAGGATTACTCTACATTGGAGATTAAAGATGATTCATATTGGGCAAATATGGAGCGTACCAACGAATGGAACCACGCGGAAATGGTGGCTAAAGCCGGCAAACCGGTGGATAAGGAGGAATGGCTGATGACTCCGCAAACTGTGAATGCTTATTATAACCCGACAACAAATGAAATATGTTTCCCTGCCGGTATTCTGCAATATCCGTTCTTTGACATGAATGCGGATGATGCTTTCAATTACGGAGCTATCGGTGTGGTAATCGGCCATGAGATGACTCACGGGTTTGATGACCAAGGTCGCCAATACGATAAAGACGGTAATTTGAAAGACTGGTGGACTGACGAGGATTCCAAACGTTTTGATGAACGTGCTCAGGTTATGGTGAATGTGTTCGACAGCATTGAAGTCGCTCCGGGGGTACACGGCAATGGCCGTATGACTTTGGGTGAGAACATTGCCGACCACGGCGGCTTGCAAGTTTCCTATCGGGCATTCAAGAGGGCTACTGCTGCCAATCCGCTGCCTGTAATGGATGGATTTACTCCCGAACAGCGCTTCTTCCTCGCTTATGCAGGTGTATGGGGAAACAACATCCGTCCAGAAGAAGTCCTGAATCGCACTAAGAGTGATGTGCACTCGTTGGGCAAGTGGCGCGTAAACGGTGCTTTACCCCAAATTGGTGCTTGGTATGAGGCTTTCAATATTACAGAGAATGATCAGATGTTTGTGCCGGTGGAAAAACGAGTTTCTATCTGGTAACAGCCTTGCTTTCATAAAAGATTTCAGTCCCGTCAGAGAGGTATAAACACCTTTTTGGCGGGACTTTTCTTATACCGCCATACAGAGTTATTGGAATTAATAATAAGTTCCTTTTTTAATTATACCTAATTTATTGTGTATGAATGTATGTATGAATAAACAAAATTCGTAACTTTGCACATCAAATAGTAAAATGTACGCATTACTTTAATACGCAAATCCATGTCTGAAACTAAAAGAATCAAAACAGCTCTGGTATCCGTTTACCATAAAGAAGGTTTGGACGAAATCATTACCAAACTGCATGAAGAAGGTGTAGAGTTCCTGTCAACCGGTGGAACTCGTCAATTTATCGAATCTTTAGGCTATCCCTGCAAAGCGGTGGAAGACCTTACTACATACCCTTCCATTTTGGGTGGACGCGTAAAGACTCTGCATCCTAAGATATTTGGAGGAATTCTTTGCCGCCGCGGATTGGAACAAGACATGCAGCAAATAGAAAAATATGAAATTCCCGAAATAGACCTTGTAATTGTAGATTTGTATCCGTTTGAGGCTACTGTTGCCAGTGGTGCTGAGGAACCGGCTATTATCGAGAAGATTGATATAGGCGGCATCTCGTTGATTCGTGCTGCAGCCAAAAATTATAATGATGTGGTAATTGTTGCTTCACAGGCTCAATATCAGCCGCTTCGCGATATGTTGATGGAGCATGGCGCTACCACTTCACTCGAAGAACGCCGTTGGTTTGCTAAAGAGGCCTTTGCCGTATCTTCTCATTACGATTCGGCCATCTTTAATTATTTTGACGGTGAAGAAGGCTCAGCTTTCCGTCAATCTGCCAACAACCAGAAGACTTTACGCTACGGTGAGAATCCGCATCAGAAAGGATACTTCTATGGCAATATAGATGCAATGTTCGACCAGATTCACGGAAAAGAAATCTCTTATAACAACTTGCTTGATATCAACGCTGCCGTTGATTTGATTGATGAATTTACGGATACGACTTTTGCTATCCTGAAACATAACAATGCTTGCGGATTGGCTTCACGTCCTACCGTGCTGGAGGCTTGGAATGACGCGCTTGCCGGTGACCCTGTATCTGCGTTCGGCGGCGTGCTTATCACAAATGCTGTGATTGACAAGGCTGCTGCCGAGGAAATCAACAAAATATTCTTTGAAGTTATCATTGCTCCCGATTATGATGTGGATGCCTTGGAAATCCTCGGTCAGAAGAAAAACCGTATAATCTTGGTTCGTAAGCAGGCGACTTTGCCAAAGAAACAGTTCCGCTCTTTGCTGAACGGCGTGCTGGTACAAGATCGTGACCTGAAAGTGGAGACTTCCGAAGACTTGAAAACAGTAACGACAAAAGCTCCGACTGCACAGGAAATCGAAGATATGCTTTTTGCAAACAAAATTGTGAAGAATAGCAAGTCCAACGCTATTGTATTGGCAAAAGGCAAACAGCTGTTGGCAAGCGGCGTAGGTCAGACCAGCCGTGTAGATGCCTTGAAACAGGCTATCGAAAAAGCTAAGAACTTCGGCTTCGACTTGAATGGCGCTGTAATGGCAAGTGATGCTTTCTTCCCTTTCCCCGATTGTGTGGAAATAGCAGGCAATGAAGGTGTTAAAGCTGTGATTCAGCCGGGCGGAAGCATCAAGGACGAACTCTCGTTTGATTATTGCAACGAGCATGGCATTGCAATGGTGATAACAGGGTTCCGCCACTTTAAACACTAATATTAATGATGAATGAAGAACTAAGAATGAGGAATTGACTGCGCTGTCTTTACTCGCGTTGTTATTCTGCATAGCATTCTTAATTTTTCATTCCTAATTCTTCATTTAAGAAATATGGGATTATTCTCTTTTACACAAGAAATAGCGATGGACCTTGGTACTGCCAATACTATTATTACCACAAACGGTAAGATAGTAGTGGACGAGCCTTCGGTAGTAGCTTTGGACCGTCGTACAGACAAGATGATTGCCGTGGGTGAAAAGGCGAAGATGATGCACGAAAAAACCCACGAGAACATACGTACTATCCGTCCGCTTCGTGACGGCGTAATTGCCGACTTCTATGCTTGCGAGCAGATGATACGCGGACTTATTAAAATGGTGAACAATCGTAATCGTCTGTTCTCTCCTTCACTCCGTATGGTAATAGGTGTTCCCTCGGGAAGTACGGAAGTTGAGCTTCGTGCCGTGCGAGATTCTGCCGAACACGCCGGTGGACGTGATGTTTACTTGATATTTGAACCGATGGCTGCAGCTATCGGTATCGGTATTGATGTGGAAGCGCCAGAGGGTAATATGATTGTTGATATAGGTGGCGGCTCTACGGAAATTGCCGTTATCTCATTGGGCGGTATTGTTTCCAATAACTCTATCCGTATTGCCGGTGACGACCTGACTGCCGATATTCAGGAGTATATGAGCCGCCAGCACAACGTGAAGGTCAGCGAACGTATGGCAGAACGTATCAAGATTAATGTAGGTGCGGCTTTAACCGAATTGGGTGAGGACGCTCCTGAAGATTATATTGTTCATGGTCCAAACCGTATCACGGCTCTTCCTATGGAAGTGCCCGTATGCTATCAGGAAGTGGCACACTGTCTGGAGAAGTCTATCTCTAAGATTGAGACTGCTATCTTGAGTGCATTGGAGAATACGCCGCCCGAATTGTATGCCGACATCGTGCATAACGGTATCTATCTGGCCGGTGGCGGTGCTCTGCTTCGCGGACTGGATAAACGTCTGACCGATAAAATTAACATACCGTTCCACATTGCGGAAGACCCTTTGCATGCCGTTGCCAAAGGTACAGGCGTTGCATTGAAGAATGTTGACCGCTTCTCATTCCTGATGAGATAGGTATGCGAAACTTACTGAACTTTCTTATTAAATACAATTACTGGTTCCTCTTTCTTTTGTTAGAGGTTACCAGTTTTGTTTTATTGTTCCGCTTCAACCATTATCAACAGAGTGTGTATTTCACCTCGGCAAACGGAGTGGCAGGGAAAGTTTATGAGATTTCGGGAGGTATCAGTTCTTACTTCCACTTGAAATCGGTCAACGAGGATTTACTCGACCGGAATATGTGGTTGGAACAACGGGTGGCTTTTCTTGAAAGAAGCCTGCAAGAAAGGGGATTGGATTCAGTAAAACTATATAGCACGGCGCGCCTTGCTCCGGATGATTACCGCATATTCAAGGCGAATATTATTAAGAACAGTCTGAATAAGGCGGATAATTACATTACATTGGACCGTGGTTCGTCAGATAGCATTCGTCCGGAGATGGGTGTGGTGGATGCAAATGGGGTAGTAGGTATTGTATATAAGACTTCCCCCCGCTATTCGCTGGTTATTCCGTTGCTGAACAGCAAGTCGAGCATCAGCTGCAAGATTGTGGGCAGTGATTATTTCGGCTATTTGAAGTGGGAAGGCGGAGATTCGCGTTTTGCCTATCTGAAAGATTTGCCTCGGCATGCGGAATTTAATCTGGGTGATACAGTAGTGACAAGCGGTTACTCCACGGTATTTCCCGAAGGGGTTATGGTAGGAACGGTTGATGATATGTCTGACTCTCATGACGGACTTTCATATCTGTTGAAGATAAAGCTGGCTACGGATTTCGGTAAGGTGAGTAATGTGCGTGTTATTTCGCGTAGCGGACAGGTAGAACAGAATATGCTGGAAAAAGAAGGGGAAAAATGATAATCAATTATTTGCATAAGATAGGATGGTTTATCGGTTTGGCGCTATTGCAGGTGCTGATACTGAACAATGTGCATATTGCCGGATATGCCACCCCGTTTTTATATATATACCTGATTTTGAAGTTTGAATCGGATGTGTCCCGTAACGCATTGATGTTATGGGCTTTCTTCCTCGGGCTGGCGGTTGATGTCTTTTCCGATACTCCGGGAATGAATGCGGCTGCCACGGTGTTGTTAGCCTTTCTGCGCCCTGTATTCTTACGTTTGTTTGTACCTCGCGATACGCTGGATACATTGATTCCGGCAGTCCGTACAATGGGAATCTCTCCTTTTCTGAAATATTTGGTTGTCAGTGTCTTGGTGCATCACGGGATGCTGCTTACTCTCGAATTCTTCTCTTTTGCTCACATCGGTACGTTGTTGTTGAGAATTGTAACAAGCACTTTGCTGACTGTAACTTGTATAATGGCGGTAGAGGGTATACGGAAGAAATAAAAAGGAACTCATAAGTCGCAATTGAATGAAGGATTATACGCTGGAGAAACGAAAATATGTGATAGGCATGGCGGCTGTTGTCATTGTCCTTATCTACGTGATTCGTCTGTTCGACTTGCAAATCATGACGGATGACTACAAGAAGAATGCGGACAGCAATGCCTTTCTGAATAAGATTCAGTATCCTTCGCGTGGCGCTATTTATGACCGTAACGGTAAACTGTTGGTTTTTAACCAGCCTGCATACGACATTACGTTCGTGCCTCGTGAAGTGGTACAACTTGATACGCTGGATTTTTGTCGTGCGTTGAACATTACACTCGAACAGTTCCAAAAGCGTATGAAAGATGTAAAGAACCGTTGGATGAATCCCGGTTATTCCAAATATACGCATCAGGTATTTATGACACAACTCTCGGCAGAAGAGTGCGGTGTGTTTCAGGAGAAGCTATTCAAATTTCCCGGTTTCTATATCCAGCGGCGTACTATCCGGCAATATACTTATGATGCCGCCGGGCATGCGTTGGGAGACATAGGCGAAGTGTCAAAGAAAGATATTGAAGCGGACAATTACTATATTCGGGGAGATTATATAGGAAAGCAAGGGATAGAGAAATCTTATGAAAAGTATCTCCGTGGGGAAAAAGGAGTGGAGATTCTGCTTCGTGATGCGCATGGGCGTATTCAGGGGCATTATATGGACGGGAAGCTCGACCGCCCTTCCATACCCGGTAAGAATTTGACCTTAGGTATCGACATCGAATTACAGAGGTTAGGTGAGCGTCTATTGCAGCATAAAATCGGGGCGATTGTAGCCATTGAGCCGGCTACGGGAGAGATACTCTGTATGGTTTCTTCTCCCACTTTCGATCCTCACTTGATGATTGGACGCCAGCGTGGCAAGAATCACCGAATGTTACAAAGAGACAAACGAAAACCTTTGTTGAACCGTGCAATAATGGGGGCATATCCACCGGGCTCCACTTTTAAGACTGCGCAGGCATTGACATTTTTGCAAGAAGGAATTATCCATGAAGATTATCCGACTTTTCCCTGTGCACACGGGTTTAACTATGGAAGCTTGCATGTGGGATGCCACGGGCATGGTTCTCCTTTGCCATTGATTCCGGCCATAGCTACTTCATGTAATTCCTACTTTTGCTGGGGGCTGTTCCGAATGTTCAGTGACAAAAAGTATGGTTCTCCTCAAAATGCCATTACCGTATGGAAAGACCATATGGTTTCTCAAGGATTCGGTTATCGTCTCGGTACAGACCTTCCCGGAGAACAACGCGGGTTGATTCCTAACGCAAAATTTTATGATAAAGCATATCGTGGTTCTTGGAACGGGCTTACGGTTATCAGTATCGCTATCGGACAGGGTGAAATTCTTGCCACTCCGTTGCAAATAGCCAATTTAGGTGCAACCATTGCCAATCGGGGGCATTTCATAACCCCGCATATTGTAAAAGAAATACAAGACAATGACCTGGATAGCATTTACCGTACTCCACGTATCACTTCGGTTGCCCGGGAGTATTATGATGAAGTTGTGGAAGGTATGCGTGCCGCTGTTACAGGAAGTACGGGTAGTGCGACTTGCCGTATGGTAGGTACAATTCTGCCCGGTGTGGAAGCATGCGGTAAAACCGGTACGGCGCAGAATCGAGGGAAAGACCATTCTGTATTTATGGGATTCGCTCCGATGAACGACCCCAAAATAGCAATTGCGGTCTATGTGGAGAATGGTGGTTTCGGGGCGACTTACGGTGTTCCTATCGGTGCTATGATGATGGATCAGTACTTACATGGTAAGTTGTCGCCGGAGAATGAAATACGTGCGGAGGAATTTAGTAACCGTATAATTTTGTACGGAGACGAAGAAAGGTAGTGAACGGTCAAATATTAACAGTATAAATGGTAAGAAGAGACAATATATGGAAATCATTGGATTGGGTGACGATTGTAATCTACCTGATGCTGATTGTATTTGGCTGGTTTAGCGTTTGCGGAGCAAGTTACGATTATGGTGACCGTGATTTTCTTGATTTTTCCACTCGTGCCGGTAAACAGTTTATGTGGATTGTCTGTTCATTCGGGCTGGGCTTTGTTTTGCTGATGCTGGAGGATACACTCTATGATATGTTTTCCTACATTATATATATAGGACTTATTCTATTATTGGTTGTCACTATCTTCATAGCTCCTGATACTAAGGGATCACGTTCATGGTTAATTTTGGGACCTGTCAGTTTGCAACCGGCTGAGTTTGCCAAGTTTGCCACAGCACTGGCATTAGCAAAGTATATGAGTGCTTATTCATTTACCATAAAAAACTGGAAAAGCGCATTGATGTTGGCTTTTCTCATCCTTTTGCCGATGCTGCTGATTATCCTTCAACGTGAAACAGGTTCCGCATTGGTATATACAGCTTTCTTTCTGATGCTTTATCGTGAAGGTATGCCCGGTGTGGTGCTCTTTTCCGGTATTTGCGCTGTGGTATATTTTGTGGTGGGAATTCGTTTCGATCAGGTTTTTATAGCGGATACTCCAACACCTATCGGAGAGTTTGCCGTATTGTCAATGGTTTTGCTCTTTGCCGGTGGAATGGTATGGATATATAAAAAGAAATGGGAGCCGGTTCGTAATATTATCGGAGGCTCTTTTATAGTGTTGCTTATCGCATATTTTATATCAGAGTACATCACTCCCTTTAATTTGGTGTGGGCGCAATGGGGATTATGTGTTGTGACAGTGTGCTATTTATTCTTTCTTTCTTTGAGTGAGCGCCATTGGAGTTGTCTTCTTATTGGATTATTTGCTATAGGTTCGATAGGCTTTCTCTATTCCAGCGATTATTTCTTCAATAAAGTGTTGGAACCTCATCAGCAGATACGTATCAAGGTTGTGTTGGGCATGGAGGAAGATTTGGCAGGGGCAGGTTATAATGTAAACCAGTCAAAGATTGCTATTGGTTCGGGCGGATTGACCGGGAAGGGCTTTTTGAACGGTACACAGACTAAACTGAAATATGTACCCGAACAAGATACGGATTTTATCTTCTGTACAGTGGGGGAGGAAGAGGGTTTTATCGGTTCAACGGCTGTGCTGCTATTGTTTCTGATTCTGATACTTCGTTTGATAGTGTTGTCAGAGCGGCAACAGTCGGCATTTGGCAGGGTATATGGATACTCGGTACTGAGTATTTTCCTGTTTCATCTTTTTATAAATATCGGAATGGTACTCGGTCTTACACCTGTAATCGGTATTCCGTTGCCTTTCTTTAGTTATGGTGGCTCGTCGTTATGGGGTTTTACGATACTGCTGTTTATTTTCCTGCGTATTGATGCCGGAAGGAATAGGAGGTTGGTGTAACCTCGTCATAGATTTACGTAATATTACCGTTGTAGTTTGATTCCTATGTCGTTGATGCCGGGAAGGATGTCATCGGGCATTGTATGGGCTACTTTGAAAAGATAATCACCGGGCTTCTCTATTTTGATACTTCCGGCAGGGAATGCGGATTGATATAATCCGCCCCAACCATCTCCTTTCCAGATGCCTTCCTCGCTGGCTATGACGGCTTTCAGTGTGTCAGCCTGTAGCTTTTTGACTTCCGGGCTATCGTAACAAACGGATAAATTTATGTTTTGATAAGGGTAGGTATTACGGTTACGGACTTCGATAGTCAGTTTATAGTAAGTTTGTGAATCGGGTATGCTGACATTGAAAAATAGTGTGTCCTGTCGTTTCCAACCTTCTTGCGGGATAGACTGGAATGCATGATATACAGTTTGTTTGTCGCAGGCGTTTAATATGCCTGCAACAAACAGTAGTATGGTGATTTTCAGAAACTTTGTCTTATTCTTGAACAGGTTTATCATTTTGAACAGGTTTATCTCCTTGAGACTTAGGTCTGTTATTGTGGGGACGTTTACGATTGTTGTTATTTCGTTGCGGGCGTTTCTCGTCTCCCTGTACCCGTTTTTCGTCTCCTTGCGGTTTAGACTGCTCTTGTTGTTGCGGAGTGGCAGGCTGTTCACCACCTTGTGGTCGGTTATTGGCATTCTTTTTCTTCTTCTTGTTTCGATTGCCGCCATTGTTGCCATTGCCGTTACTGTTGTTGCCGTCTCCTCCATTTTTATTTTTACGGTTACGGTCAAAACGGGTTAAACTTTCCTGCTCGAGTAGGTCTACCGGTTTCTTTGGTTCGGTACGACGCGTTTCTTCCAGTAGGTTGTCCGGTTTGATACCTCTCTTGTTCAGACCGATTATTTCAAAAGCCCGTCTGCCGCTGATTGTAACCAGATTGGCCGGAATGTTCTTGTCGGTGGAGTAGGTTATCTGATTGTTAAGGATGTCCGCCTTAAAGAAATAGAATACACCGTCTTTGGTTTCTAATTCGATTTCTTTGGAAGGCAAGCGTTTCTGTGCTTCTACATAGCAATCCACTTCATAGTTAAGACAACACTTCAATTTGGCGCATTGTCCGGCAAGCTTTTGTGGATTCAGTGAAATATCTTGAAAACGAGCGGCACTGGTTGATACGGATACAAAAGACGTCATCCATGTGGCACAGCATAGTTCGCGACCGCAAGGTCCGATACCGCCGATGCGACCGGCTTCTTGGCGTGCGCCAATCTGTTTCATTTCAATACGTACGTGGAAGGCGTCAGCCAGAACTTTAATTAACTGGCGGAAATCTACACGCTCATCTGCAATGTAGTAGAAGATAGCTTTGTTGCCGTCTCCTTGATATTCAACATCACCGATTTTCATGTTGAGGTTGAGGTCAAGGGCTATCTGACGTGCACGAATCATCGTACTGTGTTCACGTGCTTTCGCTTCATTATATTTATCCATATCTACCTGTTTTGCCTTACGGTAGATACGTTTGATATCGGCTTCCGACTTGATATTGGTTTTGCGCATTTGTAGAGGGACGAGTCGTCCGGTAAGAGTTACTACACCTATATCATGTCCGGGAGTAGCTTCTACGGCTACTATATCGCCTTTTTCCAGAGGTATTTTGTTGCTGTTGCGGAAATAGCCCTTACGGGTATTCTTGAACTGGACTTCCACCATATCCGATTCTTCTGCATTGCCGGGAATATCGGCAAGCCAATCGTAGGTATTTAGTTGCTTGTCCTGTCTGCCGCAGCTTTTGCAGCAGAGACCACCGCTTCCGTTATGTAGTTTAAATTCCATCATTCTATCTATTATTTGACTATTTACTGTTTATTATTTAGATTCAGGCCGAAAAAGATTACCCTATTGCTTTAACAGAACAATCATTTTCAGTGAAAAATCAAAGAAAACCATACGGGCATTTACATTTTGTTCAATATGTACCTGTGCTTCACTGAGTTCATCCATGATACCCATAACGTTCCGTTCGTTGACGAATGGGGCGAATCGGGTAGCGAAGTTTTGCTCAGGCAGTGTCATGTAATTCATTTCTTTCCGATGCAGGTTATAGATGAAGTTTTCCCGTATCATACGCTGGCAATATTCCAGAAAGTTCTTTTGGCGTTCGCGTCCCATAGCTGCCAATTGCTCGCTCCATTGCTTCATCTCCCGTATTTTCCGCTGATAGGAAAGACGCATTAAACTGACGAACAGTTCAAAATAGAGTTCGTTTCCTTCATTCAGATGAATTGTTTCCAATGCCTTGATGAAGTTTCCGTTTGCCAAATGCGCTATGGTCTGGCTGTCCGCAGGCTGTACGCCATACTTTTGCTGCAGGGCATTGGCTATACTCATTTCCTCTATTTTGCGGATATTGAAACGTTGTGTACGGCTGAGTATGGTGGACAATATCATTTCGGGAGCTTCTGAGATTAAAAGAAATACGGTTTTTTCAGGGGGCTCTTCCAATAACTTCAGCAATTTATTGGCACAAACTTCGTGCATCTTTTCGGGCAGCCATACAATGGTCACCTTATATCCGCCCTCACTGGATTTCAAACTGAGTTTTCGGGTAATCTCATCGCTTTCCTTTGCGTAGATAATTGCCTGACCGTTTTCAGCTCCCATTTCGTTCAGCCAATGGCTCAGTGAGAAATAGGGATTGTTCAGTACCAAATGCCTCCAGTCGGCTATATAATCATCACAGACTTCTTTTTTCCCCTTGGTGCTTTTTACAATAGGGAATACGAAGTGTACATCCGGATGTACCAGCTTGTTCCATTTCACACACGAAGGACACGTGCCACAGGCATCAGCTTCCGTACGGTTCGGGCAACAGATGTAGCGTGCGTAAGCCATAGCCAAAGGTAGCTTGCCTACTCCTGCCGGACCACAGAACAGTTGTGCATGAGGAATACGTCCTTCCTGCACTTCCTGTATCAATCGCTGTTTGGCTGCGTCTTGGCCGATTACATCTTTAAAAAACACGGTATTGATATTTAGTTAATAAACTTGTTTAGCTACTTCCTTAATGCTGTCTACCGCACCTATAGAATAGAAATGAATGCTGGGAATATGGTGTTCCATTAATTCCTTGCATTGCTGTACACACCATTCAATACCTACTTGCTGTGTTTCGGCATCATTCTTACATTTCAAAATTTCCTTTGTGAGTTCTTCTGGTAAGTCCACTTTGAATGTTTTGGGTATCATGCTGAGCTGTGACAACTTCTTGAATGGTTTGATGCCCGGTATAATGGGGATAGTGACCCCGGCTTTGCGGGCACGTTCTACAAAGTCAAAATATTTCCGATTGTCATAAAACAATTGGGTAACGGCATATTCCGCTCCGGTTTCCATTTTCTTTTTCAGCCAATAAATGTCCGTATCAATATTTGGAGCTTCTTCGTGCTTCTCCGGATAACAGGCCACTCCGTATGAGAAAGGAGTATTGGTGACTTTCATCTCGGAACCGTCTACAAAGATACCTTTATTGAATTGGTTGATTTGCTCTTGCAATTCCACTGCATGATGATAGCCGTTGCCTTCGGGAGTAAAGACAGATTCATGCTTTGCCTTGTCTCCGCGCAATACCAAAAGGTCTGTGATGTTCAGAAATTGCAGATCGAGCAATACATACTCGGTATCTTCACGGCTGAAGCCGCTGCAAAGAATATGTGGAACAACCGTTATGTTGTATTTGTTTTGGATAGCTGCGGCAACAGATACCGTTCCCGGACGGCGGCGAAGCCGGTTGCGTTGAAACAGTCCGTTGCCAAGGTCCTTGTACACATACTCGCTGCGGTGTGTGGTTATATTGATGTATTTAGGGTCAAATTCCCGTAGTGTATCTATTGTTTCGTACAACTTTTCGATGCCTGTACCTTTCAGAGGGGGCAATATTTCAAAAGAAAAAGCTGTTTTTTCGTTACTGTTTATCAGATCGATTACTCTCATTTCTTCTTCGTTGTCTTTGTCTAATTGGCAAAATCTTGCACATTGGGAACAAAAATACGAAAAAGAAATGAGAAATGCCTTTTTGACAGGCTATTCTTTTATGCAACGAATAGAAAAGGCGTTATAATAATCTTTACCTTCCGGTTTGATTTTGGTTTTGAATTCTACGCCATTATTCTTGTTGTCAAGCATTATTGTTTTGTCCAATTGCTTTTGTGTGCCGTCATATACCCAGTATGCAGTGGATGAGTTGGAATTCACAATAACGGTTTTTCCTTTTTCATTCTCCAGAATCAGCCCTCTGGGTTGGGAGTTGAATCCGCTTTCGTTTGTTGCCGGGTAAGTGTCGGTGCTCCAGCTTTCTGCTTTTTTAAGTGTAGAGGCACTCCCGCCTATATACTCTATTAATCTGTTCCAGTCATTTTCCGTGGGTATCTTCCAGTCTGCCGGTGCTAATTTACCGGTCAATACGGCTTCTCCGTTATAAAAATGGGCGTCGAAGTTGTCCTGTTTAAAATAGCCTCCACCTTGCCCTAAGACCATTCTGAGGGGGATGCTTTCTCTGTTGTTGTAATAGGTAGCTCTCAAATCCTCCTTCATCCAGTATTGTGTACCTATTTTTACAATGGGGTAGATTTGCGGTATTTTAAATCGCATATCCCTGATTACATAGTTGCTGATATTGATGGCCAATACGGCAGACGTTTTTTCTGTAACTATTTCTTTGTTTCCGTTGATGTAGAATTTCTCGATAGGTTTGGAGTGTCCTGCAGTATAGGTTAGTGAGTTTTGAGATTTATCCCAACTTACTTTACCGCCATGTATCGTGGCTTCTTTGTCAGGGAGTTGCAAGACGAGCCCATTGCTTAGGTCGGTTTGCTCATTGTCTTGCATGGGGTAGACGACAATCGCTTTAGAGTAGATTGCATCAGCAACGGTGCTGTTGAGAAATTCCCGGCAGACTTCTGCAACTGGTTTTCCTTGATAATAGATTCTGTACACGTCGGATGTCTTGAATGAGAAGGAAGCTGTGTGGACAGTGGTAATGTCATATTTATTTTCACTTTCACCTTGTTCGCTGTATCCC
Organism: Bacteroides sp. AM10-21B; assembly: GCF_003472565.1. Classification (NCBI taxonomy): domain Bacteria; kingdom Pseudomonadati; phylum Bacteroidota; class Bacteroidia; order Bacteroidales; family Bacteroidaceae; genus Bacteroides; species Bacteroides sp. AM10-21B. Next base: position 72,485 of record NZ_QRME01000010.1, on the reverse strand, counting down.
CATTCTTTGATATTGGCGATGATGCCTGTCAGTGCTTCACTTGTGCTTTGGAGTGCATCGATACGAATTTCCAATTCTGTATCTTCTTTGATAGTAGCCGAAGGCAGAGAGCATGCATAAATTTTGCCATTCCATTCTAAAGTGAAAGCCTGTTCGCTGTCGGAATGTATTTGCGGAATGACTATGAACTCTTTGCCGGACAGACCGTTGCCATCTTTCTTCCATACACCGGCGGGTATAATATCTGTTTCACTTTCTTCGTGCACTTTTGATAATTTGTCCGATTGCAGGTCATATACGGCTTGTGTCTTGAAGCCGGTAGCTATGATTTTAGGATTGGCTTTGAGCATATCATCCGCATTCTCGCCTTCTTTGGGAGTAAGAACTAACTTTATCTTCGCAAACTGATGCTTGTATTCCAATTGCACGGTTTCCTCATTGTTGGCTACATTCTCTGTCCGTGCGGTCATAAAATTGGATAGGCTGTAGTTTGAAGACTTGCTTTGGTCTGTCTGTACTGTGACGTTCAGTAAATAACCACCTTCGGATATTCCATTGGTTTGATAGGGATAGTAGCTTATAAAATCCAGTGTAGCGTCTCCCTCCGGGTAGTAAACTTCTTTTTGGGGAAGCAATGTAGTTCCTTCTCCACACTCCAAGAGTAAATTGTCGATATATCGTTCTTTGTTTAGGTCATTTCCGGTCAGCATGGCAAATATACCCATCCTGTCTCCGGTTTCAAAAGTGTTATTTGTTGCTTTGGTAGCACTCTTACTTGTTTTTGTAGAAAAGGTGATGGGAATATTACTTTCCTGAATTTCATCGCTTATCTTATTAACGCAGGATGCAGACAATAAGGCAAGAACCAGGCACAGTACATTACAGACTCTCTTGAAAACGTTTCTCGTTATATTCATAATTATAGTAGTTTTACAAGACGAAAATTTCTTCGTCTTCGGTTCACACTCAAAAGCTTATGTGTCGATATATCAGATTGGGCAGAACCACAAATATTATGAGAAAGTTATTTACGCTTCCGGATTTCTATTATGAGTTATCACGCTTGATAGCTTGGTGCTTTTTCTTCTCTTTTTATATATATCTTTAAGTAACAAGGGTGCAAAAGTATACTAATATTTCATATCGCCTATTCTAATTCGATAAAAACTTCTATAAATTATTTATAGCACTTTGATTTTTTATCTAACTTTACACACTAAAATCGTAAACAGTAATTAGTTAAACCATAGAACAGAGCTTATGCCTTTAAATTTACCCGATAAACTTCCCGCGATAGAGCTGCTGAAAGAGGAAAATATCTTCGTTATTGATAATTCACGTGCCACCCAACAGGACATTCGTCCGTTGCGGATTGTTATATTGAATCTGATGCCGTTGAAGATTACGACGGAGACTGATTTGGTGCGTTTGCTGTCCAACACTCCGTTACAGGTGGAGATTTCGTTTATGAAAATCAAGAGCCATACCTCCAAGAACACTCCGATAGAGCACATGAAGACTTTCTACACGGATTTTGAGAAGATGCGTGACGAGAAGTATGACGGTATGATTATCACCGGAGCTCCTGTGGAGCAGATGGATTTTGAGGAAGTGACCTATTGGGACGAGATTACCGGGATTTTCGATTGGGCGCGTACACATGTCACGTCCACTCTTTATATTTGTTGGGCGGCGCAGGCCGGACTTTATCACCACTACGGTGTGCCCAAATATCCGTTGGACGCAAAGATGTTCGGCATATTCGAGCACCGTACTCTGCAACCTCTTTATCCCATTTTCCGTGGTTTTGATGATGTGTTCTATGTACCCCATAGCCGCCATACGGAAGTTCGCAAGGAAGATATTCTGAAAGTTCCCGAACTGACACTGCTTTCGGAATCGAAAGATGCGGGAGTTTACATGGTGATGGCGCGTAACGGGCGTGAGTTTTTCGTAACCGGTCATTCCGAATATTCTCCGTTGACGCTCGATACGGAGTACCGTCGCGACTTGGATAAGGGACTGTCTATCGAGATGCCCCGCAATTACTATCTGGATGATACCCCGGACAAAGGCGTATTGGTGCGTTGGCGTGCGCATGCCAACCTGTTGTTCTCCAACTGGCTGAACTACTTTGTGTATCAGGAAACTCCATTCAACATTGAAGATATTAAGTAGCATGATAAAGCAACGGAAAATAGAACTGTTGGTGCCCGCCAAGAATTTGGAGTGTGGCATTGAAGCCGTCAATCATGGTGCGGATGCGGTATATATAGGCGCTCCGAAGTTCGGTGCACGTGCTGCGGCGGTTAATTCTTTGGAAGATATTGCCGCTTTGGTGGCATACGCCCATTTATACAATGTACGTATCTATGTCACGGTAAACACTATCCTGAAAGAAGAAGAACTGGCCGAAACGGAAAAGATGATTTGGGAACTGTACCGTATCGGTGTAGATGCGCTGATTGTGCAGGACATGGGCATTACCCGTCTGAACCTGCCGCCCATACCGTTGCATGGCAGTACACAGATGGACAACCGTACACCGGAGAAAGTTCGTTTTCTGGCGGATGCCGGTTTTCGTCAGGTGGTACTGGCACGCGAGCTTTCATTGCAGGAGATACGCAATATCCACGAGACCTGTCCGGAGACGCCTTTGGAAGTCTTTGTACATGGCGCGCTTTGTGTAAGCTACAGCGGACAGTGTTACGTCAGTCAGGCGTGCTTCGGCAGAAGCGCCAACCGGGGGGAATGCGCCCAGTTCTGCCGCCTGCCGTTCAGTCTGGCAGATGCTGACGGAAAAACCATCGTCCGCGACAAGCATCTGCTCTCTTTGAAAGACTTGAATCAAAGTGAAGTACTGGAAGACCTGCTGGATGCCGGCGCTTCTTCCCTGAAGATAGAAGGGCGGTTGAAAGACGTTTCTTACGTGAAGAATGTCACAGCCGCCTACCGTCAGAAACTGGATGCTGTTTTTGCCCGCCGCAAGGAGTATGTACGCGCTTCCTCGGGCACTTGCCGTTTCGACTTCAAGCCCCAGTTGGACAAGAGTTTCAGCCGTGGTTTCACCCATTACTTCCTGCAAGGCCGCGACCGGGAAATATCCTCTTTCGATACGCCGAAATCACTGGGCGAGGAGATGGGAACGATGAAAGAGCAACGCGGTAACTACCTTACCGTAGCCGGAGTGAAGCCTTTCCATAACGGAGACGGTGTTTGCTTCCTCGATGAACAGGGGCGTTTGCAAGGCTTCCGCATCAATCGGGTGGACGGCAACAAGCTGTATCCGGCAGGCGATATGCCCCGCATCAAACCGCGTACCCGTCTTTACCGTAATTTCGACCAGGACTTTGAGCGTGTCCTTGCACGCAAGTCCGCCGAGCGTAAAATCGGTATTAAATGGGAGCTGACAGATACCCCTTCGGGTTTTGCACTGACAGTTGCGGACGAAGACGACAATCGCATAACCTTGTCATTCCCCTATTCAAAAGAACTTGCGCGTACTCCGCAACAGGACAACCTGTGCACCCAGCTTGGCAAATTGGGAAACACTCCTTTTGAGGTAATGGACAGCTCCCCGGAAGCAACTCCCGCCATTGCAATCAGCCTGTCGCAGAACTGGTTCATACCCGCTTCGGTGATAGCTGACTGGCGCCGCCAAGCGATAGACAGGCTGACTGCCGCCCGTCGTATTACTTACCGCCGTGAGTTGCACGTGTGGAAAGCTACCCGCCATCGTTTCCCGACAGCATCTCTGACCTATTTGGGCAATGTGATGAATACTGCCGCCCGCAGCTTTTATCAGACTCACGGAGTAGTTGCCATAGAACCGGCTTACGAGAAACAGGCGGTGCCCGAAGCCGTACTTATGTTCTGCAAACATTGCCTGCGTTATAGTATGGGCTGGTGTCCTACGCATCAAAAGGGACAGTCTCCGTATCGGGAACCTTATTATCTGGTAGGAACAGACGGCAAACGTTTCCGCCTTACCTTTGACTGCAAGAACTGCCAGATGAAAGTCTGTGAAGAGAAAGTGTAAAGTATGAAGAAAGAGGAAGTAAACATAAGTAGCTGTAAACGCAACGTCATCGCCCGACGTGTGCCTTGCCCTTCATACTTTATACTTCATGCCTTATACTTCATATTCACTGCTTTTGTTTTTACGTCTTGCCATTATCCCCGTCCCGACTTGGAAAACGAGAAGCTGGGAGCAAAGACTCGCGATTCGCTGACTTATCTGTACGAGCGTCATTATACGTGGAATACGAATCTGGAAGTGCGGGATGATTCGGTGACGATAGCCTGTCTGCCTGTGAAAGATTGCTATAACACGCTGTACAAGGGAGATAGGGTGGTAGTGGCGGAGTTTGCCATCCATCCGGCGGACAGTGTGGATAGCGTATGGGTAAAACTCGCCCATTCTCAGGAAGTGCAGGGCTGGCTTCGGGAAAAGGATATGATGCGCGCTTTTGTTCCTACGGACAGTATCTCGCAGGCCATTTATCTGTTTAGTGATACGCATGCTTCCTATTTCATTGTAATCTTTGCTTTGTTTGTGGCGGCATGGTTGTTTCGTGCGTTTCGGCGCAAGCAGTTGCAGATGGTCTACTTCAACGATATAGACAGTGTATATCCGTTGCTGTTGTGCCTGTTGCTGGCGTTTAGCGCCACCGTGTACGAGTCTATGCAGGTTTTTGTACCGGAGACGTGGCAGCATTTTTATTTCAATCCTACGCTTTCGCCGTTTAAAGTTCCGTTTGTGCTTTCTGTCTTCCTTATGAGCCTTTGGTTGTTTGTCATTGTTCTGCTGGCGGTGCTCGATGATTTGTTTCGCCTGCTAAGTCCGGCGGCGGCAGTGTTCTATCTGTTGGGACTGGCTTCTTGTTGTATCTTCTGTTATTTCTTCTTTATATTGACTACCCAGATATATATCGGCTATTTGTTTATTGCTGTATTTGTGTGGGTGTTCCTTAGGAAACTGCGTTCGTCACTGGCTGCATCCCGCTATCGCTGCGGCAATTGCGGGCAGAAGATAGGGGCGAAGGGAGTTTGCCCGCATTGCGGAGCAATCAACGAATAAGTCTTTTATCGGTATCGGAGGTTGGTACATTCCGTTCCAAAGGCAGGTATGCTGTATACCAACGGTTGGTATTCCATGTACCAACGGTTGGTATTTGATGTATCAATGGTTGGTACTTCCCGTACCAACCGGTTGGTATTTTGTGTACCAAAGTGTGGTACTCCCTTTACTAAAATCTGCAACGTACTTCTATTCCCGCCTGAATGGGGCGTCCTTTCTGCATGAACCCGTTGCCCATGCTTTCAAAGTAGAAGGCGGCATAATCTTTATCCAGCGCATTGCGTACCCAGAAATCTATCTGTCCGCGGCCTTTCTGGAAGCTGACACGTCCGTTCAGTGTACCGTAGAACGACTGGCTGACGGTGTTTTCTTCTGTCCAGTAGACACGTCCTGCACCGGTATAGTTGGCATTCAGCTGGATGCGGTCCAGCCAATATCCCGGATTGATGCGGAAAATGTATTGCCCGCCTACGGTCAGTGTATGCTTGGGAACGAAAGGCACGTAGTTTCCGTTGTAGCTGATTTCTTGTAGCTGACCGTTGACGCGGGCGTTGGTTACGTAATCCTTAAAAGTGGCGTACGTATAGCCGTAGCTGGTGTTTAGGGTGAAATCAGTGGTGATGGCGGCAGCCAAAGCCAGTTCGGCGCCGAGGCTGCGGCTTTTGCCTGCGTTGACCGTTTCGCGTCCTAAGCCGCTCGCTCCCGCGAAGCGTGAGATTTGCTGGTCGCGTGTCTCCAGCCAGAAGAGTGCGGCGTCGGTACGCAGACGGTTATTGAAAAGGTTCAGGTGAGTTCCGATTTCGTAGTTCCAGGTTTGCTCCGGTTTGTACTCCGTGGCAGAGCGGGCATCGGGGTTTTCGCCTGCATCGGGGAACTTCTCGCTGATAAAATCCTTGTAAGATGCACCGGGAGAGTTCTCTATGGCTTTCAGTATTTCTTCTTTCGTCTGTCGCTTCATGTCGTTCTGCAGGCTGGACTGCAACAGGTCGGAGAACATCTGGATGTTATATCCGCCCGAACGGTAGCCTTTGCTTACGGTTGCGTAGACGTTGCCCAGATTGTCTTTGAAATCGTATTGAAGGGCAAACTTCGGCAACAGTTGCAAGTAGTCTTTATCGATGGAACCTTGGTAGCGTGACTGTACGGTGAGTGCTGTTTCGGGCATCATCGCTATTTCTTTGATAACCTGTCCGCCCCGTACCATTTCTCCCTTGATGCCTACCGTATAGTCCATCGCAGTGCCGGAGTTGTAGTTCATCTTCATTTTCTCGTAGTCCAGACGCAGCCCGGCTGTGAACGATAATCCCGTCAGGCCGAATAGGTCTCTGAAAGTGGATTGATGGAACAGCGCTCCGTTGAGAAGCGGCGTGTCGAAATTGCCGTTAATGAGCAGGTTACTGCTGCTGAGTTGCAAGGACGGTAAGATGTTAAGTCCCATACCCGGCATCATGGCAACTTCTATTTTAGACGGGATTACACTGCCCAGCATCCGGCCCAGCATGCTCATGCCGTCTTCTCTGAAGGTCACCGGGGCATCGGTCTTCAGCCATTGGTAGAAGCCGAATACACCCGTAGCCCATTGCCAGCGGCTGTTGCCTTTGCTTTTCATCACAATCTCTTCGCTCAGGGTATGGATGCGCTGCTTTTGTTCCAGTGTATAAATGTCTTTTGCCGTAAAGTCTTGGTCAATGGACATGCGGTCTTTCAGGTACTGATAGCCCGTTACGGCGCTCAGGGTGAAGCGCTGCGCCTGATATTCGAGGTTCAGCCCTGTATTCAGCAAGTTGCGGTAGTAACTGCTTTCACGGTTGTTGGAGATTGTACCGATATAGGATTTCATGTCTTCGCTTTGGGCGGCGTGATTGACGCTACCTGTATAATAGTACGGATATCCGCCTTGGTCGCTGTATTCATAGCTCACGTTCAGGTCTGCTTTCCAGTTTTCGGAGGGCAGGTAGATGCCGCGGAAGCGTCCGCCTGCCGACTGGCCTTTATCTATCTTCTTGTTGTTCAGCGCTGCGTTGCGGAAGAAGCCGCCTTCGTAGTCATAGAAACCTCCTGTGGAGAAAGCGAAACGCTCGGACATCCGGTGGTAGTGCGTCAACGAAGTGTTGTAGGCATTGTGCGTGCCTGCACCCATACGGAAGTCTGTGCCTTGATAGGAGAAAGGTGATTTGGTGTGAATCTTAATCAGTCCGCCCATTGCATTGCGTCCGTACAGTGTTCCTTGCGGGCCGCGCAATACGTCGATGCGTTCGATGTCGGAGTAGTCGAAGTCGAAAGCGGATTTGTCAATGTAGGGGATATTATCTACATATAGTCCGATGGACGGCGTGTTGATACGCGAGCCGATACCGCGGATATAAACGGCGGAAGTCAGGCGTGAACCGTAGTCGGGGATGAACATATTGGGAACAAGTCCTGTCAGGTTCTTGATGGAGTTCACTTGGGCGGCCTGCATATCTTGCTGTGAAAGCAAGGTGACGGCTGTGGGCTGCTCGCGCAACTTACGGTTTTCTTTGGGTGCTGCAATGACGAGGATTTCTTCGACGTCTACTACTTTCAAGGTGTCCAAATCTTCTGCAAGCGCATTGCCGGCAGTGAGGAGCATCAGAATCAGGGTGATAATCTTATATTGTTTCATAACTGGTTTTATTTCGGTTGCAAAGTAACGCGAAATCTCCAGTCCGTGCAATCCTAATTTATGAGGATTATGAGGGGGAAGTACCTTATTGGCTTGTTTATATCCTGTCGGCGTCAACGTAGCCGTGCATTACAGCGTAGATTGTCAGTCCTGATACGGACTTGATGCCCAATTTCTCTACGATGTTCTTGCGGTGGGTGATGACGGTGGTGAGGCTGATGTTCAGTTTGTCGGCAATCTCTTTGTTGATGAGTCCTTTGGTGATGAGTACCAGTACTTCTATTTCGCGGGCGGACAGGTCGTGGCCGTCGGCACTGTTGGCGGCATGGGGCGGCATGGAAGAGCGGGAACCGTCCGGTTGCTTACCGGGATGCCCGTGGTGATGTCCGTGCCGGTGCAGTTGGAGAATATCTTTGATGAGGCTTTTCTCGTCCTGATAGATGTTCAAGGTCGGTACTCCCGACAGCTGGGGATGGTTGTCGCCGCCTGCCAGTACAATGGTTTTTGGTTTGCGGAGCAGGAAAAAAGAGGTATGCTCGAAGTATATCCGGGAAGAGATGAAATAATGGGCATACATATCGGGCGTGTCGTCCATGAGTTCGGCAAAAGAACGGAATACGCGGATGGTGGCCATCGGGATAATCTCTTCCAAAAGGTTCTGCAATCCCAATGCGGTCAGTGTGTTGGGAGCGACGATTGCTATTTCGGGGGCTGTCATAGGGTATGTTTGATAAGTTAGGGTTGTACTAATAAATACTACCGGTTAATAGGTTTATGCTATTTGTCATTCAGAGCGTAGCGAAGAATCTACTCTCTTGATGTATACATAGAGAAGAGATTCTTCGCTACGCTCTGAATGACAGATGCTGAATTGTTTGTCAATGCTCACTCGCTAAGGATTCAAGAGCCGCCCTACAGCTTCCGCGCACCGTTCCCCGTCAATCCCGGCTGAAACGATGCCGCCTGCATATCCGGCTCCTTCCCCGCAGGGAAACAACCCTTTCAGACGAACGTGTTGCAGCGTATCTTTGTCTCTGATGATGCGCACCGGAGCCGATGTACGGGTTTCCACTCCAATCATGGTAGCTTCGTTGGTAAGGAAACCGTGGCTGTACTTCCCGAATTGCTGGAAACCTTTGCTCAGACGGTTTGCAATGAACGGCGGTATCCAGAAGTGTAGAGGCGATGACACCAATCCGGGAGCATATGAACTTTCCGGCAGGTCGTAGCTGAGCTTTTTCTTTGTAAAGTCCGCCATGCGTTGTGCCGGTGCTGTTTGCTTCATGTTGCCCTGCTGCCAGCAAAGGCGTTCCAAAGCTTCCTGAAAGTACATCATCTTGAGTGTTGAGTGTTGGGCGTTGAGCGTTGAATACTGAGCATTCACAGTTGAAGTTTGAGCATTCACAGTTGAAAGTTGAGCATTAACTGCATCGTCTTGTTGCGCAGCCAATTCTTCATTCATCATTCTTAATTCTTCATTCTCCAAGTCTTCCGGTCGCAGTTCCACCACCATCCCCGAGTTGCTCCATCGGGACCCCCGGTTACTGGGACTCATGCCGTTGACTACTATTTGCCGGGGGCCGCTGGCTGCCGGAACGACAAAGCCGCCGGGGCACATGCAGAAGCTGTACACACCTCTTCCGTCCACTTGGGAAACAAAACTGTACTCGGCGGTGGGCAGATATTTGCCGCGTCCGTTGCGGTTGTGGTATTGTATTTGGTCTATCAGAGAAGCGGGATGCTCCAGACGGACTCCTACGGCGATGCCTTTGGCTTCTATTTCTACCCGGTTGGCTGCAAGCCAGCGGTATACATCCCGTGCAGAGTGTCCGGTGGCAAGTATTACAGGACCGAGGAGAGTTTGTCCGGTATTGGTTTCGATGCCTTTTACTTCATCGTTTTCAATAATAAGGGCGTCCATGCGTGTCTCAAAGTGTACTTCACCGCCACAATCGATGATTGTATTCCGCATATTTTCTATGACCCGCGGCAGTTTGTCTGTTCCGATATGGGGGTGGGCGTCTACGAGTATGGAGGATGAAGCGCCATGCTGGCAGAATACGTTCAGTATTTTATCTACGTTTCCCCGCTTTTTACTGCGGGTATAGAGCTTACCGTCCGAATAGGCTCCCGCGCCGCCTTCTCCGAAACTATAGTTGGATTCCGGGTCGACGGTTTGTTCCCTTCCTATCAGGGCAAGGTCTTTCTTGCGGTCGCGCACATTCTTTCCGCGTTCCACTATGACGGGGCGCAATCCAAGCTCTATCAGGCGCAAGGCGGCGAACAACCCGCCGGGACCGGCTCCTACAACAATAACTTGCGGCTTGTCCGATACATTATTATAGATGGTTTCCTGATACTCCTTCTCTTTCGGCATCTCATTGAGATAGGTGCGTACAGTCAGGTTTACGAAGATGGTCCGTTGGCGTGCGTCAATACTGCGTTTCAGAATTCGCGTAGCCGTAATATCGTGTGCGTTCAGTCCTTTCTCTTGTATGAGGTATTCTTTTAGGCGTTGTTCGTTGGCTGCAATTTCAGGCAATACGCGTAATTGGTATTCTTGTATCATTTGGTTTCTTTCTATAAGTAAGTATTGAAATTTAATTTATATCAAGAGTATCTGTCATTCAGAGCGTAGCGAAGAATCTCTTCCCTGTGTATACATCAAGAGAGTAGATTCTTCGCTACGCTCTGAATGACAGATAGTATAAGCTAATTATGTGTATTCACTTATATAGTATGTATATCATTTATATAGTATGTATTAATCCGTATATCCGGTATGTTCTGTGGCAAAATCATCCTTTGGCAGATTTAGCCGAACAATGCCCGGAATGCTTCTTCCACCTTTCTTACCGGAATCAGTTCTATCTTTAGTTTTGAGGTATTCAGTCCCTGCAAATTGTATTTTGGCAGTATAAACCGTTTGAAGCCGAGTTTTTCCGCTTCGCCGATGCGTTGCTCAATTCGGTTTACAGGGCGGATTTCACCGGACAGCCCTATTTCTCCCGCCATACAGATTTCGGGTTCGATGGCGGTATCCATGTTGCTGGACAGAATGGCGCTGATAACGGCCAGGTCGATAGCGGGGTCATTAACTTTCAGTCCGCCGGCAATATTGAGAAAAACGTCTTTTTGGGCAAGTTTGAAGCCGACACGTTTCTCCAATACAGCCAGTAACATATTCATTCTCCGTATATCGAAACCGGTGGCGGAGCGTTGCGGATTTCCGTATACGGCGCTACTGACTAATGCTTGAGTTTCTATCAGAAACGGTCGTATGCCTTCTATGGCTGAGGCGATGGCTATGCCGCTCATCCCTTCATGGTCTTGGCTGAGAAGCAGTTCCGATGGATTGCTTACCTGCCGCAGCCCGTCCTGCCGCATTTCATAGATGCCCAGCTCGGCAGTGCTCCCGAAGCGGTTTTTGATGCTGCGCAAGATGCGGTACATGTAGTGCTGGTCACCTTCAAATTGAAGTACGGTGTCTACGATATGTTCCAGTACTTTAGGTCCGGCAATGCTTCCTTCTTTGTTGATATGTCCGATGAGGATAACTGCTGTATGCGTCTCCTTGGCAAAGCGCAGAATAGAGGCGGAGCACTCTCTGACTTGGGCTATGCTGCCCGGAGAGGATTCAAGCGTCTCTGTGGAAATAGTCTGTATAGAGTCTATTATGACTAAATCGGGATGTGTATTCTTGATATGTACATAAATTTGTTCCAACGAGGTTTCACAGACAATCAAACAATCGCAGGAAGTACTTGACAGTCGGTCGGCACGCAGCTTTAACTGCCGGGCGCTTTCTTCGCCGGATATGTAAAGAATACGTTTTTCCGGTATGCGGAGTACGGTTTGCAGTACCAGGGTGGATTTTCCGATGCCCGGTTCGCCGCCTATCAGTACGAGCGAGCCTTGCACCAGCCCGCCGCCCAGTACACGGTTCAGTTCCGCGTCATGCAAGTCGATGCGGGGTTCGTCGTCAGCGGCAATCTCATTTAATGTTACGGGTTTTGCTTTAGCTGTTTCTATGCCCGATACCGGACGCTTGTTTACTACTTCCTTGCGTACAATCTCTTCTACATAGGTGTTCCACTCTCCGCACGACGGACATTTACCCACCCATTTGGGCGATTCCTGTCCGCAGTTGCTACATACATATACCGTTTTTTCTTTTGCCATAAAAAGAACTTCCTTTAGAATAATTGCCCAAAGGTACGATATTTTGCAGCAGAAATAATAGTGTCATGTAGAGTTTTTGGGCTGGAATCAACTTTTCGGTTCGTATGCTTTTTGGTAAAAGCTGCTTGTTGTGTGGGACAGGCAGTTGCTTGTTAAGTGGTGATTTCACCTGCAATGGGGCGGTTCATCAGTTCGCGTACCTCTGCGGGAGAGTAGTTGTGTCCTAACAAAAACATCAGTTTGGTCACAGCAGATTCTGTTGTGCTGTCGTATCCACATACTACGCCTGCCTGCATTAGCTGGTAGCCTGTCTCATAACGTTCCATTTCTACTGTACCGGCACTGCATTGAGTAACGTTTACAATGACAATACCCTGTTTGCAAGCATCGTGAAGGCGATGAAGGAACCATTCCTTCCGGGGGGCGTTTCCTGAGCCGTATGTTTCCAGAACTACGGCTTTCAGACCTTTTATGGCAAGAATGGCATCTACCACACTTTCTTGAATGCCGGGAAAAAGTTTCAGTATGGCAATATTGGTATCAAGCAGATAATGCGGCTGTAACTGTTCTTGTGTGTTTTCCGTATGTATCTGTACATTATTATATTTAATATGTATGCCGGCAGAAGCAAGCACAGGATAATTGTACGAGCGGAAAGCGTTGAAGTTCTCAGCATTTATCTTGGTAGTGCGGTTGCCGCGCATCAGGTGGTTTTCAAAGAAGATGCACACTTCGGGTACGATAGGCCGTCCGCCGGAATGTCGGGCGGTGGCTATTTCGATACTTGTCAGCAGGTTTTCTTTGCCGTCGGTGCGAAGTACGCCGATGGGAAGTTGTGAACCGGTGAGAATGACGGGCTTGTTGAGACCTTCGAGCATGAAGCTGAGGGCGGACGCTGTGTAAGCCATAGTGTCCGTACCATGAAGGATGACAAAGCCTGTGTATTGATTGTAGTTATCGCTGATGATGCGTACGAGTTTACGCCAGGCATCCGGGTCCATATCTGAAGAGTCCATAGGCGGATCGAACTGATAGGTATCGATGCTGAACGTAAAATTTTGAAGTTCGGGCACATGTTTCTGTAAATGCTCGAAGTTGAAGTTCTCCAAAGCTCCGGTTTCCATATTCTCTATCATTCCGATAGTTCCACCGGTGTAAATTAACAAAACGGAAGTATTATCTGGGTGCATACGCTCAATTCTTACATGATTACTATGCAAAGATAGTAATATATCTTCATAATAATGTCAAAATGATATAAAACTATGGCTGCGCTCACCTCTTTTCACTGTGAAAAGTGTGAATATGTTAGTAACGATATATACATATTTCTGTCCTTTATGAGATGAAAATGTGTTTTTATCGCAAAAAAGTCGTAAAACGTGATAGTTTGAATATTTTTATTGTTACTTTTGCAACACTTATCATGAACGATAGCAATAAGAGACAATGAACAAGTACTATCAACATACAGTCACATCCATGTGTACCATGACCCTTAGGGGTTGGGGATAGTATTTTGTGTTTCTACGTGTTACACCAATTTTTAGCAGTTTTTCTTATTTAGTTAAAGTCTATACGGGCTATGGCAGCTTGTTTTTGACACATTGTATCAACCATTTCAATCCAGTAAAAGAAATGAAAGTAATAAAATTCGGCGGAACATCCGTAGGTTCTGCGAACAGTATTTTAAGCGTTAAGAGAATTGTAGAAGCCATAAACGAACCTTTAATAGTGGTAGTATCCGCTTTGGGTGGTATTACGGATAAGCTGATTAATACTTCGAAAATGGCGGCGGCCGGTGACTCCTCTTATGAAAACGAGTTTCGTGAGATTGTCTATCGTCATGTGGAAATGATAAAGGAAGTAATTCCGGCAGGCGAAGCGCAAGTATCACTGCAACGCCAGGTGGGAGAGTTGCTTAACGAACTGAAGGACATCTTCCAGGGAATTTATCTGATAAAAGACCTTTCGCAAAAGACATCCGACACGATTGTGAGTTACGGCGAACGCCTTTCATCCATTATTGCCGCGCAACTGACGGGTGCTGAATGGTTTGATTCGCGCCGGTTCATCAAAACGGAGAAGAAGCATTCCAAGCATGTGCTGGATGCGGAACTCACTACCTCTTTGGTACGTGAGACATTCAGGGATATGCCTAAACGCGTATTGATTCCGGGATTTATCTCTACGGACAAGATTACGGGCGAGGTCACTAACCTCGGTCGCGGCGGCTCCGACTATACGGCTGCCATTATAGCTGCGGCATTGGATGCCGATGCGCTGGAAATCTGGACGGATGTGGACGGCTTCATGACTGCCGACCCGCGTGTGATTTCCACTGCCTATACCATTAATGAACTGAGCTATGTAGAGGCCACGGAGCTTTGCAACTTCGGAGCCAAAGTGGTGTACCCGCCTACCATTTATCCGGTGTGCCATAAGAACATACCTATTATAATAAAGAATACTTTCAATCCCGAAGGAGCGGGAACCGTTATCAAACAAGAGGTTTCCAATCCGCAGAGCAAAGCCATAAAGGGTATTTCGTCCATCAACGATACAAGCCTGATAACGGTTCAGGGACTCGGTATGGTGGGTGTGATTGGTGTGAACTACCGCATCTTTAAGGCTTTGGCTAAGAATGGCATCAGCGTGTTCCTCGTATCACAGGCATCTTCGGAGAACTCTACTTCCATCGGTGTGCGTAATGCGGACGCCGACCTGGCTTGCGAAGTGCTGAACGAGGAGTTTGCCAAAGAGATTGAAATGGGAGAGATTTCGCCCATACAGGCGGAAAAGGATTTGGCTACGGTGGCTATCGTTGGCGAGAACATGAAGCACACACCGGGCATTGCCGGTAAACTGTTCGGTACGCTGGGACGTAACGGCATCAATGTGATAGCTTGTGCACAGGGCGCTTCGGAAACGAATATTTCGTTTGTGGTGGACAGCAAGTCGCTGCGCAAGTCCCTGAATGTTATCCATGATTCTTTCTTCCTGTCGGAATATCAGGTGTTGAACCTCTTTATATGCGGTGTAGGCACGGTGGGCGGCAGTTTGATAGAACAGATTCACAGCCAGCGCCAGAGGTTGATGCAGGAGAACGGTTTGCAACTGAATGTGGTAGGTATTGCCGATGCCTCCAAAGCCATGTTCAGTCGTGAAGGCTTTGACTTGGGACGTTTCCGCGAAGAGTTGGCGGAGAAAGGCAAGGACAGCTCTTTGGATACGCTCCGTGACGAGATTATCGGCATGAACATCTTTAACTCCGTATTCGTGGATTGTACGGCGAGTGCGGGAGTGGCTTCCCTGTATAAAGACCTTCTGATGCACAACGTATCGGTAGTTGCCGCCAATAAGATTGCCGCTTCTTCGGAATACGAAAACTATCGTGAACTGAAGCAGATAGCCCGCCAGCGCGGTGTGAAATATTTGTTTGAGACAAACGTCGGTGCAGGTCTGCCCATCATCAATACCATTAACGACCTTATCCATAGCGGTGACAAGATACTGAAGATTGAAGCCGTGCTGAGCGGCACGCTGAATTATATCTTCAACAAGATAAGCGCGGATATTCCTTTCAGCAAGACCATTAAGATGGCTCAGGAGGAACGTTATTCCGAACCGGACCCGCGTATCGACCTTAGCGGCAAGGATGTAATTCGCAAACTGGTAATCCTTGCGCGTGAAGCCGGTTATCGCCTCGAGCAAAGCGATGTGGAAAAGAACCTCTTTGTTCCCGATGACTTCTTCGAAGGCTCTTTGGATAACTTCTGGAAGAAAGTGCCGAGCCTTGACGCCGACTTTGAAGCACGCCGCAAGGTATTGGAAGCGGAAAACAAGCATTGGCGTTTCGTTGCCAAGCTGGAGAACGGAAAGGCGTCCGTAGGATTGCAGGAGGTAGGCGTCAACCATCCGTTCTACGGTCTGGAAGGCAGCAACAACATTATCTTGCTGACCACAGAGCGTTATAAGGAATATCCTATGATGATACAAGGCTACGGAGCCGGTGCGGGTGTAACGGCTGCGGGAGTATTTGCGGATATTATGAGTATTGCGAACGTTTAATTCTTCATTCTTCATTTACAAAGATGAAACACATTATTATATTGGGTGACGGTATGGCCGACTGGCCTGTAAAGTCTTTGGGAGACAAGACCTTGTTGCAGGCTGCCAAAACGCCCTATATGGATAGGCTCGCACGGATGGGACGTGTAGGCAGGTTGAAGACTGTTGCCGACGGTTTTCATCCGGGTAGCGAGGTTGCCAATATGTCCGTTTTGGGCTACGACCTTCCGAAGGTATATGAGGGACGCGGTCCGTTGGAAGCGGCAAGTATCGGTGTAGACCTGAAGCCGGGCGAAATGGCGATGCGCTGTAATATTATCTGCATTGAAGGAGATAATATAAAGAACCATTCGGCGGGACACATCACGACTGAAGAAGCCGATGTACTGGTGAAATATCTGCAGGAACATTTGGGCAATGAGCGCGTACGCTTCCATACAGGGGTGCAATACCGGCATTTGCTGGTAATAAAAGGCGGAGACAAGCGCATAGACTGCACTCCCCCGCATGATGTTCCTTTAAAACCCTATCGACCCTTGCTGGTGAAGCCCATGCCCGGTACGGAGGATATCACAGCTCCCGAAGGACAAGCCGAACTGACCCCTCAACAAACCGCCGACCTGATTAACGACTTAATCATGCGTTCGCAGGAATTATTGAAAGAACATCCCGTTAACAAGAAACGTGCAGCCGAAGGCAAAGACCCGGCTAACAGCATTTGGCCGTGGAGTCCGGGTTATCGTCCGCAGATGGAGAAACTCTCGGATAAGTTTCCTCAAGTGAAGAAAGGCGCTGTTATCTCGGCCGTAGACTTGATTAACGGTATCGGCTACTATGCCGGACTGCGCCGTCTGACGGTAGAAGGTGCTACCGGACTGTACGATACCAATTACGAGAATAAAGTAGCTGCCGCCCTTGATGCCTTGAAAACGGATGATTTCGTCTATCTGCATATCGAAGCCAGCGATGAGGCAGGGCACGAAGGCGATGTCCCTTTGAAGATGCTGACCATTGAGAACTTGGACAGCCGTGCCGTAGGTCCTGTTTATGAAGCTGTGAAAGATTGGGAAGAGCCTGTCGCTATTGCCGTTTTACCCGACCATCCCACTCCTTGCGAGCTGCGCACGCACACCGACGAACCGATACCTTTCTTTATTTGGTATCCGGGCATCGAGCCGGACGAAGTGCAGACTTTCGATGAGGTTGCCGCGTGTAGCGGCAGCTACGGCCTGATGAAAGAAGATGAGTTTATAAACGAATTTATGAAAGAATTATGAAATACTACAGTACCAACAAACAAACCCCTGACGTTACCCTCGAAGAAGCCGTAGTGAAAGGGCTTGCCGCAGACAAAGGACTTTTTATGCCCTTTACCATCAAACCGTTGCCGCAGGAGTTCTACGACAGCATCGATACGCTCGGTTTTCAGGAGATAGCCTATCGGGTAGCGGATGCTTTCTTTGGCGAAGATGTTCCGGCAGATACATTGAAGCAGATTGTATATGATACATTGAGTTTCGATGTTCCTCTGGTGAAGGTGACGGAAGACATTTATTCCCTCGAATTGTTCCATGGCCCCACACTTGCCTTTAAGGATGTAGGCGGTCGTTTTATGGCGCGTCTGCTGGGCTATTTCATCAGGAAAGAGGGCAAGAAGCAGGTAAATGTACTGGTTGCCACCTCGGGCGATACGGGCAGCGCCGTAGCCAATGGTTTCCTCGGTGTGGAAGGTATTCATGTCTATGTGCTTTATCCGAAAGGCAAGGTCAGTGAGATTCAGGAAAAGCAGTTCACTACACTGGGGCAGAATATCACGGCCCTTGAAGTGGACGGTACGTTCGACGACTGTCAGGCATTGGTGAAAGCGGCTTTTATGGACAAGGAACTTAACAGCCATTTGCAGCTAACCAGCGCCAACTCCATTAATGTGGCGCGTTTCCTGCCGCAGGCTTTCTATTATTTCTATGCCTATGCACAGTTGAAGCGGGCGGGAAAAGCCGCTGATGCCGTAATCTGTGTGCCAAGCGGTAACTTCGGTAATATAACGGCAGGCTTGTTCGGCAAGCGTATGGGACTGCCGGTAAAGCGTTTTATAGCGTCCAATAACCGTAACGACATATTCTATCAATATCTGCAGACGGGTGTTTATACACCGCGTCCGAGTATCGCCACGATTGCCAATGCCATGGATGTGGGCGACCCGAGTAACTTTGCACGTGTTCTCGACCTTTATGGCGGTAACCATGCAGCTATCTCTGCCGAGATAAGCGGATCTACTTATACGGATGGGCAGATTGCCGAAACCATGAAGAATGTTTGGAAAGATGAGCATTACTTGCTTGACCCTCATGGCGCATGCGGTTTCCGTGCATTGCAGGAGGGCTTGCAGCCGGGCGAAACAGGAGTCTTCTTGGAGACGGCTCACCCTGCCAAGTTCAAAGATACGGTAGAGAGCATTATCGGTGAAGCGGTGCAGATACCGGAAAAGTTACAGGCTTTTATGCGTGGCGAAAAGAAGAGCCTGCCCATGTCGAAAGACTTTGCGGACTTCAAGCATTATTTGATGAGTATCTGATTACTCATTCTTTATCTTTCCGGCCTTATGGCTGTTGTTCCACAGCACAAGCACTTCTATCTTCAGGAGGCTGTGGCGGTAGAATAGCGTATAGTCGGGATGAGGGGTGATATATCGTATATTATCCACTTCCGTGGCTTGTCCGATGAAGGGATTTAGAGTAATGCGGTGGAGCGCATTCTGGAGGAGTGAGTATAGAATCTTGCTTTGATTCTTGTCTCCGTGTTTTTGCTGTGAAGACAGTAGAATACTCCTCAGTCCTTCTTTGGCAAGTGGCGACCAGATTATTTGTTTAACCATGACTCTGCCTCCTTGTTGATTGTTATATCCTCTTGTCCTTCTCCGTTTTCCAGTTGCCGGCAGGCAGTTTGAATGTCTTGGCGTAAGCGGTTGGAGAATATGAGTACTTGCTTGGTGGGGTGTGATGTTTGTTCCGGTTCGGTATCTTTCATATTTCAGTCTCCTTTTCCCTTAAAACGTTGTAAAGTTATGAATTGTTTAGGGATAGTCCGGGAACTTTAGCCGCTGTTACCATACGATACGTGTTTACGGCAGTGGCTGAGGGTAATTCAAAAAGACCAAGTATTCCCCTTCCGCTTCAATCGTAAATTCGGTTCCGGTACATTCGTTGAGAGTGCCCTGCCACCAGTTGGTAAAGTCGCTGAGAGGGTATACCAGTCCGAGCCCATGCAGTTTGCGGGCATTAAAGTTGATGATGGAGACTTGTTGTCCCGGCCGGCAGGTGAAAGTACATATATCTCGGCAAGGGATAAAAATGCCATAATCCGTGTAGGTACGCACATCAGCTCCGGCGCGCATATAGTCCATGAGTAAGCTGATGTTTCCTAAAGTATGGTCTTCGCGTTTGCCGGTGGCGCCGACAATGGCTATCCGGCGTTTGCCTTGCGACAACAGGTAGTTGACGGCTTTCGTCTGGTCGTTTGTTTCTTGTTCGGAAATGCGGTGAAGCAGATGCCCGTACTTCTTGCGGTTCTCCTCGCTGATGGAGTCACCGTCACCTATAATGAGGTTAGGTATATGCCCCTGTCGGATATATTCGTCCGCACCGCCGTCACAACAGACTACATAAGGCGCACCCGCTAATATCTCCAAGGGTAGAGGAGCGGTAGGATATTCTCCGTTCGCTAAAACAACTGCTTCCGCTTTCATAGTTTGATAATTGATAAATCAGGGATTAAAATCATAAATCGGTCTCTTGCTTCATCATCTTCTTCCATTTGAAGTAGCCAAAGATAGCGATTATTGTGTAAAGGCCGTATAGTGCGGCGGTAAAATCGAGCCCTTTATAGATGTAAAGTCCCGTACTCACAGCATCTACACCTATCCATGCCCACCATTGCTCCACGTATTTACGTGCCAACATCCACATGCCGACAATGCTGAGTGCTGTGGTGAAGGAGTCCAGCCACGGCACGTTGCTGTCTGTAAAGTTGATAAGTATCCAGGCAATGCCCACAAGCGTAACGGCAAATACCGCAATGAGCGGCAGCAGATACCGCAGCGGCATACCGGTTATCGGTAACTCCTGTTGCCGGTTTTCTGCATCCGGAGTTTTTCTTTTCAGGATTGTCCGCCGCAGGAATGCGCCGTACTTCCACATTGTCCATCCGTATATGGCGGCTCCGAGGTAATAGATGTTGATACCGAAATCTGCATACAAACCTGCGTTGTAGTAGACGAAGATATAGATAGCAGGCATAATGATGCCCGCTATCCAAAGATAGATGCTTGCCCGGTATTCCAACCAAAGGTAGAGAAGTCCGACAAGTGTTCCGATAATTTCGAGTGTATGCTCCATAATCAGTTTCAGAAACGTAAAGAAATATGTCCTAATACATTGGTACCGGCCTGTGCGGCATATCCGGCATAATTGTAGCGTACTTTCTGCCCGTCTTCATAATAGAAACCGCTGCCTGCATAGCCATTGTTCTCGTACTCTTCGTTGAAGAGGTTATAGATGGTACAGCCTACGGTTACCGACTTTATTTTGGGTAACGCAAATGTGTACGACAAGTTCAGGTTGCTGACGAAGTAGGCATCCAGAATATGGTCTTTGCAATCCAGATTACTCATGTATTGCTTGCTGACGTATTGCGATTGCAAAGATGCTTCAAATCCTTTGTAAGTATAGCCGAAACGGTTGTTCAGCAGGAAGTCGGGAGAGAAAGCGATGTGAGTGTCACCCAGATAAGTGTTCCACTTTTCGCCTGCCGGGTCTTCGTTCTCGTAAAGGGTTTCGGTGAAATTCTCTACACGGTTACGGCTCAACGTGGCATTGATGTCCCATTGGAAACCGCAAGCCAGTTTCAGACCGGCCATTAGCTCAATGCCCGTACGATAGCTGTCGGGCACGTTGGCAGCTACGGCTTCACCGATTTCGTTCAGTTCGCCGGTCAGCACCAACTGGTCTTTGTAGTCCATATAATAGAGGTTGGCGCCGAGTGTCAGCCATGAGTTGGCAAAGGTGTAACCCAGTTCGTAGTCAAACAAACGTTCCGCTTTGGGATGTTCGGTAAACTTCCCGTCCGTATAGTTGTTGCGTGTCGGTTCTTTGTGAGCCACGCTGAACGAACCGTACACCCGGTTGTTGCGGTTGATTTGCCATGACAATCCGGCTTTGGGATTGAAGAAGTCGAATTTCTCGTGAATGGCAAGTTGCTGCAGGCCGTCGTCGGTGACGCTGTTCCATTTGTCATTCTGCCCGTACATCTTATAGGAAATGTGGCGGTATTGCAAATCGGCATAGGCATTGAGCCCGTCGCACAGCTCATAGTCGGCTTTCAAGTAGAGGTTTCCGTCATTTTTTGTGGCATTGTTGCGGTAGTAGTCTTTGTCGGGGTCAAGGTTGCCGACGTAGTTCTTTACCCACAGCACTTTGCCGAAGTGGTCGCCGTCATAGCGGTTCAGTCCGCCGCCGAGGGATGCGTGAAGGCGGTTGCCTTTATAATTGACGGAGAAGATGCCGCCGCCAAACCAGTTGTCCATTGCTTTTTTGCGGATAAGATCGCTCTTTTTGACGGTTTCACCGTCGTGTTCGTACGGGAGCAGACCGTATTCCACCAACTTGCGTCCGTTTTTGTACTCTTGATAGTAGCCGTCTCCTTTGGTATAGTGCAGGCCTACGTTTACATTCCAAGCAGAGGTAAAGTTATGGTTGAAAAGCAGCTGATAGTTCTTTTGTACATAGTTGTCCGTCTGGTCTTCATAGAAGTGGTCTGCACCGTTGTCGTCGGTGTACATATATCCGCAGGAGTTGTAGCGTCGGCCGTACTTTTCCAATTCTTCTTTGCTGGCATAGTTCCAGGCATGGTAGGTGCGCTCTTTTCCTCCGAAAGTTATCAGTTTGACGGAAGTGTTGTCATCATAATATCCACCTTGCAAGTAGTAAGAGTTCAGCCCTACCGATGCACGGTCGATGTAACCGTCCGAACTGATATTGGACAGGCGGGCATCGAAAGACCAATGCTCGTTGATGAGCCCCGTACCTGCTTTGACAGTCTCCTTGTGCGTGTTGAATGAGCCGTACGAAGCGTTCAACTCGGCATAAGGCTTCAGGGAGAAATCTCCGGTCTGCATATTAATACTGGCTCCGAATGCTCCTGCACCATTGGTAGAAGTTCCTGCACCGCGTTGTATCTGCATATCTTTGACAGAAGATGCAAAGTCGGGCAGATTCACCCAGAATACGGTGTGGCTTTCGGCGTCGTTGATAGGAATACCGTTGGCGGTGACGTTGATGCGCGTTCCGTCCGTGCCTCGTACTCTCAATGTAGTATAGCCGATACCCGCTCCTGCATCACTGGTGGTAATGGCAGAGGGAGTCATGCTCAACAGATACGGCAAGTCTTGGCCGAAGTTCTGCTTTTTAAGCTGTTCTTTGTTGATGTTGGTAAATGCCACCGGAGTAGTTCCTGTGGCACGTGTGGAAATAATCTCTACTTCTTGCAGGTCTATTACCCGCAAGCTGTCCTTCTCCTTTGTCTGCGCACAGACATTCAGCGCTGCCATAAACAGGCATGCTGCCATTGCATACTTCTTCATTTGCAATTTTAATGATTAAAAATTAATACAGAAAAGGGGAACTTTTCTTCTTTTCCCTACGTCGGCACTACCCGAATCAGGTCAATGGGTATGGTCTCAGCCCGTCATATTAGGGCACCCCTTAGTTGAAATCGGCTGCAAAAGTATCTCTTTTGACTGAAAGGTACAAATAAAGTGGCCGGGAAATGATTTTTTTTGTTAAATTTGTCCTTTATAATTCATAATTAATCATTTATAATTTACAATTAATCATGTTATCATCTTTATTAATGGCGGTGTTTGCCGTCCAAGCTTCTGAGGAAGGTTTCAGCAAACTTCAGATTTTTATGCAGCAATTGATAGACTGGGGAGTGGGAGCCGGAGGTCGTGTCATAGGTGCAATTATCATTTTTGTAGTAGGACGCTTTCTAATCTCTTTCATTAAGAAGCTTGTATCCAAACTTCTTGTAAAGCGGCATATTGACGCAAGCATCCAGAGTTTCGTCAAGAGTCTGGTGAATATCTTGCTGACAATCCTGCTGATTATTGCCGTTATCGGTAAGTTAGGGGTTGAAACCACTTCGTTTGCGGCTTTACTGGCATCTGCCGGTGTGGCAATAGGTATGGCGCTGTCCGGAAACCTGCAGAACTTTGCCGGAGGGCTCATCGTCTTGCTATTCCGTCCGTTCAAGGTGGGCGACTGGATTGAGAGTCAGGGTGTATCCGGTACGGTACGTGAGATTCAGATATTCCATACCATCCTCACTACGGCCGATAATAAGGTGATTTATATTCCTAACGGTGCTTTGAGCAGTGGCACGGTAACTAACTACAGCCGTGAAGATACCCGTCGTGTGGATTGGGTTATCGGTGTGGAGTATGGCGAGAATTATGATAAGGTAGAAACTACCGTACGCCGTATACTTGCTGCCGACAGCCGTGTCCTGAATACTCCGGAACCTTTCGTGGCCCTTCATGCTTTGGATGCCAGCAGTGTGAATATTGTTATCCGTGTTTGGGTGAAGAGCAGCGATTATTGGGGAGTTTATTTTGATATGAACAAGACCATTTACTCTGTATTCAACAACGAGGGAATCGGTTTCCCGTTCCCGCAGTTGACAGTGCATCAAGCAAAGGACTGATAAGGTGTTTGAACCACTTCTTCGCAGATACTTTGCTCCAGATTGAGCAGGCGGTTGATTTCTTTTGTTCCTTGCGGGCAACTATTTGTCTGCGGATGATAATTCCGTGTATGATGTAACCGTCACTGTACTCGACAGATGTATGGAACAGCATGAAAAACAGCATAAAGTAGGCAAACATCGTTATGTGTCCGACGGTATGCGCTACGAGTATTATCAGAAAGCGCGAAAAGACAGGACGAAGGTTCTGTCTTTGGCTCAGGGTGGACTTGGACTTCCTTTCTTATTCTGCACATAACAAAGATGGTATTCGGATATGCTTCGGAAACGACTTGCTAACGCACTACCGGAGATTTACTAAAACGTGACCAA
The DNA here is from genome assembly GCF_003472565.1 of Bacteroides sp. AM10-21B. Taxonomy (NCBI): domain Bacteria; kingdom Pseudomonadati; phylum Bacteroidota; class Bacteroidia; order Bacteroidales; family Bacteroidaceae; genus Bacteroides; species Bacteroides sp. AM10-21B. The sequence continues at coordinate 48,378 of NZ_QRME01000010.1, read as the reverse complement.
CGATTTAGTAAATCGTTGGTCACGTTTTAGTAAATCTCCGGTTACGGATTTTAGATAAAGAAAAAAACTCCTACAATATCAAGGTATTGTAGGAGTTTTTTCTTCATCTGGTTTTTCCAGTTTTTGGGTGATCCGCCTGGGTCCATGAACCTTGCGGTATATTCTCCTATAAATCAATATCATTGGAGCTATAAGCTTTGTACCTGTCACGTTTTAGTCCTAAAAAACTGTCCACTTCTGTCCAGTGCCTGTCTGCTTATATCTTGGGTTCAAAAGCACACATTCTTTTTGAATTACGCAAATCATTGATAGTGAATACATAAATTCAAGTGCAAGGTACAAGCTGTATATATACATATACACTTGTACCTTGCACTGAAATCTCACTTGAAATAAAAGTGATTATATTGTATTTATTGGAGTGTTTTTTTATTATTTTTGCAATATACCTACATGACAAATTCAAACTCACATTAAATACTATTTATAAAATGATTAGAATTATATCTTTTGATAAATATGAAGAGGAGCTCCGAATGAAGTTCCAACGTTTTTTTAACGAGTCGAAGGCTAAGGCTCTGGATTTTTCTGATTTTTTGGTCTGCCAGCAAGGGGGCTTTTATGATTGGGGAGGACATCCTTCTATCGGATTAGGAGAGGTTGGATTAAACAATCTACAGAAAGTAAATATAATCAATAATATGGGTGCTTCAATATGTACTTCTAATGATAATCATTTCGAGAAAAATGGCAATAGTTTCCTAAATGGAACGACTGATTTTGAAAACGGTATCATCAGAGTTTGTAATATGTACCTTGACATTTGGGAAAATGAATGGTTCCTTCGAACCTTTACAGAGCTTCTTCGGGTTGCCAATGGTGAGCATTATGACTGGAGCCTAGATTTAAGCACACTCAAGGAAACTGGTAAAGGGAAATTTATTAGGGAAGAAATAATTGGAAGGCTTATTAGATATCCATATCTACAAGATGTAGTGAAAATAGGCTATAATAGTAATCTTCGTAATGCTATAGGTCATTCACAATATCATATTGTGCAGGGAGGAATATGGTTCGACAATTTCGGAAGAAATAAATATGCTACGGTGAGAGGTTTGTCATTTGGAGAGTGGGAGAAAATAGTTATTTATGCTTGGTTGATTTTTAGAATTGTATTTGGAATATTGCTTCAGATGACAACAACTATATTTTTGCAAATGGCAAAAGAAACAACTTCAGGCGGTATACCAATAATGATACCAGATAACAATGGCAAATGGTATTATCAATACATTTACCCAGATTCAACAGGAAGAACTTGGAGGTTTGTGAAAGTGTGAATGTCAATATCTTGGGTTCAAAAAGATGCATTCTTTTTATGTTGCGCAAATTGCTGATTATTAGTATTTAAACTTAGTGTCAAGGTGTTAGCTATATATACATATATATGCTTGCACCTTGATACTAAGTTTTATCTTGTTATTCTACAAATTTGTTAAGTTCTTCTTCAACTTCCTCAATTGTTGGCAATTGGCTTTTTAGATTATCAGGAAGTAGCTCCTTTACATTAAACTCGCTAACTCCAATTGGAGAGGATATATTTTGCAATGCATATTCTACTTCAATTCTATCCTTATCTCGACAGAGTAGCATCCCTATGGTCGGATTATCATATTCTCCTCTTAGCGTGTTGTTGATAAGGTTTTGATAGAAGTTTAGCTGTCCCAAGTGTTCAGGTTTAAAGTTTCCATTTTTAAGTTCTATAACTACGTAAGCTCTCAAAGGTATATGATAGAACAAGAGGTCGCAGAAATACTCCTTGTTGTTCAAGTTCAAACAATATTGCTCCCCTACAAATGCAAACCCTTTACCTAATTCAAGAAGAAATTGAGTAATGTGAGTTACAAGCTGTTTTTCTATATCTCGTTCTCGTGCTTTTTGAGATACAGACACAAAATCAAACCAATACGGGTCTTTTACTACTTCCTGTGCCATATCCGCTGTTAGGGCTGGTAAGGTCTGCGAGAAGTTTGTTTGTCCTTGTCCGTAATGTTCGTAGAATTGTTGCTTGAACTGATTTTCTAAAATACTTCTGCTCCAACTGTTAGATAGAGTTTGATGTGCATAGAATAATGCTTCTTCTATATTTTGGGCTTTACTGATTATCACCTTTTGATGTCCCCAAGGAATATCAAAGATAATCTTATAATTATCAGCCAATTGTAATTGTCCCTCAACTTGGGGGACAATTGAATTATTGGGTGAAATATGCATCTGTCCTGCATAAAACTCATAGAAATTCTTACTGTAGTATAGGTTCTGACGGGAAAAGCCCTGCATATCAGGAAACTCATTGCGCAAGTCTACTGAAAGCTTGTTTATTACCTTATCACCCCAATTTTGCTCTTTCAGTTTTAGAGAGATCATTTGTCCTAACCGCCAATAAAAGTGTATCAACTCTGTATTAGCTGTTTTTATCATTCGTGTTTTAGTAGAACGAATTTGCTGTTTGATGGCTTTCAGCCACTCTATATATTCACTATCTATTGTACTAATAGGATTATCTTTCATGTACCTTTGTTTTTTGCAAAGGTAAACAATTAAATATAATGATAGTATGTTTTTGAAATACATTCTTTTAGCTTAGTAGTGGTGAAAGTTCATAGAACACTCCTAAAGTATTCTTTTGAATTGAATAGCGTTATGCTAATATTTGGTTCCGAAAATCTGTACCTGCTAATATTGCGCAAATTGTATCTGTTTCCATTTGTCTTTTATGCTTTACTTTGCAATATTTTAGTTCTCAAATACATTTAATGATTATGAAGTTGAAATTTGCAAATAGAATGTCTTATATAAAGGCTTCAGAAATACGAGAAATACTCAAAGTGACAGAGCAAGAAGATGTTATTTCATTTGCTGGTGGACTACCTGCCCCTGAATTATTTCCAATAGATGAAATTAATCAAATGACTCAAATAGTATTAAAGGAAGCAGGAACAAAAGCTCTCCAATATACTACTACTGAGGGGTATTCCCCTTTACGTGAATGGATTGCCAAGCGAATGAATGAACGTTTAGGAACATCGTTTGATAAAGATAATATTCTTATCACACATGGATCACAGCAAGGATTGGATTTGTCAGGTAAAGTTTTCTTGGATGATGGTGACATTGTATTATGTGAAAGCCCTACTTATTTAGCTGCAATTAGCGCATTTAAGTCATACGGATGTAACTTTGTGGAGATACCTACGGATGAAGAGGGCATGAATATGACTGTATTGGAAGATGTACTGAGTAATACCCCAAAAGTGAAATTAATATATGTAATACCCACTTTCCAGAACCCCACCGGAAAAACATGGAGCTTGGAAAGACGCAAAAAACTTGCGGAACTATCTGCCCGATATGATATTCCTGTTATTGAAGATAATCCCTACGGAGAATTAAGATTCGAGGGAGAATCTTTGCCCTCTATAAAATCATTTGATAAGGTTGGTAATATCTTGTGTGCTGGTAGTTTTTCTAAGATATTCTGTCCCGGTTTCCGGATTGGTTGGATTGCTGGCGATAAAGATATTATCCGCAAGTATGTTCTAGTTAAACAGGGTACAGATTTACAGTGTAACACGATAGCTCAAATGACTATTGCCGAATATCTGAAACGATATGATATTGATAAACATATTGGCAAAATCGTAGAAGTTTACAGTAAACGTAGAGATATAACTATGGAGTGTATAGAACACTATTTTCCTGACAACATCAGATATACCTATCCACAAGGCGGATTATTCACTTGGATTGAATTACCCGAAGAAATTTCAGCACGTGAGATTCTGAAAAAGTGTATAGAACGAAAAATAGCTTTTGTTCCTGGTGGCTCATTCTATCCTGTCGAACACAAAGAAAATACACTTAGACTGAATTACTCCAATATGCCAGAAGAACGAATAATAAAGGGGCTTCAAATCATAGGAGAAGTTCTACAGGCACACATCAGCCCATCAGAGTGATTCTTTGATTATATCTCCTAATCGTTTTAAACGTTCTTCAAGGAGTGGAGTCCATCGTTGCCCATAACTTAAGCGCATACAGTTCGTGTATTGTTCTTGTAAGGTAAACATACGTCCGGGGGCTATGCTTATTTTCCGCTGCATAGCCCTGTAATAAAGCTCTGTTGTATCAATTCGCTTGTCTAACTCCACCCAAAGCATAAATCCCCCTTGTGGAGTTACAACCTTTGTGTTTTCAGGGAAATGATCCATAATAGAATGAGCAAAATGAATACTATTTGCACAAAGCTCTCGACGAAGTTTACGCAAATGATTTTCGTATCTGTCATTCTCCATAAAGTTAGCGACGGCTTCCTGATTAAGAGTAGGTGTAGAAATTAGATGTATATTTTTCCGACGAATAATAGCCTCTTTAAATCTTCCGGGAGCAATCCAACCTACTCGATACCCCGGTGCTAACGTTTTAGATACAGCCCCACACCACAATACAATTCTTTCTTTATCAAATGCTTTACAAGGTTTAGGCCTTGAATTTCCGAAGAATATGTCGCCATACAAATCATCTTCTATTAATGGTATATTATGTTCAGCCAACATATTGACAACCTCTTTTTTGTGTTCATCAGGCATACAACTTCCTAATGGATTATTGAAATTACTTATAAGCAGGCAAGCATTAATTTGTGGCAAAACTCTTTTTAGAGCATCGGGATCAATGCCTGTTTCGGGATTTGTTGGTAGCTCTAAAACACGTAATCCCAAACTATTGGCAAGCTGTAACATTCCAAAATAAACTGGACTTTCGACGGCAATCGTATCTCCTGCCTTGGCAATCACAGATAAAGCTAAAGCAACAGCATTAGTGACTCCTGCTGTAGTTACTATATCTTCTTCTGTCAAATTTCCATTCCAGCTATAAGTGAAGCGAGCTACAGCCTTACGCAAGTGGATGTTTCCCTGTGTTTCATCATAACGAGTACCATTACCCGGAAGTGTTTGCATTGCTCTTATTAGTTCCTTATTGAGTTTTGCTATTGGTAATAAAACATCTTCGGGCATTCCTAAAGAGAATCGGGTAATAGACTTATCTCCAATTTCTAATAAACGATATACTTCAGCAATTAATTCCACGACTTCTTTACTTTCATTTTTCACAGATGGTTGTGTGGTGGCTGGAGCAGATAAGCGTATTGGCTTATAATTGACAATATATCCCGATTTAGGGCGTGATATTATGTAGCCGTCCTTTTCCAATTCATAGTATGCTTGAATTGCCGTATTTAAACTTACTCCATTTTCATTACTTATAGTGCGTAAAGAGGGCAGCTTTTCACCAATTTTCCATACACCCTTTTTAATCTGCCAAGCAATATTTCTCGCTATTTCTGATATAAGACTTCCTTTTTCATAACTCACCTAATCTGTACCCTGCAAATATACAAAAACTATATCTGTATCTGCTTTTGATTTAGAGTTACTTTTGCAAACTGATTTTAATACTCTTCTTTGTATTCTAAATAAAAGGAAATAGAGTATTGTATTTAGCCGTATAATATAAACCTATATAATAGATAAAATGACAGCAAAACAGGTTTCCAATGAACTGATATTGAAAATCAATGCAGAGATAGAAACATCTTGTATAGATAGTGATATATCTTCAAGTAAGGCTCTGTATATGATTGATTTCATCAGACCATTGTTTGAAGGACTAAGAGAGTATATACACAAATATAACTTTCGGGATAACGAGGAAGAGATAGACTTCTTTAAAAATAGCAAACCGTTAATTCTAAGCAAACTAATATACTACAATGATATTTATACGCTTGAATTAAGAAAGCCAAATGGCAATAAAGAGGTAGTCAAGGAGCATTACAAGAAAAAGCAATCGGCAATCGTAGACTTCTGTAATAATAATCTTGACTTCTATCAATATTATCGTTCCAAAGCAATACATTTGGATAAATATTACTTTCTCAGAGGGCATGAGAACTACAAGTTGTGCCATAATTGTGGCTTATTGGATAGAGATCCTTTGTTCTCGACCTGTTGTGATCATAGGGTAGCCAAGATGTTGGCTTATGATATGTTGGAGATCTATTTGCATCAGAGATTACAAGATGTAGAGAGAACAGAAGTGATAGAAACCAGCCGAGCTTCTTTGCCTGATAATCCATTTCGATGGACAGGAACTAAAGTTGCTGCTATTGAATTGGGATATGCTATATATGCTGCCGGAGTTCTAAACAATGGAAATGCTGATATAAAGGAAATAATGACCTATATAGAGGCATCATTCAAAGTAGACTTAGGTGATTACTATCGTACTTATCTTACAATCAGGGAGCGTAAAAGAGATAGGACAGCCTTTCTTAATAGTCTCATCGAAAAGCTCCTTCGGAAAATGGACGAAAACGACAATTAACTTGCCTATAAGGTTTTACTAAATTATTTTCTCTTTTCGCAAGTCCCTCATAAACTACATGGACTTTTGAAAAGAGAAAGTATTTTTTATCTGTATGCAAAAGATATAATGCAGTCTGCCAATCCAGCTATTTTGCAATAGTGCTTTCATGTTATCTTGTAATCTTGAAATCAAGGAAACAAGAAAACCTGTTATCAAGAAATCAAGCTATCAATATTTCAAGAAAACAATATTGCAATACTTCACTTCAAAACTCATCGGTCGGGGAACGCCTAGCGGCAAGGGGCAGGACCACCCGTCCCGACGAGCGAAGAATGATTTAATTGAGTAACTTTTCTTTCGTTGGGAACACGACTTCGGAGTGATTTTCCTAAAAGGTTCAGAGCTGCGGAGATAATTCTCAGCAGCTTTGAACACACCTTGCCGTTATCTGACGATAACCAATTTCAATGATTATGTTTGATTTGAGGTTGAGAGCGGGTATTTCATTAAATCACATCATATCATAGCTTTTACAAGATAACAATAATGAGATTCAATAAAATGTAGTATCTTTGAATAAGTTTTCAAATGTGAAATTAAAAACAATATATGGTACGGACAAAAAATGGGCCAAGAAGCTTATATCGAGTTAATACAACAGAAGATGCAAAAAAAATTGGTATGAACTTTCTAAAAGAGATAGAATTAGATAAAGTCATTAATTTTGGTTTGCCAGAAATTGATGATCGGTTTGATATTTGGAGAATTCCATTAAAGTCTGGAAATGATGATAGAATTGGAGAAATAGTTATAGATGCGATTACGACTTTTGTTGATCGTACTAAAACTACAGATAAAGAATTACTGGAAAATCGTCTTTTAGGAAGAAATAATAAGAAGAAAGCAAAAGTGAGTGATAAAAATATTCCTAAAATTTCAATGCTTAGAAATACTATAGGTATGGGTGATTCAGAGGAGCTGCTAAGAGAGTTGCCGAAAGAGTGTGTCGATTTAGTATTCACTTCTCCTCCTTACTACAATGCTAAACCTGAATATGCAGAATATCTTTCATATGAGGATTATTTGCTTAAAATGCAAAAAATAATTCATGAATGTGCACGTGTCTTGAACGAAGGACGCTTTTTTGTATTGAATGTTTCTCCTGTTTTACTTAGGCGAGCAAGTCGAAGTGAAGCTTCAAAAAGAATAGCAGTTCCGTTTGATTTTCATCGACTCTTTATTGAAGAAGGATTTGAGTTTGTTGATGATATTATTTGGGTAAAACCAGAAGGTGCTGGTTGGGCAACAGGCCGTGGACGAAGATTTGCAGCAGATCGCAACCCTCTACAATATAAACCTGTTCCTGTTACAGAATATGTTTTAGTCTACAGAAAAAAAACTGATAAATTGATAGATTGGCTTATTCGAAAACATCCGGATCAAACAGCTGTCCGGAACTCAAAAATTGAAGATGGATATGAAACAACAAATATTTGGAAAATTCATCCTGCTCACTGTAAGGAACATCCAGCAATATTTCCCATAGAATTAGCAGAGAAAGTAATAAAATATTACTCTTTTGAGCATGACGTAATCTTGGATCCTTTTGGTGGAATTGGAACAACAGGTAAAGCTGCTAAAAAAATGGGGCGAAGATTTGTGCTTTTTGAAAAGGAATCTCAATATATACAAAGAATCAAAAAAGATGTGAGAGATTGGTTCATTGGTGATGATTTTGATATAAATTGGATAAATGTGGATGTGAATAAAAATGAATTTAATAATACATTTAGCAGACTATAGTATATGACCAATGTTCGGAATTTGATACCCAAAGAAGGTATTCAGCTTGCAAATTATTCTGGCAAGGATTTAATTAATCGGCTAGGAGAAGAAATTATTGAAAATGTTGTTCTTTCCATATTGAATGGGAGTAATATTAGAGATCTGACGGAAGGTTTAACCCAACGACGTATACTGTTAATGAATGCATCGTTAGTTGTTACTTTCTTAAAGTCATTAGCCTCATTTGAAAATTTTGCAGGTAATTTGACATCAATAGTTGCTGGAGAGCTCAAAACGAAAGGGCTAAAGGCTAATGAAAAAAGATATTTATATTGGTTCTTAGGATTAACAGGAAAGAGTATTCAGAATGTAGTGCGTGATAATGAAGGATTTGCTACTTATTTATCTGCATTAGACCATAATTTAGCCGAAATTTCTCGCGATGTAGAGGAACGCTATGGCAAATTAAATATCGCAATAAAAGATGAAAGTGCGACTTACTTAATGAATTGGCCCTCCCTTTTAAGATGTTTATTAGCAATTGGAGCCCAAACATTAACAATTAGAGGGTCCGAGAAATCAATGTATGGAAAATTGTTTGAGAAGTTTACATTAGGTGCAGTGCTTTCTATCTTAGGATTTGAGTATATTAATCAGGGTAACTCCCAAAAAGATAGAATGGTTTTCTGGTTATCAGAACGTAAAGACAAAAGAGAAAGTGACGCTACTGTAATATTGAGGCCAGGAGCTGGTGTTCGTTTTGATATTGGATTTATTGGTGTTGGAAATACAGAGATCAGTTTGGATAAAGTTTCTCGTTTCGAGAGGGTTATGGAAAGAGGAGATCAAACTTATTTCACTACTACAATTATTTTAGTAGATAAAATAGGTGGTGGAAGTAGAATTGAGGCAATGGCTCAAAATATAGGTGGACATATCATTCAAATGAGTGGTACCTATTGGGTGTATGAATTAGCACATTTGTTAAAAGAAAAATTTCCTTTTTATAGAAGTCCAATTTTGTCAAAAACAAAAGAAGGATCTTTAGAATATATGAAGAAGAACATTCATGGAATAGACCTATCCTCATTTGTTGGCTCAATGGATATTGATGAATGATAATAAAGCCATCATTAAACTTTTCTCAGGTTTAATGATGGCTTCTGTATGTATATGCTATTTGTTTATTTTATTAAGCTTCTGCACTAACATTTCCATATCATTGCTAACCTTTACATCGGTAATCCTCGCATATATTTGAGTGGTTCTGATATTGGTATGACCTAAGATTTTGGAAACAGTTTCGATAGGTACACCATTGCTTATCAGCACCGAAGTCGCACAAGAATGACGTGCGACATGAAAGGTCAGGTTCTTATTTATACCGCAAATGGAAGCAATTTCTTTCAAATAATCGTTTACTTTTTGATTGCTTATAAGCGGTAAAATCATCCCGTTTGGCAACTTGTCTTTGTACTTTTCAAGGATAGCTTTCGGAATTTCGAGTAGCCGAATATTGGAAGTTACATTCGTTTTGTGTCGTTGGGTCATTATCCACAAATTGCCATCGAATGAGATACGAATATTATCTTTGGTAAGCTCACATACATCAATGTATGAAAGTGCCGTATAACAACTGAAAATGAATAGATCCCCTACCTGTTCCAGCCTTTTAGAAGTAAACTTCTTATTGTAAATGGTGGTTATCTCTTCCATTGTAAGATAATCCCTGTCTGTCTGCTCAAACCTTACCTTATAATTCCCGAAAGGATCAGCAGTAACCAACCCTGTGTTCTTTGTGAAGTTCACAACGGTTCTAAAGCGTTGTACAAACTTCATCGCTGTGTTGTGGGTACATTCGTGATGGTTCTTAATATACAGCAGGAAGTTATCAATGAACACCACGTTTATTTCTTTGATAAGCATATCCGAAACTGAATACTTGAACTTCATAAACTCGATAAGACGTTTCTTTGTTAATTCGTAACGGGAATAAGTTTTATCTGCCGTATTCATCTTTACCTTCTGCAAGTATTGTTCATTTCAAAGAACTCTATTAAGGTTTTACCCCGTTCAATCTTACCTAAAAAGGCGTTTTTTACCCGTTCAGAGGTCACATAACCGTCTTGTTCCAACAAAGCATGATAATGTTGGTGTACGGTGCTGCGGATGCTATCTAACATGGTGTTGATACTTATTGCTTCGGCGCTTCTCCCTGCTGCCTTTCCTGCGCTGACGCTCCAATTAGCGGGATTTATCTCCATTTGGGTGTTGAACTGCGACACAATTTGGTCGATGGTTATGCGTGCGATGATTGGTGCATTGCCGTTCTTCTTTGCTGCGTTTCGTTTTACGAAAAATAATAGTTTGAAAGTTGTTCTCATAATCTCATTTTTTAAATTGCAAAATTACTTTGATTGATTGAAAATGAGATATTTGCAGCCCAGACAAATGTGGACAGATGTTAGCCAATTTTGGACATTCCGTGACCTGTTTTTCTGAAATTCGGATTGGTCACGAATTGGTCATAGAAGTGTGTCTTTTCGTGACCTTTTCGTGTCTTTGGTCACGGACATTATATAAAGAAAAAACTCCTGCAATACCTTGATATTGTAGGAGTTGTCTTCTTTAAGTCTTGTTTTGACTTGTCTTTCAGTGATCCGCCTGGGATTCTCCTATCGAAGTTACCATGCTGATATTTAAAACTTTATATTTTTAGTTTCAAGCATATCCCATGAATTATCCCACTAATTTGCTACATGCTTTTGCGGTAGTTTACTTATGGAGAATACTAGAAACAAAGATAAACCTTTTCTTCTGATTTACAAAATCTATAATTCTAAACTTAATCATCTTCAATGAATTTTCTCTTTCTTTCCCAATCTGCATATCTTAATGCGTTTTCAATTTGAGAATTAAGATACTTTTTTATTGGTATTAGTTTTATTCCCAAATCTGATTTTTCCACAATAGAAAGAATATTCCGCCAATCAGAAGCCTCTAAATCACCGAGATTGACATCACCGCAAACAACTGTTCCGCCATTTCCTCGCCACCATATTTTAGAAAATAAATCAATTTCTTGTGTTAATGATATAAACAGCAATAACACATCTTCGAATAACTCTTTCATTGAATGTCTTGCTATATCTACAATAAGATTCATTTTTTTATAACTGTCATAATTCTCTTTACAATAATTCAACAGGAAGTTTTTGGCACGTATACTTGCTTCTTGTGACAAATTCCCAAAAAAAGAATTGTAGAAATGTTTGCCAATTCCTAAATATACTTCTTTTTTATCGTGAAAATCAAAAATATTTTTCAGTATTGGCTCGATTTTAGTGGATTCCCAAATGACATTTAAATATATGTCTTCATGCAAATAATGTTGATTTTCATTTTTTAAATACAAATTATCAAGATACTCTATAAGAAAATTTTCATCTCGTTGTATAATCTTAGAAAATCCTTTTCTAGTTAGATCAAAATGATTGTCTATTGAATCTTGTTGCAAGTATAGTTTCTTTATTAAATCAATGTCATTTCCTAATTCCTCAAAGTAGTCTTCTATAATATTGAATTGTACAAAAATTGTTTCGTTTTGTTTTTCGTTTTTCTCAATAATTATTTGTAATAATTCTACAAATAAATTTGGTTCAATACTTAAGTATCGCTTTAATCCTCCAAACCATATTGAAGCTTTATCCGGCAATCTTTTTACAGTGTCTTTAATTTGTTCAATATATTTCTCATTAATTAAATTATCTGCTAAGTTGTCATAAAAAGATAACTCCCAAGAATATCTATACTTAAAATCGTTTCCTTGTATAATATTCCAAATATATTGAGATTTTTCTTGTGTTGTTAGTTGATTCCTGAAGATAGTTCTTGGCACATAACCAGTCTGATTATCTGCATTTATCACTTCGGTCAAAAACTGACAACCTAATTCGAAATTTCTCGAACAATTTTCATCAACAATTAAATCAAATGAATTATTATAGCCCCAATCATTTTTTGCAATGCTTTTTAAGTAAATAAAAGTGTTGTAAAATAATTCAATTTCTTTAATGTCATTGAAAATAAAAGATTTCCTAATCTCTTCTTCTTTCAATTTTTCATATTCTTGGTGATTTTCAAAATCATAGCTTTCCTTGTCTCTGAATCTATCCCAATCTAAAATAAGATACTTTTCATAAGTTGGGTTTGTGAATTTTTGAGATAAAGAAACAAATTCAGAATGTTCTATTCCGTTTCTTTTGCACCATCTAATTTGTTCTTGAACGTAATGACAATGTACAAATGAGTCAGGGATTAAATAATTTTCAATAATAGGTATTAAGAATTGAATGTCATATTCCATTATCTCTTTTATAACATCAGGGCTAACATTTGCATAACTCTGTAGTAATCCGAGAGATTCCTCAGGAAATACGCTAAAGTAGTCATTTACATTATTCCAAATATTCTTTCGAAATAACCTAATCCATTGGTTATTGGGAATGGGATACTGATAAAAAGATATTGTATAATGTCTTTCGCTTTTTGTTTGTTGGTATTTAAAAGCAAGAAATGTTTTTGACAATTCATAGAATGCTGTTGAATACAAAACATCCTTTTTTGCTAAACCTTCAATTAAAATTTGAAAAAGTATGTTTTGCCTTTCAAAACCAAAGCGTTCATCTGTCCAGTCAAAAGTTAATACTTCTCTTATTTTATGTATTAGTTCGGGCAGGTGTTCTGGTTTCTTTCTGATAAACTCAAAAGTCAATTCAATAGCATCTTTGAGCTTATTTTGAAATCGAAAAAAGTTACCAAGTAATTCAATAACAGAATTTTGACTATAAGCAAAATCGTTTGTTTCATATTTTACTTCATAATTAATGCCACGAGGTAAAGGCAGTTGGTTTATTTCATTGTAAACGTATAACAATGTTTCTTCTTGCAGATAAAACCAAAATGTTTCTAAAAATTCAAATGCTCTTTCTTCTTTATTTTCAATTGATTTTAAATAGTTTCGAAGAATAGGTTGAAGTTTTTGCATTACATTTTCAAAACCGAATGTATTGTTTGCAGGAATAACACAATCTTTAAACTGATTTTTATTTTCATCAAAATACTTCTTTAAAAGTGTTTCAAATGAAAGTAAATTATCTTTTATAAATGCTTTATAGAAAAAGAAAATTGCTAGATTTTGTTCGGGAATTTTTACATAATCATATCGAATTTCCACTAGTTCCAATCTGTCTAATTTTTCTATTGCATCAATGAATGATGAATAATCAATATGGAAATTTAGTAAAATTAGTTCAATTGTATTTTTGTCTTTATAAGGCACTGCATTGAAAAAAGCAATAATCCCCAAGCATTTGATATTAAACTGATTGGAGAACTCTCCATCATCATTTATAAATGTTGAGAAATATTTTTCAAATAAATCGGATACGTCTGCTAAAGCATAAATATTTTGCTCCTGTTTTGCAAGCAATGCTGTCATAATTGCAAGTCGAGGATTACCATCTGCGATACGAATAATTTCTTTATGAAACTGCCAATTTGAGATATTAAAAGGCTCTGCCTTAATAATATCAGTAATTTGTTCGTCTGAGAACTTTTTTAAAGTGTATTTGACAGGTGCAAATCCAAAACAATAACTTTCAACAATTGGCAAAGCATAGTCTCTTGCAGTAATAACAATCTTCAAATTCCCCTGCCGTTGCGACTTGTAAAAACCGGTAATTTGATTAAAAGCATCTATTCTGTTAGCATCATCAACGAAAAGGATATAATCTTTCTTGTCATCAAAATGTTGATATAAATCACTTAACAATTCACAATTTTTATACGAAAGACAAAAAGCATTATAAGATAAGTTTTCCGCTAAAAAGCTATTAATTGCTTCAATAGCTATTTTAGTTTTTCCAACTCCTGCAATACCAGTAATTATTAAAAAATCTTTTTGTTTGATTACTTGTTTAATGTTCTCCAATTCTTCCTCTCTGTGCAGAAACGTATTATTCAAAGGTGTTGCTATACCTTTAGATGCTTTATTGTATTCATCAACAAAAGTTCTAATAGAAACAATTTGTCCTGTATCCAAAGGTAATCCTAGATATTTGTGAACTATATCTCTATGCTGTAAATGTAGTTCTAGTGATAGAGAATCAAGTGTATAAATTGTTAATGCAATTTTATTCTTTCCCAGTAAATTTTTCAAAGATTGAATTTCATCTACATTTAAGTTGAAGTTTATGCAAAGTATTATTTCTACAATCTGATTTATCGGAATTTTTGTTTTTGTAGTATCAAGACATTTTTCTATATCTTCCCGCAATTTTGATACACCTTTTGTAATATTGGTTGAGTATTCTACAAATACATATTTACCATTAGGCAACAACAAAAAAGTGTCAGGTGTTCCTTTTATTGTTTTTTGTTTTCCGCTCTGACTTCCAACTCTCGAAAAAGCACGATAATTCTCGTTTTTAAGAATTAAAAAGCTATCGCATAATTCTTGAAAAACAGTTTCGTTTATACTTGTAAGGGCATTTTCTATGGTTTGTAATCTACTCATTTGTTATCATTTTAACTTTATATTATTATTACATTACATTAGGAAAACTGACTTAATGCAGAAAAAGGAAAATTTTGTCCTAAAGTGATTCCCTTCTTGCTTGTAAAATTAGTAAATATTTGAAAAACAGCCATAATTACATCTAAAATATTTTTTAATAGTCTAGCAAAACTGCTGATGAACACTAATTATAGATTTACCTTCTTTTACTCCGTTCTGTAACCTCATGGTATTAGGCATTTTTTCCATGAGTTTTCGCCCTCCAAACGGACAGGAAGCATGAGTGGGGAATAACTGACATAGGTACAAGAAATAACTTCGGTAACAACAGGGCTACCGCCTGAATCCTCGCTTAGACTTCTTCTTTTTTCTTTTCATCGGGATTTGTTGTTCTTCATTGCTGTTGTTTGGCTGAGGAGTGGGCAAGCCCAACAAAGAAGATAATACTAAATCTGGTACATTAATATTAATCTGCATATTATCAGACTGTTGTAGCGTTTGTATATCCGGCTGTATCGCTGTCCCAACATTTTGCTGATTAATTGGTTGTATCTCCGTATTTGCAATCTGTCCTTGCTGCATTTTAAGTTGCTCGGCAATGCTGCCGTTCTTCATCGTGTTGTTATACTCAAAAGATTCGGTTAACTGTCTTTCGTAGCCGAACAGTTTATCAAATCTCTGTTCCACTTGTTTAATTAGATTCACCCGATCAAAACCTCCTTTGATTATCCCGTTCTTGCTATTTTTATGATTGGTAAGCGGTGATAGTTTCTTTTTATTGACTTGGTCTTTTCTGCTCACAATCAAATGACAGTGCATATTTAGTTTATTATCAGAACAACTACGGTCAAAATGAATCTTGCCATAGAACTTTATATCCGGTGCTGATAGTCCTTTGTTGAAGTTCTTGGCATATTCAGGGATAAATACCTCACGAATATAGCGTTTCATCGCTTCGGCTTGCTCCTGCTCTGTATTACCCATTGCTCGGAGTTCTTTTTCCGATGGACTGACATGAATAGCATAAAACTTAGCATCCGTTTTTAGGAGTTGTCCGATGTTACTATCTATATCTTTTATAACCTTTGATTTATAGATGTTATCCTCTGTCAGATTGAAAAAGCCTTCGATATAAATACCCTTTCCCATCCGTTCTAAGTCTTCATGTTCGAGGTAATTAGCTAACTGACGGCAACTTCCAACATTATTATATGTTCCGTTTGATGGCGGGGCAAAGTCTATGTGCATAATCTTATGTACTTATCAGATTGTTGATTTCTGCTTTCAGGTTCTCTTTCCTTTTGCTATCCATCACACCGCAAACTGAAAGTTCCGAATAGAGTTGTATCAGGTGAAACAACTTTTTATAATCCCGTTGGTGTATCTGGTAGAGTGCGTTAATCTGTTTGGACTGACTGTTTATCACATTGGCATGATTGCCGAACTGTTCGCTTAACTTTTTCAGCACGGCTGTTTGTCTCTCCTGATTGGCTTCTAATTGAGAGAGAATAAGAGTTTCCAAAGTTTTGCCGATAGCTTCGAATCGCAAAGCAATGGAATTTGTTACCCGTATCATAGGATTCAGTTGTTCTTCCTCGTAGTGACGAATGAAACGGATAATATCATCCTGTCTCTTATTTATTTTCGCCAATTCCGATTTTACTGATTCAGGTGCTTCGGATGGGTTGATATGCGCCTTATCTATATATCTGAATACCAACTTTACAACTTCACTCTTTTTCAGTGAATAGCGTTTGCATATCTTCTCTACCAAAGCTGCCGTTTCCTTGTCTATGGAAATGGTAGTGAATATCGTTTTCCGACTGTTGTTTGGCATGGTAATTACTTTTTTATAGAAATGTGAATAGATAAATACCTGATAATAAGCATTGAAAAGAAAATGCTTATTACAGGTGTCATTACAGCGTGTTCTTGTAACACGCTAAAGCCGAAGGCTTTGCCCCGCAGGGAAAGAGGGAAGAACAGGACTTGTCCAGTTCCCTCTTGCTTCATTTAGCGAAATGAGCCGAGCCACAGGACGAGGCGGTTTCTGCTAAATGGGGGAGCGATGGTGCTACATCAGGTGTGTGCCATTACTCACCCTGTTTTGCAGTGCTTTGCTTATCAAGTTGATTTTCTTTTTTGAACCGTTCGTAGGTCTTACAATCAGCATTTTCTTGAATAAATGTCCGGATGTCAGCAGCCCGATAGTAGGTCTTATGGCTTATCATAAAGTAAGGAAGTTTGCCACTTGCCCGATACCGTTGCAGAGTTCGGAAAGATACTTTCAACAGAAAAGCTAAATCCTGATTATCGAGTATTTTATCATTCTCGTCCAGTATATTGTTGGTATTGATAAGGGATTTCAGGTCTTGCCCAATTTCGGAGAGCTTTTTTGATAGCCGTTCCATCCACTTGTCGAAGTTTTCGTTATCTACATACATTTTGCTTCATTGTTTTAGTTGAACATTAAGATTACCAATCGATTGATGAAGCAAAGTTCGGCAAATGAGCGCAAATAAGTTAGGGGTGTACCACTGATACACCCCTATAAATAGTTGGTAAGTTATTGATTTACAAATAGCCTTTATTCTTGCATTCTTCTTGAATGGCTTTACGAAGCGTATCTAAAAATTCGGTTACTTTGGATGGCTTACGACTAATAACGCTTTCATGCTTCTTGTGAATATCCCCAAGTTTGATATTAAAAAGGTACTCAAACGCTCGCCCAATTTCTGTAAGTGGTGATTCTGTTCCGTTGTGAGTAATTACTCTTTTGGATAGGAACAGTCCACTCACCAGTTCCATGATTTCAACAAGATAGGTTTCATCTGTAAGATAAAGCGGTGAGAGTGGAAATTTATTCTTTCGATTTTGAAACTGAACCGGATATTTGATTCGCATATTCAATATGCGGATTTCTGTATTTACAAGCCCTATCGCTTCATCAATAAGCAATAGCAAGGCATTTTTCCCCCTGCTCAAATTGCACCCGATACGATTTAAGCCTGTTTAGTCCAAAAGACAAATAACGTAACAATACGGCATAGTCCTGTTCATTTATAGCAATGCTTGCCAAATGATTGGCAAGTTCTTGCAATGCAGTCGTAAAGTCATTTACGACAAATTCTTTCTGTGAGTATTCTGACAATAGTCGGAAAAATCTCTGTTCAGATAGTTCATTCATGCTTCACACAATTAAAGATGTCTTTTAATTTTTATATTCTGTTTTTTGTTAATGGTATCATGATATAAACTCCCGTCAAACTCCTTATATCGAGCGTCTTTGTAGATTCCAACCAGTTTTTTGCTATATTCCTGAATCATCGAATTGGATTTTTTGGATAAGTTGGTCGCTAAAATTCCGCTTCCCAATATGCCCGGATTACAGACTATTGTATCATTCTTAATGGCGTTCATAATCAGCTCCGAACACGCATAATCTTTAATACCTGCCTTGTCTAACTTCTCCGACACGGATTTATTGAGTGCCTGTTTATCGTTAATGGTCATAAATCCGTACCACAACAAACACTTCATCTCCAATTTGGTAGCACCGATTAATACATCAAGATAAGTATGCCCGTTGCTATTGGGTTTATCTATTTCGTAAGGGTCAATATGTAGAAACGTGGATTTGGGTAATGACGGCAATAGTTTTAATACTCCATCAGTCGAATCACAATTGAATGTTCTAATTGGTGGCGTAACTGCTTGGTGTCTTGCAAATGATTCGATATTATCCAATGCCCTTTTTTCTAAATCAAAGAATAGACACCCCTTAACGTCATTATTCAATACTTTCATGGCTAATGCTGGAGAACCTAAATATTTTCCGCTTGCCATGCTTTCATTCTCCAATTGATAATAAAGGGAGTTTTGAAATGTAGTATCTTCGTTCGCCTCGTTCAAGAAATGGTAAATGCCATATTTCTGTTCGGGGGTATGTGTCATTGTATAGATGGCACACGCTGAATTTGTTTCTACATATATCTGCGGTTTCTCAATTTGAAGAACCTCGCAGAGAACAAGATGTTTGAGAACATCGGGTTGTTTGCCAAAGTGAGTGTAAGTTACCATAATAATTCTGTTTATCATTATGATGGCAATATTAAGCAGTAGAAAACAAAAAAGCCTTGACGAAAGTCAAGACCTCTATTTTTGCTGTTGTTTTTTGCGGATTCTGCTTAGTGTTTCAGGAGTTACACCGAGAAATAGTGCTATTTCTTTTAAGGATATTCGTTCTTGTAAATCGGGACAGCGTTTCATTAATGCCTGATAACGTTGTTCGGGCGTATCGCAATAGAACCCTAATAAGCGTTGGTATATCTCGGCAAACATAGTTTCGGCAATTCGTCTACCTAAACGCTGTGTTTCCATATCGGTTTCCCAAAATTGGTTGAGTTCACTTAATGGGAGTAAATAAGCCTCGCAATCAGTTGTTGCCTGTATACTAACCGTTGCACCAGTTCTATTAATTAAAGAGGGATAATCACATACGAAATCGTTCTTAAAACTATAACCAACAATCCATTCGTTCCCGTTTGTATCTATGCGAGTAAGTCGAAATACACCTGAAGTAACAAAGCCTATATGATTCGTCTTATCGTTTTGACGAACCATATATTCATTTTTTCTAAGTATTTTCGGTGTGCCACTTTCAAGAAATAGTTTCTCTAATCTCGTGGCATCTACACTTTCATTCGCATTGAATTTATCCATGTTAAATGCTTTATAATTGCAAAGATACGAAGAAGGATGACTATACCCGATAATATGTAAATAAAATCTCTACTGTTGTTGATTTGCATTCTTTTCGTTTTGTACCAGTTGCAGTCTTTTCCTACCACTTTCGGACAGTTTTGAAAACGGCTCATGATTCTTCTTTCATTTGCTGATGAAAGTGAAATCAACACGTTTTATAACCATTTAAAATTAAAAGAGTATGGAAGTAGTAATCATCGAAAGAAGAACCTTTTCGTATGTCTGCGAACGGTTCACAGAGTTCGCCAAACGGATAGAGAGTTTGTGCAACACTCATACGCAGAAAGTTGAAAACTGGCTGGATAGTCAGGAAGTATGTCTGTTGTTAGGCTTTAGCAAGCGAACTTTGCAATATTACAGAAGTAGCGGAAGATTGGCTTATTCCCAAATTGGCAGCAAGATTTATTATAAATCTGCTGATATTGAAAAGATTATCTCCAACAGTGAAATACGGAATCACTCAACCAAACAAATCGTGCCTTATGAAAAGAATTAAAGAAAATTACCCGTCCTTCAATCTATTTTCTATTGTCGGTACATGGGAAAGCATTAATTTGAATCCTACGGTTATCATTTATTGGAGCGACAAAGAGTATCTCTTTTCTATTATATATGTATCGGAAACTACTAAACAGGCTTCACCCGCTACTTATGAGATACAGCAAGATGGGAGCCAGTATTTTATTGCCACTGCATCCAAACGGATCTATATAGATTATGATAGGGCAAAAGATGTACTTAACATTTCATCGCTTGGTGACTATCTACGAAACTAATTAGCCATATAGCAATCTTGAAATCCATCTTTCAATAAAACAATCTTTCAATCATGGAACTAATAAATAAAGATACCCCGCAAGTCAAAGAGTTTATTTCTTCGCTAGATTCGATACTGAACGGTATTGAATCTATTGTCAAGCATTACAAACCCCACCTGAACGGGGAACGCTTTCTTTCTAACAATGAAGTTTCCAAGAAACTAAATGTCAGTTTGCGAACCCTGCAAGAGTGGCGAGATACAGGTCTAATTCCCTTTATCCAGATAAAAGGTAAAATCATCTGTCGCCAAAGTGATATTGATAAACTGCTCCAAAAGCACTACTTTGAAAGCTGGAAAGAATAGCCAGTCAGCTCCGAAAACTTACAATAAAAGAAAAGGATTGAGAAAATGAAGTTCATTCTTCCCAATCCTTTTTCTATATTGCCTATTACCTTTATTATATAGTTAATTCTGATAAACAGCTATTTACTTTTTGCATATCCTTGAAAATATTCTGATCTAATACCCTTGCATAGTGTTTTGTTACGCTTGTATCTGCATGACCTAACATCTTAGCAACATTCTCCATACTCACGCCATTTGCAAGGCAAATGCTTGTGGCGTAGCTATGTCTGGCGGTATGTGTGCTAAGGTTTTTATGAATTCCGCACACATCGGCAATCTCCTTCAAATAACTGTTCATGCGTTGATTACACAATACAGGTAAAAGTTTTCCAGTACAGTCTGACACATCTTTATATTTATCAAGAATTGAAGCTGCCACAGGTAGCACAGGAATGTTGCACATAATTTTTGTCTTTTGGCGGTTCTTCCTTATCCAAAGTTCTCCTTTGTTATCTTTTACTAAGTGTTCAGGTGATAAGTCTTTCACATCGCTGAACGCCAAGCCAGTAAAAATGCAAAAGACAAAGATGTCACGTACCTGTTCTACTCGTTTAATTGTGAACTCTTTAGCGAGAATGATTTTAATCTCGTCCATCGTCAGAAATTCGGGATCAGTTTCTTCCAGTTTGAAGCGGTAGTAAGCAAATGGATCTTTCTTTATCCAGTCGTTTTCCAGAGCAATGCGGATAATCTTCTTCAAATTCTTTAGTCGGGTGATAGCGGAGTTCTGCGCACCACCTTTTTCAATCTTCAAGAAAGCATCGAATTTAGAAATGAAGTTGGCTTCTAAGTTGTTCAGAGCAATATCCGATAACTGATATTCTTTCTTAATGAATTCCTCCAAATATCGGGTAGTGGTTTCATATCGTTGAACGGTCTTATTAACAAAGTCTTTGCCGATCAGCTTACGACTTTGTTCGTTGTGTTCTCTGAATACTTGCAAAAGGGTTTTGCTTTCTTCATCTACACCATAATACAGTTTTCTCACAAGATCAACGGTGATAACCTTGTCGGCAGTTTCCAGTTCCCTATAAATTTGGTATATGCGTGAGCGTGTGATTTCTATGTAATGGTTTAGTTCCACCGACATACGGTCTTTTCCTTTTGAATTCTCTTTTGCCTGATTCCATAGGTTTACGGGACAACTTCTTTTGATAGAAATATCTACCATACAGCCGTTTACAGTGATTCTCATGCACACAGGTGCTTCTCCGTTCTTTAATAATTTGGCTTTTTTGATAAAGAACAAAACAGAAAATGATTTTCTAGCCATTTTTACATCGTTTTTAGAGTTACAAAACTATGTATTCTCTTCCAAAGTACGACTATGCAAAATGCTATGAATCAGTGAGAAAGATGCAAATTCGTGGGACTTTTTTGAATTAAACTTTAGTCCCACGATTTATCCACCGATAATATACTTGAAACGGCTATTTTTTGCTACCTGCCAGAAAAAATAAATCCCCGATAATATTTGATTATCAGGGATTTGCTTGATTTTTCTTTTGTTTTCAGTGATCCGCTTGGGGCTCGAACCCAAGACCCCAACATTAAAAGTGTTGTGCTCTACCTGCTGAGCTAGCGAATCAATCCTTTATTGCTGTTAAGCGGGTGCAAAGATAGGTACTTTTATTGAATATGCAAGGATTGTGATGAAAAAAGTTTGTGTTATTCCTGCGATTTTTCTTCTTTTGTTTGATTATCAATGCATTCTGACTTATGAATATTTTCTCTGTTTATAATGAAACGTTGATAATAAGAGAGCATTAGCGTAGTAAGCGGGAGTGCGATAATCATTCCCAACATTCCCATTAATGAACCCCATATGGAGAGTGACAAAAGAATAATAGCAGGATTTAATCCGGTAATTTTTCCCATGACGCGTGGTACGATAAAGCCGTCTTGGATAGCTTGTACAATGATAAATACTGCCATGGCTGAGGCTATGATTAGCCAAAAATTACCGCCTGTATCGGATGCTTTGAGAATTGCCAGTATAATAGTAGGGACAAAGCCTATGATTTGAAGATAGGGAACCATATTCAAAGCGCCGATGAATAAGCCGAGACCTATGGCTAACGGGAAATCTATGATGAGAAAACCTATACTGAATAAAATGCCGACACACAATGCAACAAATGCTTGTCCGCGGAAATATCTGTTCATGCCTACTTTTATGTCATTTAGTATTCCTACTGCAAAAGAACGATATTTTACGGGTACGAGGTGCGTCCAGCCTTCAGCAATGCTTTCATAATCCAGTAAAATGAAAATAATATATAGTAAGATAAGAAATAGGGTAAATACGCTGAATAGCAAATCGATAGAGTCTGATAATAAAGACCATAACCGGGGAACAGCTTCTTTTAGCGCATCCAATAAATTCTCTTTATTGAATAGTTCGGTTAGGAATTTTACGTCAATATTGTCCCGTAAGAACTCGGAGAGAGAGGTTGGTACATTACTGTTGTAGGTCCCATGAGAAAAGTATTGGATTAGTAAGGTTTGCACCCTACCGCACTCTTGTATCATGGGGGGGACTAACAGGTAGAAAGCTCCGGCACCTATAATCAGCAAGGTGAGTAAGGCGCAAAAGATGGAAACAACTCTATTTTTCAGCTTTAGCTTGTATTGGAAAAAAGTGACTAACGGGTATATCAAATAGGCAATAAGCCAAGCAATAAAAAAAGGTAATAGAACGCTGCTTAAACGCTTTAAAAGCATCAACAGACCGATTAGGATGATTCCTAAAATGACACCGCGGATAAAGCTGTCGAATGTAATCTTTTTACGTTCCATAGAATCATGTTTTTAATTTACTAATTACTTATTTGCCTGTCGGTCTTCCTTTATGGCTTGTAAATAACACTCCCGACACAAAGGTTCATATTCGGCTGTTTCCCCTAACAATACTTGTTTGTCATTTTTCACGGTACGGTGCGAGAATGAAGCGAGTTGGCCACATTTTACACATATGGCGTGTACTTTGGACACTTCGTCTGCGATGGCGCATAGTCCCGGCATGGGACCAAAAGGCTTTCCGCGGAAGTCCATGTCCAGTCCGGCCACGATTACACGTATGCCATTGTTGGCAAGTTGATTGCATACATCAATCAGACCTTCGTCAAAGAACTGGGCTTCATCAATGCCCACCACGTCTATCTCGGAAGTGAATAACAGGATACTTGCCGAAGAGTCTATCGGAGTGGAAGATATGGTATGGCTGTCATGTGAAACAACATCTGCTTCCGAATAGCGTGTATCTATTGCCGGTTTATATATCTCTACACGCTGCTTGGCAAATTTAGCACGTTTCAAGCGGCGTATCAGTTCCTCTGTCTTGCCGGAGAACATAGAGCCGCATATGACTTCGATTCTTCCTCTGCGTTTAGTTTCTTGTATGTGATCTTCCGAGAATAATACCATGTTTTTAAGTGTTATATTCAGTCGCAAAAATAATCATTTTGTTTGCTTCCAGGTGTTTTTTCATTATTTATTTCTACATTTGTGCCATTAATACAGACGGGAAAGGATATGCAAGCATTATTGAATGATATAGAGCTGGATGTTCAGGAATTGAAATGTTTGATACAGTCAATATCCACTGATGCCAACCCTGTTTTGAAGATAGTTGCCAAAAGGAACATTCGTCAGATGCAGGAGCGGTTGGATGCATTGACTAAATTGTTGGATGAAACTTTTGTGACTATTCCGGCTGAACAGAATGCTCCTGTTGCCGTTAAGACGGATTTAGAGTCGGAAGTTGCTTCTGCTTCGCAGATTTTGGCTGAACGCATAAAACCGGCTACGGATTTACGTCATGCTATCAGCTTGAATGATTCGTTCCGTTTTACCCGTGAATTATTCAATGGAGACGCTGCGTGTATGAATGAGATAGTACGTCAATTGGGGGAGGCTTCTTCTTTGGACGAGGCTATGTCCATTTTTATATCAACAGTACAACCGGATGAAGAGAATGAGGCGGCGGCTGACTTTGTAGAGCTTCTGAGGAAATATTTCAGTTAAAAAAATAGCAGATATGGGAAAACTTTATGTAGTGCCTACGCCTGTAGGGAATTTGGAAGATATGACTTTTCGTGCTATTCGTATTCTGAAAGAGGCGGATTTAGTTTTAGCTGAAGATACACGTACTTCCGGCATACTACTGAAGCATTTTGAGATAAAGAATGCGATGCAGTCTCATCATAAATTTAATGAACATAAAACGGTAGAAAGTGTTGTAAATAGAATAAAAGGCGGAGACACTGTTGCGTTAATATCGGATGCCGGTACTCCGGGTATTTCAGATCCGGGCTTTCTGGTGGTTCGTGAATGTGTCCGTAACGGTATAGAGGTGCAATGCCTGCCGGGAGCTACGGCTTTCGTTCCGGCATTGGTGGCTTCCGGATTGCCTAATGAGAAGTTTTGCTTTGAGGGCTTTTTACCTCAAAAGAAAGGTAGAATGACGCGTCTGAAAGGGTTGGCCGAAGAAAGCCGGACAATGGTTTTCTATGAATCTCCCCACCGTTTGGTAAAAGCGTTGACTCAATTTGCAGAATATTTTGGTGTAGAAAGGCAGGCGTCTGTCTCTCGTGAAATATCCAAGATACATGAAGAAACGGTACGGGGCACTCTTACAGAATTAATAGAGCATTTCACTGCCAATGAGCCACGTGGTGAAATAGTAATTGTAGTAGCAGGAATAGACGACTAAATAACTTCATTAACAAAAACGTAAAACAAAAGCGTATGAAAAAGTTAGCAGTTTTAATTGTATGTGCAGCCGTTATGGCTTCATGTGACAGCTTCTCCGGTGGTAGTAAAGACCAGCTGAAGGCTGAAAATGATTCTCTTTTGATGGAACTGACGCAGCGTAATGCTGAACTGGATGAGATGATGGGTACTTTCAATGATATTTCGGAGGGATTTCGCCAAATTAATGCGGCAGAGAGCCGTGTGGATCTGCAACGTGGTGCAGTGGCAGAGGGGTCTCTAAATGCGAAACAGCAGATAGCTTCTGATATTGAGTTTATCCGTAAGCAGATGGAAGAAAACAAAGAACAGATTGCTAAGTTGCAGTCTATGCTGAAAAGCAGTAAAAACAATTCTACTCAATTGAAAAGAGCCGTTGAATCTTTGACGCAGGAGTTGAATGCAAAGACCCAGCGTATCGAAGAATTGCAGGCAGAACTGGCCTCTAAGAATATTCGTATTCAGGAATTGGACGCTGCAGTAACGGATTTGAATGCTGCCAAGAGTGAACTGACCGCTGAAAATGAGGCAAAAGCTAAAACTGTGGCAGAGCAGGACAAAGCGCTTAATACTGCATGGTTTGTATTTGGAACTAAGAAAGAACTGAAAGATCAGAAAATATTGAGCGGTTCCGGTTTATTTAAAAAAGGTTCTGTATTGAAAGATAGTGATATCAACAAGGATTATTTTACGCAAGTTGATATTCGTACTACCAAAGAAATCAAATTGTACTCCAAGGATGCTGATATCTTGACTACTCATCCTACGGGGTCTTATGCCTTGGAGAAAGATGATAAAGGTCTGCTGACTTTGAAGATTACCAGCCCGAAAGAGTTTTGGAGTGTTTCCAAATACTTGGTGATTCAAGTGAAATAGTTACTTGATTGATAATTGATAGGGCTGTTTCAAAAGTGTATTTGTTAGTTTGCTTTTGAAACAGCCTTTTTAGTATTCTCTTTATGCTTTATAAGAATCTTTTTTTTGATTTAGATGATACGCTTTGGGCATTCTCTCTCAATGCCCGTGATACATATGAGGAGATGTACCAAAAGTATAGGTATGACCGCTTTTTCGATTCTTTTGAACATTATTACTCGCTTTATCAAAACCATAATTTGGAACTGTGGGCAGAGTATGCCGATGGCAAAGTGACCAAAGATGAATTAAATCGTCAGCGATATCTTTATCCTTTGGAAGCCGTAGGAGCAGGTGATTCCGTTCTGGCAAAAGCCTATGAGAAAGATTCCCTCTCCGTCATTCCTACTAAGAGCAGATTAATGCCTCATGTACATGAAGTGCTGGAATATCTTTCACCAAAATATAATTTGTATATCCTTTCAAATGGGTTTAAAGAACTTCAGGTTCATAAAATGCGTTCGTCGGGCATTGATAATTATTTCAAGAAAGTGGTTCTTTCCGATGATATTGGAATATTAAAACCTTGGCCGGAGATTTTTCATTTTGCTCTTTCTGCAACCCAGTCCCAACTGAATGAATCGTTGATGATTGGAGATAGCTGGGAAAATGATATAGTCGGAGCTGCCGGAGTAGGAATGCATCAGGTGTTTTATAACCTGTCCGGGCGTGTGGATTTGCCTTTTACACCTACTTACCAAATTTCTGATTTGAAAGAGTTGTTAGATTTATTGTGACATTGATAGATTAGTTGTACTTTTGTATTTAATGATAAACGTATAAAACTACCGTTATGGAAACTCTCATTCCTTTTGCATTGTTGTGTTTCACTTCTTTCTTTACGTTGACTAATCCTTTGGGTACGATGCCTGTCTTTTTGACAATGACGCAGGGAATGACGGATAAGGAACGTCGTTCTATCGTTAGCCGCGCAACGTTAGTATCCTTTATAACTTTAATGGTCTTTGTTTTTGCAGGACAGTTTCTTTTCAAGTTTTTTGGTATATCAACAAATGGTTTCCGAATAGCCGGTGGTGTTATTATTTTTAAGATAGGTTTCGATATGTTGCAGGCACGTTATACGCCTATGAAGTTAAAAGATGAAGAAATCAAGACCTATGCTGATGATATTTCTATTACCCCTTTGGGTATTCCGATGTTGTGTGGACCGGGTGCTATCGCTAATGCAATCGTACTGATGCAAGATGCACATTCCTTTGAAATGAAAGGGGTGCTTATAGGTACTATTGCCCTTATTTATTTTCTGACTTTCTTGATATTGAGAGCTTCCACCCGTCTGGTTAATCTGCTGGGGGAAACAGGCAATAATGTGATGATGCGTCTGATGGGACTTATCTTGATGGTGATTGCTGTGGAATGCTTTGTCAGCGGAATGAAGCCGATATTGGTGGATATAATTAAAGAAGGGTACTTGGGGATGATGAAATAAGAAACTTGGGAATTTAGGATATTGAAAAAGGTTGCAAGTAGAAGACTATCTTCTTTCTTGCAACCTTTTTTACAGCCGGTCTTTGAGGCTTATTACTTCAGCTTTGCTTTGATGGCTTCCGTAGTGTTCAAAATATCAAAGTCAAGTGTTGCCTTTACAGAGGTAACCTCTTCTCCGGGGGTGTAGAATACTCTGTAAGAGAATTCATAAGGAGTAGTAAGAACTTTAATTGTTTCACCGTCTTCTGTCTTCTCGGTATATGTTCCGCCGGTTACACCTGTGAAGTCAAGCTTATAGTAGATTTTATCTGCTTCTTCTTGTTCTTCTTTAGGGTCTGCTGGTTTATTCTGTTGGATGCCGGTGTCAATATTTGCAGGATCGTAACCATTTGTTGAGAACCGTTCTGTTACCGGAGCATAATTTTCATCAAGGAAGAATTGCAGGTGACCGGTAGTAGTATTACTTCCTTTGCCGGCATAGGCATACAGAGCTTTAATTCTGAATAACATATTCCCGTTGTCATTCTTGTAGTCGGAAGCCCATTCCACCGGAGCGAGAATACCGGCACCCTTGCCTACCCAGCCTTTTTCATCTTCCAAAATCACCGGTTGTCCAAGTGTTTTCCATGTGTAATCTTTGGTAAATGAAACGATGGTAGAGGTTGTACCTTGGGCATAGAGATGGTCTTTCTTTTCACCAATGGTCAATGCCATCTTATAAGTTTTCTGGAATAAACAAGCTGCGTTGACATTAAGTGTTATTTTGGCTGTCGCTTCACCGTCGGCAAATAAAAATGCAGTTGGTTGGTCACAGAATTTCGTTCCGGTGGATACTTCGTCGCATGAGGCAACAGTGACCGGAACGGAAACTGCTCCTTTGGTGTTCACACGATTTAAAGTAAGCGTGAAAGACGTTTTATCCGGGTGCATTACAACGGGAGTTGAAGCCGCTGAAAAGTTGGCGCCTATTGCATTTTCATCAGCTTGCGGGCTTGCGATTTCGGTATCTTCATAATCGCTGCAACCTGCAAGGGCAAAGGCGGGAGCTATCAATAAGCCTAATATGTATTTATTTAGTTTCATATGATTCGATTGTTAGATATAATACTATTATTTGTTATCTGCAACGGGTTTGGGGGTATTTCCCGGAGTGTTTTGGTCTGCTTCACTCAGAGCTTGGTTGGATTGAAGCTCTACTTCAGGGATAGGCCATAACAGTACATTGTCGGTAGGTTCGATTTTAAATATCATTTCACTGTTGGGATATCCGGCTCCACGACGGTCAACGCCTTTGTTCAGACGCATCAAGTCAAACCAGTTTAAACCTTCACCCCAAAGTTCGATACGACGTTGTTTGAATACTTCTTCCTGTATATCTGTACCAGCAGGGCTATAGCTCGGATCACGATACTTTTTAACAAAGTTGATTAATGTCGTTCTACCGTCTTGTCCGGACATCGCTTCCCCTTCTGCTTTTATCAGATACATTTCTTCGATACGCATCAAAGGTATGTCATTGGCGTTTACAGATGTTTCCAGCTCATTCTTATAAGGTGCAAACTTAACCTGTGTGTAAGCTCCGTATCCATAATTAGTCATCATGGCCTGTTGGTCTTCTGTAAGGTTGTTGGATTTCAAGTCGGCACCTAACCACCAGCCTTTTCTGGCATCGCTGTTAGGAATTGCATCATAAAGTTCTTTGTTAATTTGTCGTCCACCGGAATAATTGGCATACCCATAATTCATGGAACCCATATGTGAAGGCCAGTTTACGATACCTGAAGTTACAACACGGTCTGTTTCGCTAACAATGATTCCCCACATCCAGTTTTGTTCATCAGAACTCCAAAAGTTAGGTTTGCTGGCTTCAGCATAACTACTGGGAATCAGTCCTTCAGCTGTAGCTGCCTTGATGGCATTGCCTGCAGCTGTTGCTGCAGCTCCATATTCATGCATAGTCAAATTAACGCGGGCACTTAAACCATATGCAACAGCTAAACTGATATAACGTTTGTCTGTACGTTTTACTTTAGACTTGGCCAATAAGTCAATGGCAGAGGTCAAATCGGTAGTGATTTGTGTATAAATGTCTTGAACTGTAGCACGGGGGCATCCCTTTGTGGCAGCTTCTTCCATGTTCTTTTCTGTAATTAGCGGTACGCACGGTTTTGTTTCATTGCCTTTATAATTGAACTGATAAAGTTGGGCCATAACCCAATATGCAAAAGCGCGTGCTCCTAATCCTTGAGCAAGATAGTATTGTTCTGTCGGATCTTCTACTTTAGGGTCGATACCGCTGATAACATTATTAGAGGCATAAACGATAGAGTACATATCGTTCCATACCATCTGACACTCTAATGAAGTTTGCGAACGATCCATATAATCCAAATCATTTCCGGTCCAGTTATAACCGTTATTATCGCTCACCACGTCATTACCGTTTGTATCAGTAAACAACATGACACTTGGATAACCTATGTCGTTATGGCGTTCTGCATTCAATGCGCCTGCATTGGGCATATATTGATTGAATTGTGCAAAAATAGCATTTACACGAGCCGCAATCTTAGTAGGGTCCTGTTGGCCAATTTCTTCTTTTTGCGAAGAGGTTACAGTGCTGCCTTCCGGAAGTGTATCCATGTCCTCGCAACCGGTAAAGGTAAGAGATGCGACCAAGAGGGAAGCGAAAATATATTTTGTTTTCATATTCAAATTCCTATTTATTAATCAATTAAAATGTAAGACTGATACCACCGGAAATTGTACGTATCGGAGTATAAAGTGCTGTAGTGGCAGAAATATAACTCTGACGAGGGTCAAGGCCTTTACGTGCAGAAATCAAACCCACATTGTCGGCTGTAAAGTATACGCGTACTTTCTCGAGCATTATCTTTTGAACTAAAGTCTTAGGCAGTGTATAACCTACCGTAATATTATTGATGCTGAGATAATTTGAGTTTGTCAACCAGCGTGTAGAAGTGGAGTTTGTATATTGATCGCTTGCATTTAAACGCGGAATATTGGTATTGGTGTTTTCCGGTGTCCATGCGTTGTAGATATCTTTATGCCAATTTTGTCCGGCAAAGCTGGATGAACCGCCATGCATCATACGTCTGTAGCCGGAATCATAAATTTTACCACCTAACTGATAAGATAACTGGATGGAGGCATCGAATCCATAAGCCTCGAATGTAGTACCCAAACCACCATATACAGTAGGCATCATATCGCCTGTTGCTACTTTATAACCTTCGGCAGTAGTATAGTTGGGAGTCTTGATGCGGTTGCCGTCACCATCCTCCGCCCAATATAGTGCTTCACCGGTCTCAGGATCAACACCGGCATAATCAACCAGATACATGCGGTACATTGATTCTCCTTCTTCATAGATACGAGTATCGTCAATCATCTTACCATTCAAGTCAGGATGCAACTTGTTGATTTTGTTTTGAACGAAAGTTGCATTCATATTCACATTCCAGTTAAATTTGGAATTGTTTAGAATCTGGTAGTTCAAATCGATTTCAACACCGGAGTTCGTCATAGAACCTACATTCATCGGAATTGCTGTATAACCTAAACTACCTGCTGTCGGTCTGTTGTAAAGCATATCATCCGATTTGCGTCCGAAATACTCAATAGTACCATTCAATGTGTTGTCGAACAGGGCAAAATCAACGCCGATGTTGTAAGATGTAGAAGTCTCCCAAGTCAGATCCGGATTACCTTTATAAGACAAAGTTCCGTCGGCAAAGATACCATTGGCACCCGTCATTTTGTATTGGTCCATCCATGGATAATAGTTCTTGTCAAGATCAACTCCGGGGTATAATATGTCATCATTACCTTGTTGTCCGAAAGATGCTTTCAGCTTCAACATATTAATCCATGCAATATCTTGCATAAAATCTTCCCGGCTAATCATCCATGCAGCACTTGCAGCCCAGAAGTTACCCCAACGGTTGTCGGGAGAGAAACGTGATGAAGCATCACGACGATAAGAAATATTACCGAAGTAGGTATCATTATATGAATAGTTTACACGTCCGAAGAAGCCTTTGGTAGAATAAGTATCTTTTTTACCGCCTGCAGAGAAATTATCAATTGCATTGCTCAGATAGAAACTTTCCGGATTATACAGATTTTGTGCGTTACCGTATAATTCGGTATATTCATAAGTATATCCGTCGTAACCTGCAGTAATATCAAAATGGTGGATATCTTTAAGTGCGAATTGGTAGTTAGCTACATACTGTTGGTCGAAACCGTATGTACGCATTGCAGCCTGATAAGCTGTACCGCCATAAGAGGCACTCTGCCCCATATAGGCATTACCCAAATCATTGTAACGGGTATTGTCTACATTCAGACCGAAACGAGCTGATACATTAAGACCTTTTATCGGATTAATCTCTGCAAACCAGTTTACATTGATTACATCCATTAAATATTCTGTTTTATTATAGGTCAAGTCACCGGCCGGGTTAGCAATTGACATGAAAGAACGTGAGTTTTTAGTGCTCTGTCCGTCTCCATAATCGTATACTTTACGACCGTTATTCAACATTATATTCTTGTCTGTGTCACGAACATACATCGGGTATACCGGAGCAATGTTATTTGCAACGAAGAACGCATTACCAGAGGAAGCTGTTGCATTCGCGTCCTGTTCTGCCGGGTAGCGGCTCTGTGAATTGATATAGCTGAAGTTAGCGCCCACCTTCAACCATTGTGTCAGTTTGTAATCCCCTTTAAAACGTCCGTTATAGCGTGTAAGACCGGAACCGGAGATTACTCCTTGGTCATCCAAATAGCCGAAAGCCAAATAATACGTTGCTTTTTCATTACCGCCGGAAGCGTTGATGTTATATTCTTGGCGTAAGTTATTCTGGAATGTTTCATCTGCCCAATTATCCGGAGTATAGTAATAACTTCCGTCACTGTAGCCTAAAGTTGCGTTTGGATTCAGCCTTCCATTTGAGCCGATTAACAGTTCACCGGCCGGTGTAGTATAAATATTGTATCCTAAACCGCCGGAAGCTTTGGTTGGCAAAATAGAATTAGCTTTGATATTGGCTGCTTCGGGAGAAAGTCCTTGAGAAATCTGAGAATTGTAAATAGCTTGGTAAGCTGTTTCAATATAGTTCTTAGGACTGGTCATCACATCGTAGTTCTTAATAGCACGAGAGTTAACACCCCATTTTGCATCAAAGTTTATACGAGCCTTACCGCCGGTTCCTTTCTTCGTTGTAATCATAATGATACCATTGGCACCACGGGCACCATACAGGGCTGTTGAAGCAGCGTCTTTTAAGACAGTCATAGACTCGATATCTGATGTGTTGATAGTAGATAAATCACCGTCAAATGGTACACCATCTACAACATACAACGGGTCTGTACCTGCATTGATAGAACCGACACCACGAATACGTACTTTTGCTGACACACCTGGTTGGCCATTATCGCTCAAAATCTGTACACCGGCTACTGCACCTGCTAAAGCATTAGATACATTAGCTACTTGTCTTTTTTCTATTTTATCTGCTTTCATTACGGCTGCAGAACCTGTAAAAGAACCTTTGGTAGAAGTACCATAAGCTGTAACAACGACCTCTTCAAGTACTTCAGTATCAGGCTTCATTATTACTTTTATAACCGGCTTAATTGCTACTTCTTGGGTCTGCATACCCACGAACGAAACCTGCAAAGTTTTCGCAGAACTATAAGATGTATAAGTGCTTTTAAATAAGCCGCTTGCAAATAATGATGTTTTTTTAGTATCCAACTATTATTTTGATAGAATGTACTTTACCGCATATCAACAATCTTGTAAAGTTACCCATATGCTACCTATGCCACAAGTAATATTCTAATTATCAATGTGCTACGCATAAATCCATAACTCGCTATATAACTGATAAATATACCTTGAGTTTCCATTGAACTACTTTTGTAAATAAAAAGTAATATGAATAGTCGCTGCTAATGAAAAGAGAAGCATACTATGAGGAAAATCGGGAAATTAATATTATATGTAAGAATAAATACGCTGTCTCCCCAATATATACTCCAATGATGTATGCCGAAACAATATAAACTTATATTCACAAGAAGTGCCTTTTTTAATGAATGTTCTCAATAAAAAAACAATGCACAAAGATAATTATGATAAAATTATAATTATCTTTGTGTAAAAGATATGATTTATGACAAAAAGTAATCCGTTTATAACGAGTGGGTATGTTTCAGCAGAGTACTTTTGTGATCGTATAGCCGAAACAGCTACCTTGACACGCTACATAACCAATGGGAATAATGTAGCTCTGATATCCCCTCGCCGTTTAGGCAAAACAGGTCTGATAGAACATTGTTTTCATCAGAAACAAATAAAGGAAGAATATCACACGTTCCTAATCGATATATATGCAACAAAGAACTTGCAGGAATTTGTGTTCGAATTTGGGAAAGGTATTCTGAACGGACTAAAACCTCGTGGAAGAAAGGCATGGGAGTTATTTCTCAAATGTCTGTCTTCTCTTCGTACCAGTATTTCTTTTGACTTTAGCGGTAATCCCAGCTGGAACTTGGAAATGGGGGATATAAAGAGCCCTACTATAACTCTTGATGAAATATTTTATTACTTGGAACAAGCTGATAAACCTTGTTTAATCTCCATTGATGAATTCCAAGTTATTGCAAAATATCCAGAGAGTGATGTTGAGGCTACGCTACGGACACATATCCAACACTGCTCTAATGCAAGATTCATTTATGCTGGTTCGCAGCGTCATATGATGGGGGAAATATTTACGAGCCCGTCACGCCCGTTTTATCAGAGTACGGCTATTATGGAGTTGTCTTCTATTGCCATAGATATTTATACGAAATTTATTAAAAGGCATTTTACGGAAAATAAAAAAGAAATTACAGAAGAAACAGTCCAAGAGGTTTATAAGTGTTTTGAAGGAATAACTTGGTATATTCAATTTATGGCAAACTCACTTTATGCAATGACTACTGAGGGTGAAGAATGTACGATTGATAAAGTGCATATCGCGATTGAGAATATTTTATCGCAATTGAATTTTACCTATTCTTCCCTTCTATTTCAGCTCCCACCCAAGCAAAAAGAGGTTCTCATTGCGATTTGCAAAGAAGGAAAGGCTCGGGAAATCACTTCTTCCAGGTTTCTGAAAACTTATAAGCTGACCGCCAGTTCTGTACAAGGAGCGATAAAAGGTCTATTGGATAAAGATTTTGTGACTAATGAATTAGGGGTATATAGCGTATATGATAAATTCTTTGATATTTGGTTAAAGAAACAAGTAAGTTAAGATGTTTATAATTCCTATAAATAAAAAATAAAGCCAAACGATGAATTTAAATCATTTGGCTTTATTTTATGAAAAAAGGGTTCTACGAGTTATTTAGTTCTTAATTACCCAATTAGCATTGCTATCGTATGTACCTTGATCAACCCCTACAGTTCCGGAAAATGTAATTATTCCATTACATGCATCCACTGTACCTGAGCCAACCACATAGAAGTTAGTATAGCTTCCAAACGTCGGATATAAGATTTGTTTTTCTACAGTTACAGTATGGAGAGTAGGATCAATGGTCAGCCGTAATTTAGAATCTTCAAAGAAGCCATCAAGTTCTATTTCCGTATCAGATATTTTAGTTCCTTGTACCTGATAACTTGCGCCTTCATAAAATACAGTGTTGTCAGTTACCATTAAGTTACCCGTAAAGTCGTCCAATGCCAATGGGCATACAACGGCATATCTTACGTTATAAGAATATGCTCTGCCATCAACTTCCCAACCTGTAAACACTTTGTTGTTAAATCCGGAATATTCATTCCAGCCATATACAACATAGCCATCTTTTAGTACTGCATTAGCTGTAAAATATACAGTTTCTCCTAAAGAAGGTGCAGATAAATTAAATTGCTTATATACTTCTGCAAAATCAACTGTGATTTCTTTGGGGAATTCCTTGATATTATCAACTACAACTTTAGATGTTGTTTTGCCGGAAGCGTCAGTAAATACGCACAGCAATTGTGCGTAATCCAACATAGAATAATCACCTTGTTGTTTTGGAATTGTCAATTTGATTTTATAATTCCCTTCTACCATTCCTGCTGAAAGAACCCCGTCTGTCCCTTCTACTCGTGCGACATCGATAACGACACCATTCTTTACATCATCCAATGGATAAGGAAGATCCTGATCACAGCTAACGGTCAGCAATGCCATAAGGACAGTTGCCATGAATAATTGTATATATTTCATATTTCTGCTAAGTTTCATAATTCAACAATTTATTTATCCCAAAAAATAATAGGAGTACTTAAGTTTCTTCCGCTATTAGTGATATTAGGATTGCGAGTAACTTCACTTGTCGGATACCACATAGCTCTTGGATATGCATTGATACCCTTTAATG
Source organism: Bacteroides sp. AM10-21B (assembly GCF_003472565.1). Taxonomy (NCBI): domain Bacteria; kingdom Pseudomonadati; phylum Bacteroidota; class Bacteroidia; order Bacteroidales; family Bacteroidaceae; genus Bacteroides; species Bacteroides sp. AM10-21B. Next base: position 12,082 of record NZ_QRME01000010.1, on the reverse strand, counting down.
GGATATCTATCGGACCAAGCTCCGGCGTCTTACTATTCTTATAAGGTGATTGTGCATAATCAGTGCTCGAATCTAATAAAGTAGGATACCCGGTACGACGGATATCATTATAAGCTTCTACAGGATTGAAGAAGTTCGCAATCCATTTCTGAGTCATCACAATACGAAGTTTCTCTTCGTTATTTGCTGCAGCATCATATTTTGCAAGAATTCTTCCAATGAATGCAGTAGTTGCATCTTCTGTAATCGTAGGAACTGTAACACCTTCAGCTTTTGCATTCTGAGAAACAGTATTTACGTGTGTTATAGAACGCTTAATTCCATTTTCCAAAGCAGCTTTTGCATCTCCGGCGACCTCACCTGTCAAATAAAGTTCAGCCAATAAGAAAGGAACTGAATAAGCTTGTAGCATTTTTTCTGGTGCAACACCAGTACCTACATTTTTGTCACATTTTCCACCTTGTCCGTTATCATATTTTCCACCGCATGGATAAATACCAATAAAAGAAGATGTTGAGCGCTGGTCATTTCCAGCTGAGGATGAATTGGATGCAAAGAATATAGAAACAAATGCACCATGACGATAGTCTGTAGTATTTTGTGCATCTTCATCCGCTTTTATTTGATTTACCCAATAATAAGGAATACGAGGGTCGGTAATTCCTACAAAAGGATTGTTTTTTACGTTAAGGTCAAGTCCTGACATAGTTTCGTAAATCCATGGACTAATGTAATATGTACTTTGTCCTCCAAGATATTCATCCACATATGCAGGATGTCTTTCATCCGGGTTATCCTTCTTTGTATGCTTAAACTCAAAATCTTCACCAACTTTCATGAAATTATTTTCTGTAAGTAATGCTGCTAATTTCTCATTCCAACCGGTAATTTCTCCTTTAGCTTTGCGAGACTGTACCAGTAATTTCAATTTTAACGTATTTCCCATTCTAATCCATTTAGCTTTATCGCCATTATAAATAAGGTCATCAGCTGCCGGTCTTAACAGGTTAGCTGCTTCTTCATTATTTAAGTTTCCAATGGCTTCATCAATTAGAGCAAATAGTGAGTTATAAATATCCTGGCTCTTATCCGCAATAGGGGCATAATTACCTTCAATATTAAATTCGCTAAACGGAACATCTCCCCAAAGGTCTACTATACTGGCAAAAGCATAAGCCTTCAATAATTTGCCAATACCTGCATATATTAAATTATCTCCTTCTTCTGCTGCGGTTATTACAGCATCTGTATTTTTCAATCCATATGTATAACTTTGAAGCCAAGAATTCCCAAGAGATGCGGTAGAGGCTGTAATACCAAAGTTGTCAACCTCGCGAGAAGTTAAATGAAATACATATGAAGGTAACGAAGAGCCAATATAGTTACCCGAAGCAAAAGACATTGCTATATCATATTCCGCTCCGGTCAATACTTTACTGAGTTCAGCGGTAGTTGGTTTATTAGGATCATCATTGATATCAAGATAATCAGAACAACCAGTGTTGACAAATAGCGCTGATACCAATATAATTATAAAACTTTTAATTTTCATACGTTTGGTTTTTAGAATGTAAGTTTAAGATTGAATCCATAACGTCTGGTGTTTGGTGCTGAGGTGTAGTCAATACCTTGAACATTACCTCCGCCATAACTACTTGCTGTTGGATCATAATTAGTATGTTTAGGTACATTTGGCGCCCAGAACCATAAGTTACGAGCTACAAAAGAGACACTGGCTGAACCAATGAATGTTTTTGCCAACCAAGATTTTGGTAATTGATAACCAAGGGTCAACTCACGCAGACGGAAAGTTGTTGCATCATATACCGCAGCTTCACTCACCCCGTTGATAGCGAAAGAAGACACGCTTGAACTACCAGTAAACCATAGGTCATTCTCGCGTAATTGAACATTATTAGGAATTTTATTGCCATTGCTATCCAATAACGGCTGTTTTGTCGAAGGATCTGCTAAGTAACCTGGCATAATACGAGAACCATAGCGGTTTTCTGTGTCTTTTGTTACACCACGTCCAAGCAAATCCGTAATATATGATGTCCAAACACATCCGCCAATTTGAGCGTCCAATAAGAAAGAAAGTGAAAATCCTTTATAAGTAAAGGTATTATTTAAACTAAGTTTGCAATCAGGAGCTGGATTACCCAAGTATCCTTCTTCATCTGCCACTAAATAGAAACCTGAATTTGGATCTACCAGTAAATTTCCCTCTTCATCACGTGCAAACACAGTTCCAACTAATGTACCATACGGTTTCCCTACTTCTAAAACAGCTCCCGGAGTAGTAAAACCGGTATTCAAAGATACTCGTTCAACTCCCTCTGCCAATTCTTTTACTTCACTGTCATTTTGTGTATATGTAAAATACATATCCCATTTGAAATTGTTGTTCAATACAGGCACCAAGTTTAAGCCTATCTCAATACCACGATTGTTCATCTTTCCAAAGTTTGTATAGTAACTACCATATCCGGTGGAGTAAGGGAGACTCAATGGTGCAATTTGATTGGTAGAATTACGATTATACCAAGTAAAATCTAAATTAACTCTACTTTTAAGGAACTGTAACTCTGCTCCGAATTCAACCTCTGAAGTAAATTCCGGTTTCAACTCAGGGTCAAACATAGAGCTAGGCAACGATAGGATAGGTTGACCGTTATATGGTTGACCTAATAAGAATGTTCCGTTTTTGTAATAAGCACTGGCATCATTACCAACTTTGGCCCAGCTCAAACGTATTTTACCGAATTTAATAATATCTTCGTCAATGTGGAAAGCATCAGTAAACACAAATGATCCTGCAACAGAAGGATAGAAGAAACTACGGTTGTTTTTAGGCAAAGTAGAAGAGAAGTCGTTACGTCCTGTTATATTCAAGAAAGCAAAGTTCTTATAATCAAGAGTTACATCTCCAAATAGCGCCCATAAACGAGTTCTCGTATAATATTCTGCAGAGGTCTGTGATTCTGTATTATCAATATTATAAACACCCGGTGACATGATGTTAAGGCCGGTAGTTTGTGTGTTGTTAGATGTAAACTGATTCACATTATGACCTACAGTTGCTTTCAGTCCCCAGTCATTGTGAATAGGAACATCAAAACGAAGTAATAAAGTTGATTCTATTTCTTGTGTATCGTATGATTCCACACGAATACGACCTTTACCTCCTACAGCTCTAGAACCGATATTTAAGACTTCTTTACGATCCATTTTGAAGTCATTAATACCTACTCTATAATCTACAGAGAACCATTTAGTGAAATCATACCCAACATTAAAATTGGCTACAGTTCTATCCATGGTAGTTTTAATTTTATTGTATTTCCAAGACCATAGAGGGTTGTCAGCTTGATCTCCAACAAAGAATAGAGATTTGTGATCCGGTGTTTCATAAGGAAGTGACATATCCCAGTTACGGCCTAAGATTAAAGCACGAGCAAATGAAGAAGCACCAATATTGCTAGACTGATTATTACCAAACATTGGACCATTTTGCTGTGTTCTTGAGTAAGAAACATTTCCACCGACACGCACACCATTGGCTAAAGTCTGATTTCCACCAACACTCATCGAATAACGTCCAAAATCAGCGTAAGGTATATAACTGTCTTGGTTCATACGTGAGAGCGTTGCCGTAAAATTCCCACTTTCTGTATAGCGGTTGATATTCAAAGATAAATCATAAATTCCGCCAAGTTCAAAGAGATCTTTTACGTTATTTTTATAAGCTTTATAAGGAATCATCTCTGGCAAATCAGGATAGGCATTCCCATAAATATTAGCAGAAAACATACTTAAGGGAACCTCTGTTAAGTCATCAAAAGATGCCCCCCATGAACCGTTCACACCTTGGGCGATGAAATTATCACCTGTACCAAACTTGTTTTGATAATCAGGCAAACCTGCAATCTGCTCAATAGTATATGAAGCATTAAGTGTTATTTCGGTACCCTTACCGGCCTTTTTACTATTTTTTGAACCACTTTTTGTAGTAATCAGAACCACACCATTTGCAGCTCGTGAACCATACAATGCTGCAGCAGCTGCTCCTTTTAATACATTCATTGATTCAATGTCATTCGGGTCAAGAGTTGAAATACCACTACCATAGGCCCCCCCAGCTTCGGTAGCCTGGTTAGACGAAGCCACTTCCGGATTGCTGTAAGGCACACCGTCTACAACATAAAGTGGTTGATTATTTCCAAGAAATGACGAATTACCACGAATTGTCATACGCGTCGCAGATCCAGCTGCACCTGAGGGCGAATTTATCGTCACTCCTGGAATCTTTCCATCTAAAGAACGAATTAAATCTGGTTCAGCTTTTTGAATGGTCTCATCTGCATCAACTTTTGAAACAGAGTAACCTAAAGAACGCTCTGCACGTTGAATACCGACAGCTGTCACCACTACTTCATCCAATAATTTAGAATCAGACTTCATTATCACTCTAATATTGGGCCTGATAGCAACTTCTTGGGTTTGCATACCAATATACGAAACCTGCAAAGTTTTCGCAG
>NZ_QRME01000010.1:0-7517 GCF_003472565.1 Bacteroides sp. AM10-21B | reverse complement strand
TTCGCAGGACTACAGGTTTTATAAGTGGTTGAAAATAAGACTCTTGTAATTCTTTTAAAAGTCTGGAACTCACATAAAATCTCACTACAAGATACTCTGACATATATTGACAATATAACTAAACTACCTATATGTTACCTATGTTTTATGGCAAACATCTGGTATTTAGTATTTTAAATATAGTGATATACTTCTTGCTATCGCAAATTAGAATGTACTCATAGTTTTATTGCACTATTCTTGTAAATAAAAAGATATATATGTTAGTAGAAAAACACACAGTTTAAATATTGTATAAAAAGTAGGAGATATAATTTCAATGTTAAAATAAAACACAATTTCCTATAAGAGAAGATTACAAATAAAGGATAAGGTTTTTTATTCCTAAGTAATTAAGAAAAGTAGTAACAAGTAAGCGAAGAAAAGGGCAAACGATGTATCAATACGTTACTAAAGGACAAATCCCATAGCTAATATATGAACCTATCACATTATAGAGACTCATACGGGTAGAAATAGTAAAGGCTGCCTTCAAAAGCAAGGCAGCCCAAAACAATACTGTATATAATTCTATAAATTACCCTTTAGGTATTGCTACTATTTCATTATTATCTTCCGGAGTTATACCTTTATTATTATTAATCTCATCTTCTGGTATGATCCACAAAAGTATTTGAGATTCGGCTGGAATATTGAATGCACAGCCGGCTGCAAAGTTAGCTCCGGTTCTATCCAACGGTTTCTTTAATCTCATCATATCGAAGAATGAGAAACCTTCACCCCATAGTTCAATACGACGTTGAAACCAAACATCATCAACTGTTACGGAAGATTTATTCCAAGATTCGTCACGATTCTTCATCAAATCTTTTAACGCTATGGCTGCATCTCCTCCCAAACCTTGTTGAGCCAAAGCTTCAGCCTTAATTAAAATCATTTCCTCTACACGCATTAACGGGAAATCACATGCATTAGTAGCATTGTTGTAAATATTTTGATAAGGACCGAATTTAATATTCAAGTAAGGAGCCTGCCAACCTAACCATTCAGCAATATTATAATCATTACCACGATAGTTTATTTTCCAGTTCCAATCTACTTGAGGAGCTGTCTCTGTGAAATCATATCCCCAAAATTCCTTAGGATTTTCCGGGTTATAAACAGCTTCACCAAGCACCCACCAAAGTTTACGAACATCGTTTTCCGGTATTTCATTATATAATTTACTGTTAATATAGCGTCCTGCATAACCCGGAGCATAGCCATTACCAGTAAAAGAACACATATGTGACGGGAAATTCAAAATGCCACTTTGTACAACATCACTAGTTTCACCGATAATATTTGCCCACATCCAAGATTGAACATCAGCACTGTTGAAAGAAGGCTTGGACACTTGTTCACGTGTATAAGGTACAAATCCTTTCATAGCCTCTGTTGCATCCTTAGCCGCATCTTCCCAATTTTGCATCAACAAGTTGGCACGGGCGCGAAGACCGTAAGCTACATTTATATTAATTTGGCTTTTGTCCTGGCGTTCTGTTGTCAGTAGAGAGATGGCTTCGTCTAAATCCGTCATTATGGTTTCATATACTTTCGCTACAGTGGCACGAGGATTATTGGCAGCCTCTTCTTGGGTCATGAATTCTGTTTGAATAGGTACACCGGGTGCATCTTCATGACCTTTGTAAGTGAATTGATAAATTTGTATCAAGTTCAAATATGCCCATGCACGGAATCCAAGTGCTTGCCCGCGGTATTTTTTCATTGTAGGATCTTCTGCATCAGCTTTTGCCACTTTCAAGATATCGTTAGCCATCTTGATTTCATTATAGAACAAGTTCCAAAAGAAATAAGTATTTTCACCTGTATCCGTACGGTCAGTCAGTCGTAACCCATCCCTGTACCAGTTATATCCTGTATCTTCGGAAGGCATATCCATACCACTAGCATCTAGCATCATGCAAGCAGAAGCAAAACCATAGTCAAAATGCAATGTACCACCTGCCCATTCAGAAATTGCTTCCAATTTAATCAGTGCCGATGCCAATCCCACTACATCCGCATTCAGCTTGGCCGGATCACTCAACTGTATTTGGTCTTTTTGTTCAGTCGTTATTGTGCCGCCTTCAGGCAATTGGTCCAATTCGCATGAGGTGTTGCAACACAACAACGCCATTGCGGGCACAAGATAGAAATATTTATATTTTTTCATATTTGTCTTATGTTTTTAGTTTAAAAAGTGAGTTTAATACCACCGGAAATTGTACGTACCGGAGAATATCTCATGGCATCTACACTGCTACTGGACTGACGCGGATCAAGTCCTTTGCGTTTTGTCAATAAGGCAACATTGTCTGCTGCAAAGAACACACGTAAGTTGGCAATATTCAACTGGGCAAGCCAAGCTTTAGGTACTGTATAACCAAGTGTAATATTAGTAAGATCCAAATAGTTAGAACTGATAAGGAAGCGATCTGAAGATGCATTAGTGTACTTATCAGCACTGTTTACGCGAGGTACATTAGTATTGGTATTGGCAGTACTCCAAGAGCTGAGAATATCCTTATGCCAGTTCTGACCGGCACGAGATGCTGTACCACCATGCATTAATGAAGCATAACCGCTATCATATACACGACCGCCAAGCTGATAAGCACAAGAAATAGAGAAGTCAAAACCGTAGGCAGTAAGAGTGGTACCAAAACCTCCGTATACCGTAGGTAGCATATCGCCAGTTTCGTACTTAGTGGCTAAATTCCAATTTGTCGTAGTTTCCTGTGTAACATTGCCTTTCTCGTCTTTTGTCTCCATATAATAAAGAGCCTCACCCTCATCGTTTACTCCGGCGTATTTGCGCAGATAGTATTGGTACATTGATTTTCCCTCTTTATAAATAGTAGCACCGGAAATCAGTTCTCCATTAAGTTCAGGTGCCAGTTCCAATATTTTATTTTTCACGAAAGTGGCGTTGGCAAACACATTCCATTGGATATTTCTATTGTTGATAATGTCTGAGTTCAAATCTATTTCGACACCATTATTCCGTATAGAACCTATGTTTTTAGGATATACTGAATAACCATTTGAAGGAGATACCGGCATATAGTATAACATGTCAGTTGTCTTGCGGCTGAAATACTCAATGCTACCATTCAGCTTATTTCCAAACAGGTTGAAGTCAAAGCCTGCATTGAAAGAATAAGACGTTTCCCAAGTAATGTCTTCGTTTCCTTTATAAGACATGCTTACAGCAAAATCTCCATTATTTTCCAACACATTGAATTGATCCTGATACGGGTAGTAGTTCTTTGTACCGTATACATCATTATACAGCAAGTCATCATTACCTTGAATACCATAACTCATCTTGAATTTCAGAAAGTCAATCCATTTCTGGTTAGCAAGAAAATCTTCCTTACTTATAACCCAAGCAGCACCTACAGAACCAAAATTACCCCAGCGATGATTTTTAGCAAAGCGTGAAGAGGCATCACGACGATACGATGCGCTAGCTATGTATTTGCCGTCATAATCGTACTGTGCACGTGCCAACCAGCCTTCTGTTGCATAGTTATCTGTGTACGAACTGATAGACGGATTTTTGATTGCATTGTCTATCTCTACGATACCGGGATTGAAAAGTTTTTCTTTACTGCCATTCAAATATTGATACTTGTAATCATAATTTTCATGTCCAACAAGCAAATCAATACTATGATCTCCAAATTGTTTCGTATATGACAGCAATTCTTGCTGGTTGACACTCATTGTACGGGTAGAACCGGCATATACGATACCACCTACTTTTGAATACTGACCGTAATATGCATTATACAAACGACTGTAACGAGTGTTGTCTACATCCACACCTATATTATAAGTGAACTTCAGCCCATCCCAAATATTGACGGTTGCATACCATCTTCCGCTAAACACATCAGCTATATATTGGCGTTTGTCCAAAGCTACCATTGCGGCAGGATTGGAACCACTCATCCAAGTTCTTTTAGAAGCACCCGTTCCGCTTGTTCCATCACCGAAGTCGTATACAGTAAAGCCATTGCTATCTATCATAATTGATTTATCAGCATTGCGGGTATACATGGGGTAGATAGGTGCAATGTAGTTAGCTATATAGAATAAGTTGGCAGAAGAAGTACCTGCATAGCTATCCTGCCCAGCGGGAGATTGCATATCATAATTAGTATATGCCATATTAGCACCTACTTTTAACCATTCCTTTGCTTGATAATCCGCTTTGGCACGAGCCGAATAACGGGTAAAACCGGAACCTGCAATAATACCGGAATCATCTAAATAACCAGCAGACATATAATAGTTCAGTTTATCAGTCGCTCCTGATATATTTATATTATATTCTTGGCGTAAATTCCCCTTCCCAAATAATTCATCGTACCAATCATCAGGTTGATAATAATAAGTCCCATCAGAATATCCTAAAGTTGCATTGGGATTTAACTTACCATCAGTACCTATTAAAGCTTCCCCCTGTGGCACGGTATATATTTGATATCCAACACCGCCAGACTTGTTTGTACTGAGTAAGCTGTTAGCGCCAGCATGCGCCAGTTCGGGAGTTGAGTAATCAAAATCATCTCCCTTAGTGCCCAACACACCGTTGTAGATAGCTTCATAAGCTTTTTCCAGATAAGTACCCGGATTCTTTAATACATCATAATTGGGTACTGCACGTGAATTAGTACCCCATTTAGCATCCACATTTACCGTAGCTTTTCCCACAATACCTTTCTTTGTGGTAATCAAGACAACTCCATTTGCTCCACGAGCACCATAAAGCGCGTTAGAAGCGGCATCCTTTAAAACAGTGGTAGATTCAATATCAGCTGTATTGATGGAAGATAAATCACCATCATAAGGTACGCCATCTACTACATATAAAGGGGTATTGCCGGCTGCCATAGAACCAGTACCGCGTACTCTGATTTTTGCGGTAGAACCAGGTTGACCACCATTGGCACTACTCATTACTTGTACACCTGCCACTGTTCCTGAAAGTGCATTGGTGATATTGGATACTTGTCTTTTTTCAATCTTCTTGCTGTCCACCACAGCGGCAGATCCTGTAAAAGATGATTTTTTTGCAGTACCATAAGCCACTACCATAACTTCATCAAGTACATGTGCATCTGTTTTTAGAATTACTCTTAAGTTAGGTTTAATAGCTACTTCTTGCGTTTGCATACCAACAAACGAAACCTGCAAAGTTTTCGCAGAACTTGGTACGTTCAGTAATGTAAAATCACCATCTACATTGGTAATAGCACCAATTTGTGTACCTTTTACCAATACAGAGGCTCCAATAACTGGCTGCCCGTCTTCTTCAGAAATCACAACACCTGTGACCTTCTGTGTTTGGGCAGTTACTAAGCCTATTCCTACAAAAAGGCAGGCTAATAACAGCATTAATTTTCTTTTCATAAATTCTCTCTTAAAGTTTAACTTTACATTAATTGTTTCTTTACTCTAACAAAATGCAAATATATTAATAAATATGAAACGGACAACTATTTTATTGAAAAAACCTTGTAAATCTATCAATCTGTTATTGAATACTGCCGTTTTATGCTGGATAGCAGTTTTTTTACAATTAAAGAACCTCAAAAAAGCTACATTAACTAACACTATGATTTAATCATTTTGGCTGATTATTAATCCAGATACATATATTTTAAAACAAAATGGTTAAAAAAGTTCTCGTGTAGATGTGATTTTACTGGATTATAAGAAACTTTTTGTGTCGTTTTTAAGCTTCATAGTAATAAACTATAAAGAAATAGAAGCGACTTTTTTGCAGATATTAAATCTTATTCAAACCTTGTTTTGCACAGAATATCGTCTTATTTGTTATAGTATTAATCTAAATGAATTGAGATGAATAAAATTATTTACAACCTTGTGTACAATAGGAAGAAGTGCCTAAATAAAAAAGGAATGGCATTAGTGCAAGTAGAGGCTTATTTGGGAAGAAAGAAAAAGTACTTTTCGACCAAAGTTTATTTGAAACCGGAACAGTGGGACGCAAAAAAACTAGTTGTGAAGAACCACCCTAATGCGGATGCTCTAAATCGGCTACTTTATGAATTTATCTCAGTAATAGAAAAAAAAGAACTGGAACTGTGGCAACAAGGTAAATGTATATCCTTGGAACTATTAAAGAAAGCATTGATTACCCAAGAGAATAATGCTTCATTTATATCTTTCTTTAAACAAGAAGTAATGAATTCCTCTTTGAAAGGTAGCACCAAACGTAATCACCTTTCTACCCTCATATTACTGCAAGAGTTTAAAAAGGATATAACATTCTCAGATTTGACATTTGAGTTTGTCTCTTCTTTCGAATATTTTCTACAGTCTAAAGGGTATCACACGAATACTATCGCAAAACACATGAAGCACCTGAAACGACACGTAAATATAGCTATTAATAAAGAATATATTGAAATACAGAAATATGCTTTCAGGAAATATAAAATAAAAACGGTAGAGAACAAACATACTCATTTAGTGCCGGAAGAATTGGAGAAACTGGAAAACCTGAGTTTATCAGGTAGGTATATAAAACTACAAAAAACTTTAGATGCCTTCCTGTTCTGTTGTTATGCAGGAATGCGATATTCTGATTTTATTAATTTATCCTCAGAGAATATTGTAGATATTAATCAGCAAACATGGCTAATATATAAATCTGTAAAAACAGGAACGGAAGTACGTTTACCTCTATACTTGCTTTTTTCAGGAAAAGGGATTGTGATTCTTAATAAATATCAAGATAATATAGGAGAGTTTTTCCACCTGAGAGATAACTCAAATGTCAATAAAGATTTGATGATTATTACAAAATTAGCCGGATTATCAAAGAGGATTTCTTTCCACACCGCCCGTCATACTAATGCAACTTTACTCATATATAACGGAGTAAATATCACTACTGTGCAAAAACTGCTTGGACATAAAAGCGTAAAGACCACGCAAGTATATACAAATGTAATGGATATGACCATTATTCATGATTTAGAGAAAATGGAACAGGCAATACCGTAAATAAACATCTTCCAAACACCTTTCTACAATGGGTAGTCTCAGTCGTATACTTAGGTAGTCTCAGTATACGACTGAGATACCCTCGATATATAGCGGAAGTAACATTATAAATGAAAAAACTTTGTAGAAGAAACTTATGTTATCCTTTTTTTGTCATAAAAAATAGTTGTTAGAGTATGCTTTATTTACAGAATCTCTTTTCAAAAGGTAACGAGTATATTTACAATATGATTAGTTTATACCTTTTATTGATATAATATCCTGATAACCATAGAGCAATTATAGACTACAGGTAGCATCTTAGTAACCTGATAATGATATTGGTATATGCCAGAACGATGCCTATCAATATTTCAAGGTTACATAGCGAAGTTTCTGATAACTGTAAATCCCTTATTTTAAAACGTTTACAAAATAGATAGTTCTGCGAA
>NZ_QRME01000001.1:432073-522010 GCF_003472565.1 Bacteroides sp. AM10-21B | reverse complement strand
CTGCGAAGACTTTGCAGGTTTCGTTCGTGGGTATGCAGGCACAGGAAGTTGCGATAAAACCTAATTTGAGGGTGGTGTTAAAGTCTGATACAGAAGTGCTTGATGAGGTCGTAGTGACGGCTGTTGGTATAAAAAGAGCTGAGAAATCATTGGCTTATAGTGCTAGTCAAGTAAAGAGTGAGCAAATTACGCAAACTGGTGATAGAAGTATGCTTGATGCTTTGTCTGGCAAGATTGCCGGTGTTAGTATATCTAGTTCTTCTGGTGCGGCCGGTGCTTCTACGCGAGTTTTATTGAGAGGCTTTTCTTCTTTGAATGGAAGTAATCAACCCTTATTTGTAATAGATGGCGTTCCCGTAAATAATGAAACACTACAGAATTCAAGTGATAATCAATTAGCTAATAATACAGACTTTGGTAATGGTATTAATGATATTAATCCTAATGATATAGAATCAATGACTGTACTGAAGGGTGCTTCTGCTGCTGCACTTTACGGATCGCGTGCTGCCAATGGTGCTATAATGATTACCACTAAAAAGGGAAAGAGTAATGACAAGATGAAAATTGACTTTGTTAGTAATACCACTTTCTCTAGAGCAGGTGTACTGCCTGAGTTCCAAAACAGGTATGGACAAGGATGGGGATTTGCCAATTCATTATTGGAAAATGGTAGTTGGGGACCTAAACTTGATGGCGTGGAACGCTTGTGGGGACATATTGTAGACGGAGAACAACTTTATAAACCATATTCGGCTCAGAAAAATAATATGAAAGATTTTTATGAGACAGGTGTTCAAACTGATAACTCATTGGCAATCAGTGGTGGTAAAGGGAAAACTACGTATTATATGTCTTACTCTAATATAACAGATAATGGTATTTTACCTGGTAATTCGGACCGTTACAGACGAAACGCTGTTTCTTTGAAGGGATCTTACGAAGGAAAATGGTTAACTTCATCTGCAAGCCTTAACTATATTAATAGAAATGTAAGTACGGCTTCTTCCGGTCAGGGATATTCCGTGTTTAATAATCTAATTCAGATACCGAGAGATTTTAGTATCGTGGATATGAAAGATTATAAGAATAAATTTTATAGTCCGGACAACTGGTATACTCCGTATGGTGTCATTAACCCTTATTTCAATTTAAATGAGGATGGCAATAAATATATTGAGGATCGTATTTATGGTAGTTTGGAATTGAGTGCTAAACTCTTTGATTTTTTGACTCTTACTTGGCGCGTTGGTGGCGACTTGAGTAACTATCGCAGTAAAAGTTGGCGTGCTATTATGATTCCTGAAGGAGCAAATGATACAGAAAGTGTAGAAACTGGTTATGTAGGTGAACGTACAGGGCAAAGAAGGGAATTGAATAGTGATGTATTTGCAAATTTCAACAAGCAGATATCGGAAGATTTCCATTTGAATGTACTGTTGGGATATAATGTGAATGAAAGATATAAAAAGACATTAAATGTTTCAGTTCAAGGCCTGGATTTGGAAAACTTTTATAATATATCCAATAGCCCTAATCCTGCAGTGAAATCGTCTGCTTCCTCTTTACGTCGTTTGATGGGTGTTTATGGGCAAGCGGATTTAGGCTTTAAAAATTATTTGTACTTGAATGTGGGGGCTAGAAATGACTGGTCATCTACATTACCTAAAAATAATAATTCTTTCTTCTATCCAACAGTAGGTTTGAGCTTTATATTTACTGATGCTTTTGAAGTGCTGAAGAATTTTATGACCTATGGTAAGGTACGTGTTAGCTATGGTCAGACAGGTAATGATGTGGAACCTTATATGATTAATGGTTATTATTCGGAAGGAACTGTAAGTAATCCTTTTGGTGATGGCTTGAAATATCCATTTTCGGGTGTAAATGCATATTCATATGGTAACATCATTGGTAATCCTAACCTGAAGCCGGAAATGACAAAAGAATATGAAGTTGGTTTGGACTTGCGTTTCTTGCAGAACAGATTGGGGTTAGATGTAACGTTCTATAATCGTGAAACAACAGATCAAATTATGCCGGTTACGATTAGTCCGTCAAGTGGTTATACAACTCAATATATGAACTTGGGATGTATTCGTAATAGAGGTATTGAATTGATGGCTAATGTTGTACCTGTTCGCACTAAAGATTTTGAATGGAATGTAAATGTAAACTGGACTTTGAATAGAAGTAAAGTTGTGCGCTTAGGCAATGGCTTGGAAGAATTTAATATTTTTGGTTTCACAAACGGTGTAAGTTTATTAGCAATGCCGGGAGAGCCTTTGGGAGTATTTGTTGGCTATGGTACGCAGAAGGATGAAAATGGTAATATTGTGGTAGATAGTCAAACCGGTCTTCCGAAGCAGTCGTCGACTCGTGAGATTTTTGGTTCTTCAGAGTATAAGTACATGATGGGTGTTGGCAGTGAATTGTCCTATAAGAGCTTTACTCTTGGGTTCAATTTTGATATACGTGTTGGCGGTTTGATGTATTCAAGAACCAAAGGTACTACTTACTTTGTAGGAAACTCTCCTCAAACATTATTCAACGACCGCCAACCGTTCATTGTTCCAGGATCTGTGATTGAAGTAAAAGATGCGGCAAACAATATTTCTTATGTAGAAAATACGACTCCTATTAACCATAGCTATTATGATAGTTATTGGAATAATAATGGTGGAGAGTTTGACAGAGGTGACTTGATTGACAAGACGTATGTGAAGCTGAAAGATATTCATTTATCATACTCTTTCCCGAAACAATGGATTGCAAAGGCTTATCTCAATAGTTTGGTTTTGAGCGCTTATGCTCATAATTTATGGGTGTGGACTCCAAGCTCTAATAATTTTGTTGATCCTACTGTCTCTAATATGGGCTTGGACTTGGAAAGTGAGTTTGGTGAGTTTAGTGCATCACCTTCCATTAAGAGTTTTGGATTTAGTATCAAAGCATCATTTTAATTCTTAAACAAGTAAATTATGAATAGACTTAAAATATTTCTAGTTGCTATCGCGGCTGTAACATTTAGCTCTTGCGATCAATGGTTGGATATAAATACGGATCCCAACTATCCGTCTGAAATACCTACAGCAATGCCAATTACTTCGGGTATGGGATCTGCAGCTACTGTAATTGGTGGACAGTATGCAATATTGGGAGCACTTTGGGCCCAGCATTTTACCCAAGATAACACAGCTAATCAGTATAAAGCTTGGGACTCTTATAATGTAACTTCCAGCGTGATGAATTCCGAGTATTTGAAATTATATGCGTATTCATTAACAGACTTTAAAAAGGCAATTAAACGTTCGGCAGAAGTTGAAGATTGGAATAATTATTTGATTGGTACTGTAATGGAAGCTTATGTTTTTCAAGTATTGGTCGATTTGTATGGAACTGTTCCTTATTTTGAAGCATGTAAAGCTGATGAGGGAGTTACCACACCAAAGTTTGATTCCGGTGAAGAAATCTACTCTGATTTATTTGCTAGACTAGATGATGCTTTGAGTAAGGACTTTAAAGCTACCACATGCACAGATCCGGGGAATGCCGATTTAATATTTGGTGGCAATATAGAACATTGGAAAGAGTTTGCCAATACATTGAAATTAAAACTTGCCATTCGCCAATATAAGGCAAAACAGAGTGAGTCGGAGCAGATAATTAACTCTATGCTTAATTCTGGCGTTAAGTTTCTTTCGGTAGATGCTTCTATTAATGGGTACAAAGATGCTCCGGGTAATTATAATCCTTTTTATGATTCAGAAGTTTATGGTTTGGGTAATGCTAATTTGAAAGCTTCCAATACAACTTTAAACTTTGTACGGGCTAACAATGACCCTCGTTTATCTTATATGTATGAGAAAGGTAATAGAGGAGAATATGAAGGTCTGGATCAAGGTGATTATTCTAAACCTGCTGCTGAGCAACCTACTGGCTCGTTATCAAAAGGTAAAATCTCGGCTTCTGATCCTGTCATTTTTCTCTCTGCAGCAGAAAGTGCTTTTCTGCAAGCAGAAGCGTTAGTGAAATGTAAAGGTGGGGCAGGTGCCCAAGATAAGTATGAAGAAGGGGTACGTGCTGCTTTTAATCGTTATGGAATTGCATCTGAAGCTGATGCTTTATTACAAACGGGTGCTGCCTATGAATATGATTCAGCTAATCCGTTAAAAAGTATTATTACTCAGAAATGGTTATCAATGTTCTTGTCTCAAGGACTTGAGGCGTTCTTTGAGTTTAATCGTACTGGTTATCCAGATCATTTTACCGTATCTAAGAACTCAATTTTAGTAGATAAGACAGCTTTTATACAGAGACTGGTATTTCCGGAATATGAGTTAACCTCTAATAAGGAAAATGTTCCTCAGCGTGTAGAACCAGATGTACCTCTGTGGTGGGCTGTTAAATGATTAATTAATAAAGAACGAAAAATATGAAGAAAATAATATCAATCATTATAGCTCTGTGTAGCATTACTTTAGTTTCATGCGATAAGGAAACTGAGGGGATATCTAAATTGACTGCTTTCCCGGAATTCCAAATGGAAGGTGCTGCTTTTATGAATGTAAAATTGGATCCTACCGGTACATTTACAGATCCGGGGGTAAAGGCTTTTGTCGGTGATGAAGAGTATCCTGTGAAAGTTACGGGCTCCGTTAATATTCAGGAAAAAGGCTTGTATACCTTGAATTATGAAACTGTGTCCAAAGAAGGTTTTCCTGTGACTACGAGTCGTATGGTGCTTGTTACTCCGGAGTTAGTACAGAATGATTATTCTGGTACTTATACTTTGGTGCATGCTACTAGAAAGAAGCAAATTTCAGTTGATTTGGTTACCGGTGAGTTGGGATATTATAAAGCAAGTGACTGTTGGTGGCAGACAACTGCTATTCCTTTGTACTTCTTGGATATGGGAGGGACGGAACTATTGGTTCTTACTAACAGTTGTGCATACGGTCCTATATCAGTAGTAGGAACAATAGATGCGGTAACTAAGACTATTCAATTTGACGCAACGTTTACTGGTGGTGTAAATGCTGGCGTTACTTTTAGTACAAAATGGGTTAAGGAGTAACAATCTAAAAAATAAAGAATATGATGAATCGTAAATTAATATACTTATTTATTTGTGCGTTGTTTGTGTTTTGCTCATGCAACGATGATGACAAGATAGACTATACAGCGCCTGGCATTTTGGCTGGTGAATGGTGGGTTACTTACTATCAAGAAACAGCTCCGGATAAATGGGAAGTTATCGGTGATTATAAGAATTTGCCTTTATATACTTACAACTCTGCAGCAAACAAAGCTGATGAATTGTTTGTAGATGATCTAGGGGAGTTTTGGGACTTTAAGGTAAAGGCTTTTGCTAATCCAGGTGCATTAAGTTTTGGATCTGATGCAGAATTGCCTAATTTGAGTTATGAGGATTGTAATGTGGTGATTACCGAAGGAAAGGTAATGTTTAATGTGGCTAAGTCAAAGACAGGTATTGTAACAGATAGTATTTGTTTTAAAGTCAAGTTCTCTGATGACTCTGAACAGTTAGTTTATAAAGTGGAGGGACATAAGCGGACAGGCTGGACTGACGATGAATATTAATAGACCTTAGATCTATATAGATTTAGGAGTGGTTACCTGAAAAGGTGACCACTCTTTTTCTTTATCGCTACTCTAGTTTTTAATAATCTGTATTATATAGATGAAGATTCTTGTGAAAATCGTTATATTTGCTGCCGTATACCATAAAGGTATATTATATATAATAAGGTATAAAATAGAATGAAAGAATTTGTAATTTCCGAAGCACAGGTTGAAACGGCGGTATTGGTAGGTCTTATCACAAAAACTCAGGATGAGCGTAAGACGAACGAATACCTTGATGAACTGGCATTCTTGGCTGAGACAGCCGGGGCGGAAGTCGTGAAAAGATTTACTCAGAAGTTGGATGCGGCAAACTCTGTGACGTATGTTGGCAAGGGTAAGCTGGAGGAAATAAAAGAATATATCCGTAATGAAGAGGAAGCCGAGCGTGAAATCGGTATGGTAATCTTTGATGACGAACTCTCGGCAAAACAGATACGTAACATTGAGGGTGAGTTGAAAATCAAGATACTGGACCGTACCTCACTTATTCTCGACATCTTTGCCATGCGTGCACAGACTGCTAATGCAAAGACCCAAGTGGAATTGGCGCAATATAAATATATGCTTCCCCGCTTGCAGCGTTTGTGGACTCACTTGGAGCGTCAGGGCGGTGGCTCAGGAGCCGGTGGCGGTAAAGGTTCTGTAGGTTTGCGTGGTCCGGGTGAAACGCAGTTGGAAATGGACCGCCGTATCATCCTGAATCGTATGGCGTTGTTGAAAGAACGTTTGGCAGAGATTGACAAGCAAAAGGCTACTCAGCGTAAGAATCGCGGTCGTCTTATACGTGTGGCACTGGTCGGATACACCAATGTTGGAAAGTCCACTTTGATGACATTGCTGTCCAAGAGTGAAGTCTTTGCGGAAAATAAGCTGTTCGCTACATTGGATACTACGGTACGTAAAGTTATTATTGAGAACCTGCCGTTCCTTTTATCCGATACGGTTGGCTTTATCCGTAAGTTACCCACCGATTTGGTAGATTCTTTCAAATCTACTTTGGACGAAGTGCGCGAAGCCGACTTGCTGTTGCATATCGTGGATATTTCTCATCCCGATTTTGAAGAACAGATAGAAGTGGTAAACAAGACATTGGCGGACATTGGAGCTTCCGGTAAGCCCATGATACTTGTATTTAATAAAATAGACGCTTACACCTATGTGGAGAAAGCGGAAGACGACCTTACCCCCAGGACTAAAGAAAACTTAACACTTGAGGAACTGATGAAGACGTGGATGGCAAAGATGGAAGACAATTGTCTCTTTATCTCCGCCCGCGAACGAATCAATGTAGAGGAACTGAAGAGTGTGGTTTACCGGCGTGTGAAAGAACTGCACGTGCAGAAGTACCCCTATAATGATTTTCTTTATCAGACCTACGAAGAAGAGGAAGTTTAATTTAATGAAGAATTAAGAGCGAAGAATGAAGAATTGCCGTGCGGTATATTGTTTGCATGATACGGTGCAGTCAGTTTCTTCATTCTTCATTCTTCATTCTTCATTCTTAATTTAAGTGTTATGACTTACAGAAACTTGACCGAAGACGAAGTACTTCGGTTGAAAAGCCAGTCGTGTCTGGCGGATGATTGGGGGAAAGTGACCGTTGCAGAGGGCTTTTCAACGGAATTTGTACATCATACCCGTTTCTCGGGTGAAGTGCGTTTGGGTATATTCCACTCGGAGTTTACCTTGCCGGGCGGAATAAAGAAACACTCCGGTTTGCGACACGTGACGCTTCATAATGTGACGGTGGGCGATGACTGCTGCATTGAGAATATCCAGAACTATATTGCAAATTATGAAATAGGACATGATACTTTTATCGAGAATGTAGACATCATTCTTGTAGACGGGCTGTCCAAGTTCGGTAACGGCGTAGAGGTATCTGTCCTGAATGAAACGGGCGGGCGTGAGGTACTTATCAGTGACAAACTCTCCGCCCATCAGGCCTATATTATGGCACTTTACCGTCATCGTCCGGAGTTGATTGCACGAATGAAGGAAATCACAGATTTCTATTCCAATAAACATGCCTCAGCGGTAGGTTTTATTGGTAGCCATGTAATGATACTCAATACCGGTTCTATCAAGAATGTGCGTATAGGTGATTATTGTCACATATGTGGTACGTGCCGTTTGTATAACGGAAGCATAAACAGTAATGAACTGGCGCCTGTACACATCGGTCACGGTGTTATTTGCGACAATTTTATCATATCATCCGGTTCGCACGTGGACGATGGGGCCATGCTTACTCGATGCTTTGTGGGGCAGGCTTGTAAACTAGGGCATAACTACTCCGCTTCGGACTCCTTGTTTTTCAGTAACTGCCAGGGAGAGAATGGTGAAGCGTGTGCTATCTTTGCCGGACCTTATACGGTGACACATCATAAATCTACCTTGCTTATAGCCGGTATGTTTTCCTTTATGAATGCCGGTTCCGGTTCCAATCAGAGTAACCATATGTATAAGCTCGGTCCTATTCATCAGGGTACGTTGGAACGTGGTGCCAAGACTACCTCCGATTCTTATATCCTATGGCCTGCAAGGGTAGGGGCATTCTCCCTTGTTATGGGGCGTCATGTCAATCACTCAGATACTTCCAATCTGCCGTTCTCCTACTTGATAGAGCAGAATAATACAACTTACCTCGTACCGGGCGTCAACTTGCGCAGTGTGGGTACTATCCGCGATGCTCAGAAATGGCCCAAGCGCGACCAACGTACCGATACCAATAAGCTGGATTTCATTAACTACAATCTTCTCAGTCCCTATACTGTACAGAAGATGTTTAAGGGACGGGATACGTTGAAAAACTTGCGTTATGCTTCGGGTGAACTGTCCGATATCTATTCTTTCCATAGCGCCAAGATTCGTAATTCAGCGTTGGTAAAGGGTATCGGTTTCTATGAAATCGCTATCCACAAGTTTCTTGGCAACTCTGTAATCAAACGTCTGGAAGGCATCAATTTCCGGAGCAATGAAGAAATACGTGCTCGTCTGAAGCCTGATATTTCTATTGGCAGTGGTGAGTGGGTGGATATTTCCGGACTGATAGCTCCGAAGAGTGAGATTGATACTTTGATAGACGGGATTGAATCCGGTGCGGTGAACCGTCTGAAGTATATTAATGCCGAGTTTGAGCGGATGCACCGGAACTATTATACTTACGAGTGGACATGGGCATATGACAAACTGGAAGAGTTTTATGGAATCAATCCCGAAAACATTACTGCGGAAGACATTATCCATATTGTTGAAAAGTGGAAAGAGGCTGTTGTCGGTTTGGACCGCATGGTTTATGAAGATGCCAAGAAAGAGTTCTCCTTGGCTTCCATGACCGGCTTTGGTGCCGATGGTTCTCGTCTTGAGAAGGAACTCGACTTCGAGCAGGTGCGTGGTGACTTTGAAAGCAATCCGTTTGTAACCGCCGTACTGAAGCACATTGAGGTGAAGACGGCGCTGGGTGATGAACTGATAGGACGTATGCAATGCATACGGTGAGTAGTACTGCATCTGCCTGTAAGTTTTCACCCTAATTAAAGAAATATTTCAATAATAGTTGCTACCTTTGTGTCACGAATCATTTTTAAACATTAAATGAACAAGTAATTATGGCAACAACACCTCCGTTCAAGTATCAGCCCATGTTTGAGAAGGGTAAGGATACAACTGAGTATTATCTGCTTACAAAGGACTACGTGTCCGTAAGCGAGTTTGAAGGAAAACCTATCCTGAAGATTGAGAAAGAAGGTCTGACCGCAATGGCTAATGCGGCTTTCCGTGACGTCTCCTTTATGTTGCGTCGTTCGCATAACGAACAAGTTGCTAAGATTTTGAGTGACCCTGAAGCAAGTGATAACGACAAGTACGTGGCTTTGACTTTCCTGCGCAATGCCGAAGTTGCCTCTAAGGGCGTATTGCCTTTCTGCCAGGATACGGGTACGGCCATTATCCACGGTGAAAAAGGACAGCAAGTGTGGACGGGCTACTGCGATGAAGAGGCTCTTTCACTCGGTGTTTACAAGACATATACGGAAGAGAACTTGCGTTATTCCCAGAATGCTCCTCTCAATATGTACGATGAAGTGAATACGAAGTGTAATCTTCCGGCGCAGATTGACATCGAAGCTACCGAAGGCATGGAGTATGAATTTCTTTGTGTTACTAAGGGCGGTGGTTCTGCCAACAAGACTTATCTCTATCAGGAGACAAAAGCTATCTTGAATCCCGAAACATTGGTTCCGTTCCTCATTGAAAAGATAAAGACACTGGGTACTGCTGCTTGTCCTCCCTATCACATCGCATTCGTTATCGGCGGTACTTCTGCCGAGAAGAACCTGCTGACAGTGAAGCTGGCTTCCACTCACTTTTACGACAACCTGCCTACTACCGGTAACGAATTTGGTCGTGCTTTCCGTGACGTGGAACTGGAGAAACAAGTATTGGCGGAAGCTCATAAAATAGGTCTTGGTGCACAGTTCGGCGGCAAGTATTTGGCCCACGATGTACGCATTATTCGTTTGCCGCGTCATGGCGCTTCTTGTCCTGTCGGTTTGGGAGTTTCCTGCTCGGCCGACCGTAACATCAAATGTAAAATCAATAAGGAGGGTATTTGGATTGAGAAGCTCGACAGCAATCCGGGTGAACTTATCCCTGCCGAACTTCGTAAAGCCGGTGAAGGCGATGTTGTGAAGATTGATTTGAACCAACCGATGGAGAATATCCTGAAAGAGTTGACCAAGTATCCGGTTTCCACCCGCTTATCTCTGAACGGTACTATCATTGTGGGTCGTGACATTGCCCATGCCAAATTGAAAGAACGTTTGGACCGTGGTGAAGATCTGCCGCAATATATCAAAGACCATCCTATTTATTATGCCGGTCCTGCCAAGACTCCGCAGGGTATGGCTTGCGGTTCGATGGGACCGACAACTGCCGGACGTATGGATCCGTATGTTGCTCTCTTCCAAAGTCACGGCGGAAGCATGATTATGCTTGCTAAAGGTAACCGTAGCCAGCAAGTTACGGATGCTTGCAAGAAATACGGTGGTTTCTATCTCGGCTCTATCGGTGGCCCTGCAGCTATTTTGGCACAGAACAATATTAAGAGCATCGAGTGTGTGGAATATCCCGAACTCGGTATGGAAGCTATTTGGAAAATTGAGGTGGAAGACTTCCCTGCATTCATTTTGGTAGATGACAAAGGTAATGACTTCTTCAAACAATTAAAGCCTTGGAACTGTAGTAAGTAAGAGCAGCTAATCACGTAATAAAGAAAAAGACCGCTTGTGGATGATATTTTCCAAGCGGTCTTTTTTGTGATGTTTGCACTGCATTGCAACTATCTCGTTCTTATTTACTTAGTTTTTTCTTCCATTGTTCGTACTTCTTCAATACTTTTAGGCCTGTATTGTTGTACCAGCTATAGCCGTTGCGGCGTTCATAGCCTATGTCGGAAATATTATACTTCTTCACTCCGTCGCGGTCGCAGAAGAAGGGACGGTTATCTTCGAGGGTGTAGAAACGGGCCCAAAGCGTGGGACAGGGATAATCGTCCTGCGGGCAGGGAATCATCCGGAAATCTTTCTTACCTTCGCTGTTGGTGAATTCCTCACGGGTGATGCCTGTAATTTTACTTGCTTTGAACCATGCGATGGCAGCTTCTACAGAGGCGATAATCTCAGGTGAGGGATCGGGAATGGACATTAGCAACAGGACAATGTTGTCCGATTCGGCGCCGCTGAGTGAGGGAAGTTCGTAAGCACGGGCTTTGGCGGGGGCAAGGGTGTACTCATCATGCTGGGCGCACCATACGGTCAGTTTTCCGTTTTGCTTTACTTGGGTGTTGAGGATGCACTCTACACCTTTATCGAAGGCGGTACGTGCGCGTTGGCAAATACTATCCGGTACGTAAGTATATGGGGCTTTCTTGGTGTATACGTCACGTAGCAGGTTCATGACGTTTACCATTGCATTGTCATTGTAGGTGATATGGGTGTAATAGCCTTTGGGGCGCGGCCAAAACTGGGGCCAACCGCCATTGGGATATTGTGCTTTCAGGATGTAGCATATGCCTTCTAAGGCGGCATTCTTATATTTTTCTATGTTGGTGGCTAAGTAGATACGGGAGAGATAGCGGATTTCCGTACTTGTGGCACTGTTATCAATAGTGCTTTCGTTGACGTTACCTTTGGCGGCGAGAACCTTCTGGAATTCATCGGTTGTCAGTTCGGCGGGCATATAGATGTTTTTAGGCCAGCCGCCGGTGGTTTGCTGATAGAGCAGTACGTTGTCGGCAATACGGATAGCTTCAGGAGTGGTGAAGAAAGCGTCATCCAATTTGGGAGCCATTTTGACCCATTCCTTATAGGGATGCTTCTCTTTGTAGTGGGTTGCTTCCTGTGCATTGGCTCCAATGGTAAGGGTGAGCAATGCACAGAAAAGGATTGTTCGTTTCATAATATTACTGCTTTTAGTTTATTTGCGAACAAAAGTAGAGAAAACTCTAAAGAAAGGATGGTAATATTTGTTTTTAAGGGGGTAAATATTGTGATATATATGGATGTACCTATTCCAAGTATTGTTCTACTTTTCCGCTAATTTGTAGCAAGGATATTTCGCACAGTTTAGTGTCGTATTCTGCCGACAGAATGCGTTCTTCAGCATCCAACAAACTTTTTTGCGCTTCACGCATTTCGATACCGGAAAGGTTACCGAGCATATAGCGTTCCATGGCAATCTCATGGTTCTCTTTGGCTGCAACGAGGTTTTGACGTTCCAAGTTCAACATTTGGAGATTGTTTTGATAGGCCTGCCACAGGTTGCTCAGGTCAGCACGTAGGGCTTGTTCAAGCTGCTCGCGTTCCAAGCGGGTGTTTTGCACCGCGATGCGGGCATTGCGTCGTTCACGGCGGCGATTGCCATCGAAAAGGTTGAAGCCTACGGTGACCCCTACGTTCAGCCCGAGATTGCTGCGACGGCTGTTGGCGGAAATATCATATTTGTTGAGAGTATAGCCGTAACCTCCATTCATTTTTACGTATGGGTAGTCGCGGGAACTGACTTTCTTGTAGTCCAAACGTGCGAGGGTATTGTTCTGTTCCGCTTTCAGTAAGGAAGAGTTGGCTTCCAGAGTGGCGTTCCAAAGTTCTTCAAAGTTCAATTTGGCACTGACGTTGATGAGGCTGTCTTGGATGATGAAGGGGCAGTCTACATCTTCGTTAGCCATTAGTTCGTTCAGTTGGATGCGTGAGGTGTGCAGCAATTCTTGCTGCTTCATGTACTGTGCACTGTCGGCATTGAAGTCTACTTTGGCCTGCTGGTAGTCCAGACGGGAGAAGTTTCCGATGTGATAACGCTCCTCTACGATACGCAGACGCTCTTTGGAGAGCGATACAGCATAGCGGAAATTTTTCAAACGTATCTTGTGTTGCACATAGTTGTAGTATTCAGCGGCGATGTTGGCTATCAGGTCTTCGATGGCGATGCGGGTGTTGGTTTCACCTTGCCGTTCCAGTTCCTTCAACTTTTGGTAGTTGGCGGTGATGTTGAAGCCGTCGAATATAGTCCAGCTCAGATTGATGCCTGCGTCAACGGTTTGGTCGAATATTCTGTTCTCTTTGGTCGTTTCGCCAGTGGCACGCAGCTTTGTTTCGGTATTATCCAACGTACCCCTGTAGCCTGCGGACAGGTCGAGGGTAGGCAGATAACCGGCATTGGCAACGGTAGCGTTGTTTTTGCTTATTTGCTGTTCGTTGCGTGTGATGCGTAGGGAATAGTTATTTAGTAGTCCCTGTTCCAAACAAGATTTCAGAGTATAGATAGGTGCAGGCTGTGCCTGAATGGCGGGTATAGTGCACAGAATGATTAAGAAAAATAAAATCGTACGTCTCATTCGTTCTTTAGTTTACTTCGGTTGGTAGATACATAACTATAAATGGCGGGGACGATATACATCGTGAGTAAGGTAGATACGAGCATGCCGCCTACTACGGCCGTACCCATGGCGATACGCTGGTTGCAACCTTCGCCAGTAGCGAATGCCAACGGTATCAAGCCCAGTATGGTAGAGGCGCTTGTCATCAGGATAGGGCGCAGGCGTTGTAGGGCGGCATCCTTAATAGCTTGTATCTTGTCCTCGCCGGTTTCCTGCTTCTGATTGGCAAATTCTACAATCAGAATACCGTTCTTTGCCACCAGACCAATTAGCATGATGATACCGATTTGGCTGAAGATATTCATCGTGATGTCTCCGAAATACATGAATACGAGTGCACCGGCAATGGCGAGGGGTACTGTCAGCATGATAATCAACGGGTCTTTGAAGCTCTCGAACTGTGCGGCAAGAATCAGGTAGATAAGCAGGATTGCCAAGATGAAAGCGAACATCAGACTGGAAGAACTTTCGCGGTATTCCTTTGAGTCTCCGGTGAGGGCAGTACGGAAAGTGTCGTCTAATGTCTCTTTGGCTATCTTGTCCATTTCGTCCAAGCCTTGGCCGATAGTCTTGCCATCGGCAAGTCCGGCAGAGACAGTGGCGGATACGAATCGGTTGTATCGATATAGTTTGGGCGGTGCAATGCCGTTAGTCAGCTCTATCAGGTTGTCAAGCTGTACCATGTCCCCTTTATCGCTACGAATATAGATACCTTTCAGGTCGGCAGGCTTATTACGTTGCTGGCGGTTGATTTCTCCTAATATCTCGTACTGTTTTCCGTTCATGTAGAAGTAACCCATACGCTGGCCGCTCAGCCCGTATTGCAGGGTTTGGGCGATGTTGCGGGTACTGACTCCCATGATACTTGCCTTGTCGCGGTTGATGTTGATGCGTGCTTCCGGCTTACTGAATTTCAAGTCTACGTCAGCCATTTGGAATATGGGGTTCTCATATACTTTTGCCATGAACTTAGGCAATACTTCCTGCAGCTTCTCGATATTAGTGGCTTGCAGCACATATTGTACGGGCATACCGCCACGCCGCCCGCCGAACGAAGAGGATTGTTGTACGAAAGAACGCGCCATTGTTTTTCTTTGCACCGCTTTCGACAACTTTTCCGCTACTTCCATTTGTGTGTAGTCACGCTCCTTCATATCTTTCAGGGTGATACGCACGTTACCGCTACCGCTGGATACACGGGCGGTTACCGCTTCAGCATCGGGCGTGATGGAGTCGACAAGTTGGTTGATGTCCTCTGTATAGTCACGGATATATTCGTAGGTGACGCCTTCGGCACCACGTGTGTTGATGCTGATTTGCGAACGGTCCTCCAATGGTGACATTTCTGCGGGGATATAGTTCCAAAGAAATCCGATAATGATAATGGTTGCCACCGTGAAAGGCAGCGCAATCCAGCGTTTGTGCAGGAAAACCGCTAAAGAGCGGCTGTATAAGTTGTTCATCCCTTCAAAGAAAGGTTCGGTCTTGCGATAGAACCAACTTTGCTTTTCTCTTTTTATCAGTAATTTGGTAGCCAGCATCGGAGTAAAAGTCAGTGCGGCAAAGGAGGAGATAATAACAGAACCGGATACCACGATACTGAATTCGCGGAATAAGCGACCTGTCGTACCATCCATAAAAACGATGGGGAAGAATACTGCTACCAGTGTGATGGTAGTAGAGATTACAGCAAAGAATATCTCCTTCGCTCCCTCGATACCCGCCTCCTTCGGAGGCATCCCTTTTTCGATACGAACATAAATATTCTCCGTCATTACAATGGCATCGTCAACCACAAGTCCTACGGCAAGCACAATGGCAAGCATGGAAAGTACGTTGATGGAGAATCCCGCCAGATACATAACGAAGAAGGCCCCGATGAGCGAAACAGGGATTACGATGCAAGGAACCAGCGTGACACGCCAATCGCGGAGGAACAGGAAGATGATGATAATTACGAGGATGAAAGCTTCGTACACGGTTTGTTTTACTTCGTTGATAGAAGCACGGATAAATTTGGTGTTATCAAACCCATAGGAATAGTGTACGTCCTCCGGCAGGTCTTTCTTCATTTTCTCCATACGCTCGTATACGGCATCGGCAATCTGAATGTGGTTGGCACCCGGCTGAGGGATTACTACAATACCCACCATAGGGACGCCGTTCATCTTCATATAACTTTTGATGTCTGCCGGACCAAGTTCGGCGCGGCCTATGTCACTGAATCGGACAATACGGTTGCCGTCCTCTTTCAGAATGAGGTTGTTGAACTCTTCTGCCGTATGCATCAATCCGAGCGTGCGGATGGTGAGCTCAATGGTATTTCCTTCGATACTACCCGATGGAAGTTCCACATTTTCGCTGTCTACAGCGTTCTTTACGTCGATAGGGGTAATGCCATAACCGGACATTTTGATAGGGTCGAGCCACAAGCGCATGGAGTAACGTTTCTCTCCCCAGATACTTACGCTACTTACATCGGAGATTGTTTGAAGTTGTTCTTTTACAGTAAGGTCGGCTATTTCACTCAGCTCCAATAGGGAACGTTTGTCACTTTGCAGGGCAACCATGAGGATGGGTGTGGCATCGGCGTCTGCTTTGGATACGGTTGGCGGGTCACAGTCGCGAGGTAAATAACGCTGGGCACGTGAAACTTTGTCGCGTACGTCATTAGCGGCCGTTTCCAAATCGACGGAAAGTTCGAACTCCACCGTAATGCGTGATGAGCCTTGTTGGCTGACACTGGAAAGAGAACGAATGCCCGGGATACCGTTGATATTCTGTTCCAGCGGTTCTGTAATCTGGTTTTCAATAACGTCGGCGTTTGCTCCGGGATAAGAGCACGATACGGAAATAATGGGATTGTCCACCGATGGATACTCGCGTACACCGAGGTAGTTGTATCCGATGAAACCGAAGAGCAGGATAATCAGTGTCAATACAGTAGAGAGTACCGGTCGCCGTATACTTAATTCGGATATATTCATGATGAGAAGTATGGATTATAGTTCATCATTAATTTATATTGTCTAATGTCACTGGCAGTCCTGTACGGAGTTGCAAGGTGCCTGAGGTAATGATGGTGTCACCTATGCTCAGCCCTTGCAACACTTGTACTTCGGCTTCAGTGCGGATGCCGGTCGTTATCTCTATCGGTTGGGCTTTCCCGGATTTATAGAGGAATATCTTGTCTTTACCCATTTCCGGTACGATAGCTTCGGAAGGTACGGCAAGCGCATTCTGTATCTCATCTTTATTTAGCTTGATGCTGGCATAACGGCCCGGTAGTACGGCGCTGTTGGTATTGGGATAGAGCGCGCGGATAGTTAGTGTATGGGTGGTAGGGTCTATTTTGGATTCGCGTGCATAGACAGTGGCATGGAAAGTATTCAACTTTCCTTCGAGTATAAAGTCTAGTCCTGCACCTATTTTTACGTCATTGGCATATCGTTCGGGTACTGCAAACTCTACTTTCAAGGGAGAGAGTTTCGTGAGTTTGGCTACAATGGTAGAGGGAGAAGCGTATGTTCCTACACTGACTTGCCGCAGACCGATAACTCCATCAAAGGGGGCTCGAAGTTCGGTTTGCGCGATATTGGATTCTACCAAGTCGATGTCGGCATTCAAGGTCGCCAGTTCGGTCTTGACCTGTTCGTAGGCTTCTTTACTGACGGCGTCCCTTTCCAACAATGCGTTTTGACGGAATACACGGTCTTCCGCCAACTTCAGTTGCGAGACCAATCTTTGTAGCTGTGCTTGGAGAGGACGGTCATTTACCTTAGCGAGTAATTGCCCTTTCTTCACGAAACTGCCTTCTTCAAAGTTTATTTCGATAATCTTGCCGGATGTCTCGAATGAAAGATCTACTTCTTCATCGGGCAACAGGCTACCGCTGATTTGTATTTCGTCTTTTAGTAGTTGCGGTTTTATTATTTTGGCGTTTACGTTCAGAATCTTTTTCTCTCCGCGTTTGCCGGTCATTACCTTATCGGCTGCCGCCAGTTCTTCATTTGTTTTAGGAAGCTGAGAATAAATACCTCCGCCTATCAGTCCGACACCAATGAATGTAATGATGCCCCATTTTACTTTCTTATTCATGTTGTAGTATTAGTAGTATATTTAGCCATTGATTTGGACGGAAGAAATATGGAAAAGTTTAAAGTAAGAAAAGTTAAGAAAAGTGATAAAGTAATAAGGTGTATCCTATCGTTTTATCACCTTACCGCATATTCATATTAATGCGCTGCCCTGTATTTCCCTTCTTCCTTATCTTCCAGCATATTCAGGTAAGAGGTGTAGCGGGATTCGCTGATGTAATGATGTTCCACTGCTTCACGTACAGCACATCCCGGTTCATGGCGGTGGGTACAGTTATTATAGCGGCAGTCGGCGGAAACTTTGAATATTTCCGGAAAGTAATGTCCTATTTCTTCTTCTTCCATATCGAATGTTCCGAAGCCTTTGATGCCCGGAGTGTCGATGATATAGCCGTCACCCGGTACAGGGAACATCTCGGAGAAAGTAGTGGTGTGCATACCTTTGTTGTGGTAGGTGGAGATTTCACCGGTTTTGATGTCCAGCTCCGGCAGGATGGCATTGATGAGGGTGGACTTGCCCACTCCGGAGTGGCCGGAGAAAAGCGTTATTTTCCCTTTAAGTTCTTCCTTTATGATATCGATACCTTCGCCTGTCTTGGCGGAGATTTTGAAACAAGGGTAACCGATGGCGGTATAAAGATTGATAAGTCCGTCCAAGTAGCGAAGTTCGTCTTCGTCGTAGGCATCCGTTTTATTGAATATGATGTTGACGGGTACGCGGTATGCCTCGGCTGAGGCGAGGAAACGGTCAATGAATGTAGTGGAAGTCTCCGGATAATTCACCGTTACCACCAGCATACATTGGTCGAGGTTGGCTGCAAGGATATGGGATTGCTTGGATAGGTTGGAAGAGCGTCGGACAATATAATTCTTCCGGTCTTCAATTTCGCTGATGAAAGCCGTCCCTTCTTGATTCAGGATGATTTGCACATAGTCGCCTACCGCTACCGGATTGGTGCTTCGGATGCCTTTCAGACGAAAGTTGCCTTTGATTTTACATTCAACGTATGTTCCTTCGTCGGTCTTTACCAGATACCAACTCCCTGTATTTTTAATTACCAGTCCTCTCAATTCAATTGACAATTAATAATTGACAATTGACAATGACCGGATTGACAATCCCTGCTTGCTATTGTGCAACCATGTAATTGTCAATTGTCAACTGTCAATTGTCAATTCAGATTTATACTGTCATAATTTCTTTGTCCTTTGCTGCCAGCATATCATCAATCTGCTTGATATATTTGTCGTGAATCTTTTGCAACTTTTCTTCACCGCCTTTTTGTGCATCTTCCGCCAATCCTTCTTTCACAGATTTCTTAAAGGCGTCGATGGCATCACGGCGTGCGTTGCGTACACTCACTTTGGCAGTTTCGCTTTCATTCTTACACTGTTTGGCGAGTTGTTTACGGCGTTCTTCTGTCAATGGAGGGATGCCGATGCGGATAATCTCACCGTTGTTTTCGGGCATAATGCCGAGGTCGGAGTCGATGATTGCCTTCTCAATGACACGGAACATACTCTTGTCCCACGGCTTGATGGCGATACTGCGGGCATCCGGGGTGGTTACGGCCGCTACGTTGTTGATAGGGACCATGCTTCCGTAAGAATCGACACGGATTCCGTCCAGCAAACGAACGTCGGCTTTTCCGGCACGGATATGGGCCAATGATTCTTCCAGATACATTACAGCCATATCCATTTTCTCTTGTGCTTCGTCTAAGATGTCTTTTACGTCTTTCATATTTCTATTGTTTGAAGTAGCTTTTAATTTGAAACTCTGCAAATATAATCGTTTCACGACAGATTACACAGATTTACACAGATTATTTCCTTTTTTAGTTGTGTACCAGCGTGCCTATTTCTTCGCCTTGCATTACTTTCTTAAGATTGCCTACGGTGTCCATATCGAAAACGATGATGGGCAGGTTGTTTTCCTTGCACATACAGGTAGCCGTAAGGTCCATCACTTTCAGACCGCGTTTCAGTACTTCGTCGTAAGTGATGTCGTGGAACTTCGTTGCTGTCGGGTCTTTCTCCGGGTCGGCGGTGTAGATGCCGTCAACGCGTGTGCCTTTCAACATAACATCCGCTTCTATTTCGATGCCGCGAAGGCTGGAACCGGTGTCTGTTGTGAAGAAAGGATTACCCGTTCCGGCCGACATGATAACTACTTCGCTGGCTTCCATACACTCAATGGCTTTCCATTTATTGTAGAATTCGCCGATAGGCTCCATGCGGACGGCTGTCAGCACACGTGCTTTTACGCCTGCCGCCACCAGTGCCGAGCTCAGTGCAAGGCTGTTGATAACGGTTGCCAGCATACCCATTTGGTCACCTTTTACACGGTCGAACCCTTTGTTGGCACCGCTCAGTCCGCGGAAGATGTTCCCGCCGCCGATAACGATGCCAATCTGTATGCCCAGTTCATGGATTTCCTTAATTTGCGCTGCATATTCGGCCAGACGTTTTTCGTCGATACCGTATTGCTTTTCTCCCATCAGGCTCTCGCCGCTGAGTTTCAATAAGATTCTTTTGTATGTTGCCATAGTTTATTAATTTATTTCGCTTAGCGGCAAAGATAGGAAAATAATGCCAATCGGTATAAACAATTTTCAGTTATTCTTTCAGTGTGTAGTCACCTGCCTTTGCGGTTACTGCGGTCTGCAGTTCGTCGAGTGTCTTTTCGCCTTCCGAGAACTCTACGGTTGC
Organism: Bacteroides sp. AM10-21B; assembly: GCF_003472565.1. Lineage (NCBI taxonomy): Bacteria > Pseudomonadati > Bacteroidota > Bacteroidia > Bacteroidales > Bacteroidaceae > Bacteroides > Bacteroides sp. AM10-21B. The sequence goes on along the minus strand of NZ_QRME01000001.1, from coordinate 501,616 downwards.
TACCGGCGGATTGAGGGTTACGGTGGCGTGTATGCCGTCCATACTGTTCAACGCTTTTTCTACATGCATACGACAGTGGTTGCACATCATGCCTTCTACCTTGAATTCTTTCTTCATGATTTTTTCTGTTAATGGTTCTACTTCTTTTTCCGGTAGCCCTGTTGGGTTGTCAACGGAGTTTTCCGGGTTCCCTGTCTTTTTTCTTTTCAGCCGCAGACTGTTGGTTACTACGCTTACACTGCTGAATGCCATAGCTGCTCCGGCTATCATGGGATTCAGCAGGAATCCGTTGATGGGGTAGAGTACACCGGCTGCGATGGGTACACCTATTATATTATAGATGAATGCCCAGAACAGGTTTTGACGAATGGTGCGTACGGTCAGCTTGGAGAGTTTCAGTGCTTCGGGTATTTTGGTCAGGTCGGAAGAGATGATGGTCATCTTGGCTACATCCATGGCAATGTCGCTGCCGCCTCCCATGGCTATGCTTAAATCGGCTTGTGCCAGTGCGGCGCTGTCGTTGATGCCGTCGCCTGCCATTGCTACTATCTTGCCGTTTTTCTGGAGATTGTTGATGAAGGCGGCTTTATCTTGCGGCAGTACTCCCGCCTTATAATGAAGGATGCCGGCTTTACGTGCAATTTCTCGGGCGGTGGCTTCATTGTCGCCTGTCAGCATATGGACATCGATGCCGGCGGCTTGCAGTTCGCCGACAGCTTGTATGGAACTCTGCTTGATTTGGTCTGTAATTCCTGCGATGGCCAGTGCGGTTTCGCAGTCGGCAAACCAGATGACGGTCTGTGCATCAGCCGTCATGCGGGCGGCTTCATCGCTTAGCGATTGACTGACGTTAATTCGGTTTTCTTCCAGTAGTTTCCGGTTTCCGGCATAATAAGTCTTTCCATTCCATTCGCCTTTTACGCCTCTGCCGGTGATGCTCTCAAAGCTTTCTATATCCACGTTTCGGGCGTCTTGAAAATGACGGACCACCGCTTCCGCAAGCGGATGCTCGGATAGCTTTTCCAAGCTGTAAAAGACATCTTCTATGCCCGCAGTCCGTACAGCCCAAACTAAATCGCTGACTACCGGTTTTCCCTCGGTTACGGTTCCGGTTTTGTCCAATACCACTGTGTCAATCTTTTTGGCGATTTCCAAACTTTCGGCATCTTTTATCAGAATACCTCTTTCGGCGCCTTTACCGATGCCTACCATGATGGCGGTGGGAGTGGCAAGCCCCAAAGCGCACGGGCAGGCGATGATGAGCACCGTGACCAGTGCCAGCAACCCGTGTGTAAATCCGCTCTGCCCGTCCAGTAGCATCCAGATTATGAAAGACAATATGGCAATGCCGATAATGACCGGCACGAAGATACCCGCAATCTTATCCACCAATTGCTGGACGGGAGCTTTACTGCCCTGTGCATCTTGCACCATGTGGATAATTTTGGCCAGTAGCGTGTCTGTACCTACCTTCTCGGCACTGAACCGAAAGCTTCCTTTCTGGTTGATAGTACCGGCAAAAACTTTGGCTTCCTTTTGTTTGGCTACCGCTATCGGTTCGCCGCTCAACATACTTTCATCCACATACGAACTGCCTTCCGTAACTTTGCCGTCTACAGCAATTCTTTCTCCCGGTTTTACCAGAATAATGTCTCCTGGACGAATCCGCTCAATCGGGACAACCTTTTCCGATGAAGAATCAACGATGACGGTTACTGTCTTGGGCTGCAGTCCCATCAGTTTCTTAATGGCGGAAGAAGTGTTGCCCTTAGCCTTTTCTTCCAACAGGCGTCCCAGCAGAATGAAGGCGATGATGACGCTTGCCGCCTCGAAGTAGACGTGCGGATGAATCCCTCTTTCCAGCCAGAATTCGGGGAAAAGCATATTGAACAGGCTGAACAGATAGGCAATTCCGGTACTGTTGGCTACTAAAGTGTCCATGTTGGCGCTGCCATGCTTCAGTTGTTTCCATGCGCTGGCAAAGAAACTTCTTCCCAACCAAAACACAACGGGAGTGGAGAGTAGCCACATGATAAGATTGGCATACGGCATATCCATGAAGAACATACCGATAACCATAATCGGTACAGACAGGACGATGGCCCATGTCGCACGGAATTTCAGCGCGCGATATTTTTTATCGTGTGCCTGTTCCACTTCATCCGCTGTGCCTTCGTCCTGCCTTATCAGCAAGTCGTATCCGGCATTTTGCACAGCTTGTTGTAAGACTTCGGGAGAACAATGTTGCGAGTCGTATTCTACTGTTGCCATTGCCGATGCGTAGTTTACGCTTGCTTTCCGGACACCGGACTGGTGATTCAGTGTCTTTTCCACCCGTGCGGAGCATGAGGCGCAACTCATCCCTAATACGGGAAAGGTTTCTTGAACAATGCTTTTATTTGCCATAATATTGTATGTAATTATTTAGTTCTTAGTATGAAACTGCCGGTTTCTACGGTTGAAACTAATAGTTCTCTCGTTTTAAACTTTTATGTGGAACAAATATACGGCAAGGAAGTTGTCTGAGTGTTGTAAAATTCGGGATATGATTTACAAGATTATGCTTATATCTCGTCAAGCGGCTTGCGCTTGTTCTCTTTTATCTTCTTGAAATAGCTGGGCGTCAGTCCTGTTACGCTTTTGAATTGGGCGCTGAGGTAGGCGGCGCTCGAATAGTTTAGTTTGTCGGCTATTTCGTTCAAAGATAATTCTCCGTACACCAACAGTTCTTTGGCACGCTCTATCTTCTGCGCAATGAGGTATTTCTCGATGGTGGTATTGGTGACTTCCGAGAAGAGTTTGCTCAATGAACTGTAATCCCGATGTAATTTGGAAACCAAGTAATCGGACAGGTTGACTTTTGAATCGTTGTCATTATAATGTACCAGTTCTATGATGGTATCTTTTATTTGTTCTATTGTTTGGGATTTCTTGTCATCAATCAATTCGAACCCGAAAGGCTCCAACGACTCTTTTACGCTCCGGTATATTTCATCGGTAATTTTATCGGGCAGAGTAACGATACCCAGTTCTACCGACAGGGGGTGCAGTCCCAGCTGCTCAAGCTGGCTTTTCACTACCATGATACAACGGTTACATACCATGTTTTTGATGTGTAGCGTATTGTCCGAATTAAATGTTGTATCAGGCATCTGGTTCTTTTTTGGGGTAAAGATAGCACGAACGGATATTATTCTAACTATTTTTCTGGTTTTATCTTTGCGACGGGCTAATTGAAACTTCTTTCTATAACTTTTCTGCTGAGTAAGGTTTGCACGATTCCCCGCATGGAGAGATAGACAAGAAAGGCAAGCCACAAGGCATGGTTGCCTAAGGCCGGGCGAAGTCCGTAATATATCATAAAGAAACTGACGGCTGCCGCTGCCATAGACATGAGCATACCGCGTGTTGCCGTAGCGCCGATAAAGATGCCGTCCCAAATAAAGGCGGCGACTCCTGCTGCAGGTATGGCAAGCGCCCAATAGAAATAAGTGTCGGCGGCGGCTATTACATTCTTGTCATCGGTCAGCAGTCCCAAGAAAGCATTTCCGCCCAATGCATAAATCAATGTAAAGAGTATGACCAGCCAACCTCCCCACATAAACAGATGCCGGGTGGTGTTGGTAAAGGCTTTCCGGTTACGAGCGCCTATGTATCGTCCGCTTAGGGCTTCTCCCGCATAGGCGAAACCGTCCATTACATAAGAGAAAAGGGTGAAGAGTTGCATCAGTAATGTATTTACAGCCAAAATAATCTCACCCTGTGAGGCGCCTGCCGAAGTAAAGAACAGTGTGACAGCCACCAGGCACAGTGTCCGTAGGAATATATCACGGTTCACTTGAAAAAAACGTATCATTGCCTCCTTTTGCAGTACTCCCTTCCAGACGATATACTTTTTCAGTTTCCCATAGCGGTTCGTCCACAGTATGAGTCCCATGAAGAAGCCCGCATACTGGGCTATCAATGTTCCCAACGCTACGCCTTCCACCTTCATCTTGAAGACATAGACAAGGCTGAGGCTGGCTATGATGTTCACGATATTCTGTGTGATAGCTATGTACATGGGGATACGTGAGTTCTGCATGCCGATATACCATCCGGAGAGTCCGTATAACCCCAGCATGGCAGGAGCACCCCATATACAAATGTGGAAATAGAGCGTTGCCATTTCCCTGACTTCTTCCGTAGGGTGGATAATGAGGAATGCGGCTTGCCTGATAGGTACTTGCAGTATGATAAGGCAAAGCGCCACAGCCAGTCCTATACCAACGGAGCGCATCAGCAATCGAACTATTTCCGATAAATCCCGTTTACCATAGGTCTGTGAGGTCATGCCGCTGGTTCCCATCCGCAGAAAACCGAATATCCAGTAGATGATATTGAACAGCATACCTCCTACTGCAATGGCGCCGATATAGGCAGGAGAACCCAGATGCCCTACGATTGCTACATCGATTAGTCCGAGCAAAGGCACGGTTATATTCGATACAATGGACGGCAGGGCTATCTGTAATATCTGTTTGTCTATAGGCTTCATTTGTAATATCTTGTTTGGTGGAGGACAAAGGTACGCAGAAAAGGAAAAATGACGGGAAAGATTAACTATATTTCTACTTTTAGCTGTTGAGGATTGATGTGGAAATTTGTAAATTTGTGGGTGATTCTCTATGGGAGGATTTCGGGCTGTAAAACAATATAGACTTAAAAGATGAAAACCTTAACTTTACTTTTCTTTGGGCTCTTGCTGTGCCCAATGTCACTTCTGGCACAATCAGCAGATGTGCTGCTGCAGAAGGTGGCTGATGCCTTATCGGTTGGTAAGGATGATTATGCCGTGAGTTTATTCCGCCAGGCTGCGAGTATGGGAGCGGAGCAGACAGAGATGTTCTATTGGACGCACGTTGAGAAAAACAGTGCTGTGGCTTCCCGCTTCGTACGGGAACTGGCTACTTACTACAAAGATAAGCGGAACTACGACAAAGCATACCTTTTTTATAAAGAGTGGTTGCAATATTATCCGGAAGATGTTCCCGGACTTGTGGCATGCGCGGAGATGCAGTTGATGCGCGGAGAGTCGAAAAAAGCTCTAAAACTTTATGAAAAGGTGCTGGCATTGGATGCGGATAATCTTCAGGCAAATATATTTTTGGGTAACTATTACTATCTTCAGGCAGAACAAGAGAAGAAAACGCTGGAGGATGACTACAAGAAAATCGTTTCTCCCACACGTATGCAATATGCCCGTTACCGTAACGGGCTATCGGATGTGTTCTCCAACGGATATGACAAAGCTAAGAGCTATTTGCAGAAAGTGCTTCAACTGTTTCCTTCCACCGAAGCGGGAAAAACATTGGAACGGATAAAGATATTGGAAAAAGAGATGAACAAATGATGTTCATCTCTTTTTATTGTATATTGTGTGATGTTTACTTGATTGTTTGAATCGGCAATTTTATAAATCCTTTCGGTACAGAACGTGTACTTGTTTCCTGACCTACTTTTGGCCCTGGTATCAGAGGACTGTACATCAAAACATGGCGAATGCGTGTTCGCTGTTCTGGGGTGAATTGGTCTGAATAGCTGACTGCATAATCCATGATGTTACGTGAGGTAAACCGTTCACCGGTCAGGCAATTGTCACGGTTCACCAGATAGGCAAATGTAAACTTGTCCGGTTCTGCTGATGCAATGTATGCATAATCAATATCGTATTGTTCCTTATTATAAGTAGGAGTATCTGTACAATAGTCAGTATCTTTACAACCGTTTTTGCTTTCAGTCTCGCTTTCTGTCTCATAGAATACATGATGCAAACCTAAGTAATGCCCTAATTCATGGGCTAATGTAACAGTAACATCTGCTGTGTTGTACATGGTTTCCGTACTTTCTTCGTTAATAAACAAACTGTTGATGGATACACAATAGGGAAAGGCTAAGTTCTTCAATTCTAAATGAGACTCATTGATGTTGGTGAGACCTGCCAAACTATTTGGCCCCTTTGTAGTATAAGGTAAGTGTGATATACCTAATGCTGTTACATTGTCAGTTGGATTATTTGTGAAGTTATAGACCATTATATTAATATACTCGTTAGGATCCCATAGGTATTTCACATAACCTTTTCCCGTTTCTACATCGTCATTCATAAAGATATCGCAATCTATCGGATAACTATCCGGCCATGAAATGTACTCTACACCCGGTTTTTCCATGGTTTCTCCATTTGGACGGATAGTAGCGAGTGTGAATGTTAAATTCATGTCTACACTCTGTGAACTATTTTTATAAAGTTTGTTTACCCTATCTAATATTTTTGACAGACGATTTTGACTGACGTATTGCTCTGGGGCTGATTTATCTTTGTATAGCACATGGAAAATCACGGGGAGTTTGTAGTGATACTGTTCTATCGATGTATATCCTGCTGCCTGAGTGATTTCTATTTTTTTACTCATTTTGAGAACAGCCGATGTAACTGTTACTATTACCTTTCTTTCTTTATTGTCAGGGTTGGCTTCTATTTGCAGAGTTAGTGCTTGGTTGCCGAAGCTTTTATCGGGGGTAATATTGCACCATTGTGCGGTTTTAGATACTTGCCACTCTACATTGCTCGTTATATCGACAGTCAATGTCGCTCCATCGCTGCTGACGTTACTGAATGACGATTCAGATAGCTCTAAATAGTTGGTTTCATTGTCTTCGCAACTATATAAAATAAAACTTGATAGGGCGATTACGATTAAAGTTTGTATTTTCATGATTTTATAGATTAGCTTCGTACAGAATATGTTCTGTTAAGATAATGTTTACCAAATTGTTTGATTAAACAATGTATTGTACCTCTTTAAATAGATATTCCCGTTCTTTCCCACTTTCGTCCTCCAAGACAAAACGCCCATCTTGTTCCACACGCAGCAAGCGGGCGGAGAACTTACCGTTGGCATCTTCATAAGGATGAAAGCCTCTGCGGCGAAATAGGGCGCGGGCATAACGGGTGGCTATTTCAGCGGAATAAGTATTGTGTTCTTCTGTTCGCAAACCGTTATAGTAGATTTGTATCCGTTTCAGGATGTGCGACAAAATTTCATGGCGGTTGTGCTCCTGTCCGGTGATTTGTTTCAGAGATACCGGGTTGGGAGCGTCACTGTAAAATTCATTTTGGTTGATGTTGATTCCGATACCAGAGATGCTGCGTCCGATGAATTGGCCGGACAGATCATTCTCTATCAATATACCGCAAATCTTTTTGTCTTTCCAGTAAATGTCATTCGGCCACTTTATTGTAATCTCGTTTGACCATCTGTCCAACTCTTCTTTTATGGAGAGAGAAACGATTTGCGATAGGATAAACTGGCGGCGTGCTTCCAGAAAAGTGGGATAAAGAACAAAACTGAAAAGTAGATTCTTGCCTCTTTCGGCTTCCCAAGTATTACCGCGCTGCCCTTTACCGGCACTTTGGAATTCAGCTGTAACTGTAGTCAGTTCTTCAATGGTTTCTTGTAACTCATTGCATAATTGGCTGAGGTATCGGTTGGTTGAGTCTGTTTCATCCAATGCTATCAGCGGATAAGGAAAGAATTCAGGGCAGGGTTTCATACTCATTGTGCATTTTTTTAGTGAATTTCTTTATTACTTCTTCGTAAGAGTGGTCTATAAGATGTCTTATTAATTTGTCATCTGCATCACGGTCCAGAAATACCTGGTTCCAGTATTTCTTATTGAAGTGCCAGGCACCTTCAATGGCATTGTAATGGTCACGTAATTCCAGTGCATATTCCGGGTCGCATTTCATGGTGATGCGGTTTGGAGTGTTGAGGTTGATGCATAAAAACATCTTTCCCAATACTCGGATAACAAGGAAATCTTCACCGAAAGGAGTATCTTCGGTCGTAGCTTTTTTGCTGAGGCAATATTCGCGGGCAGTTTCTATATCCATATTATTTTAGCTATGAGGATTCTTAAAACATAGGTGGATAGAATGCTTCTTTGATATGCTCTATTTTAAAAGCATCGGTATCACCTACGGCTGTAATAATGTCAAAACGTACAGGTGCATCAATACAAAAATGTTTAATGTACGCATCGGCAGCTATGACAATACGGCGGATTTTTTGTCGGTTAACGGCATCTTGTGGCTCAATACACTTTGTGTTACTTCGGGTTTTTACTTCTATAATGATCAACTCATCATTTTTAGTTGCAATAATGTCTAACTCCAGATGATTCTTTCGCCAATTCCGGTCGCGTATCGCATATCCGTTACGTTCCAGATAGAATACAGCTGCATCTTCTCCAGCTTTTCCTAAAGCATTATGTATTGCCATAGTTATGATTTTCTTTCTTTCACTACAAAAATACGTTTTTTCTGCTTTGTTTTTACAGAAGTAAAACTAATTTTGCAAAGAAATATGAGAAAGAGAGACAAAACGTGTGCGAAAGCCACACCCGAAGAACCTAAACGCGAGCAGCGCATGGTATGCCTGATGAGCGAAGAAGAACTGCGGATTGTAGACCGTTATCTGGAGAAGTATAAGATAACGAACAAATCACGCTGGTTAAGGGAGACTATTCTCATGTTTATCCATAAGAATATGGAAGAAGATTATCCTACCTTGTTTGGCGAACATGATATGCGAAGGTGAGTTGATACGTTTTGAATGAAAGTTTTGAGGAGAAAAGATGACAGATACTGACTATATGAGACAGGCCCTTCTTGAGGCACAAAAAGCAGGGGGACGTGGCGAAGTGCCTGTAGGTGCAGTGGTCGTTTGCAAAGGCCGTATCATTGCTCGTGCCCATAATTTAACGGAAACTTTGACGGATGTCACTGCCCATGCCGAGATGCAGGCTATTACTGCCGCTGCGTCTACTCTTGGTGGTAAATATCTGAATGAATGTGCCCTTTATGTTACTGTGGAGCCTTGTGTGATGTGCGCCGGCGCTATTGCTTGGGCGCAAATGGGGCGCTTGGTATTTGGAGCGGAAGATGAAAAGCGGGGATATCAACGTTATGCGCCGCAAGCCCTGCATCCTAAGACAGTGGTTGTAAAAGGAGTATTGGAGGATGAATGCGCTGCATTGATGAAAGAATTTTTTGCAGCAAAGCGCCGCTAATCTTTAATTTCCTCAAAATCCACATATTCTCCCTCATCCTGTGAGAATAGTTTCTTGCGGGAAGCCGAGTGCGGAGTTATTTCTTCTTCTCGTATCGTTTCTTTGGTAGAAGTGGATTGTTGTCCGTCATTATAAGAATATCCCTTTCCTGATTGGTAGTTCCCGTTGTCATTCCGGTATGTTTTTGATGAACGGTGTCCTCCTAATCCGAAGATACTTCGGATAACGGTACCAATGATGCTAAGTCCGATAAACAGAATAGCTATTAGAATAATAAATAAGAAACCTAAAAAATGAAACATGGGCTAATGTCTTTTTATGTGTTCGTTTTCAGCGAACGATAGTACAACAACTGTGCCAAGAAAATGTTTATTTACGTTTTCCTGTTAGAAGTGACAGTAAGATGTACCATACAATTACCGCTGCAAAGCCGCTAACCTTTAAAAAAACAAGAAGTGGAATACAGACAATCAGGAAAATAAAGCTTATTTTATTGTCTTTCCATGCGAGATTCTTGAACTTCAATGAGAACATCGGTATCTCCGATACTAACAACCACGAAAACAGGCAAACCAGCACTAACAGATAAAAGGGATTGAAGTTTTCGGATATGAGTATGGGGTGTATTCCTGCCACCAATGATGCCCAGAAGAGAGCGTTGGCAGGAACTGGAACTCCGATAAAAGAACTTGTTTGGCGGGTATCGTTGTTGAACTTTGCCAAACGTAAAGCCGAAAATATGGAAATAAGAAATGCGGTATAAGGCATATAAGGGGCGATAAACTCCATAGATACCGGATAATGCATCTCTTTAAATAAGGAGAATACTATTAATGAGGGTGCTACACCGAAGCTGACATCATCTGCCAAAGAGTCCAAATCCTTTCCGATAGGAGAATGTGCGTTTAATAAGCGTGCCATCATACCGTCGAAGAAGTCGAATACGGCACTAAGGATAATGAATACAAGTGCCGGATTGTAGTTGGCTTCAAATGCCATGACACAAGCAATACACCCGGAGAATAAGTTCAGACAGGTTAAGGTGTTAGGGATAGAACGGGTGATGCAATTTGCCATTGTTATTTAAGTTTTGCTATTACGGTTTGATTACCGGTAGTCAGTTGTCCGAGTTTAACGAGAACTTCTGTGCCCAAAGGGAGGAATACGTCCACGCGTGAACCGAATTTAATGAAGCCCATATGTTCGTCAATATAGCATTCTTCGCCCGGTTCTGCATAAGTTACGATGCGGCGTGCCATAGCACCTGCAATTTGGCGTGCCATGATTTCCACACCTTCAGGGGTCTCAATTACTACGGTAGAACGCTCATTATCAGTACTTGCTTTAGGTAGCCATGCTTTCATGAACTTGCCGTTCTGGTGAGATACCAATTTAACGGTTCCGTCTACGGGATACCAGTTAGCGTGTACATTGACCAGGCTCATAAATATGGAAACCATGATGCGCCGGTCATGGAAATATTCAGTTTCTTCAACTTCCTCTACTACCACAATTTTTCCGTCAGCAGGGGCAACTACGATTTTCTCAGTTTCTTCCTGGCCGAACAAACGTATAGGGCAGCGGAAGAAATTTACTAAGATGCCATAAATAACAAGGCTGATGACTGCCACTACGTAGAAAGGAACTTTGCACTCCAAACCAAAGTAAAGCCCGGCGTTTACAGCGAGTATCAACAATAAACTGCCGGCCAGTGTATGTGTTCCTTCACGGTGAATACGTATTTTCTTTAATTTTTTAAGTCGACCCATGTATCTTGTTTTATTCTTTTTGATGCAAATTATCTGCAAAAATAGGCTTATTTTGAAAATCTAACAAGAATTTAGTCATAGAATTATAGGTGTTGATAACTTTTCGAGGAATATTTTTGTTAGATACCGCATAGGTCGTACCTTTATGCTCACTTATAGAAAGGATATATTTATGCAGGATTTTGTTCATTTGCACGTACATACCCAATATTCACTCCTTGATGGTCAGGCCAGTGTAAGCCGTTTGGTAGACAAGGCGATGAAAGATGGTATGAAAGGTATTGCCGTTACCGACCATGGCAATATGTTTGGCATCAAAGAGTTCACCAACTATGTTAATAAAAAGAACGGTGGTCCGAAAGGGGAAATAAAAGATCTGAAGAAACGGATTGCAGGCATAGAGAGTGGCGAAATTGCGTGTGAGGATAAGAAAGCTGAAATAGCGGCTTGCAAGGCTAAAATAACGGAAGCGGAGAATAAGCTGTTCAAGCCTATTATCGGCTGCGAGATGTATGTAGCGCGCCGTACGATGGACAAGAAAGAGGGTAAGCCCGACCAAAGCGGTTATCACTTGATTGTATTGGCGAAGAATGAAAAAGGTTACCACAATCTTATTAAGCTGGTATCTCGTGCATGGACCATGGGATATTATATGCGTCCTCGTACCGACCGAAACGAGCTGGAGAAATATCACGAAGGATTGATTGTCTGCTCTGCCTGTATCGGTGGTGAGGTCCCTAAAAAAATTATCAACGACCAATTGGAGGAAGCTGAAGAAGCTATTCGTTGGTATAAGAATCTTTTCGGGGATGATTACTATTTGGAGTTGCAACGCCATAAGGCAACTGTTTCTCGTGCCAACCACGAAGCTTATCCCTTGCAGCAGAAAGCCAATGCCAAGTTGCTTGAATATGCCAAGAAATATAATGTGAAAGTAATCTGTTCCAACGATGTTCACTTTGTGGATGAAGAAAATGCTGAGGCACACGATCGTCTTATCTGTTTGAGTACCGGTAAGGATTTGGACGACCCGAGCCGCATGCTTTATACCAAGCAAGAGTGGATGAAAACAAAAGTGGAAATGAATGCGCTTTTTGCTGATGTTCCCGAAGCTCTTTCCAATACGTTGGAGATTTTGGATAAAGTGGAGTATTACTCAATCGACCATGCGCCTATCATGCCCACTTTTGCCATTCCCGAGGATTTTGGAACGGAAGAAGGATATCGGAAGAAATATACGGAAAAGGATTTGTTTGATGAGTTTACGCAAGATGAAAACGGCAAAGTAGTTTTGGATGAAGAAGCCGCCAAAGCCAAAATTAAGCGTTTGGGCGGTTATGAGAAACTTTATCGTATCAAACTGGAGGCCGACTATCTTGCCAAACTGGCGTTTGACGGTGCCAAACGGATTTATGGAGATCCGCTGTCGGATGAGGTAAAAGAACGTTTGGTATTTGAGTTGTATATCATGAAGACAATGGGTTTTCCCGGTTACTTCTTGATTGTACAGGACTTTATCAATGCAGCTCGTACACAATTAGGAGTTTCGGTGGGGCCGGGACGCGGCTCGGCAGCCGGTTCGGCAGTAGCCTATTGTTTGGGCATCACCAAGATAGACCCTATTCAGTATGACTTGCTGTTCGAGCGTTTCCTTAATCCGGACCGTATCTCCTTACCCGATATCGATGTTGACTTCGATGATGACGGACGTGGTGAAGTGCTGCGTTGGGTAACGGAAAAATACGGACAAGAAAAGGTAGCGCATATCATTACGTATGGTACTATGGCAACCAAATTGGCTATTAAGGATGTTGCCCGTGTACAAAAGCTGCCCTTATCGGAATCCGACCGCTTGGCGAAACTAGTTCCCGATAAAATCCCTGATAAGAAGCTGAATCTTCCCAATGCCATAGCTTATGTACCGGAGTTGCAGGCAGCCGAAGCGTCACCCGACCCATTGGTTCGTGATACGCTGAAGTATGCCAAGATGCTGGAAGGGAATGTTCGTGGTACAGGTGTACACGCTTGCGGTACAATTATCTGTCGTGACGACATCACCGACTGGGTTCCGGTTAGCACGGCGGATGATAAGGAAACCGGTGAGAAGATGCTCGTTACTCAGTATGAAGGCTCTGTTATCGAGGATACAGGTTTGATTAAAATGGACTTCTTGGGATTGAAGACTCTCTCAATCATTAAAGAAGCTGTTGAAAATATACGTTTGCATCGGGGAATGGCGTTGGATATTGACAAGATTTCCATTACCGACCCTGCCGCCTATAAATTATATTGTGACGGACGGACTATCGGTACGTTCCAGTTTGAATCTGCCGGTATGCAGAAATACTTGCGTGAGTTGCAGCCAGGCACCTTCGAGGATTTGATTGCCATGAATGCCCTCTACCGTCCGGGACCTATGGATTATATCCCTGACTTCATCGACCGTAAGTGGGGACGCAAGCCTATCGAGTATGATATTCCCATAATGGAGAAATATCTGAAGGACACGTACGGTATTACTGTCTATCAGGAACAGGTCATGCTTCTGTCCCGTTTGTTGGCGGACTTTACCCGCGGTGAGTCCGATGCCTTGCGTAAGGCAATGGGTAAGAAGCTGCGTGATAAACTGGACCATATGAAGCCGAAGTTTATTGCCGGTGGGCAGAAAAACGGTCATGACCCAAAGGTGCTCGAAAAAATTTGGACGGACTGGGAAAAGTTTGCATCTTATGCTTTCAATAAATCTCATGCCACCTGCTATTCATGGGTAGCCTATCAAACAGCTTTCCTGAAAGCCAATTACCCGGCAGAATACATGGCTGCCGTAATGAGCCGAAGTTTGTCTGATATAACAACCATAACCAAACTCATGGACGAATGTAAGTCAATGGGTATTAAAGTACTTGGCCCGGACGTAAATGAATCGAACTTGAAGTTCACCGTCAACCCTGAGGGTAACATCCGTTTCGGATTGGGAGCTGTGAAAGGAGTGGGTGAAGGAGCTGTGCAAAGCATTATGGAAGAACGTCAGAAAAACGGTCTGTATACGGGTATCTTCGATTTTGTACAGCGTGTCAACTTGAACGCTTGTAACAAGAAGAACTTGGAGTGCCTCGCTCTTGCCGGTGGTTTTGACAGTTTCCCGGAGTTGAAGCGTGAACAGTACTTTGCCGTCAATGCCAAGAATGAAGCCTTTATTGAGACATTGGTACGCTACGGCAACCGTTATCAAGCGGATAAAGCGGCGGCGGTCAATTCTTTGTTCGGTGGTGAGAATGTAGTGGATATTGCTACTCCGGAGATTCTTCCTGCAGAGCATTGGAGTGACCTTGACCGTTTGAATAAAGAACGTGATTTAGTTGGTATTTACCTTTCCGCTCACCCGCTGGATGAATATTCCGTAGTATTGGAACACGTTTGTAATACTCATATGGCGGAGTTGGAAGATAAAACAGCCCTTGTGGGACGTGAAATTACTATGGGAGGTATCGTTACTTCTGTTCGCCGGGGTATCAGCAAAAACGGCAACCCTTATGGTATTGCCAAGATAGAGGATTATTCAGGTTCGGCGGAGTTGCCTTTCTTCGGAAATGACTGGGTGACTTATCAGGGTTATTTAGGTGAGCGTACTTTCCTTTATATAAAGGCGCGTTGTCAACCTAAACAGTGGCGGCAAGATGAATTGGAATTGAAGATTACTTCTATGGAGTTGCTGCCTGACGTAAAAGAGAAGCTGATAGAGAAGATAACGATTCTTATTCCGCTCAGTGTATTGAACAAGGCTTTGGTGACGGAGTTGGCGGAACTGACGAAAGACCGTCCCGGCACTACGGAACTCTATTTCAGAGTGACTGATCCGGATAGTAAGATGACTGTTGACTTAGTGTCCCGTCCGGTGAAGCTTTCCGTAGGTCGTGAACTTATCTCTTATTTAAAAGAGCGTCCGGAGCTTGAGTTTCGGATAAATTAATTATCTTTGCTTCACTGATAATAATGAGCGGATGATGCTTGATACAGGAGTATTGAATTAATATTTAAACTTAATAATTAGAAAAATGGCATTAGAAATTACAGACAACAATTTCAAGGAAATCTTGGCAGAGGGTAAACCTGTAGTAATTGACTTTTGGGCACCGTGGTGCGGACCTTGTAAAATGGTAGGTCCTATCATTGAAGAACTGGCAGGTGAATATGAAGGCAAAGTCCTTATCGGTAAATGTGATGTAGACGACAACGGTGATGTGGCTGCCGAATACGGTATCCGTAACATTCCTACCGTATTGTTCTTTAAGAACGGAGAGTTGGTGGATAAACAAGTAGGTTCTGCCCCCAAACCTACTTATGTAACAAAAATTGAGGCATTGTTATAATCCTTTTAAAATATAAAGCTATGGGACTGGAAGACGATTTTTTGAAGAATGATCTCGATGATGAAAAGACCATTGAGTACATCAAAAACTATTTGCCGCAGGAGTTGAAAGAGAAGTTCTCTGACGACGAGTTTTATTATTTCCTCGATTTGATTGACGAGTATTATTCCGAGAGCGGCATCCTTGATGTGCAGCCCGACGGTGATGGATATATCGAAGTTGATCTGGGAAAAATCGTAGACTACATCATCAAGGAAGCTCATAAAGATGAGATGGGCGATTACGATCCGGATGAAATTCTGTTCATTGTACAAGGTGAAATGGAATATACTGAATCTTTGGACGATGAGTAAGTCACAGCTTAGACAAAAAGAAAAAAGGCGCGGATTTAAATCCGCGCCTTTTTTCTTTATAAATGTTTGTTTATTGTTTTTCCTTTTTATGCTATCGGTGGAGTATTCAGAAAGAAGAATACTGACATTCCGATGAGTATCACTCCTAATACGCCATAAAACCAGCGTGCTTGTCGGCGACCTACGTTTCGTACTACAAACTGGGTGTTTTGGGCGGTAAAGAACCAATTCCAATCCAGAATTGCGGCTAATAGGGAGATAACTCCCGCTACGACAAAGATGCCTTGAACGATGTATTGGCTCATGTGGGGCGTTGGTGGTTGTATGATTAGTAACGTGTATTAATCCAGTTGTTCCAATGTAACTTTCCGTTCACTGTTTTCCACCTCTTCAATAGTGACTTTCACGGTATTTCCGGGTAAAAGTTCTTCAATCAGTTCCGGCCATTCAATGAAACAGAGCGCACCGCTGTACAGATAGTCCTCATATCCCATATCGTACACTTCTTCCAGCTTTTTGATACGGTAGAAGTCGAAATGATAGATTAACTCTCCGGCAATATCGGAACGATATTCGTTTACGATGGCAAATGTAGGAGAAGTAATAACGTCGGATACACCGAGCTCTTCGCAGACAGCCTTGATAAAGGTTGTTTTACCGGCTCCCATTTTGCCATAAAGAGCAAATACTGTATTGTCACCCATTGCCTCTATAAATTGGCGGGCGGCTTCATGAATCTGGTCTAAGGACTGAATCTTGATTTCCATTATCTTGTATTTTTCTGCAAAGATAGCCAAAAACTTTTTCCTCCTTTACAGATTGCATAAATAATAATGGAGAAGAAGATTATGGCTGCTCCCGAAGGAACATTGAGATAATATGAGATGAGCAAGCCGCCCAGGCAGCTAAGATAGCCGATACCGATGGATAACCATATAATACGGTGAAACCTGTGCGAAAAGAGATTGGCTGTCATTTGTGGAATTGTCAGTAATGAGATAACCAACACGATGCCCACCATACGGAGGCAGGCCACGATAGTCAATGCGATGAACATCATCAGTACATATTCAAAAGCTTGTACCGGAATACCTTGTGAACGGGCAAACTCGCGGTCGAATGCTACATAGATTATCGGATGCAGGAAACACGAAAAAAACAAGATAAGCAATATTGCCAGCCCGCCCAGCAAGGCGATGTCACCAAACGTTATTGTCAGGATGTTTCCGAACAGGTAAGCGGACAGGTCGGGAGCGAACCCGGGAGACAGGAATGTAAAGATGATGCCCAATGCCATTCCTAACGTCCAAAATACTGCAATAGCAGAGTCTTCACGCATATCTTTCCGTTTGCTAAGCCATTCCACACCGAATGCTGACAGTACTGAAAAGATAGCTGCCGAAAGAATCGGCGAGATTCCCGTGTACAACCCCATTCCTATACCTCCAAAAGAAGCATGCGTCAGTCCGCCACTGATGAATACCAGTCTCCGGGTAACGATGTATGTACCGATAATTCCGCAAACAATACTTGCCAGCAGGCTGCCGATAAGGGCATGTTGAAAAAAAGTATATTGTAACAGTTCCATGTGGCGGTGATTAGTGATTAATTCTCCTTTCTCCTACTATCAGGAACACTTCATCTTTTATATTGTCCGGCAGCGCAATGCCGCGCAGTTGTAAGCTGCGCACCCACCCGGCCACATCTTCCGATTGCATGGTATAGAATACGTCACGAAATTCTTCTTCTTGTTCGGGAGTATATCGGTCGGAAGCAGTCCCGATGTATTTGTCCAGTTCCTCATCGTCATAATATTCTATTTTTTTGCTGACGGCGGCGAGCAGGCTTTCTTTTTCGCATACTTCATGCTGGCCGCAGCATTCCATATCTACTTCCTGCACTTCGGGCATGGCATCCAATTCGCCGTTATCAATTTTCTTTTGAAGTCTGCGGTTGCGTACTATTCCCGCTATGGCAGCTACGATGGCGAGGGCAATCAGGCTAATAATCAGTATCCACATACGTTCTCTTTCCTTGAAAAAAAGTGTCCTTATAAAATAGAACGGACAAAGATACACATTGTTTTCGTATCTGACTTCTTTTGAATGGGCAAAAAGGTTGATTCTCTTCGGAGAAACTGACGAATGACAAAGAGAAACATTGCTTTTATCCTTGTCCTTTGGAGATTGTGAAACCTGTTTTCTTTAAATCTTCCCAATAAGCCGGATAGGATTTGGAAACTACTTGAGGTTCATCAATCACTATCTGCGGTAATACGATGCAGGCAGGAGCAAATGCCATTGCCATACGATGGTCTTCGTAAGTGGAAATAATCGGGGCGTTTTCAGTAGGACAACGTTCCCCGTCCCATAACAGAATGCTGTCCTGTTCGGAACGTACCAAATAACCTAACTTTTGCAGCTCGGTGATAAGGGCGGCGATACGGTCGGTTTCCTTAATTTTGAGACTTTGTAAACCGGTAAAGCGGAAAGGTATGTTCATCAGGCAGCAAGTTACGACAAAGGTTTGTGCCAGGTCTGGAATGTCTACCATATCTTCCTCCAAGCACGAGACGGGTGTACCCGCCAATGTCAGTCGTACGCCCAGATCGGTATATTCGGTATGTACGCCCAGACGGGAGAAAATCTCCGCTCCGCGACTATCCCCTTGATAACTGTGAGGAAACAGCCCGAACAGCTCCACCGTTTCATGTTCATAACCCTTCAGAGATTCTTCATTCTTTATTCTTCGTTCTTCATTTCCCCTCAGTGCCAATATTTGATACCAGTAGGATGCCGCGCTCCAGTCGCTCTCCACGGTGAACGGGACATCCCGATAACCGCCGGGATATACGGTGATGCTGTTTTCGGAATTCCAACTGGCACGTCCGCCGAAGTCGTGTATAAGCTGAAGCGTGAGGTTGATGTAGGGACGGGAGATGATACTGCCTGTAAGGTGTAGGTGTAGTCCTTTGGGGAGCACAGCTCCCATCATCAGCAGGGCGGAAATATATTGCGAGCTGACGTTTCCGGCAAGAGATATTTCATCGCCTTGCAATTCCGCCCCTGTGATGCGTAGAGGTGGGAATCCCTCTTGCCCGACGTAATCGATTTTTGCTCCGAGTAAACGTAGAGAATCTACGAGGATACGGATGGGACGTTGCTGCATACGTTGCGTTCCGGTGATGATACGGCTGCCGGGTGTCACGCTGAAATAGGCGGTGAGGAAACGCATGGCCGTCCCCGCTGCCATAATGTCTATATGTTCGGGATTGCCTTGCAGTGCGCGCACCATGACACGGGTATCATCGCAATCGCTCAGATTGCAGGGCGTTTGCTTACCATGAGCAAGGGCATGCAGGATAAGTGCACGGTTGCTGATACTCTTGGATGCCGGCAATTGAATAGCGGCATGTATCGGGGTGTCGGGGGCGGAAACGGTATAACGCATAGTTGTACTTGTTTAGTGACGGTGGTAGAAAACTTTATATTCCGATGCAAAAGTAAAATAAATCTTTGGGAAATGGAAGTCTGCTTGTCATACATTTGCATTCAATACGTCCCAGAACCGTTGAGGCAGGTAAATATTAGGAACCTCCGCCGCTTCTTTGAATAGCGGGGCTATCTGGACGGGTTTGAAACCTGCGATGCCGCAACCTATTTCAGTAACGAGGAATACGGTGTCGGAGTGTTGGCGGGCAAAACGAATGAATTCATTCACATAGGGCCGGATAGCTTCAGGACCACCATGCATGGTTGGAATGCCGTAGGTCTGTCCTTGTAACCCGCTACCCTGTCCCCAGATGGCACCCCATTCACGCCATGCCAGTAGGGCGGCTCCGCCGCCATGTGCTCCTTCAAGATTGCTGCCGAATACGAATATCTCATTGGACTTCAGTTCGGTAATTCTGTTTGGGGTGATTCTTGTTGTCATTGGGTTTTAGGTTTAGTTGCTCATTACAAATATAATGAATTTATTCTTAGATGGTTATGCAACCCCGTTCTTTTTCAGAATATTGGCTTTAGACAATTGACGGGAAGTTCCAGTTCACCCCAATCTATCATCGCATTGAAAAGGCGTGCAATGGAGTAAAACACAAGGTCTTCCGTGTGTATATCTTTCTCAGTGAGGATGCCTTTTTCCAATAGTTCGGCACGCTTAGTCCCTTTCAATAAGGGATGCCGGGGAGTGTACCATTGTTTGCCGTCAAAGAGAGCTATGTTAGCGATACTGGTATCGGTGAGTAGACCTTGGCGGACAATAAGCACATCATCGCAGGAGCCGCGCTGTGCAAACAATTGGTTGAGCTCTTCGCGGTCGGTGCTTTTATAGGTGTAGTCAATGTTGTCCGCTCGTACCAAAGCCAGTGAACGGACGGAGCGTAGGGCATAGGGAGTGCAAGATATATCTTCGATTCCTTTCTGCCCGTAGGCTATACGTAACTTGTGTATGCCGTTTGCAGAAATGGCGGGCAGGTATGCTGTCAGTTGCAGGGCGGTACTTTCCGGCCAGAAGTGTGTTCGGGTATCGTTCAGTCTCCGTTCATGGTAGGCTAAGTTGCGAACCACTCCGCCGTCAACACGTATGGTTTCAATAAATCGGCACATATATTTTCTGTTTTACCTCGTTGTATTCACTTTCCCATCGGCTTTGGGCGGTGATGCCGCCGCCGGCTTTGAAGTAGAGTTGCTCGTTCTCTTGTTCAATGAAGCGTATCATGACCGCGCTGTCCAGTCGGCCGTTGGCGTAGCAGCCCATGATTCCGGTATAGAATCCTCGTTCGTAGCCTTCCGCTTCGGCAATGATTTGCATGGTGCGGGGTTTGGGGGCACCGGTAATGGAGCCGGCAGGCAATAGTTTGAAAAGGATGTCACCGAGCCGTTCGGTGTAGTCATCGGGCAGAATGCCGCATATCTCGGAACTTGTTTGCAGAATAGGCCCTTTGTTGGTTTGCAGGCGGTCTATGTAGCGATAGGATGTTACGGTAACGTGGTCGGAAACCATACTGAGGTCATTGCGTATCAAATCGACAATGGTGGCGTGTTCCGCGGCTTCCTTGGCGTCATCCAACAATATTGATTCGGCATGGGGAAGGGTCGCGTCAATTGTTCCTTTCATGGGAAAAGATTTTATAAAACCCTTTTCCATACGTACAAAGATTTCGGGAGAGAAGCAAACAAAAGAATCCTTCAGCCAAAGTTTGTATAGAGCGTGGGAATGCAGAAATATATCTTTTAGCGTCAGGTTAGTGCGAAGCGGAACCTTGCACGTCAGATTGGTCAGGTAACTGTTGCCGCCCAGCAGGTTACGCTTTACGATGTCGAAAGAACGGTGGTAGTCGGCGGGAAGCGGGGGAGTGAATTCCCAATCTATTCTTCCGGTATATCGGGTATCCGTATCGGGAGCATTGCCCGTCTTTCCGAATTGGTAGAGGCAGGCGGATGTATCTATCTTGGCGAGGGCTTCAACGAATGAGTGTTCTTGCTTGTAATCGATGATAAACAGGAAAGGAATGTCCTGACGCCCGAATGTGTTCATCCGGGCGATAGCTGTTTCTTTGTCCAATGTTCTCATTGTCCTAAATCAATGTTGCAATGATTTGAATGGACAGTATGAGAAATACCATTGCAATAGGATAAACCGTAGCATAGGCCACACTCGGAATATTGCTGTCCGTCATCGAGTCGGCAGCTGCCAAACCGGGGGTACTTGTCATACCGCCTGTAATGGTTCCCAATAAATCGAGGATGCTGATTTTGAATACGAGTCTGCCTACGATTACAGCTATCAGCATGGGAATTAAAGTAATGGCAGCACCTACTCCGAACAACAACCAGCCACTTTCCTGAAAGGTCGCTACCAGATTCTTTCCAGCCGATGTACCTACTTCGGCAAGGAACAGCAAAAGTCCCAGTTGCCGTAACAGTTGGTTGGCAGGACCCGACATGGACCAGATAATAGGTCCTGTCTTGCCAACAGCGCTAAGGAACAAGGCAACTATCAGAATGCCGCCTGTCAATCCGGGTGAGAATGACAAACCGCCGGGGAAGGATATGTTCAGCTTGCCGAACAGTACTCCGAGTACGATGCCCATTGCAATTGGGAAGAAATCCGTATCGGACAGTTTTTTGGCATTGTTTCCCAGTAAGCGTGCCAAGCCTTTCAGTCCTTCTTTTTCGCCGACTACCATCAACTTGTCACCGAATTTTAGCGCAAGATCGGGTGAGGGAGAAAGGTCGATACCGCTTCGGCGAATCCGTGTCACGGTGCAGCCGAAGTTCCTCATCAGATTCAAGTCACCCAGCTGTTTGTTTATCATATCCTTCTTTGTCAGCAGCAGGGACTCTATGTCCTGGGTATGGCTTAGGGGGAGCTCGCCTTCTTCGCGTTCACCTACCAGAGTGGCGAGTTGGTTCAGCGCTTCGTCGCTGCCGACGGCTTGTATGTAGTCGTTTTCGTGAAGTACGGTGTGGGCGGTCGGAATGGCGATTTGCTCGTCATGCTTATGGCGGGAGATTACTGCTCCGGTCATGGCGCGGGCATTGATTTGCATCAGGGTACGTCCGAATACGACAGGATTTGTAATACGATAGATGCACGTTATCAGTTCGGGAAATTGTCCGCGGCGTTCTTTCTCCAGACGGCGGGCTTCCCGGTCGAGGTCGATGTGCATGATACGGGGCAGCAGTTTTACGAATAGGATAACCCCGATAACTCCGAATGGATAAGCGATACCATAGGCGATGGAGGCCAGCGGTGAATGAGTGCTGTCGATGGCAACTGCAAGTCCCGGCGTACTGGTAAGTGCTCCGGCTATCAGGCCTACCACACTCGGCGTGTCAATGTCGAAAGCGTATTTCAGTCCTACTGCCGTCAAGGCGGCAGAACAAATAATCAGCAAGGTGATGATGATGAGTGTCTTCCCTTTGCTTCGGAAAGAGTCGAAGAAACCGGGACCGGCTTGTATGCCGATAGTGAAAATGAACAATACAAGTCCGAAGTTTCCCAACTCTTTGGGGATAATCACACCGAAATGCCCGAAAAGCAGGGCGATGAAGATTACTGCGGAAACATCGAGAGACAATCCTTTGATTTTGATTCTTCCCAACATGAAGCCTAAAGCTACGATGAGGAAAAGGGCGAAATAAGAGGAATTGAGCAGGTCTGTGAACATAGGCTTGATGAATTAGTCTTTTCGAGGGAACAAAGGTAATGGAAAAAAGTTAGATAGAGAAAGTATTATTTATCTTTGCAGTTGCTAAAGATTTAAAGGAATCCCTCTTATGGAAATAGATTTGACTACCCCCGCTTTGCTGTTTTCGGCAATATCCCTGATTATGTTGGCGTACACCAACCGTTTTCTGTCGTATGCAGGCCTTGTGCGTGCTTTGAAGGAGCAACACCAAAAGAGTCACTCCTCTGTGACCGCGGCGCAGATTGCCAACCTGCGCAAAAGGTTGTACCTGACGCGCGCCATGCAGGTGACAGGCATAGCAAGCCTGTTGCTATGTGTAGTCAGCATGTTCTTTATTTATATCCGGCTTCATCTTGCCTCAGTTTATATCTTCGGTTTTGCGCTGGTGCTTCTGATTATTTCGCTCACTATTTCCGTGTACGAAATTTATATCTCCGTGAAGGCTCTGGAGATACATCTGAATGATATGGACGATTAGCGGAAACGCTTTATGCCTGTAAGACGAATATTTATCTCTTTACTGGGCAGAGTCCAGTTCTTTCAGTAATTCTTGCACAGCAACTTTCAGCTGGGTATCCTCACCTTTCACGATGGCTTCGGGTGAGTTGGCAACTTTGATGTCGGGTTCTAACTGGGAGTTTTCCAGATAACTGCCGTCGGGCAAGCGGTAGCCTACAACAGGGATACCGAAAATGAGAGAAGGATCTTGCAAACGTTCCCATGATACGCTGGTCATTGTTCCCGGAACGGGCATACCCACCAACTTGCCGATATTCCGGTGGCGATATACCCATGGCGTACCGTGCGCATTGGAGTAATTGGCTTCGCAGGTCAGCATGATAGACGGCTTGTTCCAGCGACGGCTGGGCATATCACAGGCTTCGCGGCCGCGGATTACCTGTGTAAAGTATTTCTTGCCGCTGAACAATATTTCTATATCCTCGTGCAGACGGCCTCCGCCATTAAAGCGGGTATCGATGATGATGCCTTCACGGTTGTTGTATTTGCCCAGAATATCCGAGTACACAGAACGGAAGCTGTCATCGCCCATTGACTCAATGTGGACGTAGCCGAGACGGCCGCCGGACCATTTATCTACGTCGGCTGCACGTTGTTTTACCCAGCGAGTGTAGAGCAAATCATCAAGCGTACTATTGCTTATCGGGATTACAACCTCTTCCCAGCGTTCTTTGTTCTGCGGGTTGTATAGCGAGACAAGGGTCTTCTTTTTGGCTTTGCCGTTCAGTAAGGTATAGTAATCAGTTTCGGGTGTAATCTCCGTGCCGTCAATCTTTTCGATAACTATGCCCGCTTTTACTTTAGTATTGGCGTTGTCGAACGGACCTTTCTCTATGACTTCGGCTATAAGCACACCTTTGTTTGGGTAGTTCCAGGCGAAGAGCAGTCCGAGGCTGGCTGTCGGTTCACTTTGTCCGGACGGATAATAACGACCGCCGGTGTGCGACACATTCAGCTCGCCCAACCATTCACTCAGCAACTCGGCAAAGTCGTAGTTATTGTTGATATGAGGTAGGAACTTGCGGTAAGCGGTAGTCATGGCGTCCCAGTCTACACCGTGCATATTGGTGTTGTAGAAACATTTCTGTTGCTGTTTGTACACGTGGTCAAACATATATTCGCGTTCTGCCGCCAAATCCATTTTGGTTTGTGCCTGATAGGTGACTGGTTTTAGCTCGTCGGATGCCAAATTCATTTTCTGCATGGTTTTTCCTCCCAGCAAGAAGAGGTTTTTGCCGTCCTTGTCCATCTCCATAGAAGCCCAGCCGGCATCCATTTTATGGAGCAGTCGGGTGTCTTTTTTGCGGATATCCATTTTCCAGAGGTCGTAGCCGTCTTCAAAGGCAGCGAAGTAATAAAGGCTTTCTCCGTCTTTGGAGATGATGACGCTACCTAAATCCGAGGAGTTAGGGGTGAGACGTACGATACGGTCTTCAATGTTTTTCAACTCAACAACGATGTCTTTCACTTGGGATTCATCGTTGTCTTTGTCTTTTTCTTTTCCTTTTTTGCTGCTCTTCTTTTCTTTGGCGGTATCTTTGTCTTGTGTTTTCTTTTGCTCGACCTCTAATTCCTTACGCAGTTCATAGTCTTCTTTGCTCAGGCAGTACTTGTCGTATGCATCTTGGTTGAGGAAGATGAGCATGGCATCGTCCTGCGCCCCCCATGAAGCGTGGGCGCGCATACCATAACGTTCTGTTTTGAACAGGATTGCATTGCCATCGAGCGCAAAGCGGGGATAACCGCTCATGTAGCCGCTATTAGTCAGGTTGATTATGGGGCTGTCGCCTTGTGCGCTGACCAGTCCTATGTCAGAGTACGGATCGTGTTTGTTGCCGATAAATTCGAGGGTGAACCATTTGCTGTCCGGCGACCAGGCATAGCTGAACTCGCCGTCTGTACTGTACCAAGTGGAACCGTCGGTGACTTGGCGCACTTTGTTTGTTTCGAGGTTCAGTACCATTAGACGGATACGGTCTTCTATGAATGCCAATTCTTTACCGTTTGGTGAGAATTGCGGGCAAGAACGTTCAATGGTAGCGGAAGGCAGTAATACTTCTTCGTTTATAATGGTAGCGTTGGGGAAGTTGGGGTCTTCCTTACGGGCTATCTTGGCAAGATAAATCTGCCAGTTGCCGTTGCGTTCGCTGGCATAGGCCAGTGTACGGTTGTCGGGGGCAAAGGACAGGTTGCTTTCATTGGCGGGGGTGTGGGTGATTTGTTTGGTTGTGGCATAGTCTGCCGAGGTTACAAAGACTTCGCCACGTGCAATGAAGGCTATCTGTTTGCCGTCCGGTGATACAGTAGCCGAAGTTGCTCCGTTGGTATAATTCAGGTGGACTGTCTGAGGTCGGTCATCACGGGTGATTTTTATTTGAACTTTTTGCGGGGTCGAACCGTCTTGCTGCGTGTATATTTCACCATCGTAGCCGTAACACAATGTGCCGTTACTGCTCATGGAAAGGAATCGGACGGGGTGGGTTTTAAAAGTAGTCACCGCTTTTACGGATTCCGGACGGGTGAGTGGAAAGGCGTATACATTGAATGAGCTGCCGTTACGTTCGCTCAGGAAATACAAGGTTTGCCCGTCCGGTGTAAGGATGGGATTGCGGTCTTCACCGGCATGCTCGGTGAGGTTGGTATGTTTGCCTGTGCGGATGTCGTACATCCAAATATCGCGAGTTATGGATGAAGTGTGGTGCTTTCGCCATTGGTCTTCAAAGCCTTTCCGGTCTTGATAAAAGAAATGTTCACCCGATTTGTCGAAACAGACAGCTTCGGCAGGTGTACCCAGTACTTGCTCGGTGCGTCCGCCGCTTGTGGGAACCTTGTAGAGTTCGGTCATGGCAGAGCGGGGGAAGAGCGCGCTCTCGGCAGGGTCTTGAATGGCTGCTGAGAAGAGAACGTATTTGCCGTCGGGGGTAAATGCCGACGGGATTTCTCCTGCCGAATTGGTAGTCAACCGCCGGGCTGTTCCGCCGTTGGCGGACATCACGAATACGTCGAAGTTGCCGTATCTGTCGCTGGCAAATGCTATTTGCTTGCTGTCGGGCGACCAAATCGGGGTGGATTCATAGGAGTCCTGTGTGGTGAGTTGCGTAGCTGCACCGCCTTTTGCCGGAACTTTGTAGATGTCTCCTTTATAACAGAAAACAATCTCTGTTCCATCGGGTGAGATTTGTATGTCGCGCATCCAGAGCGGAGTTGCCGCATAACCGGTAAGAGTGGTGAAACCGAGTGCGAGGTAGGCAAATATTTTCTTCATAACAGATGTATTTCTATTGAATTAGGAATTTTATATTAAAGTCTTGTCTCAAAAAAATATTGGATTATTATTTGATTCCTCTTGCTTTATAGATAATCTCTTTGGCATTGTTGATGCTTTGCAATTTTTCTTCAGCAGCGCGCTTGATGTCTTCTCCCAATGTAGCCACCCGGTCAGGGTGGTGCTTCAGCACCAGTTTGCGATATGCGGCACGTACTTCTTCGTCAGTGGCTGTGGGGGCTATTTCCAGCACTTTATAGGCTGCATCCAGTGAGTTTCCTCCCAGATTGAGCATGGATTCCACTTCTTTTTCGGATAATCCCATATAAGCCGCCACCTCTTTCAACGCCTCTATTTCCTCACGACAGACGTTATTGTCGCTTCGGGCTATATTTGCGAGAAATCCCAGTAGCTGCAGGCGTTCTTCGTATGTCAGGTTGGCTGCAATCTGCATACCGCAGTCGCGGATTGTATTCTTGAATGCAAGAGGATTCTGCATATCCATGCGTTTGCGTTGTTCAAAGAGGTTGAGCAATATCCGTTCGCCTTCACTGACTGCCGCGGTACCGAAGTTTGCCCGTAAGAAATTGCGGACGTACTCCATTTCGCTGTGCATAATGCGTCCGTCTGCCCGTACAATGTACGATGCCATTACCAGCATTGAGAATAGAAAACTGTTCCGCTGTCCGCGAAACATATCTTCTTCTGCTTGCCCATTACCATAGGTTGTTGTGTAGCTTGCAGAGCTGCCGCCGAATTCAATTAATGAACCGAGTGCATATCCTGCCAATGCTCCGAGCGGTCCGCCTGCCATAAAGCCGATGATACCGCCAATCCATTTTCCTGCTCCCATAATTATGTCCTTTATTTTGCAAAAGTAACTATTCTTACCTAAATAAAAAGAAAAGGTGAAATTTTTAGGATACTAAAATTTAATCGTCCGACAGCTGTTGAATTATCGTCCGACAGCTGTCGGACGAATAGATTTAGGCGGAATGGACATTAATCGAGTTCATGCGTGTTCCACCAAAAAGTCAACCACAGCGTCAACCGGTACAACCATAAGAACTGTATAAAAGCAAAAAGCATCAATAATCATCAGATTATCAATGCTTTTTTTCAGTCGGGGTGACTGGATTCGAACCAGCGACCACACGCCCCCCAGCTGTTGAAAGAATATTTGTATTCATTGGTATTGGGTTAGAAATCAGTGATACAATACCCTGTGAATGGGATGATGTGTTATATCTATTGAGATTAAGTGAGATGAAAAGTGTAATAAAAATGTAATCGAGAGGTAAAAAACGTCTTGCATATACAAATGGAAAAGTAGTCGAACTACTTGGTTTTCAGTCTATGATTTGTGCAACTAAATGAGTATATTTGTATCATCCTAAGGTACTTAAAGCAATAGGAAAAACAATTAAATAATTTAGTTATGGCAAAATTCAATATTGTCGCTTACAAGAGTAACCAAAAGAAAGACGGGAGCTATCCTATATATCTAAGAGTCACAAAAGACGGTAAAAGGATATATATAGATTTAGGGGTAACTACTCAACTAAATCAATGGGATAAAAGTTCGGAACGCTTCAAAAGAGATAAGAGATTGAATCCTAATTATATAAAAGATAACAACCTGTTAACCCACTACGAGGAACGTATAAGTAGTATCTTAAGAAAGTTTGCGGAGGAAAGGGTGGATTGGACCTTAAACCTATTCAAAGAACAATTCTTAGGTATGTCAAAACAGGGGAAGGTTTATGACTTCTTCCTTACCCAAATTGAAAATTTAAAGGCAACGAATCATCATGGGAATGCTAAAGCCTATGAACGTACCCTCCATGTAATGGGTAAATATGACGACAAGATTGAGGAACGTTTGTTTCCCGAAATAGATATCAAATATGTGAATGCGTTTAATGTAGCCTTGGAGAAAGACGGTTGTTGTGGTAATACACGAAAGTATTATATGAAGACCTTGCGTGCTGTGTTGAATAAGGCTATAAAAGAGAAAGAGGCTTCTGTCAGTACCTATCCGTTTGGAAATGGCGGCTTTGAAATTAGCAAATTAGAAGAGGAAACACGTAAAAGGTATCTGCTGGCTGAGGATTTGGACTTGATTAAAAACTCTCCACAAGAGAATTTTACAATGGAATATACACGGAGGTTGTTTTTATTTTCCTACTACTGTTTTGGTATCAGTTATGTGGATATGGCTACCTTGACAACGCACCATATAGAAAAACTTGAAACAGGTGAACATATCGTTTACAAGAGGCAGAAGATAAAGAATCAACGGGGAGTAAAATCGATTAAAATACCTCTGACTGATACGATAAAAGAACTGATAGAATGGTTTAAGCAAAAAACACCTCTTGTTGGAGATTATTTAACACCTATCATAACAAGGGATTACAGTGGAGAACAACTGTACAATCACATTCGTTCTCGCTATGGACGCTATAACAAGAACTTAAAGAAATTAGGAGTAGCATTGGGGATTGAACGTCAGAAATTGACCACCTATGTGAGTAGACATACAATGGCTATGACATTACAGAGCAACAAAGTTCCCCGTGAAGTAATCAGTCAAGTAATGGGACACAGTAACCTTGAAACAACAAATGTATATCTTGACAGCTTCGAAACAAGTGTAGTAGACGAGGCTGCAAAACTCCTTTAAAAAATAATGAGAATAGAAACGGATATGCCTCTAAGCAGCTTAATAGAAAAGTTGCTTAGAGGGGAAGCAGCAGAAATCCATGACGAGGATTTTCGTACCTATGTGAATAGTAAGTTGGGAAA
This sequence comes from Bacteroides sp. AM10-21B, assembly GCF_003472565.1. Taxonomy (NCBI): domain Bacteria; kingdom Pseudomonadati; phylum Bacteroidota; class Bacteroidia; order Bacteroidales; family Bacteroidaceae; genus Bacteroides; species Bacteroides sp. AM10-21B. The sequence continues at coordinate 472,223 of NZ_QRME01000001.1, read as the reverse complement.
TAACCATGAGGTACTTCAACAGGCTTTAAACGAAATAGAGGATGCTATAGACAATTGGAAGCGTTCCTACTTCATTTCAGTATATGATGAAAGAGTGAGTGCTTATCGGACGGGTATTACCCAATGGACTCCACAAGATTTGGATGATTTGTTTGTGGAGGAAGAGAACTTGCGTAAAGAGGGAAAAATAGCTTTGACTGCTGATGTCCTCTATAATGAAATTGAGAAGATTGGCTTTATAAATGAACATTGTCGTGATGCAATGGATATGGCGCGTCTGAATAATGATATAGACTTCTTAAAAGCTCAATGGGAAGATTTGGCTTTAGCCCAAATAAAGTCGTTAGAGGGAATTGTAAAACAAATGCTGAGTACAGTTTCGATAGAGCCTAAAGCAGAAAGACAGAAGACCAATAGACCCGAAAAACAACCGATAGACCCTCCTGAAGTATTTGGGATTGATGTGTGTTGTGAAATAACGGGCTATAAAAAGAATACCGTCTATAAGTTGATACATGAAAATCAAATACCGTGTTTCCGTCCAGGTGATAATGGTAGAAAAGTTATGTTTCGACGTGAGGAAATATATCAGTGGATGACAAAACGAAAACAAGAATCCACTCAAGAGTATATTGAGTTCATGGACAGACGTCTGTTAGCTCGTAACAAGAAATAATAACACCCGAATTATTGGGTATTTTGTATATATCAAAATTGTTAGGCTATGTATGACACAGTTGAATTACGGTTGAAAAAAGAGGATATAGGAGATAAGTATAAATGGGAGGCTGTATTCCAAAGGATTTACCAAGTTTGTGATTTCAAAAGATTTGCAGGTGGGTTTGGTTATGTTGACGGACTCCGTGTTTCTGTTACGAAAAATACAGTCAATATAAGAGGAAGTCTTTCTAAATATCTTTATGGAAATAACATTATGACCTTAACTTTAGCACATACAAAAGAGGCTATAAAGCGGTTGGGTAAGGAGCTCAATCTGCCGATAGATAAGGCTGATGTCATGAAAGTGGAGATTGCTGAAAATTTTGAGATGGATAATCCTCCGGAACTCTATATATCGAAAATGAAATCATTAGGTACTTCCCATCCTAATAAGTGGGGAAGTGGTACAACTTATTTTCCTATGAAAAAGGGTAGCTTACTTCGGTTTTATGATAAGGGCAGGGAATTTCGGCAGAGGGGCAAGCATCGCCATAAGCGAGAAAGCTGCCCTCTGCCAGAGGGGAAAGAGAAAAATTTATTGAGATATGAGATGTTGTTTAAAGGGGCAATGATTAGGCAAGTGTTTGGTCGAAAGTTAAAAGCATGTGACCTATATGACAAACAGGTCTTTTGGCAATTCATTGCAGAGTGGTTTGGGTCTTATGAGGATATAGGTAAAATTTCAGACAAACTCTTTGACATATCCTTTGAACAGATAAAGTCTACAAAAGACATGGAAGATTGGTGTATATGTGTGGCTAATACTGTTATGAATCTTCCTAATTTCATAAAGGAACAGCTATTTAAGAATAGGGAGAATCCGCAGGATACAGACGCTCAGTATCATAAAAGGATACAGGACAGAATGAAGAAAGCTCTCCAACATTTTGAGGGACAAATGGGGCAGTCTGATTTGGTGATAGAGTTAAATAAAAAGATAGAAGATTATTTGACGTGGAAATTTACGGAATCTCCCGATGCTTATGACAAGAACTAAAATAATAGCCCAAAGGTCGTCACTAAAATAGAGCGTCTGTAGGAAGCAATACGAGATTCTAAATACAGACGCGGAACCTTGTGCCCAATTAGGTAGTAAAATATCAATAGAGAGTTGTAAGAGGAGTATAAAAAGTGATAAGACTGTTAGTGTACAGTCGATAGAAACAATGCAAGTTGCCATCAAAGAAGAGTAAGGGTTAAGAAATCTTCGTTATATAGTGATGAGTCTTGTGATGACAGGGTACAATGCTATAGAGGTCTTATGATATAGGAGTGGAAATAATCGTGCATCACCTAAAAAGAGTGGAATAAAATCGAATGTTAGGTATGCTTGGATTTACATGTATGATGATGAGGCTGTTTAGAGGTATTTGCAAAAGATTAGATGTTCTGACGTATAAAAGCCTCATCAGAGTTCCCTCCCTAAAATCTTGTGAACTATCAATAAATGAGTAAATTTGTTCCACGACATCCCTAAAAACGTTTGTAGAACGCTGGATTTTAGTTATATTTGTCCCGCTAACAGGTTAAAGACTTGTTGGTGACATATTAATTAAAGGAAGCGTTTAGCTTTATCCCGTATTTAGAAATCTGGACAATTTATAAGTTATTTTGTAAACTGCTGATATTTGTACATTTAGATATGCGAAATATCATTCGTTCTTAAAAATAGACCTTATTTGTTACTTTTTTAACTCTCTCGTAACTGCTCACAAATATAGACAAAATTCTAAGTAGCTTTCTATGCTCCGAAGATTTTTTTATCCGTCTAATAGCTCTTTTTTTACTCGGTTATTTTATGAAATAAAAAAAAGACACCAAAAGAAAAAATAAATTTCTAATGATGCCTTTTTAGTAATAAAAAAGTGTTATTTCTTTCGTGTATAATTCATTATATCTTCTCCGTCAAACCACGACAATTCATTTTCTGTGATTTTCAAAATCTTCATAATCCCCGACTCAAATATGTTGTTATTTAAAGTCAGTTCTTTTGTTGTTTTATTATAACTATATGTTCCCTCTCCCCATTTTTCAGTTTCTTTATCGGGGTAACCAACTTCGATATAATAATCTACTCCCGTCCAACTCATATCAGAATTGAAAGTTACAATTTCCATTTGACGTGAAACGACATTGCCCTCTTCATCTGTAAAACTTGAAAGTTCGTATTCCCAACTTCCTATTAACAAAGCTAATGTTTTATCGTCCTGAATTTCGTCCTTTTCATCATCGCTACATGATGTAAAACTGACACACAAAACAACCATTAATAAGGTTGCAAGTAAGTTGAATTTCGTTCTCATAAATCTTGTTTTTAAGTTATTTAATCTGTTAATTAATTCCTCAAACAAAACATATTTTCCTCCCGATAAATGTTATTTTAAGAATGAAATTCCACTTATAAAGATAAAAAGAATGGTGTGGAAACATACTGCCTTATCTCGTGGTGGGCTTCTCGCATTGCCTCGGTACAGATAAAGCAATAGCCCACACCATAAGACAATATATCTTAACCCAAGACGGGTAAAATATAGTCATGATGTGGTGCTACTGCTATCATCTTCGTACCGTTAAATTTTGCGAGAATTTACCACGGAAGATAATTTCAATAACACCTTTCGTTAAATATGTCCTCCCATTGCTGAGATTGCGACAAAGATAGACAAAAGTGTTTATATCTCAAAAGAACAAAAGAAATAATGCAAAAATGCCCCTCAAAATTGTTTATTGCAATCAGGTAACATTTGTGCATATTATTATAGATGTTATAAATCAGGCTACATTTCAACGAGCCATTTACAAAATAATCAGGAGATTTCCTATGTACTCGCCAATTTGTAAAAGAGATTTTCAAACCAAAGAACGAGGGGGCATTTACATGGGTACAAGTACCTCGCAGACCTCTTACACCGACTAAAAAAGTGTGCCACAAGAATGGTTTAGAACTGGTATTAACATGCTTTTTCCGTTTTATTTGGCGGCTTATTTATCATGCTTTTACAAAATGATATATGCTTCATCATAAGTATTTTTAACTGGTTGTTTTTGAGTAATATTAAAGCATTTGAAAATATATTCGTATAAGCCCCCATTTTTGAATTCGGAACATCTTTTATTTAGCTGTTCTTCCAACTTTAATAAAGGAGATTTATTTTTGATTTTATCCAGTTTGTTTTTCTCAAATGGTGGTGGAATAATTTCTCTATTTAAGCACATCTTTTCAATCATTCTATAAACTTTTTCTCTTTCCTCATTAGACGAGAATAAAATATCATTGCAATTCAAATAGTATTTGTCTATTTCAAATTTCAAGATATATCCCTTTTCAATTAACGTTTTTATAAGCTCATTATTTTTTCCGATTTTCAATAAAGACTTTATTTTTGTTTTATTGTACGGAATAATATTTGTGTTATTGACAGTTATTGTTTTCAATTTCAGAATAAATCCTTTTTCTTCCTCGCTCAGTTTACTATCGCTAAAAAATGTATTTTTAAGTATGAAATAATTTTCGGGATTGATTTCCATTTGATAGCGTATGCGATTATGCCCTAATTCATCTTTAAAATAATTCCATGATGAAAATATTCCAGTCTTTAATAATTGGGGGCGGTGCTTCTTTATCGTGCTTATCGGTATCCCTGAAAGTTTCGATAATTTTGTTTCGGCTATTTCCGAATAACCATTATAATAATTGCTATTCATTTTTATAACTGAATATAATAGTGCATCTTTGTTTTCAAGCATGGATATTTCCTTTGTTATTTTTGTTTGTCGCTCCATTGTTAGCAATGTGATTTTCTGTATTTATAAAGAGAATATCTTTTTGCTTTAACAATCTATTATAGTATGCACATCCTAAATATTTTTTAGCTTGCTTTCTGTCTTTAAATCGAATATTTTTTGATAATATCAAAATCATATTACTTTTATTAGATGTAAAATTCCAAGTCCGTTTAGGACTTGAATTTTCTATTATATAGGTATCTTTTTATAATAGGTATCTTATATAAGTTCCATTGTCGGGAGTTTTCCAAGTTCCAAAAACGGGACTTCTTATTTAAGTTCCAAAATTGGGAATAATGTGTATTTGGAATTAAAGCGTATCTGATGTATTATTTTTCTTACACATTCAGTTTGTTTACCACATTGAAATAATATAGCTTCCTCAATCCATTAATCTGTATCCGTCTTTTTAAATAACCCATATCTGCTATATATTTACCAATCTGTGCCTTATTAAAATTCTTTTTTTCTCCTTTAGACAATCTTTTCTCTGCGATAGTACGCAATTCTTCATAAGTCGAATATCGAACACCTTTATAAAGCATTTAATTTCGTTTTTCATTTATATATTTAATATCTTATGTTTTTCTTTCTTTGATATGCAAATTTACTGACTTTTTAGGTAGTGAAAAAATGAACATGCCACAAATTAAAAACTTCATTCCAATGTAAATTTTTAACCCGATAAAATCGAATAATGCGCCCTTCGCACTTCCATTTAACTCATAAGAGAAGTCGATTTTGAAAAAAAATAGGCACTCCCAAAGATTGAGAGTGCCTTATTTTAGTTCTGATATAAACGGTTTTACTGTTCTTCGTTTTCGCTTCCCACGGTCTTTAAACGCTCCTCAAAATGATTTACTATTTCACAGAGTGTTTCATTGGGTAAGCCTTGCAATAAAGTGATTGCTTTGCTTTTTCTTTCTTCCAAAGCTTCTTTTTCTATTTCTTGAATTTCATTTTTACAATTTTCAATCAGACTTTCTAAGTGCTTGATTTGCTCATTCAATTCCTCAACTTTTTCTGCTGCTGTTTCTGATTGAAGAACGCAGCCAAATTTATTGATTGACTCTTGCTGCACTCGTTTTTGTTTTTCTTCATTTGATATTCTTCCTCGTCCCATAAATTAGATGTTTTAAATTTATTGCAAATATAGTTATTCTTCCTCATTATCTAATGAGATTTCCTTTTTTACAGCTGTTCTTTGATAAATTAGACCAGTTCCTACACCGTTGTCGATTGAGAGAGAAATATCATCATCGCTTAAATCCAGTGCTTTTTGAACAGAATATGCAGCGACCTCAACATCTCTAACTCCTGATAAAGCAAGATTTTCTATTGTTTTAATTGCCTGCTGTTTTTTATCGTTTTTTTTGCGTTCTTTCTTCTCGCTTTCGGTACTCATAATTTCAGCATATCTTTTGGCTACATCTGCACCCGTTCTCTTATCATATCCGCTCATTGTTTTAGTGGATGTATGACCAGTTATGCGCATTATTGAAGCATCGTCCAAACCTTGTTTTCTGCACTCAGTAACAAAAGTTCTTCTTGCAGTATGTGTCCCTACAAGTTGCCAGCGTTGTACTTTTTTTTCATATTGTTTATCGCCTTTTCTATAAGTGATTAATTCCTCTTTATCTATCCCTGCTTTTCTGCAAACCTCTTTTATAAGTTGGTTCATGTATTCATTTCTTATAACTGGCAATTTATTATTGTATTTAGCAAGTATATTCTTTGCTGTATTATTAAGCGGAATAATTACTTTCTTGTGAGTTTTAATTTGAACTAATTCTATATTATCATTTGATATTATAGCTTCTTCAAGGTTCATAATATCGGCATATCTTTGTCCTAACTGACATTGCAAAACAAATATATCTCTCGCCTTTTCTTCATTACCTGACAATTCAATGTTTTGTATTTTCTTCAATTCATTTTCTGTCAAGTAAATCTGTTTCCCCTCATCCTTGTTTCTCGGTTTCTCATATTTAGAAATTCCAGTTTCTATCTGATTTATCAGACCTTGTTTTTCTGCATCATTTAGCCATGATTTAAAAGATGTAATTCTGTTTATAATGGTGTGCATTGACATTCCTTTATCAAGCATATATTTCTCGAATTTCTTTATAAAAGTATAGTTCAAACAACTAAAATCCGTTGCTCTAACCTTACATTCTTCGACAAATTTTCTAAGCATTTTAAGGTCTGTCATGTATTTACCTTTTGTTCCCGTACTATTGTTGGAATTACTTTGAATTGCACTTTCAAACCAGTCAAGCGGATTGACTTTTAATTTTTCCCTTTCCCCTGCTATAAACACTCGGAGTTTTTCAGCTCCCAATTCGGTTTCTTCGGGGTGGTCTAACATATAGTCCTGCCATTCGGCAAAACGCATGTTTAGTATATTCAATTCCTTGTTTACTTTGGCGTTTTGCTGTTGAATTACTTTTGGCAATGTATTCGCCACAATAGCGACTTGCTTTTCCTTGTCCCAGTACTTCGGACGCACTTTCTGCCCAGTGCTGATTTTTTCTTGCTTGTGATTGATTGTACAAACAAGATAAATCAGCGTGTCTTTGTTTTCGTCTGATGTCTGTCTCAAATTGAATTTCACTTTCATAACTGCAAAGATATTTAATCGGTTCTTAAATTCGTATCCTATTCGAGAATAATTACCAAGCATTTTTTATATCGGTTCTTAAATTCTCAATTGAACAAGCTGTTAGTTATGAAAGAGTTATAAAATCAAATAGGGTTACTTAGAAATCTGGAAAATTTCGAACCACACGGGGATAGACGATACGAACGCTCATGCTAATCTTGTATATATCAGTGATATATATGGCTTGGCGTGGGGTGTCGTTTTATCTCGTGTGGTGGGTTTGTCCAGAACCTCTAAAGACAGATAATTCTAACAGCCTCACGCTATCTTTTTATATAAACCTTTCCTGTTGAGGCTGTGGAAAGCAAATCACAGAAGCAATGAAAAAGTATTTCGTTTTATCAGTATTTATTATGCTGATTGGAGCATTTACAAATGTTCAAGGTCAAAATTCTGTAACTCCCGATAAAGGAGTGTTAGTTCATGGAAACGTCCGTTTATGCAACTATGAAAGAGGCTGTTTAATAACAGACAACGACATGAAGCATTGGACGCAAAAACTTGAAATCTCCTATGACGGTTCAGATAAGACATACGGTATTTACATCAATGTCCGAGGGGATATTATCAATTTAGGTGTCAAATACAAAAGTAGTGGAACGGAATCTTATACATACGAAGGAACGGACAGGGTAACAGGACGAAAGGTCGTTGTCGTAACAAAACAAAAACTGAGTTGGTATCTGAATAACAATGGTGTCAGCTCTCATACTGAGGTTGAAAGTCCAAAGGGAATAGTTGTCACCGTTCCTGCTACTTATACAGTGTTTTCAGTAGTTCCTATTAAGAATAAATAAATTTAGGAGGAGTCTTTATGAGTGAGATTGGAGGTATTCCTATGGGGTGGATAGTATTACTTTTTATTGTTGTTTATTGCTTTATGCTTAATGCTGTCATGAATTATGCAGACAGAAAAGGACGGGAAAAGACTTTTTGGGTCTTTATAGGTATAGTATTCAGTCCTATTATTGCTACTTTTTTGTTATTCTTGTATGGTGAATCAAAAGAGCACCGAAAAGAAAGAATCATTGAGGAAGAACTTTGGAAACGGAACTGTGAAACAGAAGTTGAGAAAATTAAAAAGGAAGCTGAGAAAAAACGAATCAAAGAAGAAGAGGCTAATCCTCTTAATTGGTGATATGTATAGAAGTTGATTAGGGGCTGGAATAAACTTTCTAACGGAGCGTATAAGATAGGGGTAGGGCAATAGTTGTCCTACCCTGTTTGTTATAATGGGTTTGCTTCTATTAGAAGAGTAAAAGAGCCTATGCACAAATAGGGAGTGTGGTTGCGTATGAGAAAAACTTTTAGGAGTTAGGAAACATTAACGGTCAACTAAATACAAATCCTATTGGTATCACAATTTGTATTGGGTTGGACTAAGTTATCCGAAAAGTGTAATCAAAAAGTAATCGCTACAAATGAAAAGGAGTCAAGTCATTGACTTAACTCCTTGATAATCACCAGTCGGGGTGACTGGATTCGAACCAGCGACCACACGCCCCCCAGACGCGTACTCTAACCGGGCTGAGCTACACCCCGCACTTTTGTTTTGCGTGTGCAAAGGTACGTATTTACGGGGATTGTGCAAATTTTCTCCCCTCTTTTTTTGCTTTAGTGGTGATATTTCTTCTCTTTGTTGTTGTAATATGTTGATTATTAAATATTTCTTCTGTTTATTGGAGCTAATTTTATTTGTATCTGTTTGTACAGAGTTATCTCTAATATTTTAGGAATGTTTTAGGGAAAAGATGTGCGCAAAAAGAGGTATATATATTTTCTTAACGGGTGTTAAATCGTTGATTTTTTTATATATCACTCGTTCTTTTTTTGGAAAATAATCGTATATTTTTGTGGCACGATAAAATAGTCAAACCTAAAAATAAATATTATATGGCAACTTTTAAAGTGCTCCTTCACGCTTCTAATAGAAGAAAAGACGGGACTTATCCCGTATCTTTGAGAATAATAAAGAATATGAAATCTAAGTATATCTCACTTGGACTTTATGCAAGGAAGGAAGAGTGGGATAGTGAATGTGGACGTTTCAGATGTGACAAACGTGTCTGTTCTAATTATAAGGAATATAATGCACGAATATTGCAACTATTGGCTCGTGCACAAACTGTCGAGCGTGATTTTGAATATGATAAAATAGACTGGACTTTAAATCAGTTTGAAAGCGCTTTCCTCTATAAAAGTAAACAAGGGAAATTTCTTGATTTTGTATGTCTGCGTATTAATGAAATGAAAGAGACGGGACATATTGGGAATGCCAAGGTATGGGAACGAGTGGTCTATAACCTGCGCTTATTTGATAAGAAACTGCCTGCACGTTATTTTCAAGAAATAGACTTGAAGTATGTAAACGGCTACAATCAGTTTATGGAAAAAAGAGGTTGGTGTGGTAATACTCGCAAGCATGAATTGAAGACGTTACGGGCTATGTTGAACAAGGCTATTTCTCTGAAAGAATGTTCACCTACAACTTATCCTTTTGGAAAAGGTGGTTTCTGTATTTCCGCTTTGGAAGAAGAAACCCGTAAAAGATATTTGCCACAGCAGTATTTGTCAGCTTTGATGAATTGTAAGTTTGAAAACAAGCCTCGTGAAGTGGCAAGGCGCTTGTTTCTGTTCTCCTATTTTTGTTACGGGATGAGTTTCATTGATATGGCAAACCTAAAAAAAGAAAATATCAAGGTGGAGGGAGGAAAAGAACATATTATATATAAGAGGCACAAAACAGAACATAGTAAGAATGCCAAATTTATTAGAATACCCATGACTGATGAATTAAGAAATCTGCTATTATGGTTCGAGATGAACACTGCCCTTATTGGTGATTATCTTCTTCCTTTGGTATCGAAAGATTATAAAGGTGAACAGTTATATGATCACTTACGTAGAAGATTGGCACGCTATAATGACCGTTTGAAAGAAATAGGTGAAGAACTTGGGTTTACAGAAAAGTTGACGAGTTATGTAAGTAGGCATTCCATGGCTATGACCTTACAAGCTGACGGTGTTTCCCGTGAAATGATAAGTCAAGTAATGGGACATAAGGATTTGGAAACGACTAATACTTATTTGGACAGCTTTGGTGATGCTGAAATAGAGAGAGTTACAATAGGTGCTTTGTATAAAAACAGTGTTAATTTATAATAATATATAATATAATGAAACTTATAAATTATGAGAAAAATAGATTTTAAACAAAAACTTGTCAATCCTAATTATAGAGTTGATAATAATATGATTCGTAGGTATATACGTGAAATATTTGTTTCGAAAGAAATGACAGAACAAGAAATTGCTGATGTTGAACAAGTGATAGAAGCACGCTATGAAAGGCATGGAATACTAACAATGGAAGATAATATTCAATGTTTAAGAACTGGTAACGGATTTGAGCTGATAGAGGGGGGCAAACAGTCTCTTGCTTATATTCGTGAAGAGATTAACAAATATAGACAGAACTTTGCTGACGATTTAACCTTTTGGTCTGAGGTAGAGAAAGATTGGAATAATCTGCCTTGTCTGTTAGGAGATTTGAACGAAATAGAGAACTATAATTTGAATATTTATCTTGGTGAATTAAGGTTGTGGTCAGAGAAATGCCCTGATACTCCTAAGAAGAAAAAGGAGTTGGGGACAATGGATAACAAAGAAGAAGTTTTGAAAAATATATGTGATTTGTTAAAAGGGCACATGCACGTAAGTGAGACACCACCTTCTGATATAATCGGTATAGATGAAGTCTGTGAAATGACTGGTCTGTCGAAGTATACTGTTTATAAGAAGACATCTAACAAGGAAATACCTTTTTATAAGTCAACTTTGAGTAAACGTAGTGCCTTGCGTTTTCTCCGTCCTGAGATTAGAACTTGGATGTTGAGACATCGGATAGGGACGGTTGATGAATTCTTGGAGCAACAAGATGGTGTGTATAATAATAAGTAATATAATATTAGTAATTTAAGAATATAGTATTATGTATGATACCTTAAAATTAATATTAAAAGAAGAAGAACTAAATAATGAAATTAGTTTTATGGAAGAAATCTCTTGTAGACTGACTGATGTGAAGTACTATAATAATAAGGTGGTAGGTCATATTAGAAATATGAGGGTGGAAGTTCGTGATACCACTTTAGTTGTTGAGGGTAGTCTTACTAAATGGCTTTTAGGTAATAATTATGAAAAAAGTTTATCCTTATGGGATATTAGGGTTGCGATAAAGAGTTTAAGTTCTGCTCTTGGTGTTCCATTGGAAATGGCTAAAGTGGTAAGGCTTGATATAGCTTTTAATTTTAGTGTGGCATATATGCCTTGGTTGTACATGAAGAGGTTGCTTTATTCTGATGGTTATCATCGTTCAAATATAGAAAAAGAGACCCTCTATTTGGATAAGTATGATGTTCAACTGGTGTTCTATGACAAGATGAGTGAATTAAAAAGTTGTGGTGTAGAAGAATTGGAAGAATTGGCACATTTGAATGTGCTGAGATATGAGTTCAGGTTTAAGAGGGTGACGAAAGTGCTGGGTGAAGTAAGGGGTAGCTATTTGTATCATCCTGATTTTTGTTTGTTGTTATTGAATAAATGGTATAGGTGTTATATGGATATTGATAAGCAGGTGGAGGAAGTTGGTATAAAGTTTACTGGTATAAAGAGTATGAAAGAATCTTGTGTTGCCTTATGTATGTCTGAAATAAATATGTTCGAGAAAGTTGAAGAGGCTTTTGTAAAAAAAGAGATAAACAGTGCTATTAAGTTTGCTGTCTTACAAGAGTTACGAAGAATAGAGGCTGCTTATTGTGATTATGATAAAATGTCTTTAGTGGATGAGCTGACGGGTAAGATAGAGAGTGCCTATGTTATGTTGAAAAGGCGATATAGTGTTGCTCCTGCTCGTATGGAGATTTATAATAAAATTATTGATAGTGAATATATCGTGTAAATATCGTTTTTATTCGTTTTTTGATATGGTAGATGTGTAATTAATCAAGAAAGCTCTAAAAAATGAAATATAACACGAAAAAATACTTATTTGAACTAAGTATTATATCTGTATTAGAATAGGGTTGTTTTGTCTTGATTTTAGTAAGAGGTTGTTTGTTTTAAATAATGTTTCATCTATTAGGATGAGTAGTATCTGATTAAGAAATATATGCCTATATTAAATTGGGTAAACGAAGGTTTGTTAGTTTGGAGAGATAAAAAGAAAGCGCTGAAATTTTCATCTAAACTGCAGTCCAATTCCGCAGACGTTAGAGAAAATACCAGCGCTTTGTTTGATGCTGTAAATATCATAAGAAAATTTGAGAATACCAACGAAAAGGATAACGAGTTAAATATAATTAAGGGAAAAATAGAAGATGAACAACTTTTAAATCAGATTGTGGACGAAATTATAGAGAAAGCCAAGAAAGGTTCTCCTATTGTAGAAAATGATACTTTAGTGTGGGTAAATAAAAAAGATAGTCTTGAATTATTGTCCTCAGCACGGCCCGATTCCTTGCAGTACAATGATATTCAAGACTATCTCTGTAGCCTAAAAATTTAAAAAGAGTTTCGATTACACACTTCCTGGTAATTCTGAGACAGACAAGGATCAGCCGTTAACTGTTTTTAGCTCTGAAAACTCTTTAAATGAAAAGGAAGTAATAGACAGTCATTCCTTGTCTATCCAAAGGAAGAAGGATGCACCTTTAGTTGCTTACTCTTCACCTTCCTTTTCACTGCCTAAAGATATAAATTATATGAATGTTGTGCAATAAAATAGTGACGAAATTACTGATTTTCTCGTAGAAATTCCGTGAAATTTTCCCTATTAGTATGGAAAAACGAGGTTTATATTAGTACTAAATTAGTGGGATAATAATTCCTATATTACTGATTTCCTGTATAGTAAGTCCTTTTTCTTGTTTTATAAAAAATTATGTAATAAATATTTTGATAGTCAAAATTAATTAAATATATTTGTTTTGTGATTAAGTAAATAGCACTATAATAGATAGTTATATATGGTGTATGATTATTGTAACAGACAAATATTATGATTATGGAGACTAAGAATAAGGGTTTTGATACTGGGATTGCGAGTGAGTATTTGGTACTTTCTATGTTGTATCGTCTTGGTATTGATGCTTATATGACATTGGGAAATAAGAAAAGTGTAGATATTTGGATAAAGAATGATGATGGATCAGACATCTCTATAGATGTAAAATCAGTTCGTGCCTTTGATTCTGTTCCCGTTGGTAATGTGGTGGCTAAGGATAATCATTATGTTGTCTTTGTGATATATAATAATAAGTTCGAAGATGTTCTTACTCTACCTGAATTTTATATTGTTCCAAGTAAATATGTGGTAGAGAATAGAACAAAATATGACTTAAAAGATGGTGGGAAAACTTATAATATCTTTAAAAAGGATATAAAGGACTATATTAATCGTTGGGATTTATTGAAAAAAGGGTGATAGTTATCAATTATAAATAGGGTGGTTGATCTAATAATTAACAACTAAATTATAAAAGTAGGCTGATACGGAATTTTCTATAAATATGATTTTAACTTTAGTGATAAATTGATTATGTACAATTCGAATGAGTATTTAGGACTATTGTCTGCCTTGAACACATTTCTAATTTTTGGATTTGTTGTTGCTTATCTAATTTTGTTATCGTGTATATACACTTATGCTAATAGATTAGGGCGAGATGGTGGTGTATGGGTGTTTTTCTCTCTTCTTTTTTCTCCTTTGTTAGGTGCTCTTGCGTTGTGGCTTAAGGGTGAAACTGATGAACATCGTAAAGAAAGGCTTGTTCAAGAAAGAAAATGGATAATGTCTGTAAGTAATGATATGAAAGAACTGCAACATGTTATATCCAGTCTGCCTCAAGAAAAAGAAGTTTTTGCTGACACAAAAGATGTAAATTCAGAAGAGAAGGATAATGGGGAAGTGGATACCTCTAAAATAGTAATGATTTTTGTGGCTTTTATTGTTTTGTTAATGATAGTAATGTTTTTGGCATTTTTATGATTGATACTTTTTTGATAAATTTGGTCTAATGAATAAAATAATTTAATAAAAAGGCATTTCATAAATATAGAAAATAAGAACAACCTATCTAAGTTTGCGACTTGTTAACCCTAATAGAAACTATATTTCAGAATAATAAAATGGAAAAAGAAGGAAAATATTCAGTTCACCCTCGTTGGAATGATACGAGAGGTGTAAGCATAATTCATCATGCTACTGAAGAGGAGAGAAAGAAATTAACAGAAAAGATGGTTGAAACTATAATTAATAATGTAGAAAAATTTCATGCTGACAAGAATAAGCAAAATATAAAAGACTTGAAGAGTTGTCAGAAAGATTATTTGCAAGAAGAAAAGGACCTTCAACGGAAAATTTCTCTTGGGATGAAAAAGTACAGAGAGAAATTGTCAAAAGAATATATGGAAATTGGGCATGAAATAGAGTTGTCTTTGGCAGAGCAACATATAATTAGTGTCTTGGATAAATATATAGAAGAAGGTAATTTTGATATGGTAGAACAGTATATGTTCTATATGTTTAGAGATTATGGGATTGACTTGCTTGAAAATTATGAGGTGGCAGACAGAGTTGAATATATAAAGAGAATTCTGCCTACTTTGATAGATATAAAGATGAGAAAATCTATTTTAGAAGAAATCACAGAAATGATTGCCAATGATATTGAAGATATTAAATCTCTAATTGAGACGAAGAGGGGGCTGTTTATATTGGAAAAGAAAATAGCTTCTCAGTAGATATTGGATTTAATTACGAAAAATAGAATGCCGTTTGACTATTTTGTTGAATGGCATTCTTTTTATATATGTTTTGCCACTATAAGGAAGATAATATTGTGTGTTCTGAATATATGGGGATTGACATTAAAGAACTGTGTTGTAAATAATGGTCTGTTTTGTTGTCCGTGGTTAAAGTATGTCGGACCTTTATAGTGAAATTAAATGCTATAAAGTTATGGATGTTTTAGATGTTGATTTGTATCAGTTTGAGTTAAATTGTAGAGATTGTTTTAGGAGAGTTGTACTGAAAAAAGAAAAAGGAGTTGAACTGATTGTTCTAACTCCTTGTATATCTGAAAGTAATATTAAGTTCTTGAAAATTAGCTCTTTGGTTCCCCCAGACGCGTACTCTAACCGGGCTGAGCTACACCCCGAATTGCGGATGCAAAAGTACGGCTTTATTTTGAAATAGCAAATAATTCCTTAACTTTTTGTTGTATATTTGTTGTATGCTATTGTTTATTAGTGTATTATGATGATACAAATGGAACTGTTTTGGATTAAAATCTGAATCCGAATAGGTACGAAAACTATCCTTTTAATTTGGTTTCATTGGAGATTTATATTTATTTTGTGTTCAAAATACATGAAAATTACCAGTCAATGAGTATGATATATAAATACTTGAGTCATCCCTATCCACAATATGGAAAACCGTGGCAGATAATAGCATCTTCCGTTGTATTTGTTGTTTTGGTGTTAATAGTTTTTGAACCGTTTCATTATCGTTTGGATTCCATATTCCAGTTTTGGATTTTAATTCATTTTGTACTTATAACGGTGTTTGGAACAGCTGTTCCTCTTATACTGTTTCCAAAAGTGTTTAAAGGATTCTATGCACCTGATAAATGGACGATAGGTAAGCATATAGCGAATAATCTATTGTTTGTACTGTTGTTGAGTATAGAGATTATTGTGTATGAGCAGATTCTATTACCCGGATTAAATATAGAGCACACAAGTATTTCATTCTTAGGTGAAGGATATACGCGTATTATACTTACGGACTTATTGGTTGCGTTTGCCATTGCTGTTGCACCGATTGGCTTCACATTTGTACTAACGCGGATAGCTGTGCTAAATCAGAATCTTCAGGATGCTTTAGTATTAAACAATGTTTTATCGGACAGAATAAAATCAGAGATAAGGGAGGATGAGCAGACTGTCACATTGACCGGAAGTACCAAAGAACAATTAAAAACAAATCCGGATAACATCCTTTATATTGAAGCGGCTGATAATTATATGGATATTTACTATTTGGAAGAAGGGGAAGTTAAGCATAAGTTGTTGCGTTCGACTATAAAGCAAATTGAAGAACAACTGAAAAATTATGGCTTTTTTGTACGTTGTCACAGAGCTTATATCATAAACATGAACCATATTGACAGCATTGAAGGTAATGCAAAAGGATATAAGCTGCAACTTCTAAATGTGTCTAAGGAGATACCTGTGTCAAGAACCTATATACAAGTATTAAAAGAAAGAATCATGTAACCTTTTTTCTGTGTCATTTGCCACAAAAAGCAGGGGAGAGGCTACTTTTTCTGCATTTTGCCACCAATTTTTTCTGTCTGTCCCAGCTTTTGTGATACTGATTTTTTTCATTTTATGTTTGCAGCCAATAAAACTGAAAATAGTGCTGCTATGACAAAAGAAAATTTTACAAAATTGGTTCTGGTATTTACGATGGTGATGTATCCTTTGTACGAACTGTGCTCTCAAAACGTTACTGTGAAAGGTAGAGTATCTATCAATGCAGGTGATTTTTACTATGTCTCTGTCCAAGCAAAAAAAGATTCTGTAATCATTGATTATAGATATTTTGATGCGCCTGACTTTATCATGGAGGGTATCAAACAGAAGAACTTTATTCTTCGGATATCGTCTCCGCTTCTTTATAAACCCTACTCACAAACGGTAAGTTGCGATAGTGTAGCTACCGTTGATGTGGGGCTGATTCAGTTGGAACCGGATGTGATGAGTCTGGATGAAGTTACAATCGTTGCAACACCGCCTAAATTGAAGTTCACTGAAGGTAAGATGGTTTATAATATCCAGAATAATACGGATTTTAAACATCTCACGTCACTGGATGATGTGCTCCGGAGAATCCCGTTTCTTTCTATTTCTGAAAACAAGATTGATGTGTTTGGCAGAAAGAATACGATAATACTTGTTAATGGACTTCCGCCCAAGAATACAAACTGGGAGTTGCTTTCTTCTGACAATATCAAGGAAATAGAAGTAATAACCAATCCTTCGGCAGAATATAATGCAAGCGGAATGGCGGTAGTCAACATCATTACGCGGCAGGCATTTATCAGAGGCTTTAACGGACAGATAACTTCAACTGTATCAAAGGGAGATTTTTGGCGCTTGGAGAATTCGCTGCAATTAGGATATGCCACCGATAAGTTCAATATTTATGGAAGTGCGAACTATAATCCCAATAAACGGAACTTTATTGAAAAATATGGTCGTGATTTTCCAGACGGCAGTCAGATGTATAATACCATAATTCAGAAAAGGAATACCGCTAAAAACCATAATGCGGTGCTGGGCTTTGACTATATTCCACATTTTCGGCATATTATCGGAGTACAATATCAGAATTTTAATACGCATCCTACAAGGAGAACTACGAATGTAAATAATCTCCGGACAAACTCCATAACGGAAACCGTTGGAACAAATATAGACGGTGATTTTAAAAACTTCAGAAATATTTATGATCTGAGTTATACTTTTCAGGTTGACTCTATCGGTAAAAAACTGTCTGTCAATATGGGATATGTTGATTATTCGTCTTATGAAAATAACACCATAACAGTGTTGCACGATAGCCGGAATACGGATAAGAGTTCTTGTTCGGAAGCTGATATTACACTATATACAGTGAATGCCGACTATACACATAAGACGAAACAGGGGATTACCGGAAAAGCGGGTGTCTGTTTTTCACGTAATAAGAATAATAGTTACTATAATATGCAGGATGGAACAGAAAGCTATGATTCCGGAAAAGCAGCAATAGAATCATATAATGGGGTTGATATTAATGAGGATAAATTTTCCGGATATGTTTCTTTGCGTAGACAATGGAGCGACATACATATTACAGCCGGAGTGCGATATGAATATGTAAATTATGAGAATAGGAATAAGCAAGGGGAAAACTATACCAAAACTTACAATGATTTCTTTCCTTCGTTGGAAGTTGGCTATAAAGTAAATGAGCGGTTGCAAACCAATCTTTCTTTTTCGAGAAAAGTCTTGTATCCTGCGTTTCAGGATCTTGACCCGTCTATGCACTATGTTGACCCGTTTACATACTACGTGGGAAATATGAACCTGCGACCCGAATATTCTTATAATATAGGATTGGATTTCGTATATAATAAGTTCGTCAATGTTTCACTGGCTTACAATAAGATTCAAAACCCGCTTACATCATTCTTTGTCAAACGGCTTGAACCGGATTCACCTGTATGCTTGGCTATGGCGGAAAACCTGGATTCGCAACATATCTGGACTGCATCGGCTTCTGTTCCTTTTCAGTATAAGAATTGGACAATGCAGAATTCTGTTGGAGTAACCTTCAATAGTGTAACGTTTCGGAGTGAAAACATACCGATGAAGAGGAAGCGGACAATGGTTTATCTTTATACTTCTCAAGGATTCAGGTTTCCTGCTGATTTTAATTTGTTTCTGACGTATCAGTACAATTCAGCGGGGGTAAACGGCATTTTTTATCACTCCGGCAATCATGTTATGAATTGCGCGCTAAGTAAGTCGTTAATGAAAGGACAGATGGTTCTGTCACTGAAATATGATGATATGCTTAATAGTCGGAAGCAAAAGGTATGGACACAAATGCATGATATTGGATTTTCGCAAGAACTTGATTTCGACTCTTCTTTTATAAGTCTCTCCATTATGTTTAAATTTGGAAAATCGAAAAGTTCATATCAGATGAAAGAGAATAGCAAAAAGGAACTGCAGAGGATAAAATAAAGTAGTATGGGGATAGATTTATATCCCCATACATTCCCGATAGAAGTCGAAAACTTCGAATATGGTTTCCTTATCTGCCGTTTGGTTCAGGCAAATATCGCCCACTTCTTTCAGTAGTGTAAAGTTAATGATGCCGGCGGTATTTTTCTTGTCATGCAGCATCAGTTCGTAAAGACGGTCGTATTGCTTGCAGTTGAAGGTAAATGCTCCGTAATTCTCCTTGATAAACTGAATGGTTTGGCGCATTTTTTCTTTTGGAAAGCCTGTTTTTATGTGCGACAGATAGAGCTCGCATACGATTCCCCAAGCTACGGCATAACCATGCAGCACCGGACGGTTCTCTGCCAAAGCAAGGCTTTCGAAAGCGTGTCCTACGGTATGTCCGAGGTTGAGCGCTTTGCGTATGCCATGCTCTTTAGGATCTTGTTCCACAATATCCTCTTTTACTTGGACAGAACGACCTACCATGGCTTTGAGAGCGGTATAGTCTATTTTCTCCGTATCGAAAGAGAGCAGCTCCGCCAAATGTTCGGGAGTGCTGATAAGGCCATGTTTCAGCATTTCGGCATACCCGGAAAAAAAATTATGGGCATCCAGACTGCGGAGGAATTCTGTTTCCAGCAATACGCTGGCGGCAGGAGCAAAGACTCCGATTTCGTTCTTCAGCCCGTTGAAGTTGATTCCGGTTTTTCCGCCTACTGATGCGTCTACCATAGCAAGCAAAGTGGTGGGGATGTTGATATAAGCTATTCCCCGCTTAAAGGTGGAAGCCGCAAAACCGCCGAGGTCGGTAACCATGCCGCCGCCCAGATTTATCAATAATGAATGGCGGGTAGCCCCCCGTTCGCTCAACGTTTGCCATACGGAGGCCAGTGTTTCCAGATTCTTATGTATATCTTCTGCGCCGATAATGATTTCGGCGGCATCTTGCAGTGCAGGAATACTTTGCAGTTGCGGCAGGCAAAGGCGGTGGGTATGTTCGTCGGTCAGGATGAAAAGCTTATCGTGCGGACACTTCTCAATGGCATGCGTCAAGCAGCTTTCAAGTTCTTCGCAAAGGATTACTTCTTGTTTACTCATGAGAAAATTGCGGATTTGTGATTTATTGCGGGACAAAGATAATTCTTTCGGCAATAAATGCTACCTTTGTCTTATGAAAATAAATCTGAAATCATAAATCTGAAATTCAAATGAAAGCTTTACTTCCCGTATATTGTCGTCCGCTTGGATATTTTGTAATAGCACTCGCCCTGTTTCTTCCGTTCCTGATGATGATGATGGGCAGGGTTACGGATGCCAACTTGTTGTTTTATAAAGAGTGTTCCAAACTTTTGATGATGCTGGGAGCATTGATGATTCTATTTGCTTTGACGAAAGGCGAATGCAAGGAGGTGGAGGATATACGCAACAAAGCTACACGTAACGCTATATTCCTGACGGTGCTTTTCATTTTTGGAGGTATGCTTTATCGCGTGGCACAAGGGGATATTTTATCTGTAGACTCCTCTTCTTTCCTGATATTCTTGATTATGAATGTTCTTTGTTTGGAATTTGGTATAAAAAAAGCGACCGTTGATCGGTTGTTTAAGCGGAATAATCGATAATTAAACAAAATCAATCTGTAAGGCATTAAACCTTTTGCCCGTAAGTTTGTCAAATGAAGCAGTTACAAATAAACATTGTTGATCATTTAGAAGACAGGGCATGAAAAGATTTATCACCGGAACGATGTTGTTGCTGGCAACTGCATTGTCCGCTTTCTCACAAACAAAAAATATTACTGTATCCGGCCGCGTGGTTGAGGATACGAATGAACCCGCGGTACAAGCTACTATCCAATTGTTGTCATTGCCGGACAGCGCCTATGCTGCCGGTGTTGCCACTACCGGCAAAGGCTATTTCACCTTACCGAAAGTGAGTGCCGGAAAGTATGTATTGAAAGTTTCCTACATTGGTTTTAAGAATAAGTTTATCCCTCTGCATCTTTATGCTAACGTGCTCAATAAGAATGTCGGTACACTGACACTCGAAACGGATGCCATTATGCTCGCTGAGGCTGTAGTGACCGCTGAAGCGCCGCAAGTGCAGGTGGTGGAAGATACATTAATGTACAACTCCACCGCTTACCGTACGCCGGAAGGTGCGATGCTGGAAGAACTGGTGAAAAAACTTCCCGGTGCGGAGATTGATGATGACGGTAATGTGAAGATTAACGGCAAGGAGTTGAAGAAAATCATGGTGGATGGAAAGGAGTTTTTCGGCGGTGATGTGAAAACCGGCTTGAAGAATCTGCCTGTCGATATGATTGATAAACTGAAAACCTACGACAAAAAGTCGGACCTGGCCCGTATCACCGGTATAGACGATGGTGAAGAAGAAACAGTACTCGACCTCACAGTGAAGAAAGGTATGAACAGGGGTTGGTTTGGCAATGCGGACGTGGCTTATGGTACGGAAGACCGCTACATGGCACGTATGATGGTGAATCATTTTGTGGATAAAACACAGTTCTCTTTAATCGGTTCGGCAAATAATGTGAACGACCAAGGATTCTCCGGTGGTGGCGGCGGTCCGCGCTGGCGCAGGAACAACGGTTTGGTGGCTACAAAAACATTAGGTGCAAACTTTGCCACAGAGTCATCCAAATTGGAGATTGGCGGTAGTGCACGATATAATTACAGAGGTTCGGACATTATCAGTACCAATTCGTCTGAGCGTTTCCTGCAAAACGGGAATTCATATTCCAACTCCAATTCTGTCAATAAGAACAAGAATGTTAACTTTAATGCGGACTTCCGTCTGGAGTGGAAGCCGGATTCTATGACGAATATTATTTTCCGTCCGAATTTCTCTTATGGTAAGACTGATAATGCATCTGCTTCAGAGTCGGGCACATTCAATACCGACCCGTACAACTTGGTTGCCAACCCGAACGACTTTCTTAATTTTGACCAGTTGGAGGATGATCCTTTGAAAGATATTCGTGTCAATGCTACAAACAGCGCTTCTTTGAGTAAGAGCAAGAGCATTTCTACGGCGGCCACTTTGCAATTGAACAGAAAGCTGAACGACAGAGGGCGTAACATCACTTTCCGCGGGCGCTTTGGTTACGGTGATAATGATAATGACCAATATACACAGTCGGAAACCCGTTATTACCAGATTCTGAATGCATTGGGAGGAGATTCTGTTTTGTATCGCAATCAATATGTTACGACTCCCACTTATAATTACAATTACAGTGTTCAGCTGACTTACAGTGAGCCGATTGCCAGAGCTACTTTCTTGCAATTCAGTTATCAATTCCAACATAAATATAGCGAGAGTGACAAGACTACTTTCGATATGCTGAGTTTTCCGGACTGGGACATCAACGGGCCTTTGCCTTCCGGATATGAGGCACATCCGGTGGATAGTTTAGGTAAGTATGCGGAGTATCGGTATTATAATCACGATGCTTCTGTATCGTTACGCTTCATTCGTGAGAAGTATCAGTTGAGTGCGGGAATGTCTTTCCAACCCCAGCATTCTATACTGTCTTATAAACGTGGTGATTACATGATTGATACAACGCGCAATGTGTTCAACTTTGCTCCGAATATTGACTTCCGCTACCGCTTCTCCAAAGTGAGCCAATTGCGTTTTATGTATCGCGGACGTAGCAGCCAGCCAAGTATGGAGAATTTGCTACCTATTGTTGATAATTCAAACCCATTGAATATCCGGGTGGGGAACCCGGGCTTGAAGCCTTCATTCACACATAATATGCGTTTTTTCTATAATACGTATAATGCGGAGCTGCAGCGCGGCATGATGGCACATGTCAATTTCTCGACTACACAGAACAGTATCAGCAACAGCACCATATATAATGAGCAGACGGGTGGACGAACTACTATTCCAAAGAATATCAACGGTAACTGGAATGCTTTCGGTATGTTCGGATTCAATACGGCATTGAAGAATAAGAAGTTTACAATTAATTCCTTTTCCAATATCAGTTATAATAATAATGTAGCTTTCTTGTATAATAACGATACCAAGGTGGATGACAAGAATACTACTACCGGACTTACGCTGAGTGAGCGGTTGAACGGTGCTTATCGTAATGAATGGTTTGAATTCGGGTTGAACGGCTCTATCTCTTATACTGCCGAACGTAGCAAACTGCGTCCGGAGAATAATCAGGAACCTTATACTTTTTCTTACGGCGCTTTGACTAATATAACGATGCCTTGGAAGATGACGCTTTCTACCAATATCACCAATCAAAGCCGTCGCGGCTATACGGATAGCAGCATGAACCGTAACGAATTGATTTGGAATGCCCAACTTTCGCAATCTTTTCTGAAAGGTGCAGCTACCGTAAGTTTTGAGATGTATGATATTCTAAAACAACAGAGCAATATCAGTCGTTCGCTGACGGCGGATGCCCGTTCGGTATCTTCTTACAATGGTGTCAACAGCTATTGTATGCTACACTTTATTTACCGTCTGAATATATTCGGAAATAAGTCTGCGCGCGAAAGTATGCAAGGCAGAAGGGGCTTTGGCGGTCCCGGCCCCGGTGGGCATCGGGGCGGCTTTAGTGGAGGACACCGTCCATTCTAATGTTAATCAATGTAATAGGTCGTAAAAGTTCTTTTGTTTTTTATACATTTGTTTTACCCTTTATGACAAATGTATGCTTGATTGGAACTTTATAGCCGGCCTCATAGCCACAGTAGCATTCGATATAATCTATTTTGGTGCGATTATCGGAACAATTACGGTTATTATTCTTGATAACCGTAACCCGGTAAAGACGATGGCGTGGATACTGATACTGATGTTTTTACCGTTAGTGGGCCTTGTGCTTTACTTCTTTTTCGGTCGTAGTCAGCGGCGTGTACGTGTCATAGGGAAGAAGAGTTACAACCGTCTGTTGAAAAAACCGATGGCTGAATATCTCGCTCAGGATTCGTGTATGCTTCCGATGAATTACAGCCGTCTTATCTCCTTGTTCCAAAATACCAATCAGGCTTTTCCGTTTGATGGGAATCGTGTGGAGGTCTATACGCGTGGGCTTTCCATGCTTCAGGCTTTGCTGCGCGAGTTGCAGAGGGCTGAGAAGCACATCCACATGGAATTCTATATCTTTGAGGATGATGCTATCGGGCGTATGGTGCGTGATGTGCTGATAGATAAGGCAAAGCAGGGGGTGGAGGTGCGCGTTATTTATGATGACGTGGGGTGTTGGCACGTTCCCAACCGGTTTTATGAACAGATGCGTGAGGCAGGAGTGGACGTGCGAAGCTTCTTGAAGGTACGTTTTCCTTTGTTTACCAGCAAGGTAAACTATCGTAACCATCGCAAGATTGTGATTATTGACGGTCGTATCGGGTTTGTCGGCGGGATGAATTTGGCAGAGCGTTATATGCGCGGTTTTTCTTGGGGAATCTGGCGTGATACGCATCTTTTATTGGAAGGCAAGGCTGTACATGGTTTGCAGACAGCCTTTCTGCTCGATTGGTATTTTGTAGACCGCACGCTGATTACTTCTGCCCGCTACTTCCCGAAGGTGGATAACTGCGGCACTTCATTGGCGCAGATTGTAACAAGTGAACCTATAGGGCCTTGGAAAGAAATTATGCAGGGGCTCGTCATGGCAATAACCGGAGCACGGAAGTATTTCTATATTCAGACACCTTATTTCCTGCCGACGGAAGCCGTTGCCGTCGCTATGCAGACGGCGGCTTTGGCAGGAGTGGATGTGCGCTTGATGCTCCCTTATCGTGCAGATAACAGATTGACGCATTTAGGTTCTTGTTCATATTTGGCAGAAGCGTTGAGGGCGGGAGTGAAAGTTTATTTTTATAAGAAAGGTTTCCTGCACTCCAAATTAATGGTGTCGGATGATGAGTTGTCTACAGTGGGCTCTACCAATGTGGATTTCCGCAGTTTTGAGCATAATTTTGAGGTGAACGCATTTATATATGATACGGAAACAGCCCTTCAAATGCGTGAAATATTCTTGCAGGATCAAAGGGAATGCGTGCAAGTATTCTCAAAGAATTGGGCGAAACGTCCTTGGTATCGTAAAGCTGCGGAAAGCGTGGTACGCTTGTTGGCACCGCTTTTGTAGTTGAAAGTTTCAACTAAACAGTGAGAAGTTTACGCTGCCGTATACTCTTCTTTCTACAAAATGAGGGTGGTCTTCAAAATTGTTTGTTTTTCCGTGTTCCAAAACAAACAGGCCGTCTTCTTTTAAAAGGTTATTCTCAAAAATCAGGTCGGGCAGGGTTTCAAGTCCTTTTAGTTCGTAAGGTGGATCGGCAAAGATGAAGTCGAACTGTTCGCGGCCTCCCCGTATATATTTGAATACATCACCGCGGACAGGCAGACATTTATCGGTTTTCAGCTCTTGCATCACTTTGCAGATAAAAGCGTAATGGTCGCGGTCTTTCTCTATGCTGACAACCTGTTCACAACCTCTGGATACAAGTTCAATACTGATACTGCCTGTACCGGCAAATAGGTCGAGGGCACGTACACCTTCTTCAAAGTCTATATAATTGGATAATACATTAAACAGGTTTTCTTTGGCAAAATCTGTAGTGGGGCGTGCCTTGAATGTATGAGGCACGTCAAAGCGTCTTCTTTTGTATATTCCGCTGATTACTCGCATAAGTTAATGGCTTGTAGGTCAAGATTAGCGGCAGGGTTCATGATGAATACCTGTCGGATGAATTTTCTCAGTTCGGGCAGCAGTTGTTCCTTGTCGGACAATTCACCGGTGAGATGAAGTTCGTCGCGTTCCTGCTCCATACCAAGTTGTTTCCAGATATAGAGAATGTAGTAGATACGGTCGCCGGTTTCCTTGCAGGCAAAGACATTGGCAAAAGTTAGCCGGCCTCGTTCGTAAGCATAGATGTCTATAGCTTCTTTCCGCAGGTGTACATACATTTTTCGGCAGTTGCCCAAACGGCTTTTGGTAGCAAAGAACTCTATAAACGGACTTGCCTGTGAGTAGAAACGGATGTCTGGATATTGCTCGCGTAAAAGGGAGCAGGCGCTTTTGTCCATACCGAACAGTACAACTATATTGTTTTTATGCAATATATTGTATTGTACCAGTTCATTGTCTTGTTGGGGGTGGTTATGATAGAATACAGTTTCTATCTGCTCGTCTTCGAAAAACTCCAGAGGAATGAACGTAAACCGTTTGTTTGCCATGAGTATGTTGACACGGCGGAATGAGCGGTTCAGCCACTCCACTTCCCGGAAAGCCTGTTTTAGGTTGGCGGTAAGAGACAAGGAAGCGTCTACCTCGCGTTCGTAGAAAGCAAGTTCACCGTCACCGAGGGGATTGAATATAGAAAAAGAAAATCCATCCGTACTAAGACGGATGGATAAGGTATATTGTTCCGATTTACTAAAATCAGTCGTTTCTATCATACGTGTGTCGGTGGATTATTCCCAGTTACCGGCGTTGTTGTTAGCTGTTTCCAAGCTACCAATCATCAAGCCGGAGTATTTGCCCAACTTAGTCTGAAGGTCTTTCAAGTTAGCAATTTCCTGCTTGTCCAGACCATTCAAATATACATCGTACGGAGTCTTAACTTCGAGCAGACAGAAAGGAGCGCCGGATTTAGCGGTATCGTTGCGGATTGCCATTTCAAATTGTGCACCATTTCCGAAAGGAACGTATCTCATAGAATCTGCATTGAAACCTTTCGGGAAGATAGTATCCAATACAGCTACCCACATAGTATCACGTTTGAAGTTTTCCAAGCCCCATTTTTTAACTTCTGAGTAGTTACCGGTTTTCTTGGCTTTATTGATGATGTTGATAGCTTTCTTTTCTGTCAAACCGTCTTCCAACTGCTTGTCATCCAATTCGCCTTGTTTGAAGATGAACGGAAGCTTTTGGTTCTTTACGAACTCAATCAACGTATCGAAGCTGGCTGTGTATTGCTGGTCGTGCAAACCGCGATATTCCAACTGTGCTTTACGAATGTCAATCAGACGTGCAATGACTGCTGCGTCTCTGTGCTTCTTGGCTTTTTCAAAGTTTATAGGACCCATGATACTGGCATAGCAGATATAAACTAAGACCAGAGCACATAAGCCTAAAACGATATTAAATACTGTTTTCATGATAAATATGTTTTTTAGTTGTTATATTCGCACCGCAAAAATAAAAGAAATAAATTTAAAAACGACAGTTCCCGTTACTTTTTTCTATTACAAAAATGATAAATAACTATTTAGAAAGGCAAATTAAGGAAAATTTTCCTTACCAACCAACTTCGGAGCAGGAAATTGCAATAAAATCTTTGTCTGAGTTCCTTCTGTCGCCCCGTAACGAGGAGGCTTTTCTGCTTCGTGGTTATGCCGGAACGGGTAAGACGTCGTTGGTTGGCGCTTTGGTTAAAACACTGGACAAGTTGCAACAAAGGGTGATATTGTTGGCTCCAACGGGGCGGGCGGCAAAAGTTTTTTTCGCTTACGCAGGACATCCGGCGTTTACAATTCATAAAAAAATCTATAGACAGCAATCTTTTTCTAACGAGACAAGTAACTTCTCTGTGAACGATAATTTGACAACTCATACTTTGTATATCGTGGATGAAGCATCGATGATTTCCAATGAGGGATTATCGGGAGCATCATTCGGCACGGGACGTTTGTTGGACGATTTGGTGCAGTTTGTCTATTCCGGTATGGGATGCCGTCTTTTGCTGATGGGTGATACGGCACAGCTTCCGCCGGTGGGGGAAGAACAAAGTCCGGCTCTTTTTGCCGATGCGTTGAAAGGGTACGGACTGGAGGTGCAGGAAGTGGATCTGACACAAGTTGTCCGTCAGGAGCAACAGTCGGGAATATTGTGGAATGCTACTCGTTTGCGGCAACTGATAGCCGAAGCTGTGTATGAGACATTACCGAAAATAAAGGTGACGGGCTTTGCGGATATTAAAGTGCTGCCGGGCAATGAGTTGATTGATATGCTTGAAACGTGCTACGACCATGACGGGGAGGACGAAACAATTGTGATATGCCGTTCCAACAAACGGGCAAATATTTACAATAACGGCATCCGTGCCCAAATTCTTTGGAGGGAGGATGAACTGAACACGGGAGACTTGCTGATGGTTGCGAAAAATAATTATTTCTGGACGGAACAACTTCAGGCGGATATGCTGCGAAACGGGGAGAAGAAGGAAGCGGTGGCGCAAGTTCCGGACTTTATTGCCAATGGTGAAACGGCCGTAGTGCGTCGGGTGCGCCGTACTCGCGAGTTGTATGGCTTCCGTTTTGCTGATGTAACCTTGTCATTTCCGGATTATAATGATTTTGAGTTGGAAGTGAATCTCTTGCTCGATACTTTGCATAGCGATGCCCCCGCATTGCCGAAAGCGGATAATGACCGGTTGTTTTATACAGTCCTTGAAGATTATGCGGATGTAACAGTGAAGCGTGACCGGATGAAGAAGATGAAGGCAGACCCGTACTACAATGCCTTGCAAGTGAAATATGCCTATGCCGTGACTTGCCATAAAGCGCAGGGCGGGCAGTGGAAGAATGTTTTCCTTGACCAGGGATATATGACGGACGAGTATCTGACACCCGATTATTTCCGATGGCTGTATACGGCCTTTACCCGTGCTACGGGAACGTTGTATTTGGTGAATTATCCAAAAGAACAGATTGAATGAATAAAGAAACTCCGTTTCAGCAAGCAAAGCCGAAACGGAGTTCTTATTATAGTGGTTGAAGTGGTTGTTTAGATATTTGCCAGTTCCAACACTTTATCCACCGCAGCATTCAGCCCGTCTGGGTTCTTGCCGCCGGCAGTTGCGAAGTGAGGTTGACCACCGCCACCGCCTTGTATCAGTTTGGCGGCCTCTTTCACGAGATTACCGGCTTTCAGACCGCCGGCTACAAGATTGTCGCTTAGCATTACTGTCAGCATCGGTTTGCCTTCAAATACGGTTCCCGCAACGAAGAAGAGATTTTCCGTGATTTCTCCGCGTAGTTGGAAAGCGATGTTCTTAACCGTGTCGGCGGGTATCATGGCTGCACAGAACTTGATAACTTTCACACCGTTTATTTCTTGGATGTTCTGCAAAAGTTTCTCTTTCAGCTGTGCTTCTTTTTCTTTCATGAAGTCTTCCACCTGTTTCTTCAAACCTGCATTTTCTTCGATGTATTTGCGGATTGCACCGGACAAGTCGGGAGCATTGTTGAAGAGCGCTTTCAAATCGCGCATTGTATCTTGGAATGTATCGAGCATTTCTTCTACGCGGGCTCCGGTATAGGCTTCGATGCGACGGACACCGGCAGCAACGGAACTTTCGGATACGATCTTTATCATTCCGATATTTCCGGTGGCGGCTACGTGTGTACCACCGCAGAATTCAATGGAAGAACCGAACTGGATAACACGTACGTGGTCGCCGTACTTCTCGCCGAATAAGGCGATAGCGCCCAATTCTTTGGCTTCTTCGATAGGAATGTTGCGGTATTCCTTCAGAGGAATATTGGCGCGTATCTTGGCATTTACGATGTGCTCTACCTGACGGATTTCTTCATCTGTTACTTTTTGGAAGTGAGAGAAGTCGAAACGTAAGGATTCCGGACTAACCAAAGAGCCTTTCTGTTCAACGTGGTCGCCCAATACTTCGCGCAATGCGGCATCCAGCAAGTGGGTGGCAGAGTGGTTGGCGGCACAGGCGGCGCGTTTGTCTGTGTCTACACAAGCCATAAGCGGAGCTTCCGGATGTTCGGGCAACTTTTTGGTGATATGGATAGGAAGGTTGTTTTCTTTCTTTGTATCAATAACTTCAATTGTCTCGAATTCGTTAACCAACACACCGGTATCACCTACCTGACCACCGCTTTCGGCGTAGAACGGAGTCTTATCCAGAACAATCTGGTATAGGGTCTGGTTCTTCTGCTTTATCTGCCGGTAGCGCAGAATGGATGTTTCGTACTCTGTATAGTCGTAACCTACGAACTCGGTAGCGCCTTCTTGCAGAGTAATCCAGTCTCCGGTTTCTACAGCGGCGGCATTACGTGCACGCTGTTTTTGCTGCTGCATTTCGGCATCGAATTCTTTGATGTC
This sequence comes from Bacteroides sp. AM10-21B, assembly GCF_003472565.1. Classification (NCBI taxonomy): domain Bacteria; kingdom Pseudomonadati; phylum Bacteroidota; class Bacteroidia; order Bacteroidales; family Bacteroidaceae; genus Bacteroides; species Bacteroides sp. AM10-21B. The sequence goes on along the minus strand of NZ_QRME01000001.1, from coordinate 442,086 downwards.
GGCTGTCATGCCGTTCTCGCGGAGAATAAGTTCCGTAAGGTCGAGGGGGAAACCGAAAGTATCATAAAGCGTAAAGGCGTCTTTACCGCTGATTTCGGTCTTACCGGCGGCTTTGGTATCTGCCATAGTCTTATCCAGCAAACGTATGCCTGTCTCCAATGTGCGAAGGAAGGAATCCTCTTCTTCTTTAATCACTTTGGCAATCAGTTCTTTCTGTGCATTCAGTTCGGGATATGCACCGCCCATATTCTCAATCAATACAGGCAGTAGCTTGTACATGAAAGCCTGTTTCTGTCCGAGGAATGTATAACCGTAGCGCACTGCGCGGCGAAGAATGCGGCGGATTACGTAACCTGCCTTGGCATTACTCGGCAGCTGGCCGTCGGTGATGGAGAAGGCAATCGTACGGATGTGGTCGGCAATTACGCGCATGGCGATGTCCTGTTGTTCGTTTTTGCCGTATGTGGTTCCTGCCATATTGCCGATAGCTTTCAATATCGGTTGGAAAACGTCGGTGTCATAGTTGGAAGTCTTTCCTTGCAGTGTACGTACCAGACGTTCAAAGCCCATGCCGGTATCAATTACCTTGGCGGGAAGTCCTTCAAGGCTGCCGTCCGCCTTGCGGTTGAACTGCATGAATACGAGGTTCCAGATTTCGATAACTTGCGGGTGGTCTTTGTTTACCAATTGCGAACCGGGCACTTTGGCTTTTTCTTCTTCCGAGCGTGAATCCACGTGGATTTCCGAACACGGGCCGCAAGGGCCTGTATCGCCCATTTCCCAAAAGTTATCATGCTTGTTTCCGTTGAGGATATGGTCTTTCGGCAAGAATTGTTCCCAGTAGGAAGCGGCTTCATTATCACGTTCCAAACCTTCTTCGGGGCTGCCTTCGAATACGGTTGCGTAGAGGTCTTTCGGGTCAAGCTTCAGCACGTCTACCAAGTATTCCCATGCCCAAGAGATGGCTTCTTTCTTGAAGTAGTCGCCAAACGACCAGTTGCCCAACATCTCGAACATAGTGTGATGATAGGTATCGTGACCCACTTCTTCCAAGTCATTGTGCTTTCCGCTGACGCGAAGGCACTTCTGTGAGTCCGCTACTCTCTTATATTTCGCCGGGTGGTTACCCAAAATGATATCTTTAAACTGGTTCATCCCTGCGTTGGTAAACATCAACGTGGGGTCATCTTTAATCACCATCGGAGCCGAAGGCACAATTTGGTGACCTTTACTTTCGAAGAAACTCTTGAATGAGTCTCTGATTTCATTTGCAGTCAACATACTTCTTATTTTATAGTAAATCTTATAATTCTTGAAAAAACTGTGCAAAGATAGCTTGTTTTTCGTATTTTTGTGGCATTGATAATGAATTATTTACTCTCAATGCGCAAAGTTTACTACATTTATAATCCACGGACACAGACTTATGACCGGATTTATCCTACCGTTCGGCAACGGGCGTTGAGCATCTTGCGTCGGTTGTTTTTCGGCATGGGCTTGGGAGCCGGCAGTTTTATCCTGCTATTGCTGATTTTCGGTTCACCGTCCGAGAAGGAACTGCGGAAAGAAAACAGCCAACTTAAAGCGCAGTATAATGTCCTTTCGCGAAGAATGGACGAGGCTATGGGGGTATTGCAGGATGTACAGCAACGTGACGACAATCTGTATCGCGTAATATTTCAGGCCGACCCGATTCCGTCGGCTATCCGTAAAGCGGGATATGGCGGTACAAACCGTTATGAACATCTGATGGATATGGCTAATTCTGACTTGGTGGTAAACACTACGCAGAAGATGGATATGCTTACGAAACAGCTCTATATTCAATCCCGTTCGTTCGATGATGTGGTGGAGATGTGTAAGAACCATGATGAAATGTTGCGTTGCATCCCTGCCATCCAGCCTATATCAAATAAGGATTTACGTAAGACTGCTTCCGGTTACGGAACACGCATCGACCCTATTTACGGAACTACCAAGTTTCATGCAGGAATGGACTTCTCGGCCCATCCGGGAACGGAAGTATATGCCACAGGCGATGGTAAGGTGGTGAAGATGGGATGGGAAACCGGTTACGGCAATACCATTATCATAGACCACGGTTTCGGTTATCAGACTTGGTATGCCCATCTGCAGGGTTTCCGTACGCAGCTTGGCAAGCGGGTAGTGCGGGGTGAGGTTATCGGCGAAGTAGGCAGCACCGGCAAAAGTACGGGTCCTCATTTGCATTATGAGGTACATGTAAAGGGACAGGTGGTGAATCCTGTAAACTATTATTTTATGGATTTGAGCGCCGAAGATTACGACCGTATGATACAGATTGCGGCCAATCATGGTAAAGTGCTCGATTAATGGATTGTATAACGACTAATTGATAGTGCCGCCATGCTGAATACCGATAAAGAACTGAAACTGTATTACTCCATTAGCGAGGTTGCGAAGATGTTTGATGTCAACGAATCCTTGCTTCGTTTCTGGGAGAAAGAATTTCCGCAACTCAACCCCAAGAAAGGGGGGCGGGGGATACGCCAATACCGTAAGGAGGATATTGAAACAGTGAAGCTGATTTATCACTTAGTGAAGGAGCGCGGAATGACATTGCCCGGCGCGCGCCAGCGCATGAAAGACAATAAAGAAGCCACTCTCCGGAATTTTGAAATCGTAGAGCGGCTGAAGGGTATTCGTGAAGAACTTATCGGAATGAAAGAATCACTCGACGCCTTTACCTACGAAGATGTAGAGGCGTTGAAGGAGAACCTTGCAAAAGAGCGCCTGTGAGAATCATCCTTCTATTCTTGTCACTTGCTTGATGTTCTGTATCAGTTTTAAGTTGTTACAGATGCTGCGTACATCATCCACGTCATGTACATAAAGTTGAATCTTGCCTTCGAAAATACCGTCGGTTGTTTCAATGGTCAGCTTGCGGATATTGACGTTCAGCTGGCGAGAGATAACTTGCGTCACTTCGTTCAGTAATCCCATGCAGTCAATGCCTTTCAGGTAGATGGTGACGAGGAATGAAAGCTCCTTGTGCGTGTCCCATTCGGTGGCGATGATACGATTGCCGTAGCTGCTCTTGAGGCGTGCCGCCACGGGACACTGGCGTTTGTGGATAATTATCCGGTTCTGTTCGTCTATGTATCCCAGTACGTCGTCACCGGGAATGGGATGGCAGCAGTCCGCCATGATATAGTTTTTCTGGATAGTTTCTTCCGTCAGCTTTAATATCTGCTTCGTATTGATTTTTTCTTGCGGAGCTTTCTCTTCGGGTTGTTCCTTGGCTTCTTTGTTGTCTTTGTTGCCGAAAGAGAAAGTCAGGAATTTCTTCCAGTTGGTACTTTGTTTCTCTTTGAACGCATTCCTGTCCGCATCTCCCAATACGAGTTTCCGGCTGCCTACGGCAACGAACAATTCGTCGCGGGTGTGGAAATTATGCAGGCGGGTGAGTTTGTCCAATGCTTCATCATTCATGCGGATATCCTCATTCTTGAAGAAGTCGGCAAGGATAACCTCGCCTTCTTTCTGGTGAGCCTTTGCTTCCTTGCGCAGGATAGAGGCAATCTTGGCGCGGGCGCGGGCGGTAGTGGCATACACTTCCCATTCCGGTTGCACACGTTGCGACTTGGATGTCAGGATTTCCACCTGGTCGCCGCTCTGCAGTTTATGGCTGAGGGGGACGAGCTTGTGATTCACCTTGGCGCCGATGCAGTGGCTGCCGATGTCTGTGTGCAGGGAGAACGCAAAATCCAGCGCCGTAGAGTTTTGCGGCATTGTCTTGATTTCGCCTTTTGGGGTGAACACAAATATTTCCGAAGCAAAAAGGTTTAGTTTGATGGTGTCCAAAAAATCAATGGCATCCGGTTGGGGGTCATCGAGTATCTCTTTGATGGTACGCAGCCATTTGTCCAATTCACCTTCGTCTTCGCTGCCGCCACCTTCTTTGTATTTCCAATGGGCGGCAAAGCCTTGCTCGGCAACGTCGTTCATGCGTTCACTGCGAATCTGGACTTCAATCCATTGTCCGTTGTTGCCCATAAGGGTGACGTGCAAGGCTTGGTAACCATTTGCTTTCGGATGGCTCACCCAGTCGCGCAGGCGGTCGGGATGCGGTTTGTATATTTTGGATATGGATACATAGATGTCAAAGCAGTCATTCAGTTCTTCCTCCATGTTGCGGGGCTCGAAGATGATGCGTACGGCAAGCAGGTCGTAGATTTCCTCAAACGGCACGTGCTTTGTCTGCATCTTGTTCCAGATGGAGTAAATGGATTTGATGCGGGCAAGAATACGGTATTTCAGCCCCATTTTGTCCAGTTGGGCACGTATCGGGGCGGTAAATTCTTTGAAAACCTTGTCACGTTCTACTGCTGTTGCCGCAAGTTTTTCCTCTATTTCGTGGTATTCTTCCGGATGTTCGTATCGGAAACTCAGGTTTTCCAACTCTGTCTTTATCTTGTATAAGCCCAACCGGTTGGCAAGCGGCGCATAGATATACAGTGTTTCGCCGGCTATTTTGAACTGCTTGTTGGGCAGCATGGATCCGAGGGTACGCATATTGTGCAGTCGGTCGGCTATCTTGATAAGAATAACGCGAATATCATCGGACATGGTAAGCAGCAACTTCTTGAAGTTTTCTGCCTGTGCCGAGGCGCGGTCGCCGAAGATACCTCCTGATATTTTGGTAAGCCCGTCAACAATCTGGGCAATCTTGGGGCCGAAGATGTTTTCTATATCCTCAACGGTATAGTCGGTATCTTCCACTACGTCATGCAGCAGGGCGGAACAGATGGAAGTGGAACCAAGCCCTATCTCGTTGCAGACAATCTTTGCAACGGCGATGGGGTGCATGATGTAAGGTTCACCCGAACGACGCTTGATTCCCTTATGCGCTTGGTTGGCAAAATTGAATGCCTTGGTTATAATTTCTATACGCTTGCGGTGTTTGGTTGCCAAATAGTCGTTCAACAGTTCTTGGAATGCCTGTTCAATCATTTCTTCTTCGGCTTTCTCTTTCTCCTTCTGGCTTACGCTCTCTTCCATATACTGTTTCTCCTTTCTTCTTCACTTTTTGCAAAAATAAGCAATTTTCAACACCGGGCAAGCATTTATGTATTTATTTGTAAATCTTCAGTCTCTTTCCTGCATTGATTTTTGTGCTGCTCAATCCATTCCAGCTTTTTATCTGATTGACGGTGACGCCATATTTGCGGGCGATGGTCGACAAAGTTTCGCCGCTACGTATCTTGTGGTAGGTTGCGTTGCCTTGTGAAGAGCTTTTTCCTTTGCTGCTGCGTACCTTGCTGCGATTGTCTGCAACGGAAACCGTTCTGCGGTTCTTAAACAGTTCTGCGCTGCGGTGGGCGTAAATAGTATCTTGGCTGTCAATAAAAGTACTGATGTAGTTTATCGGCAGGCGGAGCGTTTGAGGTTTGCTGTCTCCCGGAATAATACTTTTTTTATATTGGGGATTCAGGCTCTTGACTTCATCTATGTTGATGCCGCAAATATCCGTGATTTGCTCGAAGTGCAAATTGCGGTTCACCTGTATGGTGTCCGTAGCATCCGGAATATTGGTTTCCATCGGGCAGATGTTGTGTTTGCAATAATAAGTCATTACGTAGTTGGCGGCTATAAAGGCGGGCACATATCCCCGTGTTTCTTTGGGCAGATAATTGTATATTTCCCAATAATCTGTCTTGCCGCCTGCGCGACGAATGGCTTTGTTGATTGTGCCGGGACCGCAGTTGTAAGCGGCGATTACCAAATTCCAGTCTTGGTAAATGGCGTACATATCTTTTAGGTAGCGTGCGGCGGCCCACGTTGCTTTTATCGGGTCGCGGCGCTCGTCTACAAGGCTGTTGCTCTCCAAACCGTATATCTTGCCTGTGTTCAGCATGAACTGCCATAAACCGGAAGCTCCTGCACGGGAGATAGCTGAGGGATTGAGGGCCGATTCAATAATCGGCAGGTATTTCAGTTCCAGCGGCAGGCCGTATGTGTCGAGCGCTTCTTCGAAGATAGGCATATAGAAATTACAGGCGCTTAGCATGAAGGCTACTTGGTTGCGGAGGCGTCCTGTGTACATATCGATGAATTTGCGTACGATTTCATTGTACGGCATCTCCATGATGGTCGGCATACGTGAGAGCCGATCGATGTATATCGAGTCGCTGAATTCCGGATTTACGGTAGAGGTGCTGCAATCTTTTCCTAAATCGATGTAGTTTTTTGCCTTCCAGTCATTTAGCAGGCTGTCTACGGGGTAAGTCATGCTCTTGGGCAGGTCTATGACTTCCCGGCGTTCCGTTCCGTTTTCATGAATAATTACGTCTACGCTCTCTTGGGCATACGCCTGCGGAGCAGCAAGCAATACGCTGAACAGAAGTGAGGAACCTATGATTATTCTTTTCATGTATGTGGGTTTATTTGTCATGGATAAATCTGTTTTATTTGTTTTTAAAAGCGGAAGCTGCACTGCAATCCAACGGAGCGGTTGGACGAGTTGCTCATTTGGTTGTTGATGACGGTCGGCTCTACCTTCATGCTGAGGTCGGGGCTGATGTCGAAGTTGGACAACTCGGCGTCTACGTAAGCATCTATGACGGACAGCAGGTACACCCCGATAAATGCAAAGATGCTTAAGTCGCGGTATCTGCGGTAAGTGTCTTTTCGTTTGCGCAACAATTCCTTCAGCTGGGTCTCGGAGATGCTATATCCGGGTGGCAGCAAGTCGGTGATACTGCTGGATTGCATATTGCCGTTCATTGCGTCCTTGTATGCGTTGGAGTAGTCTTTGTACATCTTGCCATTCCACGTCAGGGCATAAGCGCATCCGGCAAAACCACCGTAAAATATAGGCAGTTTCCAGTATTTCCGGTTATAGATTTGTCCGCCGCCGGGAATCACAAGCGCCAGCCAAGTTGCTTTTGTTGGGTTGGGAACCCATACTTTCCGGTTTATTTCTCTTTTGAGGCTGTCGGTCGGTACTTCCTGCTCTTTCAAAGTAGGGGAAGAGGTCATTTCCAACAGTTTCTTTTTATTCTCGGCTGCAATGCTGTCGACGGTGGCGATGCTGTCTGCCGAAGTAACGGTTTGTCGTACGGAGTTGAGGGAGTCCGTCTGCTGCCTGTGTATTCTTTTTGAGGCAGCACGCGGACGGTTCTGGCCATACATAGCAATCCCTGCCGTCTGTATGAAGCAGAGCAGCAGGGCGATACTGATTTGATATATTCTTCTTCTTTTCGTCATTTATTTTTCAGCGTATCAAGAATGCCGATGATACGTTCCAATTCTTCTTCGTTACTGAACGGGATACTGATTTTGCCTTTTCCTTTTTCAGAGCAGGTCAGCTGTACTTTGGTACTGAAGAAACCGGAAAGCTGTTTCTTCAGCATATTGAATTCCTCAGGCAGTTTGGCGCGTTTGGGGGCAATCTTCCGGCCGCCGCTTTTCACGGCTTCGCCCTCGTTCAATGATTTTACGATTTCCTCTACTTTGCGGACGGAATAGCCCTGTTCGAGTATTTCCTCAAAAATCTTCACTTGCAGTTTGGGGTCGCCCAGTGTTATCAGTGCGCGGGCGTGTCCCATATCTATCTGCTTGTTTTGCAGTCCCATCTGGATGGGAGCCGGCAATTTGAGCAGGCGCAGGTAGTTGGCGATGGTGGTACGTTTCTTGCCTATGCGTTCGCTCAGGCGTTCTTGGGTCAGTCCGTATTGCTCCAACAGGTGTTGGTAGGCAAGCGCAATTTCCACAGAGTTCAGGTCTTCTCGCTGTATGTTCTCGATGAGCGCCATTTCCATGACATTCTCGTCATCGGCAGTACGGATGTAGGCGGGGATGCTCGTCAGTCCGGCTATTTGTGAAGCGCGGAAGCGGCGTTCGCCGGCAATAATCTGATATTCGTCATCGGATAGCTTGCGCAGGGTGATAGGCTGGATGATGCCAATCTCTGCAATAGAATCGGCAAGCTCCTGCAGCGCTGTTTGGTCGAACTCGCGGCGGGGCTGATTGGGGTTGACGGCAATCTTCGACAATTCTATTTCATTGATAGAGGAAGAACCTTCGGTCTGCACCTCATCCATAGAGAGCAAGGCGTCCAGCCCACGTCCTAATGCATTTCTTTTCTGTGCCATCTATTTATTACTGTTTTACGATTTACTATTTGCTTTCTTGCCATACGGGCGTTTTACTTCTCGTTGTGGCTGATTAATTCTTTTGCCAGTGCGATGTGGTTTTTGGCTCCGGTGGAGTCTGCATCGTACAGGATGGTGGGCAATCCGTAGCTGGGCGCTTCGCTCAGTTTTACATTGCGTTGGATAACGGTGCTGAACACCAGTTCTTGGAAGTGGCGTTTTACTTCATCGTATATCTGGTTGGCTTGTCGCAGGCGCGAATCGTACATGGTCAGCAGGAATCCTTCGATTTCGAGTGCGGGGTTCAGCTTGGACTTGATGATTTTGATGGTGTTCAGCAGCTTGCTGATGCCTTCCAGTGCAAAGTATTCGGCCTGCACGGGGATGATGACCGAGTCGGCGGCCGTAAGCGCATTGATTGTAATCAGCCCTAATGACGGAGAGCAATCTATCAAGATATAATCAAACTCTTCTTTTAGCGGGGCAAGCACTTCTTTCAGTATCTTTTCCCGGTTTTTGAGGTTGAGCATTTCTATTTCGGCACCTACCAGATTGATGTGGGAGGAAATAACCTTCAATGTATCAATCTCTGTGTCGTGGATAGCGTCGCGCACATTGGCACGGTCTATAATGCATTCATAGATAGTACATTCTGCCTGCTTGATGTCTACGCCCAACCCGGATGAGGCGTTTGCCTGAGGGTCTGCGTCTACAACAAGAACTTTCTTTTCAAGTGTGGCGAGAGAAGCTGCAAGATTAATGGTCGTTGTTGTTTTTCCTACACCACCTTTTTGATTTGCCAAAGCAATTATTTTTCCCATAATTTCAATGTTTATTGGCAGCGAAATAAGTGATAATTCCGAATAGCACCTACTAAAAAAGAGAAAGATTGCAAAAACGGTTGAAAAGTCGCCTGTTTTGTTAATAACTCCGGGGCGTTTATTTCAGCTCTTCCTGCGAAAGTACGCTAAAGTACTCTTTCTCCATGTTAGCGGGCAAATATACGTATTTATCTTGAAATGAAGCTGTTTTTTTGTCTCACTTGCGTAAGATTAAGATTTATTTCAATGCGCCGGCAGCTTTGCGGGTTGTTCTGTGCGGCTGAAATTTTAATAGCTGTTTAGGGTGGTTGATGCAGTTTTTTTGTACCTTTGCTTTATAATGTGCGTAAAGGTTATAGTAAATCATAAGAATATGGGCAACAAAATCTATCCTATCGGTATTCAGAACTTTGAGAGTCTTCGCAAAGACGGATATTTCTACATTGATAAAACCGCATTGGTTTATCAGTTGGTGAAGACGGGACGTTACTACTTCCTCAGCCGTCCGCGCCGCTTCGGCAAGAGTTTGCTCATATCTACCCTCGAGGCTTATTTCCAAGGGAAGAAGGAACTGTTTACCGGTTTGGCTATTGAGAAGCTGGAGAAAGACTGGATACAATATCCCATATTGCATCTGGATTTGAATATCGAAAGGTATGATACACCTGAAAGTTTAGGTAATATACTGGAGAAGAACCTTGCCGAATGGGAGAAACTTTATGGGGCTGAAATTTCTGAACGTACGTTTTCCTTGCGTTTTGCCGGAATCATTAAGCGTGCTTGCGAACAGACGGGGCAGCGTGTTGTAATCCTTGTGGATGAATACGACAAACCTATGTTGCAGGCCATCGGCAATCAGGAGTTGCAGAAGGAATACCGCAATGCGCTGAAACCTTTCTACGGAGTACTGAAGACCATGGACGGTTGTATCAAGTTTGCCTTGCTGACGGGTGTCACCAAGTTTGGCAAGGTCAGCGTGTTCAGTGACCTGAACAATCTGAATGACCTTTCAATGTGGAACAAGTACATTGATATTTGCGGAATCAGCGACAAGGAG
>NZ_QRME01000001.1:0-432063 GCF_003472565.1 Bacteroides sp. AM10-21B | reverse complement strand
ACATTGATATTTGCGGAATCAGCGACAAGGAGCTGCACGATAATCTTGAAGAAGAAATGCACGAGTTTGCCGAAGCGCAGGGTATGACGTACGAACAGTTCCGGGACAAACTGCGTGAGTATTACGACGGTTACCACTTTACGCAAAACTCCATCGGCATCTATAACCCGTTCAGTTTGCTGAATGCTTTCGACCGCAAAGAGTTTGGCAGCTACTGGTTCGAGACGGGAACGCCTACTTACCTGATAGAGCTGTTGAAACGCTATCATTACGACTTGGAGCATATGGCGCACGCCGAAACGTATGCCGATGTGCTGAACAGCATCTATGGTGATGAAGAACCGTTGCCTGTAATCTTCCAGAGCGGCTATCTCACGATAAAGGGGTATGATGAACGTTTTGGCCTTTACCGTCTCGGTTTTCCTAATCGTGAGGTGGAGGAGGGATTTGTTAAGTTCCTTGTTCCTTATTATACTCGTTTCAATAAGATTGAAGCACCGTTTGAGGTACTGAAGTTTGTCCAAGAAATAGAGCGTGGTGAGCCGGACGCTTTCTTCCGTCGTCTGCAAAGTTTCTTTGCCGATACGCCTTACGAACTGGTGAAGGACTTGGAACTGCACTACCAGAATGTACTTTTCATCGTCTTTAGGCTGGTGGGCTTTTATGTGAAAGCGGAATACCACACTTCGCAGGGCAGAATAGACTTGGTGCTGCAAACCGACAAGTACATCTATGTCATGGAGTTCAAACTGGATGGCACTGCCGAAGAGGCTTTGCATCAAATCAATGATAAGCAGTATGCGTTGCCTTTTGCCGCGGACAGCCGCAAAGTGCTCAAGATAGGGGTGAACTTCAGTAACACCACGCGCAATATTGAACGTTGGGTGGTAGAGGAACTCCAATAGGGTATGCTCCCTGACGGCGTTTGATGTACATCAAATCGAATAATCAAGCGCATCAAACATTTTTTTCAAGTATATCAAACGGATTCATCATCGTAGAAAAACAGATTATCTGTTTCATTAGAACGCATGGTCTGTTTCATTGAAATACATGGCCTGTTTCATTGAAATACATTATCTGTTTTATCAATCCACATTATCCGTCCTGTCATTCAGGGGAGCTTGCGACGAAGAATCTCTTCTCTTATCCCCCTTCCACCCTCCACAAATCCCTATCCATGGGGAATAGCGGGTGGAAGGGGGTAATGCCACACGTCATCTCCTCAATTGACGCACGTTACCTCCCCAAATGCCTGTGGTTTGCCTTACTGAGATGCGTGGTTTCGGGCACTGAGATGCGTCATTTGGAGAGACAACGTGCGTCATTACCTCCCCCCCCCTCCACCCGCTATCTCTCATGAACAGGTGTGTGCAGAGGGTGGAAAGGGTGTCGGTGAATAATAAACAGGTCAACTTTATCCTTAAATAAAGTCAAATAAAAAGTGGACAATTCCGTCCTTCGTAACAAAAAACTGTTTATCTTTGCAATAGTCCTATTGGGTGCAATGGGACTGTTTTTTATTGGAAAGCGTTATTGAAATTATCTTCTGTTGACAAACTTCGCAACTTTGAAACCCATGAAGATGATAACAACAACGCTCACGTCTGTGTTATATACCTACTTTTCTTCCGGGGTACCGGGTAGGGGAGTATCTATATACAAAACGACGTGAGTGGCTGTTGTTTATCCATGGGTGAGGCAATGCGAAGGCCTGTCAACAGGGTAAACAAATACAGCTGCTCGCGTCCTTTTTTGTATGTTTAACTTAACACTATGGCACATGACGAAAAGAAAATGTATTTCTACTCGTATTCTGACGAGACTATTGGCGGTGTTCCTGTCGTTCTCTCCTTTTATGACATTGCAAGCCGCCGCACAACAAAGCCCCGTACCCCTTTCCCTCGGTTTGGGCGGCGCATTGTCCCTGCGCTACCACATCGCTCCCGCTTGGAGCCTGCAACTGAAGAACAGCGTGTTGTGGAAACTGAAATAACTTATCAACCAATAATACACTTATCCTTATGAAACAGCTTCTATTCTTATTGCTTGCCGCCACCCTGACCCTTTGCGGCTGTAGCGAGCAAGACCTCGCCGAGATACGCGCTGAACAAGCACGCATCGACGCACGCCTTTCCGCCCTTGAAGAGTGGCAGAAGACAGTCAACATACAAATCTCAAGTATTCAAAGCCTTGTCTACGCCCTTGAGGATAAGGACTACGTGACGGGTGTCAGCGAACTGTCCGACGGTTCGGGCTACGTGATAAACTTCCTGAAAAGCGGGGCTGTAACCATCAAGAACGGTGCTAAGGGCGACAAGGGAGATAAAGGCGATGCAGGTACCTCCGGCAATGTTCCCAATATCGGTGTCAAAGAAGACGGCGGCGTCTATTACTGGACTTTGGACGGCGAGTATATAAAGGACAATAACGGCAACTTGCTACGTGTGACAGGCGAGCAAGGCGATGCGGGGGAAAAGGGTGACAACGGTATTGCCCCGCAAGTCAGAATCAATGCAACCAATAATGAATGGGAGATTTCCACAGATGGCGGCAGTAACTGGACGCCAACAGGCATAAAGGCTACCGGTAAGGACGGTACTAACGGAAATAACGGCACTTCCTGTTCTATAACGGTAAATGACAGTAGTAACCCCATTATCGTCACCATCACCAATACGGATGCGAAGGGAACTGCTATCGCCACAGAGATAAAGCTTCCCCTCTACAAGGCTTTCTACATCGGTAGCGATGCGGAATCCCAAAGCAACTCTGCACTGATTATCACCAAAACTACAACGGAAATCCCTCTTGTGCTCCCCGGCGGCTTCAAAGAGAATGACTATACGGCTGTCATGGCTCAAATCATCAGCAACAAAGGCACGAATACAGATATTCAGACGCGTGCCGCCGCAGACCCGTGGGGAGTCAAGGTGACGAAGCCGACATTTACAGACGGTGTCTGTAATAATGACGCCAAAGTAACCGTATATACTCCTACAGGTATTGGAGCGAGCGAGGGTGCATTGCTCGAAGTGACCCTTGTTGGCAGTGACGGCAGCAAGATTGTGTCCAGTCGTGCACTGAAAGCCGGTACAGCTATTACCCCTATTGCCGGTGACTATTATTACAGTGACGGTGGCATTTCCAGTCAAATCATCAGTAGTAAGACTCCTATCGGTGTCGTATTCTACGTGGGTGATGTAGCAAAAAACGACGGGCAACTGAAAGCAAAGTTGGGTGGCGGTGATGCTAATAATTACAATAGTAGCGACATTCACGGTTTGGTTGTTGCCTTGAAAGATGCAAGCTCAAATGATTATATTGTAGCATGGGGAGCTTCTGGTGTTCAGATAGGAAATAATACTATGAGCGGCTATACCGACATAACCGCCACTAAGGGCACAAGCGGTACTGTCAATCAGATGCTTGGATATAATAATACAGAAGTGATTCGTGAGTACAACAAGGGTAAAAGCGGGGATGCTCTTGTTACCGCTGTCAGCGTCATCGACGAGAATACCTGTACCGATGTAGATAACAACAAGATTTTCCCAAAAGCCCCCACGGGTAGTAGCGGTTGGTATCTTCCCTCTGTCAAAGAGTTGTCCACCCTTTGTTCGGGTTGGAATGAATTGAGCGATGAAGGTGCCCCCAATGGTTCATCATCCGATACTGATAATTTTGAAATAGTCAACAATGCTTTAAACGCATTGGGCAGTACTGTTGCCGTGCAGATAGATGATTATCCCTATTGGTCCTCTTCGGAGAGCTGGCTCAATCCGGTTTACTATGCTTTGATGGTGAATATGGGCAATGGCTACGTATGGTCGCACGGCGATAAGAGCGTTGGAAATATTGTGTTGTTGCGTCCAGTACTCGCTTTTTAAATATACCGTGAGTGCGCAGTTATTATACCAATGCCGCTACAAACTCCCATACGAAGTATCCGCATAAAACGCATTTCAGTACCGTGCCGAACAGAAATCCGAGTAGAGAACCAACTCCGGACTTTAATGCCTGACCGGTTTCTCTACCACCGAAAAGTTCTCCTATGAATGCGCCTAAGAACGGGCCGAGGATAATGCCCCAAGGCATGAAGAACAGCCCGATGATAGTTCCTATGAGGCATCCGCGTGTTCCCCACCGGGTGCCTCCGCTGTATTTGCTACCCAGTATGGGGACGATGTAGTCGAGCACCTGCACGATGATTACAATCAGCAACCATAGTAGCAATTGCGTGGTGGAGTACTGCACTCTGTCGGTGAAGTGCAACAGTAATAAACCGGCATAGGCTACGGGCGGACCGGGTATGGCGGGAAGTATGCAGCCCGCCAGTCCGGCAAGCAAGCATAAAGCACCTATGATAATAAGCAGGATATCCATTGTCTCAGTGGGTTGTGATTAGGGCTCAAATGTATGATTTTATATTGAGAAGGTGAAAATGTTATGAGAAAATTCGCTAATTTTGCAAGCAATAAATTAATTGGAATATGGAAAATCAGAGACCTTTAATATTGATTTCCAATGATGATGGCATCATTGCGAAAGGAATTAGCGAGTTGATAAAGTTTCTTCGTCCGCTGGGCGAGATTGTGGTGATGGCTCCGGATGCGCCACGTTCGGGCAGTGCTTGTGCGCTGACTGTGACAGAGCCTATCCGCTATCAGCTGCTCCGTAAGGATGTGGGGCTGACGGTTTATAAATGCTCCGGTACACCGGCCGATTGCATCAAACTGGCTTTTCATACGGTGCTCGACCGCAAACCCGACCTTGTAGTGGGCGGTATTAATCATGGCGATAATTCTTCGGTCAATGTACATTATTCCGGTACAATGGGCGTTGTTATCGAAGGTTGCCTGAAAGGTGTTCCTTCTATCGGCTTTTCATTATGCAACCACGAACCTGATGCCGATTTTGAACCGGCAGGAACATATATCCGCGAGATAGCCCGCAAGGTGCTGGAAAAAGGCTTGCCGCCGTTGACTTGCCTTAATGTCAACTTCCCTGATACAAAAGAACTGAAAGGAGTGAAAATCTGCGAACAGGCCAAAGGCCAGTGGATAAATGAATGGGAGAACTTCGCCCACAGAGGTGATGCGCACTATTACTGGCTGACCGGCGAGTTTGAAGAGTCTGAAAAGGGAAATGAAAAGAGTGACCATTGGGCGCTTGAGAACGGCTATGTGGCGATTACTCCGACTACCGTAGACGTAACTGCATACGGCTTGATAGACGAATTGAAGGCTTGGTTCTAACGGATGCCTTCAGAACGTAGCAAGCTGTTTAAATATAGGCATTTATGAAGTATTATTTGATTGTCGGCGAGGCTTCCGGCGATCTGCATGCGTCGCACCTGATGAGTGCTTTGAAAGCGGAAGATACGCAAGCCGAGTTTCGCTTCTTCGGCGGTGACTTAATGGCCGCTGTGGGCGGAACGTTGGTGAAGCATTATAAGGAATTGGCATATATGGGCTTCATTCCTGTTTTGCTGCATCTGCGCACCATCTTTGCCAATATGAAGCGCTGCAAGGAAGATATTGTAGCCTGGCAACCGGATGTACTTATTCTGGTGGACTATCCCGGCTTTAACCTGAATGTTGCCAAGTTTATTCATGCCCGCACGCAAATACCGGTGTATTACTATATCTCTCCCAAGATATGGGCGTGGAAAGAATACCGCATCAAGAACATCAAGCGGGATGTGGATGAATTGTTCTCTATCCTTCCGTTTGAAGTGGAGTTCTTTGAAGGCAAGCACCGCTATCCCATACATTATGTCGGTAATCCGACAATGGATGAGGTTACCGCATTTCAAGCCGTTTATGCTGAAACCTCGGATGAATTCCGGCGTGCCAACGGTCTTTCTTCAAAGCCTGTCATTGCGTTGTTGGCAGGTAGCCGCAAACAGGAGATTAAGGATAATTTGCCGGATATGATTCGGGCTGCCGCTTCGTTCCCCGATTATCAGTTGGTGCTGGCGGGAGCTCCGGGCATTTCTCCGGAATATTACAAGGAATATGTCGGCAGTTCGGATGTAAAAATAATCTTTAACCGTACTTTCCCCTTGCTTCGGAATGCGGAAGCCGCACTGGTAACTTCGGGCACCGCAACATTGGAAACGGCATTGTTCCGGGTTCCGCAGGCGGTATGCTACCATACGCCGATAGGAAAGATTATCGCTTTCTTGAAACGGCATATCTTAAAAGTGAAGTATATTTCTTTGGTTAATCTTATTGCGGATTGTGAGGTCGTGAAAGAACTGGTTGCCGACACCATGACGGTGGAGCAGGTGAGGGCGGAACTTCAACGTATTTTATATGATAAGAAGTATCGCCAACAGATGCTCGACGGTTACGAATACATGGCATCCCGTTTGGGAGAAGCGGGAGCGCCCGAACGTGCCGCCAAGAAGATGACAGCATTGCTTAAGAAACGTTTCAAAAAATAGGATGATATTTAATTTCTTGTTAAAAGGAATGAAGCCGGTGCAGTAAATGCCCGGCTTTTGTATTTTCTATACAGAAATAAACGAAAGGACTTTAATTATGAGAAAGCTACATTGGTTATTTATGGCAGTTTGTCTGGCTGTAATGCCTGCACTGCAATCCTGTGATGACAACGACGGATATTCAATCGGTGATTTCACTCCGCCTTTATGGGCTACGGTGCGTGTCACGGGAAATGCTTTTTATCTGGACTGTGATGTTTGGGGAACGCTTTGGCCCGTGAATACGGATTTAGGATGGTATGAACCGGTTGACGGAAAACGTGTGATTACTGTGTTTAATCCTTTGTCTGATGGATTTGACGGATACGATCATGCCGTGAAGCTTCTGCGCCTGCATGATGTGCTGACTAAGGAAGTGGAGACATTGACTCCTGAAACCGAGGAAGAGTTCGGTAATGACCCGGTTCTGATATTTAAGGGGGATATCGGCATTAGCGGGGGATATATGAATATCATGTTCATGCAGAACCTGCCTTCCAAGAATAAACATCGTATCAGTCTGGTACGTCCGCAAGACGATGCGGATTTGTACGGAGAGGACGGCTACATACATTTGGAACTCCGCTATAACGACTATGATGATGTGACGGGGCTGCGTGACTACGGTGCGGTATCGTATAATCTGAACAGTCTCAATGTGACCTCAGAGACAAAGGGCATTAAGCTGAAACTTAATTCGGAGGTAAATGACGAAGTGGAACTGACATTCGATTTTAAGAGCACCGATGATAACGCGAAGGATATGCGTGATGTTGATTTGTCGAAAATGCAGCTGAGATAGGAAATAGGCACGAATTACGCGGAAAACACGGATAAAAGTTTGAAGAGAACCGTGAAAAGCCGTGTAATTCGTGCCTAAAATAATGGTTTCTTGTTAAATCATTGTCAATATATACAGGTAGACTACCGCTGCGGGGATAGCCATTAGTGCACTGTCAAAACGGTCGAGCATTCCGCCATGTCCCGGAAGGATGTTGCCGGAATCTTTGATGCCGAGTTGGCGCTTCATCAGCGATTCGGTCAGGTCTCCCCAAGTACCGAAAATGACTACGATAACTGCCAGTCCTGCCCATTGCCACATAGACATGAAAGGGAAGAAGCGGGCAAATACAAAGGAAGAGGCGATGGAGAAAATCGCTCCGCCTATGCTGCCTTCCCATGATTTCTTGGGAGAAATACGTTCGAACAGACGATGCTTGCCTATTAGGGAGCCAACGCAATATGCCCCTGTATCGCTCAGCCAGATGAATACAAAGATGGAAAGCGGCAGGATGGGGTTGTAGGTTACGCTGCTTGTTTCCGGTGAATTCTGGAAAGCAAGCACATTCAGTAATGCGAAAGGCAAGGCTACGTATAACTGGCTCAACATGGAATATGCCCAGTTGCCGATGGGATTCTTCTTTTTCAGATATAACTCCGTAATCATCAAATAGAGCAATAGGCCTAAATAAGGTAGGAATACACGCGCATCAATGGCGGATGTGCAAAATCCCATGAGTGCAAGGAACAGATAAGCTCCGCCTAAAGCGGTAATCGTTCTGTTGATGCTGACCTCACCGCTTTTATTTACCAAATGGGCGAACTCATGCACGCTCAATGCACTGATGATGGTGAACAGAATTCCGAATGAGAGGGGGCTGTAAAGGATACAGCCCACCAGTATGATTACAAATAATGCACCTGTAATTGCACGTTGTATGAAATTGTTTTTCAAGGTGTTTTCGTTTTAATTATTTGGTTCGGTATTATCCGTATTATCGGTATTGTTGGAAGCCTCTGTGTTGTGGCTTTCTTCTTCTTTCACCTCTTTTTCAGCTTCTTTGGCCTTGGCGGCTTCTTGCTCTTCGGCTTCTTTCAACTCTTTGGAGGTTTTGCCGGCGCTGATGATTTCTTCGGAACGGGAAGCCCACGGGCGTTTGCCGAAGATTTCTTCCACATCTTCCGCAAAGATGACCTCTTTGTCTATCAACTGTTGAGCCAACTTGTTGTGGCCGTCTCTGTTGTCGGAAAGTATCTTTTTGGCACGCTCGTACTGCTCGTTTACCATACGCTTCACTTCTTCATCAATCAACTCGGCAGTCTTTTCGCTGTACGGACGGTTGAAAGAATATTCTTCGTTATTGTAGTAACAGAGATTCGGCAATTTGTCACTCATGCCCAAATAGGCAATCATGCCGTAAGCCTGCTTGGTTACACGTTCTAAGTCGTTCATTGCGCCGGTTGAGATTCTTCCGATGAATAAGTCCTCTGCGGCACGTCCTCCCAAAGTGGCGCACATTTCGTCCAGCATCTGCTCTTTGGTGGTAATCTGGCGTTCTTCGGGCAGATACCAGGCAGCGCCGAGGGCACGTCCGCGTGGAACGATTGTTACTTTAATCAGAGGGTTGGCGTATTCCAACAGCCATGAGATGCTGGCGTGTCCGGCTTCGTGTATGGCGATGGAACGGCGTTCTTCTTCAGTCGTAATTTTGGTTTTCTTTTCCAAACCGCCTACGATACGGTCTACCGCATCCAGGAAGTCTTGCTTTTCTACAAACTTCTTTCCATGGCGGGCGGCAATCAGGGCGGCTTCGTTGCAGACATTAGCGATGTCGGCGCCGGAAAAACCCGGAGTTTGGCGGGCCAGTAACTCTACGTCCACCGTATTG
Organism: Bacteroides sp. AM10-21B; assembly: GCF_003472565.1. Classification (NCBI taxonomy): domain Bacteria; kingdom Pseudomonadati; phylum Bacteroidota; class Bacteroidia; order Bacteroidales; family Bacteroidaceae; genus Bacteroides; species Bacteroides sp. AM10-21B. Next base: position 422,904 of record NZ_QRME01000001.1, on the reverse strand, counting down.
TCTATCTTAATGGGGCGCAGATGTACGCCGAATACTTCTTTACGTTCATTCAAGTCCGGTAAATCAACGTGTATCTGGCGGTCGAAACGTCCGGCACGCAGCAATGCTTTGTCCAAAACGTCCACGCGGTTGGTTGCGGCAAGGATAATGACACCGCTGTTGGAACCGAAACCGTCCATTTCGGTCAGCAATTGGTTCAGTGTGTTCTCGCGTTCATCGTTACCTCCCATAGCGGCTGCCTTGGCACGCGCACGTCCCACTGCATCAATCTCGTCGATGAATACAATGCAAGGCGCTTTCTCTTTGGCTTGGCGGAACAAGTCGCGGACGCGGGAAGCGCCTACACCGACAAACATTTCCACGAAATCGGAACCTGCCAATGAGAAGAACGGTACGTTGGCTTCTCCGGCTACCGCCTTTGCCAACAACGTCTTACCTGTTCCCGGAGGACCTACGAGCAATGCACCCTTAGGTATCTTACCTCCCAAGTCTGTATATTTTTGCGGCTCTTTCAGGAATTCTACGATTTCCTCTACTTCCTGTTTGGCTTCTGCAAGTCCGGCTACATCCTTGAAGGTTACCTTTACCGGAGAGTTCTTCTCAAACAGCTGTGCTTTGGACTTGCCGACACTGAAGATGCCGCCACCGCCGCCCATGCCGCCACCGCCGCTCCAGCGGCGGGACAGGAATATCCAGAAACCGATAAGGAATGCAAACGGCAATATCTGCCAAAGGATTGCACCGAAGTAGTTGCGTTTCTTTTCGTAGCTGATGGAGCCGTCGAAACGCGTTTCGTCTTTTTCCTTCTGCAGGAAGTCACCCAGACTTTCACGTGAGGGAGCTTCTGTCGTAATCAGAGGATTCTTGCCTACACGGCTGGAATCTGCTTTGAATACATTGGGTACATATTGCGGCTTGACGTATGCCTCTACGGAGTTGTCGTCATAACCGGTCACTTTGCTTATGTAGCCGTTACGTACGTATTCCTGAAATTCATCGTAGGGGATGTTTTTGCTGGCTGTACCGCTTTCGTTGGTGAGGTACAGTCCCAGTAACATCATGGCTATAATCATATACAACCAGTTCAAGTTGAACTTGGGCATATTGGTTTTAGCGGGCTTTTTATTGCTGTTATTGTCCATAAGTCTAAATTAGTCGAGATCGGGGATTTGAGTTAGTTTGGCATCTGCCCACAGGTGCTCCAAATTGTAGAAGTCACGCGCTTCCGGCAGAAAAACGTGAACCAGTACATCGGAATAGTCCATGGCTACCCATTCGGCGTTACGTAAACCGTCTACCGCGAAAGGTTTGCTGTTCGCCCCTTTACGGGTGAAGTCTTTTACAGAATCTACAATGGCGCTTACTTGGCTTGGAGAGTTTCCTTGACAGATGACGAAATAATTACATATTGTATCGTCTATTTGGGTAAGGTCTGCTATGACGATTTTTTTTCCTTTTTTATCTTGAATACCTTCTGTTATTTGTTGAATTAAATTTTTAGCTTCGTTCATTACACATTATTAATATTAAACAGGTGACAAATATACGTTGATTTATTATATCAAACACGCAAAAGGGAAAAAGTCTTTCATTTTTTGTTTTTTTTTAGGTATATAATTCTTTGTGTCATGGTGTCTTATCAGATTTTAATGAAAAAAATAACAGAAAATGTTTTGGATTATGGAAAACTTTGTATCTTTGCACCGCAAAACAGAAATGTGATGCTCAATTGGGCTATGGTGTAATGGTAACACTACAGATTCTGGTCCTGTCATTCCTGGTTCGAATCCAGGTAGCCCAACCATAAGACATATATTTAAAGCTAAAGAACCCGCTAAAATCATAATTTAGTGGGTTTTTTTATTGGGTAAAAAAGAGTAAATTTGCAGCAACTCAAACATTACTAATTATGGCAAAAGAATTATCGTTGAAATACGGCTGTAACCCTAATCAAAAGCCGGCCCGCATTTTTATGCAGGAGGGAGAGTTGCCTATCGAAGTCTTGAACGGACGTCCGGGGTATATCAATTTTATGGATGCCTTGAACGGGTGGCAATTGGTGAAAGAATTGAAAGAAGCTACCGGGATGCCGGCCGCTACTTCATTCAAACATGTGAGTCCGGCAGGGGCCGCTATCGGATTGGAGTTGGACGAAACCATGAAAAAGATTTACTTTGTTGATAATCTGCCTCTTTCACCGCTCGCCAATGCCTATGTGCGTGCACGTGGCGCTGACCGTATGTCTTCTTATGGCGATTTCATAGCTTTGAGTGATGTATGCGATGAGGCTACAGCCCGTTTCATCAATCGTGAGGTTTCAGACGGGGTAATTGCTCCGGGATATACCGATGAGGCGCTCGAAATATTGAGAAACAAACGCAAGGGGACTTATAATGTAATCAAGATTAATCCGGCTTATAAACCGGCTCCGATTGAACATAAAGATGTGTTTGGAGTTACTTTTGAGCAAGGACGAAATGAGATAAAATTGAATGGCGAGGAGCTGTTTGCTACTATTCCTACCCGGAATAAGAATTTCTCCGAAGCTGCCAAGCGTGATTTGATGATAGCGCTTATCACTTTGAAATATACTCAGTCTAATTCCGTGTGTTATGTGAAAGACGGTCAGGCGATTGGTATTGGTGCCGGTCAACAAAGCCGAATCCATTGTACCCGTCTGGCAGGAAATAAAGCTGATATATGGTACTTGCGCCAACATCCGAAAGTATTGAGTCTGCCTTGGATTGAGAAGATACGCCGTGCCGACCGTGACAATACGATTGATGTTTACATCAGTGACGATTATGATGACGTATTGGCTGACGGCGTTTGGCAACAATTCTTTACGGAGAAGCCGGAAATACTGACCCGTGAAGAGAAGCGTGCTTGGTTGGATACTTTAAAAGGGGTTGCACTGGGCTCTGATGCTTTCTTCCCCTTTGGTGATAATATTGAACGTGCGCACAAGAGTGGCGTAGAGTTTATAGCGCAGGCCGGAGGCTCGGTGCGCGATGATCATGTTATTGAGACTTGCGATAAGTACGGTATTGCAATGGCGTTTACGGGTATCCGCTTATTCCACCATTAAGATGCTGGCTTAGCTATGATAAACCTCTACTTTACATCTCTCAAGTTGAACTTTAGAGACGTAGAGTAGAGGTTTATTTCAGTATGGCTTATGGCTTGTCGGGAGAGTCAGGGGAAGAATGCGGATGATTAGTCATTTGAAATTATTACATCTATCCCCGGCTTTAGTTTTTCTTGGTTCTGCGGGTCGGCAATTTGTATATCTGTCACTTTTCCTTTGCTTCTCTTTATTTGTACAACGCAGGGTTTCAAGGCTTTCACCTTTATTTTTCCATTGTCAAAAGTGTCGGGATTAAAGAAAACAATTTGCAGAATTCCCGATTCCTGATTGCTAACGGCTTGTATTTCCATGTCATTCCGTTCAATTTTCAGATGTCGGTGGGAGTATGCTTTCATCTTTTCCGGATGGCTGATTCCCGGCACAACGATATATGCGTAAGATGCGTTCCGGGGTGATTTTCCGTGATTAATACTCAGGTTAAATACAGGTATGTTGATTTCCGTAGCGGGATAATTGAAGTTGATTTTTGCCCAGCTGCCTTTTTGTTTGTTCATTCTTAGTTTTACATTATTCTCTTTAGGGAAGAAGTAGGCGATGCTGTCATGCCAAATCCATAACGGAGTTTGTTCAAAAGAAAATTCCCCTTGGACAGCTTGCTGAAGCGTTTTTCTTCCTGTACTTATCCATGCTTTCCCGTCTAAATGGCATTGATTGATGGTGGTAACGATGTCTGCCGGAATATTTGAATCGATGCCGCTGCCTAAGCAGACTACTTCGTTGTCGAACATAAACCATGATTTCCGGGCTTTTACGCCATAATCATTCATCTTGAAGGTCATTACACCGTATTTCCCGTCGGATACTCCGCCTGTGAATGTACCGGTTCCTTTGGTTCCCCAGTCAACGGGATTGCGTTTCTCGCCTGCGGGCAGGGTGGTTCCCGGTATTCTGTCCCACTCCCAAACGGGGAAGATGTCAACATACTCATTACCATTGACACGAATATTGGTAGCGCCGTCACTCATATAGGTTCCGTATAGATTTTCACCGTTGCCGCTTTCGGTTTTGTTGGTGCGTGTTGAGGAAGCGCGTACGGAAAAGTCGTAATTCAGTCTGTTGTGTAGCATATAGTCTGAACAATAATACATTGTATTCCTGTCCGAACGTTGGTAAGATGCTTCCCGGGTGAGGAAACGGCGGGCAATGGCTGCATATTCGTCAGTGTGTGCGGCATCGAGAGTCTGCAAGTTTCCGAACAGGGCCGCACAATCTCCGTAATCCAATGTTCCCTTGCGGCTGACACCCCTGCCTGTTACGCTGAAGTCCAGATATCTGCTGCGGAATACATTGAAGTAGGTGCTGCGGATAAAATTGGAAAACAGGCTGAGTTTTTCCCGGTTCATGGCATATTTCGTACCGTTGAGGATATTGCCCATACGCACTATGTTGTCTACAAACACTGTTCCGTATCCGCCGATGTAGAGTTGCGGTCCGTGCTGGTGATAAGACAAGTCCTCCTGTATGCCTTCGTTCACAACGATTTGTACGGGGTAGAATATTTCATCGGCATTGACACGTACGATACTGTCGTTCTTCAACAGGCAGCCTCTTACTAAATGATGAATGGCAATGTCCATTTTGTTGGCGCCGGTCCATTTGCGCGGATCGCTGCGTTCGCTCATTGTTTGTAGGATAGGCGCGCTGATTTCGGATGGGAGTTTCTTTTGTCCTGCATCCATCAGGGCGAGGAGTGAGGCTTGTGTCTGCGGTACGGAAATCTGGTTGAACCACCAGTTAAAACAGGTAGGGTCTTGTTTCACCCAATATTGGAGGGCGGTTCTGATGGCATTGTATAATACTTTGTTGCCGTAATAGCGGGAGTTTTCATCAGTATATGAAGTGGCAATTGTAACCAAACGCTTCAAGTGTTCCACCGGTTCCCAATTGGTACGGAAGAAGCAAGCATAATCCAAATCGCTCCATTTGCCTTCCGGAAGCATGGAACGTAATAATCTTTCTGTGATTTGGTCTGTTTGCTGTGAAGTAGCTTTGGCATATAGTTCCTCACGCACCCGTTTAAGTATTTGTTCATATTCATCTTGCGGAATGCCGGTTTGGTTTTGGCTGCGTTTTCCATTGGCAGGATTGTAGTAGGCGGGATAGGAGGGGGCTTGACGTTTTATCTCTCCTGACATTTCCAAAGTAACTACTTCTTTTGCCGCTCTGTTAGTGTAAATCTCGGCTACAAGGTTGATGCTGTTTTCCGTTCTGCCTTCCGGGTGATAGACCAACCGTATTGTTCCTTCTTCGCCGGGGCGGTAGACTTTATCGGCCCACTCGGATGAGGTGCATCCGCAACCGGTAATGATGTTTTTGATGGTCAAAGGCTTGTCTCCGGTATTCACGAACCGGAAATTATGGCTCACATTTCCGTCTTTTTCCTGAACGATTCCCCAATTGAATTTGGTTTCCGAGAATGTAATTTCTTGTGCCGGTAACAGGCTGTTTGCGGCCAGTAGTACGATACCTAAGGTTAGAATTCTTTTCATAATTTAGAGTGAGATAAGATTAGATAAAAAAGAGGTTATGTCAAAAAGCCTTCAATCCTTTTGGCATAACCTCGTATAATTAGGTTCAAAAAATTATTCCGCTTCGTTGATTGAATTGTCAATCACTTTAATTTTCTGTTTAACCAGTTCTATATCACTTTTCAGTTTCTCAACTTTACGGTTAAGTTCGGTCAAAAGGCTGTTGCCTTTCTTGGAAGACGCTGTAAGGAAGCCCAGGTTGTTTTCGTAGGTCTGCAATTCGTTTTTCATGTTTTCGCAGGCACGTACCAGTTTGTCTCGTTCACGGTAGAGGGCTTGCGGGCTGCCTTCCTGTATATTGCTGATAGATGATTTGAAGTTACTTAACTTCTTATTGGAAGCGCTGATGTTGAAGCGTTCAAACAACTTGTCTATCTGGCTATGATATTGTTTGTAAATCTTGTCTTTTTCTTTGAATGGCACGTGCCCTATGCCGTTCCATTCTTTCATAAGTTCACGGACCAGTTGAGTGGCTTCTTCCACATCCATTGTTTCGTCAATGGCGGTCAGTTTCTCGATAATGGCTTTTTTCTTCTCCAGATTCTCCTGCTCAACGGAACGTTGTGAAGAAGTTGCTTTATTCTTTTGTTCAAAGAAGTAGTCGCAGGCGGAGATGAACCGTTTCCATATGGCATCCGAATATTTCTTGGCAACAGGACCTACTGTTTTCCACTCTTTTTGGAGTTTGGTCAGTTCGTCCGCTGTTGCTTTCCAGTCAGTACTGTCTTTCAGAGCCTCTGCTTTTTCGCATAAGGCACGTTTCTTTTCAAGGTTCTCGTTCATCCCTTCTTTCAGAGACTTGAAGAACTCGCCTTTCTTTTGGAAAAACTCATCACAGGCTTTGCGGAACCGTTCAAATATCTTTACGTTCATCTTTTGCGGGGCAAAGCCGATAGTTTTCCATTTGTTTTGCAAAGCGATGATTTCCTGAGTCTTGTTTTCCCAAGAAGCAAAGTTGGTAAGCTCACTATAATCAATGGACTCGATGATTTCGCAGATTACGGTCTTTTGGTCGAGATTGTGTTGTTCTGTCTCCTTCAAAGCCTCAAAATGCTGTTGGTGACGACGGTTTACGGTAGTAGAGGCAGCTTTGAAGCGTGCCCATATTTCGTCGCGCAGTTCTTTTGCTACCGGTCCTGTATCGCGAAATTCCTGATGCAATTTCTGCAATTGGTGGAAAGCGGAAACTACATCCGGTTCGTCTGCCAGTTTCTCGGCGGCTTCGCAAAGATGATTCTTTATTTCAAGATTCTTTTTGAAGTCGTATTCACGAAATTCGTTGTTCAGTTTTAAAAGGTCGTAGAACTTCTCGACGTACAGCTGGTAGTTCTTCCACAATTCGTTAATCTTGGCTTGCGGCACAATTTTAACCTCGTTCCATTGCTGCTGCAACTTCTTGAATTCCGTATAGTTCTTGTTGGCGTCTTCCGGAGATTCCACCAATTCTTTCAGTTCCTCGATGATAGAAAGCTTGATTTGCAGGTTGAGTTCTTTCAGTTTCTCCTGTTCTGCATTGAGTGCGCTTCTTTTTTCCTTGATGACGGACATGGTGTTTTTGAATTCCTCTTCCAAAGCGTCGGCTTGTGGAACAAACTCTTCAATAGCTCCTCCATTCTCAACGAATTGCTTCTTTGCGGCTTCCTGCTCTGAGTTATGTAGTTTGTAGAAAGCCTGTTTCAAACCGTCTATCTCCGATTTGGCTGCATTCTCCACGTCTGCTGCAATCTCTTTAAGCTTGTTCAGGATTTCTTCTTTAGTGAGCTTTTGAACTGATTCGGCCGGCTTGTCAGTCAAGGTTGCCTCAGCGGGAGTTTCTGTTGTTGCCGGCTCAGAAACCTCTGCTGTTTTCTTGTCTTCTTCTAATTCCACCGGTTTGTCGGGGAGATTAGTGTCATGAGTGTCCGTCATTTGTATTTACTTTTTAGAAACGGGATGCCCCGTTCGGGTTACATTAGGTTACAAATTAATGAAATAAAATGATTACTTCATACTTTTTCCTTTAATTTTTTTCAAATTAGCCGTTTCAGGCCAATAGTACGGTGATACCCATATACATCATCATGCCGATAATGTCGTTGGTAATGGATATAAACGGACCTGTGGCAATGGCCGGGTCCACTTTCAGCTTTTCGAGTGTCATGGGGACTAATGTTCCGAATATGGAAGCAAACATGACAACGGCAAACAGGCTGATAGATACGGAGTAGGTAACTGTGGCCGTACCGCCGAATCGTACAAAGTTATATATGTATACCAATAAGGATATGATAGTCGCATTGATTACCGCCACTACGGATTCTTTGGCAATTTGCTTGAATGTATCTTTTGCATCCAGAGAACTGTTGGCAAGGCCTTGGACAATGATTGCGGAGGACTGGGTTCCTACGTTTCCACCCGTACCTCCGATTAGCGGGATGTACAGAGCCATTTCAGGATGTGCGGCGAAAGTCGCGTCAAAATTACCTAATATCATGGAGTTGCCGATACCGCCCAGCATACCGATAAGCAACCACGGCAGGCGTGCGGAAGTCTGGCGCATGACGTTGTCGTCTGTTTCTACGTCCTGTGACAAACCGGATGCCAATTGGTAATCGCGTTCCGATTGTTCGCGAACCTCGTCCATTACGTCGTCTACGGTAATTTGCCCTACCAGACGGCCTATACTGTCGACAACGGGCACCGCTACCAAGTCGTATTTCTCGATAATCTGTACCACTTCGTCCGTGGGAGTGTCTACATGGACGGAAATGGGGTCTTTCCTCATTACATGTTTCACTTTGGAGACGGACGGCGAGGTAATCATCTTCTTCAACGGGAATACACCCTGCAGGCGTTCGTCATCGTCAATGACGTATACGTAGTAGATTTCGTCCAGCTGTTCAGCTTGCAGGCGCATTTCTTTCAGACATTCCGGCATACTCCAGTTCTCGTTGACGGTTACCATTTCCGTACCCATCAAACCGCCGGCGGTGTCTTCATCGTATTTCAACAGGTCTACGATGTCTCCGGCCTGCTCTATATCCTCAATATGCGAGAGGACTTCTTCCTTTTTCTCCTCGTCGAGGTCACGCATCAGGTCTACGGCATCGTCCGTATCCATATAATCCACAAACCGTTTGGCAATGGTTTCCGAAGGCAGAAGTTCCAAGAACTCCTTCCGGACGTCTTCATCCATTTCTACCAGTACGTCGGCGGCTGTTTCGTTGTCGAGGAGACGATAAACGAAGCGTGCCTCTTCGGGCGCGAGGTCATTACACAATTCGGCAATGTCTGCCGGATGCAGGTCGATAAGAAGCGCCTTGACGTTTTCCGCGTCTTTCTGCTCTATAAAGCTTTTGACTTTATCTATGTATTCTTCGTCTATTTCCATTGTGTATTGCCTAAGGCTGAAAGCCGTTAAATACTCATTTGTCCGTTTCTTCTTTCATCTCCTTCAACGCTGTTTCCACCCGGTTGGTCAACTCTATGAATTCCTGTACGGAAAGCTGTTCGGGACGTTTGTTGAAGAGGACGTCTTCGGTCAGCGGACATTCTTTGCCGAGTATCGGTTTTATGGAGTTGCGCAGGGTTTTCCGGCGCTGGTTGAATGTGGTTTTCACCACCTGCTTGAACAACTTTTCGTCGCATCCCAATTGTTGCGTGTCATTACGCGTCATGCGGATAACGGCGCTTTTCACTTTGGGAGGCGGGTTGAATACGTGCTCGCTTACGGTGAAGAGGTACTCCACGCGATACCAAGCCTGTATCAGTACACTCAGAATGCCGTACGTCTTGCTGCCCGGACCGGCGGCGATGCGCTCGGCAACTTCTTTCTGTATCATGCCCGTACAGCATGGTATCAAGTCTTTGTTGTCCAGCATCTTGAAGAAAATCTGGCTGGATATGTTATAGGGATAGTTACCCGTCAGTACGAAAGGCTGCCCGTCGAACAGACGTTGCAGGTTCATTTTCAAGAAGTCGTCTTCTATGATATTATCCTCCAATTGCGGGTAGGCTTCCCGCAGATAGGCCACCGATTCGTAATCCACTTCCACAACTTTTACCGTGCGCTCTTTGGGTAGAAGGAATTGCGTCAGCACCCCCATACCCGGTCCCACTTCCAGTATCGGAAGTTTGGGGCAGGCGTCTACGGTGTCGGCAATGTCCTGAGCCACTTTCAAGTCTTTCAGAAAGTGCTGGCCGAGAAACTTTTTAGGTTTAACTAATCTCATGTATCAACTAAATCGTTACTTTTGCGGTTCAAAGGTAATCCTTTTCGGCGAATTACGAGTTACAAATCACAAATTACGACGTGTGCCGGATGAATTTTAAGGTAAAACGATGAATAAGATAATAAAAAAGACATTGAAAATCGTGTTGCCCGTTCTTTTGGGCGGTTTTATCCTGTATTGGGTGTATCGTGATTTTGATTTTGAACGCGCAAAAGAGGTGCTTTTGTATGGCACGAATTGGGGCTGGATGTTGCTTTCACTGTTCTTTGGCGTGATGAGCCATGTGTTTCGCGGGTGGCGTTGGCGGCAGACGCTGGAACCGCTGGGGGCTTATCCTAAGAGGAGCGATTGCGTGGATGCCATATTCATTTCCTATGCTACCAATTTGATATTGCCCCGTGTGGGCGAGGTGTCGCGTTGCGGTGTTTTGGCTAAGTATGATGATGTTTCATTCTCCAAATCTTTGGGAACTGTGGTAACCGAGCGTTTGGTGGACACTTGGTGTATCTTCCTGATTACGGGATTTACTTTTCTGGCGCAGATGCCGGTGTTTCTCCGCTTCTTTCAGGAGACGGGTACAAAAATTCCTTCACTGATGCACCTGCTGACCTCTCCCTGGTTTTATGTTTCCCTGTTTTGTGTTATCGGTGTGCTGGTGCTGATGTACTATCTGATGCGGATGCTTTCTTTTTTTGAGAAGGTGAAGGGAGTTGTGCTGAATGTGTGTGAAGGGGTGATGTCGCTTCGTAATGTGAAGAATATCCCCTTGTTTATTCTCTATACCTTACTTATATGGGGATGTTATTTCTATCATTTCTATCTGACTTTCTATTGCTTTTCTTTTACGGAACATCTTAGTTTTCAAGCTGCAATGGTGATGTTTGTAGGCGGAACATTTGCTGTAATTGTTCCTACGCCCAATGGGGCGGGGCCTTGGCACTTTGCCGTTATCACCATGATGATGCTTTACGGTGTGAGTGCCACGGATGCGGGCGTGTTTGCGTTGATAGTACACGGTATTCAAACCTTACTGGTTATAGTGCTTGGTATCTATGGCGGTTTACACGTTTCGTTAGCGAACCGTATAAAGTGAATTAGAAGACTTTTGCGTTACCGATTGGAGGGATATTGAAAAATAACTCTTATATTTGCGAAAACAACTTTTATAATTATGAGTACAATCTTACAGTTGGCTCCACAAAATGTGTGGAAGCATTTCTATTCGCTGACTCAGATACCCCGTCCGTCCGGACATATGGAGAAAATAACTGAGTTCTTGATAAATTTCGGTAAGGGCTTGGGTTTGGAATCATTTGTTGACGAGGTCGGCAATGTCATTATCCGCAAACCGGCTACTCCGGGTATGGAAAACCGCAAAGGTGTCATTCTGCAGGCCCATATGGATATGGTTCCGCAGAAGAACAACGATACAGTTCATGATTTTACCAAAGACCCCATTGAAACCTACATTGACGGTGATTGGCTGAAGGCCAAAGGCACCACTCTGGGCGCAGATGATGGTTTGGGTGTAGCCGCTATCATGGCGGTACTTGAGGCGAAAGACCTGAAACATGGTCCATTGGAAGCGTTGATTACCAAGGATGAGGAAACGGGTATGTACGGCGCATTCGGTTTGAAGCCGGGCACGCTGAACGGTGAGATTCTGCTGAATCTTGATTCGGAGGACGAAGGAGAACTTTATATCGGTTGCGCGGGCGGCATCGACATTACGGCTACGCTGGAATATAAGGAAGAAGCTCCTGCAGCTGATTTCGTAGCCCGTCGGATAACTTTGAAGGGATTGCGTGGCGGACATTCCGGATTGGAAATCAATCAGGGACGTGGCAATGCCAATAAGCTGCTTGCCCGTATCGTACATGACTTACTGATTGAGTTCGATTGCCAGTTGTCAAGTTTTGAAGGTGGTAATATGCGCAATGCCATTCCGCGTGAGGCACACGCTGTATTGGTGTTTAATCCTGAAGACATCGAAGGATTGGAAGACTATATCAAGGAATATGAGGTGCAGATTAATGAAGAATATACACCGATTGAAGAAGGCATTACCTTGAAATTGGAAAATGTAGATTTGCCTGCCGCCATTGTTCCCGAAGAAATTCAGGACAATATGATTAGTGTGCTAATGGCTTGTCAAAATGGAGTAATGCGTATGATTCCTACAGTTCCCGATACGGTGGAGACTTCTTCCAATCTGGCCATTGTGACGATTGAAGGCGGCAAGGCGGATGTTCGTATATTGGCTCGCAGTTCTTGTGATACAATGAAGGACTTCTTGGCAGATAGCTTGACTGCGTGCTTCTCTATGGCAGGCATGAAAGTGGAATTGAGCGGCGGCTACTCAGGCTGGCAACCTAATGTGGATTCTCCGATTCTGCATGCCATGACATTATCCTATAAGCAACAATTTGGTGTAGAACCGGCTGTGAAGGTGATTCATGCAGGCTTGGAATGCGGCATTATCGGTGCCAACTGTCCGGGGCTTGACATGATTTCTTTCGGTCCTACGTTGCGCTCACCGCACTCACCCGATGAACGTGCATACATTCCGTCTGTGACGAAGTTCTATGACTTCTTGGTTGCGACTTTGGAACAGACTCCTGAAAAGTAATTTTCTTTATACCTTATACATAATAAGACGGAAAGCGGGACACTTTAAACGTGCCCCGCTTTTTATTACTGCCATTTTGACTTTGGCCTGTCAGAATAACTTTGCTTTACCGCCATTCTGACTCTTCTTATTGTTGCAACTTTGCAGAAAATTGATTTAGGTCAAGAAATATGTTATAAAACATCTTTTTCTATGTGTTTTCACTTGCTATCTTGAACAAAGGCCTTATTTTTGTGTTGTAAAACATAGAAATAATAGGATAACAGGTTATTTTTAAGAGTAACAAGATTGATTTTAGGAGGATAACAAAATGAAAAAGTTAAGGAGTTTGTTCAGACATTTCGGCGAGGCCGATAAGAACATTTGGGGTTATGTAATGCTTTAAGCATTCATCCCCTTTTTAAGAGAGAAATTAGTTTTCAGTTTTCAAGATGTTAGTTTAATTTTTTAAGGTTATGAAAAAGAAGATTATGAGCTCATTCAGACGTATTCTCGCAGAGGTAGGTCGTAATGAGATGTTAATGATGGGTTACACCATTAAGAAGTAAAGAAAAAAAAGTTTTCAGGGTATTTAATTTAATTGATAAGATTATGGGAAAAAAGATTGTAAATTCTTTCAAAGAGGTTCTTACTAAAGTTGGTGAGAACTGGATTGAAGCAATGAAGTATTATAACTACCCAAGATGAGTGTAGTAATCGATAAGAGACCGGGGGATATGTTCTGAGAATGTATCCCTCGTTTTTTTATATTTGTTACCGAGGAGGATTGTGTCAGCATATGCTTTGTTTTTTTTATTTTTTACTAAAAGTCGGCACAACATAACTATTAATTTGTTATTTTTGTTTCTAACCACTATAACAATAGAATAGCTATGAAGAAATTCCAAAGATTTTGTACATTGTTTCTGCTGATGATTGGAGTGTGCTTCCTTTCCTTGCATGCTCAGTCCTATGACAACCTGTGGAAACAGGTAGAGCAAGCTCAAAAGAAGAGTTTGCCGCAAACTGCAGTGAAGCTGACGGGGAAAATTTACCGGAAAGCCGAGCTGGAGAAGAACGCTCCGCAAATGCTAAAGGCATATATCTATCGGGAAGCTTATCAGGAAAGACTGACTCCGGATAGCCTGTATACTAATTTAAGGAATCTGGAAAGTTGGGTGAAATCGGAACCGAACCCCGTAAGCAAAGCTATTCTGCATTCACTGCTTGCCCGCGAATATGCGGATTATATGCGAGGCAACCGGCGGCTGTTGTCGGAACGTACGTCTTTGGACGTAGACGAAGCCCCTGCAGACATTCGTGAGTGGAGCGATAATCTTTTTGTTGCTAAGGTAGACGAACATAACCTTGCCTCATTGCGGGATTCCCTCCGCTTGCTTGAAGTCTCTTCCAAGGAATATGTGCCTTTTGTAGTGCTGGAAGACGGAAGCCGTTTTTACGGGCACGATATGTACCATCTGCTGGCGACCCGTGCAGTCGACACTTATCGGCTATTGGACGGCTTTCGGGTGGATTCATTGCAACGCGCCCGGATTGGCGGTATTTATACAGAGATGATAAAGGCTTACCGGCATCGTAACGGGGCGGAAGACGCCGTGATACTGGCAACGCTTGATTACTGGAAGTGGAAAGTAGCCGGTGGCGGTATAAACCGCGAACCTTATGCCGCTTATCGTGAGCGAAAAGAAGAACTCAATAAAGAATATCTCGAAGTTTTGGACAATCTGATTCGGGAATATGGCACGCGTGAAGTCTGTGCGGAAGTCTACATTTGTAAGGCCGACCGGCTCCGCAGTTTGGGAGGAACTTATATTGATGGGGCTTTGCAGACCTGTGATGAAGGGGTGAAACGCTACTCGGCTTATAAGCGTGTTAATGAACTGCGGAACATACGGGAAAATATCCTGCAACCCTATTTGGATATTAATACCCAGGGGAGTGTTTATCCCGGTGACTCATTGAAGTTGGACGTGACCTATCGTAATCTGAAAGGATTTACGCTGAACCTGTACCGTACGAATCTGTCCGAAATACCTTGGATGGATACCGGAATAAACAAGGCATTCTATCAGAAACATGCCCGTAAATTGTCTGCAACTCATTTTGAACTGGATGCTTTCACTGGGCAAGATGGAAAACAAGGAGAGTCATCAAACAACCTGCAACGTACGGACTTGAAGTTTTATGTGCCGGACGAACCGGGCGTTTATATATTACAGATTGTGCCGGATGTCGCAACAGCCCGTACGGCAGATTCATTTCTTGTTTCAACCCGTTTCAAGGTATTGACGCTGTCTCTGCCGGATAACAAAGTGGAAGTGGTTACGGTAGATAGCCGTAGCGGACAACCTATTTCCGATGCAACGGTCAGTTTCTATTCCGCGTACAATGAAAAAGACCGCAAACTGGTGCAGACGGTTACTACCGATGCCGGCGGCAAGGCTGTTGTAGAATGGAATAAAACTATCCGCAGCTATGTGGCGCGTAAAGGGACAGATACCGCTATGATGCCTCAGATTATTTATTTGAACAGATATTACGAGCGCGGTGAGTCGCGTCCGGAAGAACATATCACTCTGCTGACGGACCGTTCTTTGTATCGTCCCGGTCAGACTGTTTATGTCAAAGGCATCGCTTATGAACAGGAAACGGATAAGGCCCAAGTTCTGGCAGGAAAGAGTTATCAGGTACGTTTGTTGGACGTAAACAGAAAAGAACTGGTACAGAAGAACGTCAATACCAACGAATTCGGTTCCTTTACGACAGAATTGGTGTTGCCGACAGTTTGCTTGAATGGTAACTTTACGGTTGAAGTCAAAAACAGAACGTCCGTTTCCGTACGGGTGGAGGATTACAAGCGGCCTACCTTTGAGATTACTTTTAATCCGGTGAAAGAAGCCTTCTGTTTGGGAGAGACGGTAGATGTGACCGGCAATGTCAAGGCATATAATGGCATGGCCATTCAGGATGTTCCGTTGGTATATACTGTTACCCGTCGTAACAATTGGAGATACTGGGGACAAGGTGCTGCACCGCTTGCCTCGGACACGGTGCAGCTGGATGCGAAAGGTAACTTCTCCATTCCGGTTGTTCTGAAGCCGGGCGCAGATACGGACAGAATGGGCGGGGAACGCTTTTCCTATCAAATAGAAGTGTCGGTCACAGGGGATGCGGGCGAAACGCAGACTTCGCAGTGTCACCTAAGCGCTGCCCGTCAAGCCTATTTCTTTATGCCCGATATTAACAGGGAGTTGTGCAAAGAAGATTCCATATCGGGAAAACTGGCAGTGATGAATGCCGTGAACGAGACGTTGTCCATGGAAGGAATTTGTCGTCTGTATCCGGTGCTCGACTCTAAAACGGGAAGAATATCAGATAAGCCGGTTTATGAAAGTACCTTTACATCGGGTGAAACGAAAGACTTCGCTGCTTGGAAACAACTACCGTCGGGAGAGTACCGCTTTGTCCTGTCGGTTCGCGACCGCGACGGTAAGGAGGTCAGCAATGCGGACAATACGGTGAATATTGTGTTGTTCTCATTGACAGATACCCGTCCGGCTATGTTTATGGAAACCTTCCTCTATGAAAAGAATACGGAGTTCGATGCAACCCATCCGGCACTCTTCTACTTCGGCACTTCCATGAAGGACGCCTATGTTTTGGTAGACGTTTTCGGGCGGAAGGGAAGGCTGGAGAGCCGTACTCTGTCATTGAGCGATTCGATTCTCCGTATGGAATATCCTTATCGGGAGGAGTATGGAGACGGGGTTGCCGTGCAGTTTACCTTCGTAAAGAACGGACAGCTATATACCCGTAGGGTGGAATTGCGGAAACGCCTGCCTGAACGGACATTGGATATGAAGTGGGAAGTCTTCCGCGACCGTTTGCGTCCGGGACAGGAAGAAGAGTGGAGGCTGGTTATCAAGACTCCGCAAGGTTTTCCTGCTGCCGCCGAGATGCTGGCAATGATGTATGATGCCTCATTAGACCGGATTTATAGCCGCAGTCAGTCGTTAAGCGTTTATTACAACCGGTATATTCCTTATTACTATTGGGATAGCAATAATAACAACGGAAAGAGTTATGCTCCTTATTTCCCCACGAAGTCGTGGACAGTTCCCGTTTGGCACTTTGACTATTTCATTTCGCCCTATACCGGAGTGGCGGAAGTCTTGCAAATTGTCGAAAATAGTGCGATTGTCAGTGGATCCGGATACGGAACCACCAGAAACAAGATGATAGCCGGACGGGCGGTTGAAGCGAAGTATGTTCCGGCACAGGTGGAAGAAGGGGTTGCGGATGTTGTTTTTGAATCGGAAACTATTCCTCTTGACGGGCAGACATTACAACCGGTAGCTGACTTGCGTACTAATTTTGCCGAAACGGCCTTCTTCTATCCTCAACTGCGTACGAATGAACAGGGAGAGATTGCTTTCTCCTTCACTATGCCGCAGAGCCTGACACGCTGGAATTTCCGGGGCTATTCCCATACCCGGGATATGATGACAGGTATGCTTGATGCTACTGCTGCCACTGCCAAAGAGTTTATGCTTACTCCGAATATGCCCCGCTTTGTACGGGTAGGCGATAAGACACAGATAGCTGTCGGTGTTGCCAACCTGACGGGGAAGGCGGTAAAAGGCACAGTCGTATTCACCCTTTTCGATCCGGTGACGGAGAAGATTATCTCCACCCGGCGTCAGAAGTTCTCGGTAGAAGCCGGAAAGACGGTATCGGTTGATTTCAGGTTTGATGTAACGGAACGTTACGACCTGCTTGGTGTACGTATGGTGGCAGACGGCGGTACATTCAGTGACGGGGAACAGCATCTGTTGCCTGTTTTAAGCAATAAGGAGTATATTACGGAGACGCTTGCCATGCCTGTTCGTGGTGAAGAAACACGTACTTTCTCGCTGGACAGTCTGTTCAACGGTAACAGTCGTACGGCAACCGACCGTCGTCTGACGGTGGAATTTACGGGTAATCCGGCATGGTATGCCGTACAAGCTTTGCCTGTCTTGAGCCAGCCTGCAACCGATAATGCCATTTCTTGGGCAACCGCTTTCTATGCTAACAGCTTGGCTGGGTATATCGCTAATAACCAGCCGCGCATTAAGGCGGTGTTTGATAACTGGCGACTGTCGGGCGGAACAAAAGAGACTTTCCTCAGCCAATTGGAGAAGAACCAAGATGTGAAAAACATCCTGTTGGATGAGTCTCCCTGGTTGCTGGAGGCTACTACTGAGGCGGAGCAACAACAACGCATTGCTACCTTGTTCGATGTTAATCAATTAAATTACCGTAATATGTCGTCTTTGCTTAAACTGAAAGAATTGCAGGGTGAGGAAGGCGCATGGAGTTGGTTTGGCGGTATGTCCGGCAACCGTTATGTCACAAGTTATATCACCGGGTTGCTCGTCCGGCTTTCTTTGTTTACGGATAAGACACTGCCGGAAGAAGTAGCGGGAATGAAGGATAAGGCTTTTGATTATCTGAATAAGGAAGCCCTGAAAGAATACCGGGCTATCCGCAAGGCAGAGAAGAATGGGGCTAAAATTACCGTTTTGTCGGATGCCGTTATGGAATATTTGTATCTGGTGGCTCTCGGTTCGGAAAAACTGTCCGGTGAATATGCCAAAGCATTCGATTACTTTCTTACCAAGTTGGGACGTAACCTTGAGAACGGTACAATGATTTGTAAAGCGCAGACCGCCATTATTCTGCAGACGGTGGGACGCAGGACGGAAGCGAATGAGTTTATAGCTTCCATAAAAGAACATCTTGTACAAACGGATGAGATGGGAGCGCATTTTGCTTTCTATGCCAATCCTTATACTTGGGGCATGATGCCGGTTCCTGCTCATGTGGCTGTCATGGAAGCCTTGCACAAGGCAGGCGGCAATGATGCTTTGGTAGAAGAAATGAAGCTTTGGCTGTTGAAACAGAAACAGGCGACGGCATGGAATTCTCCGGTGGCTACCGCCGATGCGATTTATGCTTTGCTTTGCCGGGGCAACAATTTGCTGGAAAGCAAAGGGGATGTCCGCATTATTTTAGGCAATAAGGTGCTGGAAACTCTTTCTCCGGCAAAGACCACTGTGCCGGGATTGGGATACATCAAGGAAGTCTTTACGCAAGGCAGTCCTGAACTGAAGGCAACGTCCGTTACCATAGAGAAGAGGGATGCGGGCATTGCATGGGGAGCTGTCTATGCGCAGTATTTGTCGCCCATATCCGACGTGAAACAACAAGGCGGTGAACTGAATATTGAAAAGAAACTCTTTGTAGAGCGTATCTCGGCAGACGGACAGAAATCTCTGCAACCATTGTCGGATGCCGCACAGCTTTCAGTAGGTGATAAGGTTGTGTCCCGGCTCACGCTCCGTTTGGACCGTGCCATGGACTTTATTCAGTTGAAAGACCAACGTGGCGCTTGCTTCGAACCGGTAAGCTCGCTTTCGGGGTATCGTTGGAGCAGCGGTTTCGGATATTATGCAGAGGTGGAAGATGCCGGGGCCAATTTCTTCTTCGACCACTTGGGCAAAGGCGTCTATGTACTGGAGCATAGCTACCGGGTGGCTCGTGGCGGTACGTACGAAACCGGACTGGCTACCGTGCAATGCGCTTATGCACCGGAATATGCTTCCCACTCTGCGGGAGGAACTGTTGTAATCAAATAGGGTAGGTGGATTTTACTTGCTATCGAATGTTTATAGGTTATAAAAAGCGGAAAGAAAATCTGTGTATCTCACTTAAAAACTTTACATTTGTGCAACTAATTTAGAAGCAATATAAATGAGACGCAGTTTTATCACTCTATATGCGCTTGCAGCTACGGCATTAACAGCCGTAGCGCAACCGCGTTTTACCTCTAATACGGAAATGTATGATTTCGGACAGATTGAATGGAAACATCCGGTAACGGTGCAATACTCCATTACAAACACCGGCAACCAACCTTTGGTACTTACCGAGGTGGAGCCCGATTGTGCCTGTTCCGTGGCCCGGTGGACAAAGACTCCTATCGCTCCGGGTGCAAAGGGAGTAGTCAATGTGACTTTTGATGCGGAGGCTTTGGGGCACTTCAACAAATCCGTAGCCATTTACAGTAATGCGCAACCCCATCTGGTTTATTTAAAGTTCAACGGTGAGGTGGTGCGTGAAATCAAGGATTTCACTAAAACTCATCCATACCTCATCGGGCAGATACGCATAGATAAGAACAATCTTGACTTTCCCGATGTGCAGGCCGGTGAGAAGCCTGTTATGCACATAGGGGTTGTGAACCTGTCAGACCGTCCGTACGAACCAGTGTTGATGCACCTGCCGCCTTATCTGCAAACGGAAGTGAAGCCCAATGTCTTGCAAAAGGGGGAGAAGGGTGTCATCACCGTTACGTTGGATTCCGAACGGTTGACGGATTTCGGACTGACACAAGCCTCTGTCTATCTGGCACGTTTTGCGGGCGACAAGGTGGGGGATGAAAATGAGATTCCTGTGTCCGCCATTCTTCTGCCGGACTTCTCGGGCATGACCGAGACGGAAAAGGCGAATGCCCCCGTCATCAATCTTTCCATTAAGGATATTGATATGAGTACCGTACTGGCAAAGAAATCGAAGGCACGTCAGGACATTATTATAACGAATACCGGCCGTTCTCCTTTGCAAATCAGCAAACTTCAGGTATTCCACCCGGCTGTGGGCGCCAGCTTGAAGAAGAGTGTGTTGCAACCGGGCGAAAGCACCCGCCTCCGTGTAACGGTGGCGAAACGGAATATCGGGAAGAAACGCCGTCATCTGCGCTTGCTGATGATTACGAATGACCCGATGCAGCCGAAAGTAGAGATTAATATTAAAGCGAAATAATATAAAATCTTACTATGGAACATCCTGAAAATAACAGAGAATATAAAGGTTTGGTTGTCAATGCAGGCATTGAACAGCCTTCGTCCGTCAATCCTTATCTGAAGCGGAAACCGAAAAAACGCCAGCTTTCCGTTGCAGAGTATGTAGAGGGTATTGTAAAAGGCGATATCACGACATTAAGCCGGGCTGTGACGTTGGTGGAAAGTGTAAAGCCCGAACATCAGACCATAGCTCAGGAGGTGATAGAAAAGTGTCTGCCATACTCCGGTAACTCTATCCGCATAGGTATCAGTGGTGTGCCGGGAGCCGGCAAGAGTACGTCTATCGACGTATTCGGACTGCACGTATTGGAGAAGTACGACGGCAAACTGGCGGTATTGGCCATCGACCCCAGTAGCGAGCGCAGCAAGGGCAGTATTTTGGGTGATAAAACCCGCATGGAGAAGCTCTCCGTTCATCCTAAATCCTTTATCCGTCCCAGTCCTTCGGCAGGTTCGCTGGGTGGCGTGGCACGCAAGACGCGTGAAACGATTGTGCTTTGTGAAGCTGCCGGATTCGATAAGATATTTGTAGAAACAGTGGGTGTGGGACAGAGTGAAACTGCGGTACATTCAATGGTGGACTTCTTCTTGCTTATCCAGCTTGCCGGTACGGGCGATGAACTGCAAGGCATCAAGCGCGGCATTATGGAAATGGCGGACGGCATCGTCATCAATAAGGCGGATGGAGATAATCTGGAACGTGCCAAGCTGGCTGCCACCCAGTTCCGTAATGCGCTGCATCTTTTCCCGGCTCCGGAGAGCGGTTGGACGCCGCAGGTACTGACCTATTCCGGCTTTTACAACCTTGGGGTACAGGAAGTATGGGATATGGTTTATAAATATATCGACTTTGTGAAAGAGAACGGCTACTTTGAATACCGCCGCAACGAGCAAAGCAAATATTGGATGTACGAAACCATTAATGAACAACTCCGCGACAGTTTCTATCATAATTCTACAATCGAAGCAATGCTGGCCGATAAGGAAAGCCAAGTGCTAAAAGGTAACCTGACCTCCTTTGTCGCTGCCAAGAATTTGCTGGATACTTATTTTGCGGAATTGAAAAAATAGCGGGAGTGTATCAAAGCAAAGAATACTTACTGTCTGTTTTTTAGGCACGGATTACGCGGATTTTACGGATTTACTTTATTCTTTTCCGTGAAATCCGTGTCTAAAAAAATCATCAACTACGTTTTGATAACTTCTTGTTCCCTACACCTCTTTTCCTTCCTTCTCAAAGTCCTTGCGTGATTTGCTTTGCGTAACGATATATACACCGAGAAATACCAGTGCAATGGCTATTCCCTTTTCCAGATTGAATACAGCCATACCGATTACGACTGTAACTATTGAAGCTACAATAGGTTGCATATAGTTGTACATACTCACTACTGTGGGGCGCAACAGTCTTTGTGCTGTCATGATACATATATAGGCAAGGAAACTGCCGCCTACCACTACATAGCCCACTTGTAACAGTGCCGCAGTAGAGATTTCCGCCCACTGTATGGCAGCCACATCGTGATAGGAGAAAGGGATGTAGCACATGGATGCATACACAAACATCCATTTGTTCAGGGTGATGGGAGAATATTTTTGGGATAACCCTTTAAATACGGTCAGATAGATAGAGAAACTGATTTGGGCGACGAGACACAGTAAGTCACCTATGATGCTTCCGTTGCCGCTACTTGCATTTTGGCTGCTCATAATAAGTATCAATGCTCCCATTGCTCCTACAAAGATGCCCAGCACTTTTTTATTGGTAACGGGCTCTTTCAGATAAACAGCCGCTACAATCATGGTGACGATAGGAAGGGTAGTAGTTACGATGGAGGCATCGATGGGAGAAGTCATGGACAGTCCGAAGATGTAGACTCCCTGATTGAACACCAATGCAAAAAGCGAGGCGAAGAATATCTTCAACATATCCCGGTGGTCTACCTGCTCGCGTTTGCAGAACAGTGAGAGTAGCCAGAAGCAAGCCGCTGCGCCTACCATGCGGAAGGTAGTGACAGACAAAGCGGAGAACTCAACTAAAGCGGATTTACCGATGGGCGCCATTAACCCCCATAGAATATTGGCGGTCAGAGCAAACAGGTGACCTTGTACGTTCTTGTTCATATTGTGAAATATGTATTGTTTGTGGTGAAAAACGCTGCAAAGGTAACTAAATTCTCAATCTCTTTCTTTATATTTGTAATACGAATATATAGGAATCATGGAAGTACAAGCCAATTACATCAGACGTATCGAGATACACGGGTTGTGGCATCGGTATAATATAGCTTGGGAGTTGCGTCCCGATGTCAACATACTTTCCGGCATCAACGGAGTAGGAAAGACTACGATTCTAAACCGCTCGGTGGGATATCTGGAGCAAACCACCGGAGAAGTGAAGAGCGATGAGAAGAGCGGAGTGCACGTATTCTTCGATAATCCGGAAGCAACTTTTATCCCCTATGATGTAATCCGCAGTTACGACCGCCCCCTTATCATGGGAGATTTTACCGCCCGTATGGCAGATCCGAACGTAAAGTCCGAACTGGACTGGCAACTCTATCTGCTCCAACGCCGTTATCTTGACTACCAAGTGAATATCGGCAATAAAATGATTGAATTGCTGAGCGGTGACGAGGAACAGCGGAGTATGGCTCCGGCGTTGTCCGTACCTAAACGGAAATTTCAGGATATGGTTGACGAACTGTTCAGCTATACCCGAAAGAAGATTGACCGCAAAAGTAATGACATTGTCTTTTTTCAGGACGGTGAGCAACTGCTTCCCTATAAACTCTCATCCGGTGAAAAACAGATGCTGGTAATCCTGCTGACAGTCCTTGTGCGCAACGAAGACCATTGTGTACTCTTTATGGACGAGCCGGAAGCATCATTGCACATTGAATGGCAGCAAAAGCTTATCGGCATGATACGCGATTTGAATCCGAATGCACAGCTTATCCTCACTACCCATTCTCCGGCCGTTATTATGGAAGGCTGGCTGGATGCAGTGACGGAAGTGGAGGATATTTCGACGATAATCAGCAACTGACTCCTTTAATTCTTGAAACTTCTTTAACTCCTGAAAAGGATAATTTATAATTCATCACTGCTTTGGCAACATCTTTACGACATAATCTGACTTCCGCTTATCTGGACGCCGCGCATAAGTTCTCGTCGAAGAAAGGGCGCAGACGCATTGTGGCGTATGTGGAAAGCTATGATGATATAGCTTTTTGGCGTACTCTTTTGGCTGAGTTCGAGAATGAGGAGCGTTATTTCCAAGTAATGCTTCCGTCTGCCACTTCATTGGCAAAGGGCAAGAAGATGGTGTTGATGAATACGCTCAATACAACGGAACTGGGGCGCAGCCTGATAGCTTGTGTGGACAGTGATTACGACTTTCTGCTGCAAGGGGCTACCAATGTGTCACGGAAGATAAACCGCAACCCTTATATCTTCCAGACTTACGGATATGCCATTGAGAACTTTCATTGTTTTGCCGAGAGCCTTCATGAGGTTTGCGTGCAGGCAACATTGAACGACCGTCATCTCCTCGATTTTCCCGCTTTCCTGAAACGCTATTCACAGATAGCTTATCCGTTGTTCCTGTGGAACGTATGGTTCTATCGCCGGCATGATACGCATACTTTCCCCATATACGATTTCAATGCCTATGTCCGTTTGCAGGATATAAGCCTGCGGCATCCTTATAGCGCTTTGGACGCTATGCAGCGTACGGTATCTGCCAAACTATCCGAAATGGAAGTACGCTTTCCGCAGTACATAGAGCACGTTGATAAGTTGGGTGAGGAGTTGCGGAAATTAGGATTAATACCCGATAACACCTATCTCTATATGCAGGGACATCACATTATGGACTGTGTGGTGCTGAAGCTGTTGATACCCGTTTGCACAGTACTCCGCCGTGAGCGTGAACAGGAAATTAAACGTCTGGCGGAGCATAACGAACAGTTCCGCAATGAACTGACGGGTTATGAGAACAGTCAGGTCAATGTGGCTGTTATGTTGAAGAAAAACAGCGGTTACAAGAACCTTTATCTCTATCAGTGGTTGAAAGAAGATATAAGGGAATTCCTCGAACGGGAGAAACTCTGACCCCCTGTCGTATTTTATACCTCATACTTTATATTTAAGCATCATGGACATATTAAAGAATATCGACGAATTATTGATTTCTTGGGGAACAGCCCCTTCTCTGGCCGATATACTCGATCAATTTATAGCTTTTGCGCTGGTACTGATTGTCGCTTTTCTGGCGGATGCTATCTGCCGGAACATTTTGTTGAAAGTGGTGGCGCATCTGATAAGGAAAACGAAAGCTACATGGGATGATATTGTTTTCGACCGTAAGGTGTTGATTCACCTTAGCCGGATGGTGGCGCCTGTCATTATCTATATTTTTATTCCGGTTGCTTTTGCCGAGACGAGCTCTTCCACTCTGGGATTCATCCAGCGTGTCTGCCTTATCTATATTCTTATTACGTTCCTGAGTTTCATCAATTCGTTCCTGAAGGCTGTTTATGCTGTGTACAGCGAGAAGGAACAACTCCGCGACCGCCCGTTGAAGGGAATGTTGCAGACGGTACAGGTGATTCTCTGGTTTGTGGGCGCCATTATCGTGGTAAGTATTCTGATTGATAGGTCTCCATTGTCGTTGTTGGCGGGGTTGGGTGCTTCTGCCGCTATCCTGATGCTGGTGTTCAAGGATTCTATTATGGGATTTGTTTCGGGTGTGCAGCTTTCCGCCAATGATATGCTGAAGGTGGGCGACTGGATTGCAATGCCCAAATACGGTGCAGACGGTACGGTGATAGAAGTCACACTGAATACGGTAAAGGTGCGTAACTGGGATAATACCATCACTACGATTCCGCCCTATCTGCTGGTCAGCGATTCGTTTCAGAACTGGCGCGGTATGCGCGAGAGCGGAGGGCGGCGCGTCAAGCGTTCCATTAATATCGATATGAACAGTGTGAAGTTCTGTACTCCGGAGATGCTGGACAAGTATCGTAAGATTCGTTTGCTGAAAGACTATGTGGAGCATACGGAAACAGTGATAGAGGAGTATAACAAGGAACATCATATCGACAATTCCATTCTTGTCAACGGTCGCCGCCAAACCAATTTGGGCGTGTTCCGGGCTTATCTGACTGCCTACTTGAAAAGCCTTCCTGATGTAAACCAGGAACTTGTCTGCATGGTGCGCCAGCTGCAACCCACAGATCATGGCATTCCTATGGAGCTTTATTTCTTCTGTGCTATCAAGGATTGGGTTCCTTACGAGGGAGTACAGGCTGATGTCTTCGACCATGTACTTGCTATTATCCCGGAATTTGATTTACAGGTATTCCAGTCTCCGTCAGGCAGGGATTTTCAAAGAGCCTTCTCGTGATTTTAGGGAATTTGGCTATTGATAGATGCTTCATCAAAGCTCATCTGATATATAGGGTATCTGATAGGATGGCAGTAAATCTTCTTGTTCTGTACTTATATTGTATTTGTATTTATCGGTTTCTTTCAATAAATGCCCCTTTTCATCATAAATTGAGATTGTTATGGTTTTATTTGTCCGGTTTGAATCAATACGGGTTTCTTTGAACTTCATGCCATTCTTGTAGTAGGTACTGTCTGTCCAATGAAAATCTTCGAATTCCCTATTGAGAACTTCAATCCTTAGTTCTCCGTCTCTGTATTCTTTCCGGGTTTTACTGGGCGCTCCGTCAATGGTAGTCAGGACAATAACGGTGTCATTGTTTGTCGTAGTGTTTTCGCAAACTATCTCCTGTGTACATTCGGAGTGAGGTATCTTTTGTAGAGCTTCCTCGTAGGTAATCCCTTTGAAGAAGTATCTTTCTGTTTTCTGCCCGGTTATCAAGTCTGTGTCTGTTGTTTTAAGGAGTTCTCCTTGACTGTCATAAGTATAAAAACTTTCGGAGACCTGTTTCTCCGAAGGAGTATCGGCGGATGCGGATATATCTTTTATGTATTCCGGTTTGTCCTTGGCGTAATATCTGGTAAATGAGTAGAATGTGGTATCCTTGCCATCTTTTAGCCAAAGTTCCTCTTTTATGTTCTTGTGACGGCTTGTTGTCTTTATGTCAGAGTCGGAAATCTCTGTGGCTATATAGTCCGTGTCATTGCTATAGATATATTGCTGCAAACTATTAGATGTCAGTATATAAGCTTTGTCTTGACTGTAGTACAGATTATGTGTATTTACTGCTTTTACATTCACCAATCTGCCCGCATTATCGTAGGTGTTGTTGTATTCTGTGATTAAAACTGAATTATAGTGTTCTTGCGGTTGGGCATTGTGACCGCATGCGGTGAGCAGTAATGCTATACTTGGCAAGAGCAGGCAAGTGTATCTATTGAATTTCATGTCTTTATAATTGGTTCTATGGGATTGGGTATTGTGTTATAGGAACGAAATATGTTTCTCTCCCGGTTTCACATATATTTCTCCATCCGAAGTTTCCATGATAATGGGGCATTTTCGTTTACTCTCCACGGGGGTAACTCTGGTGGTTGGCGGCTCGTCATGATTCCTGCCCACAATGTAGCGGTCTATCACCTCTCCATTATCATCGACCAGTTCAAAGGTGGTGAAAATGTAATCTCCCTTTTTACTGATATAAAAGCGCAGTTCTATCTTTTCGTTCAACTTGAAATCGTCATCACTATATAATGTGTATGGGAGAGTTTCTGTGGGAAAGAGCCTGATGAGCTTGGTGTCGGATGATGTGTCCGGCAGTGTGTCCCAATCTTGTTTTACTAAAAAACTGCGTTCAAAGAATGGAGATGAGTATTTTATTTTTGTGATTTCTACTATCTCTTCCTTACCTTCCCGGCTGATTTGCCATCGCCATTCCTTATCACTGATAATCGAGGTTTGGTATCCTGTGGCAGATTCGGAAGCCGAAACATGTTCATGGCTGATAAGAGTGGTATCTCTATCAAAAAAACTACTGAAATGTGCCTCGCCGCCTTCTCCATAGTAGTGATTTGCCATTGTGATAGTGGTGCGGGTCTCTTTCTCGTTTGAATAATACTCACTAAATTCATTGTATTCATTAGTACTTTGTACCGGAAAACCTGCCTTATCGAATAACAATAGCAAGCGCTCGTGGTCTACATGGTTGTCATAAGAGTCTTCATCTTCCCGTTCCTGCTCACGGTCCAGTACGAATAAATCCATATTTCTGTAGCCGATGATTTTGCCTACGGCATAGAATTCTTCCTTTATATAAAGTGAATCGGACAAATCGGGGAGGAACTCATTGATGATTTCTTGCGGAATCTGTTTTCCGCGATCATGCCCTTTGCCTAAAGCTAAATCGGGGAAGTAGCTTATGAAGCGGCTGTCTATTTTGGGGCAGGTTTTATATTTTTCTTGTTCCTGCTCCTTCAATTGGCTGAAATAGACTGTATCGTTGGCGATGGTGACGAAGTATTGGGGAATATCCGATGTAGTCCGGACGAAAGTATCGTCCAGAAAGACATGATTCCCGAAACCGCAGTCGCAGTTTTCGTATCCTTCTTGAACAACGGTCAGTGTGTCGCCTTTGAACTCGAAGTGTAGCACACAATCGTTTTCTGTCATGCCGAGGTATGTACGGTAAGTGGCTTTTCCGTTGTGTACGGCGATGTGTCCGTCAATGGAACCGCTGTTGTATGCAGGTGCTCCGATGTTGACATAAATATAGAATAGCAGCGTGGTGTCATCGTATGGGTAGAAATAAGCTTCTCCTTTGGGTGCTCCCTGACGGGTAGCGGAATCCCCGAATGTATAGATGCCGCTATATCGGGTCACCGGGATAGTGTCGTCACATTGGGGTGTTAATGTGAGGCTGTCGCTTTGGGGTGTCTCAACTTGTGCATGAGTTGCTTTACTTTGCTTGTTTCCGCAACTGCTGATGAATATTGCCAGGAGGCTGATGATGATTACTTTTTTCATATCTTTTATTTATTTGCTTTTCGATGTAATAGTACTGTAATGATACCTCCTACGATAATAATGAATAACAGTAGTAGTCCCAGTACATCATACCATATAAAGATAAACCCTGGAATAATAAAGAATAACAGTAGTGCCAGTAAGCCATGCCATGCACTGCCTGTATAGTGTCGGGCAAAAAAGCAACTGAAAGGACATACGAATATACAAATCAGCAAAGCTTCAAAAAAGGACTCTAAAATCGGGAATAAGGTAGGATTACGCTCTGAGAAAGCGGCTATTGTCATGCTTATTATCACTATTCCTGTGTATATGGCAATCATAGTGCCATAGAAAATTAGTTTTGCTTTCATTCTAATCGTTTTATTTATTAATATTCCTGTGTTATAATTACGATGGTGCCTATACTAAGGTATAGTAGTAGTGCCAATACGCCGTGCCATGCACTGCCTATATAGTAACGGGCATAAGAAGTATGATGGTAAAATTTACTAATGACATCCATGCTGCTATTTGCCAACCTATGC
Source organism: Bacteroides sp. AM10-21B (assembly GCF_003472565.1). Taxonomy (NCBI): domain Bacteria; kingdom Pseudomonadati; phylum Bacteroidota; class Bacteroidia; order Bacteroidales; family Bacteroidaceae; genus Bacteroides; species Bacteroides sp. AM10-21B. The sequence goes on along the minus strand of NZ_QRME01000001.1, from coordinate 393,976 downwards.
CGTAGGGACATAAAGGGTCAAAAACTGCGATTACCCATAGAACAGCCAAAGCTGTTGCCGACTCACAATCATCCGTATCTTGCAGGGCTTTAAATGCCAATAGAACAGTCAGTATGACTACAATGGTAATCGATAAGACTTTTATGCTTTTGTTTGGAATCATGTGTCTTACTTGTTTTCAGTTACTTCTGTTCGCCCTCTTTTATATAGAAGAAACGGATGACTGACCGGTTCGTCAGTATGATAGGTGATATAGACAGAATCACCGCTCACCCTGCTTATCTCAAAATTTGCCTGGTAATAGACGGGGCTTTCTCCTTTAGGGATAAATCGTCTTATGTCTATCTTCGTTTCGGATAGCGTCTGCAAGTCAAGTAAGGTCAAATTTCCATCGGGGTTGGTTTTGTCGTCGGCATCCCGGTAGAGCAATAGGTCTGACGTAGTGTCATAATCGCTTTCATAATACAGTTTGTTCTTGAAAAGATTCTTTCCGGTACTCTTCTCGTATAGGTACAGACGGACATTGTACTGTGATTCCCAACGGTCTAATACGAAATACTTTTCGAAATCTATTCCGCTGTAACGCAAAGCATATTTATCGGCTTGTGTGCATTCTATCGGTTCTTCCTCAATCAATCGCGTCTCATCCCCATGCTTTAAGGTGAACCTGCGTATGCTATCCGGTGATAAAGAGACGCAAAGTTCATAGCCCTGTTGCAACCGGTAAATGTCTTGCTTTACATCACATCTTTCCTGTGGACAAGCAGACATGCAGATGCCGAATGCCGGGAAACAACCGATGAGCAGTCTCTTGATTATTCCCGGCAAACGCGTTTTATTGCTTGTTCCCGTTACGGTCATACCTTTCCAGTGTAGTCCACGAACCACTACCGTTGGGACGTTCCGCTACGGCTTTCAGCTTGCCGTTATCGTAATATTCCTTGCGATAGACTTCTGTGTCGTTTTCGCAGCGTCCTTCTTCACGTAATGTTCCGTCCTCGTAGAAACGCTTGTAGGGCCCTTCCTCTTTGTTGGTTTTGTAAGTGCGTTCCGATTTCAACTTGCCGTTGCTGCTGTAATATTCACGGCTGATGCCGTCACGTTTTCCGTTCAGGAAGTTTCTTGATGTTTCTACCTTCCCGTTGGTGAAGTAATGCTTTTCTTCCCCGGTTTTTTCATCGGCCTTATAGGTGGTCGAGACGGATGGCGTTCCGTCGTCGCGGTATTCTGTCCAGACACCTTCTTTCTTGCCGTCTTTGTAAGTGCCTTTTTCGCGTGGCTTTCCGCTTGCCCATATTCTGGAATATTCTCCCGTCATTTTCCCGTTCTTAAAGCTACGGCGGCATGTGTAGTCACCTCTGTTGCTTGTGATGTGCTCCACCCAGTTGCCGTCCGGCAGTCCGTCTTTATAGTAGGTGTCCAGAAGCAGTTTTCCATCTTCGCTGTAACGGCGGTCCGGTCCGTCCTGTACACCCATTTTGTAGCTGACTTCGGTTTTCACCTGTCCGTTCTGATAATAGGACTTGATGATGCCGTTCATCTTCCCGTTTATGAAGGTCGATTCCTCTGCCAAGGTTTTGCCGTCCGGATAGAATGCTTTGCGATAGCCGTCAAAGTTACCGTTCTTGTAAGTGCTTTCTATCATCAATACATTATTTTTGTAGTATCGGTAAAGACCGTCATACATTCCGTCCTTGAAGTTGGCAATAAAGTATTCTGAACGATAACCATCGATGATGCGATGCTCGCCTTGCAGGGGAGTTTTATCCTGATCCCAATGGCGGTACAGTAATCGTCCGTCGCCGTAGTTGATAACTGATACTTCATCTATTTTATATATTTTCTCTTGTGCTGATGTGTTCAGCAGGGTCGCTCCGCATAGGAGGAACATTAAAAACATTTTCTTCATACCATAATAGTTTTGGGCATTGTTTATTTTCCGGCAAAGAAAAGTAATATTATTGAATCAGAAGTGGTTTGGAAGTGTGCATATAGTGTACATTTCAATACTGTTCACTTTGGGAAAAGCTGTCAGGACAGTATTTCTTGATGATTGATTCGACTTTTTGTCGCCATTTATTAGAAATTGTAACATCATATTCTTCGAAGTCCCCGTATTTGAATATTCCATAGTTATAAGATAATATAAATGTGTCTCCTGTTACAAATAAATAAGTATAAAATGTCGGAATGGCAGCATAATTAACAACGTCATTAACTGAAATACCTAATGTTCCTTCTTTATATGCATCGGTGATTGTCTGCTTCTCTTTGGAGGTCAAAGGGATTACTTTGGTATTGTCGTAGGAAATATGGTAACCCTTGTAAGCATAGACATATTTCCTGTCCACCAAGTACAGTGTGTCGGTCGTAATCAAAGCTTTTATCTCCGTTTCGTGCTTGGCTTGTAAATAAAGAAAAGTATCTATATCTGCCTGTTCTTGCTCTGTAAGTATTCTTTGTGCGTTACAAACCGGTATTAACATACTAAGCAATCCCATAATCAATATTGTTCTAATGTTCATAACCCAATGGTATTAGCGTGCATCTTTCCGGATGCCTTTTGCGCTTCTACAATAAGAACCTTTCCGGGTATGATACAGATTTCAATTTGCATCACAAATAAAGACAATTTCATTGAATGATGACTCATCGGAGAGTGTGCATATAGTGTGCATTTCTGTGTGCATACTATTCCATAGCGGCTATAAGGATGCTATAAATTCGTCCCACTTTCCGGGGGCTCCTTTCTCTCTGAATACCTTTTCGTAGAGCCTTCGGCGGGCAGAAGAGATGGATTCTTTGGTATGGCTGGTCAACCGAGCGATTTCTATGGGTGACATGTTTATCTTGAGTAGCAGGCAGATGTGCAACTCGTGTTCGCTGAGTTTGTGGTACCGGTACAGTTTTCCGGTGAAGTCGTCATAGACATCGTTCACGGTTTCTTTCAGGGCTTTCCACTCTTCGCGGGTTATGGGGCGGTTGTCGGGCAAGATTTCTTCTTTGAGCAACCGGTAGATATCCGATTCCTGTATGACGGAGTACAGCATACGTTGTTCGTCCTTCTCTATTTCGGCTCTTTTGTTGGCATAGAGGGTTATCTCCTTTTGCATCTGTAGTTGCGCTCTCAGTGCTTTGTCTTTTTCGCCGAGGGCTTGGAGTTGTTGTTCCAGAAGTGCTATCTTCTTCTTGTTCTCTTTGATGAAGAGGGTGCTCTTTTGGTATTGTTCTTCTTTAAGGCGTCTGATGTCTTCCAATTGGGCGTTCAGCAGTAACTGTTTCCGGCGGCTGTGCTGCCAGTATAGCAGGAAGAGCAAGAGCAGGATGAGGCCGGACGCGATGGAATACGCCATGATTAGTGTTTTCCGGCTGTTTTCGGTCTTCAGTGCATCGTTTTCTTTCTCCCGCAGCCGGTAGTTGTAAATGGAGTGCATCTTGCGGATAGTTTCCATATTCTCCAGTCTTGATACCGAGTCGTTGTATAGAAGATATTGATTGATGTACTTCAGTGCCGCTTGCGGATTGCCGCGATCCAGAGATATGCTTCCCATGCGCAGGCAGGCGTTCCTTTTGCCATAGACATTTCCTACATCTTCTATCCGTTTACAATAGTAGATGGTGGAGTCCGGTTGCCCGGTGAGGTAGTAGTATTCTGCGGCAATGGAATAAGTGGACGACAATCCCGGAAGATAGGTACTTTTGATGGCGATGTCCAGTGCTTGCTTGGCATTCTCCCAGTCTTCCAATTGTACGCAGACGGCTGCGACCTGGCTTTCGGTCATGTTTATCATGCGTCTGTTGTCCATCGCATAGGCCAGCTTTCTTGCCTCCCTGAAATAGTGCAGGGTGCTGTCCGGCCTCTCCAGTTCACGGTAGGCACTGCCTATATCCCTCAAGCAGAACAACATATCGATGCTGTCTCTTCTCAATAAACTGTACCGATACCCTTCCTTCAATACTTCCAGTCCCTCTTCATAGAGTTTTTGGGAAAGCAGCAAAGTGCTTATCTGGCTGTATATCTTGCCTTTCAGCGGTGATTCAGTGTCTTCGGGCAGAGCTTCCATTGCCTTGTAGAAATAGGGTAATGCTTGCGGGGCGTCTCCCAAGTCGCGATAGACTCTGCCGGCGTAGTAGTAGGCTTCGGGCAGATGACGCTTGTCGTCTTTTTCTACGTAGTAGTTCAGGATGGGGAGTATAAGGCTGTCCGTGGTGTTGAGGATGTATGCTTTGTCTTTGGCCTTGATGCAGAGCAGGCGGTAGTACATTTGTGTGGCCTCGGGAGCGGTGGATATTTCCGTCTTGATGCTTTCCAGAAGGTGAATGGCACTGTCCGGCATAATGTTGGCAAGGCTGTCGGCTGTAATTAGGGCAGTAGGGTAGGGTACTTGCCTGCATGCGCAAAGGCAAAGCAGAAAGAAAAGGGTAATTACCGATTGCTTGTTTATTCTCATGGGTGCAAAATTAAGGAAGTTTTCGGTAGTATGTTCTTTTTCCTTGAGATTGTTTTTAATGGATGTTCCTTTATTGCTTTTCTCATTAGGACTTAGCACCTTTGAGGCCTATATTGAGCGGTCACAACATCTCGTTCTTTTGTTCTATAACATCTCCATGTTTTTATGAAAAACATCCGGATGTATTAAGGTACAGGATGTGAAGAAGGAGTTGAAGAAGCAGAAGAAGGGGTAGTTGAAGAAACTGTCATTCTGAACGGAGTGAAGAATCTCTTCTCCTCATGATTAAGAGAGGAGATTCTTCACTTCGTTCAGAATGACAGAATGTGCCTTAGCGTAAAGGTCAAGCCGTAAGAGCTAAGTCGGAAGAATTATTATTTTACCCAGCTTCCCTTCATCCAGTCGCATGCGGCTTTAATGGCATCGAAGGAAGCGTATGACAGAGCTTCGTCTACTTTGTTGCTTGTTACGGCGGTGAAGTCATCATTGGTGTAGTCTCCGTCGGATTTCAATGCGGCGGTGATGGTCATATTGGTCAGTTTGGAAGTACCGTTTTTCAGTGCGGCATTCGTTAACGGGCTTTCTACAACCAGCGGTTGGCCTTTACCGCATACTTTGGCATTGTCTATGTCGGCTTGAGTACCGCGGCGCAGGCGGATGCCCTGCTTGCTTTCGCCGTTACCTGCAAGAATGAGGTTCTTGAGTACAGGATGCGATACGGGAGTGGCTGCATTGTCGTTTTCGTTGTTGTCGGCTTCGATGAGGCAGTCGCAGTCGTAGCCCAATGTAGCTTTGGCTTCCTGATAGGCAACGAGGTCTGTGCCTTTTCCGTTCCAGCCTTCCGTCCAGTCGAAGGAGTCGTCGCTGCAACTCACCACCACCATATTGCTTACATTTACCGAACCTCCGAAGAACTCGAAACCATCGTCCGAACCTTTGTAAGCCTCGCAGTGGTCTACGATTGTACCGCTGCCTACACCGTAGAAGGAGATTCCGTTGGCTTCATGCTCTTCGTCGAAAGCAAAACCGGTATATTCCAAACGGATGTATTGCAACGTACCGGAGTTGTCGGCATCATCATTGCCGCCATATACGGCGCCGCCTATTTCAGAGCTTCCTTTACCGCCTTCAGCGTTGGTGTGTGCCTTTCCGCAGATGTGGATACCGCCCCATGCACCGGGTTCTTCTTTTTCGCTGGTCATGATGATGGGCTTGTCGGGAGTGCCTACGGCATTGATTTTAGCGCCCTGTTTCACCAAAATATAGTCTACGATATTGTCGTAGACGGAGATAATCTTTACGCCTTCTTCAATGTTCAGTGTGGCGCCCGCCTCTACAATATATTCTCCGCTCAACTTGTAGGTGCTGCCGGCCGTCAGGGTCACGTCTTCGGTGATAGTACCTTTCAGGGTACTGCCGTTTTCTATCTCATTACCTTTGTCACCGTTGTTGTCGTTGTTGTCATCGCTGCAGGCGGTGAGGGTAAGCATTCCGGCTGCAAGAGCCAAAGAATAGAATTTCAATTTCATTGCTTTCATAATTCAGTTGTTTTTAAATTGACTGTTCGTCTGTTTATACTCTATTTAAAAGGATTTATAGTTTGTAGCTGAAACCTATCTCGAAGTTGGCGCCTTTCTTATAGCGTTCCACTTCCACCTCTTCGCCGGTGACGGGTACTTCCTGCTTGAAGATAACGTCGCGGTTCAACAGGTCGTTTACTTGCAGCTTCAGGCTGAAGTGCTTGTTGAGGTCGTAGCCGGCGCTGAAGTTCAGAGTGTGCAGGGTTTGTTGCTTGATGTCCCCCAGCTTGGACACGCCTACCGCATGGATGCGGCTGCCTTGCAGGTTGTAGAGCAAGGCGAGGTTCAGTTGCCGCTCTTCGCCGAAGCGGGGGGAGTAGGTGAGGTCCGCATTGGCAAGAATGGGGGATGCGCCTTGCAAGGGACGCTCTTTGTTGGTGTACGCGCCGCCTTCGGGCAATTTTACGTTGGTGTACATATAGCTGACGTTAGCACCCAGACGCAGGTCGTTTACCAGTTGCTTGCGAAACTCCACTTCCACACCGGCAGCCATTCCGTTGTCCGCGTTCCGGAAGCTGTGGAGTGTGGCTCCGCCTTGCAATGCTTGGATGCGTTCTATCGGGCTGTCGAGGTATTTGAAGTAACCGGTCAGTGAAATCATGTCTCCGTTCTTGCCGAAACGTTCGTAGCGCAGGTCAAAGTTATAGTTGTAGCCGTTTTGCAGTTCATCGTTACCGCGGATTTGCGCCGAACCGTAAGACTCCTGATAGAGAAAGGGGGCCATTTCGATGAATGAAGGACGGGTAACGGTGCGGGATGCGGAGAAACGGATGCTGTTGGCGTCGTTCACTGCATACTTCAGATTCAGGGTGGGGAAGAAGTCGTTCTTGTCCAAGTTACGTCGTTCGGCATACCAGTCGCCGCCGTCGGTGGCATAGTTCACCCATTGTTTGCTTATCTCGTAGCGCACGCCGAGGTTTACCAGTAATGCCGGTACAGGGTAGAAGTCGGTCAGAAGGTAGCCGGAGTAGATTTCGTTTCCTGCACGGTAACTGTCTTTGGGCTGCATCACACGCTGTACTACTATGTTCCCGTCTGCAATGTTTGCTTGGTTCAGGAAACCGTCGGTGTCGTAAATGTCGGTGATGTCGGGATTAATCCTGTTCAGGTTGTAGTAGAAACGGGTTGCTTTGTAGTCGCGGTTCTTGTTTTTGTAGTTGAAACCCAGTTTCAGGAAGTTGTTTTCACTCCATTTCCAGCGCATGGCGAGGTTCCCGTTCCATTCTTCCTCGTCCAGGCTGCCGAAGTAACGCATGGTTTCTTGGCGGTTCAGCTTGAAGAGGCCGAGTGTGCCGTCGTCATTCTTGATGTACATCACTTGGCGTCTGTCCGGTTCTTCGCTTCCGGTCTTGCTGTACGATCCGCCCCAAGTCAGTTCCCACTGTTCGCGCTCGCCGAAGTTGTGGAGCCCGTTCAGTTGGTGGTTCTGCAGGGTGTAGATATGTGTGATGCTGTTGCTTCCGGTCAGTTCGTGGTCCTCTGCGTCTATACCTTCGCGGCGCTGGTAAGTGTCTACGGCATTGCGTGCATAGAAAAAGGTGTAACCGATGCGGTCGTGTCGGCGCAGGGTATAGCCTACGTGTCCCAGTGCCGCGAGTTTCAACTCTTGTGCATAGCTGTCGTATGAGAAGTTATCCTGTACATTGCCTGTCGCTTCCAGAGTTTTATAGAAGGCGTTGTCCATATTTTGATAGCCGTTGCCGGCGCTTACGGATGCCAGTATGCTGAGTGTCTGGTTGCCAATGCCGATGTTCTTGCCGAAACCGAGGTTGCCGCCAAAGTCCGGCAGGGATGATTTCTTCTTTACGGCAAACGAGGTGTCGAATATATTTCCGGTCTTTACATAGTCGTCAAAATCCGACAGGGACATATCGAGTGCGGCTTGGTCTACACCGGAAGTCTTGAACAGCGAGCCGTTGCGGTTCATCCGGTAGCGGTCTTTGCCCAAAGTGTTGAACTTGCCGCCGGTGTTGAAACTGATATTGAAGAAATCTTCGGTGATACTCTCTTTGGTGTTGATGTCGATGTGCGCGCCCGAATAGTCGGCAAAGGCTTCCGCATTATATACTTTGCTTACGGTGATGTTCTGTACGGTGCTCGATGGAAAGAGGTCCAGCGGAATCAGTTTGTTGTCGGGATTGGGAGAAGCTATGGGAAGTCCGTTCAGGGTGGTTGTGCTGTACCGGTCGCCCAGTCCGCGCACGATGAGTTGTCCTGCGTCGGCAATGGAGATACCTGTAATCTTCTTTACTCCTTCTTCCACATTGCCGATGCCTTTGATGCCCATTTCCTTTGAACCGAGGTTCTCGATGGCGAGGGTGGCGTTTTGGCGTTCCATTTGCAGTGCACGTTCGCCTTCAAGGTTCTTTCGGGCTACTACGGATACTTCACCCAGAGCCTGCGCGTCGCTCTCCAGCTCAAAGTTCAGTACGACATCGGCATTGCCTGTTTTTACATTATTCATGACGATGTCTTTGTAGCCTACATATTTAATGGATAATGTGTAAGTTCCGTTTTTTACATCCAGAGAGTAGTTGCCGTCTATATCGGCGATGGCGCCTTGCGTAGTTCCCGCTATCTGTACGGTAGCTCCGGTCAGCGGCTCCCGGGTCTGCCTGTCGGTGATAGTACCTTTGATGGTACCTGCCATGACCGTCATGGCAGAAAGTGTAAGGAATAAAATAAGGAAGAAAATCTTTCCTAAATCTAATTTCGTGCTCATCTCTTTTATACGTTTCTTAATTCGCTGCAAAGATGCGCTGATGATGTTACGTGTTTGATACGGAGTGTGTACATTATGCTTTCAAAAGTATTAAGGTTCTGTTACATGGCTTTTGAGAATGAAATGTTGCTGTTCTTATCATAAATAATTATATTTGTTGCTTTAATTCAAAAAAAGAGATTATGGCAGTTACCGATAGGGATGATAGTGAACGTTTTCTGAAAATGAGCAAGCTGGGACGAATAGGTTGGTGGGAGGGAGACTTTGCTACACAAACCTTTCTGTGTTCGGAATATGTCTGCGAACTGTTGGAACTGGAGAGCGAGGTGATAACCTTTGATGATTTCTTCCGCATGATTCCCGAAGACTACCGCGACCGTATAGATCGCCAGTACAAAGCCTTGCTCTATCTCGATGTGTATGAGCAAACCTATCCTGTGATGGTGCGTGACGAGCTGCGGTGGGTTAATTCACGTGTGGGCTATAAGGAAGTGGCTCCCGACGGTTCCGTCCATGTGTTCGGTATAGTGCAGTTACTCAATACTTCACAGGATCTTCAGGAAAAAGATATTGTGCGTCGGCTCAATGACTTGCTTTTCCGCCAGACTTCCATTTCACAATCACTTTTTAGCTTCCTCAAAGAAGATGAAGTGGACGGTGCTGTTTATAATGTATTGAAAGATATTCTTGATTTCTTCCATGCGGGTCGTGCGTATATATTTGAATATACTGCAGATCATGATTTTCTGAACTGTACTTATGAGGTTTCAGCCTCCGGGGTGGATTCTGAGAAAGAACGGATGCAACATCTCTCTGTAGAGATGTTACCTTGGTGCAATACGCAATTGCTGCAAGGCAAACCTGTAATGCTGGAGAGCATCAGACGGATGCCCGGGATGTCGGATTATGAGTACAGTATATATGTACGGCAAAACGTTAAGGCCTTAATGATAGTTCCTCTTATTGTGAATGACCATGTATGGGGCTTTGTAGGAGTGGATATTCTGGACCGTTCGGTACTGTGGACAAACGAGGATTATCAATGGTTGGTATCACTTGCCAATATCGTATCTATTTGTAGAGAGTTGCGTAATAGTAAAGATAATGCCGTACGTGAACGTAATTTCCTTAGCAATCTATTTCATTATATGCCTTTGGGATATGTGCGTATGTCCATTATACGTGATAAGGAGGGGATGCCTTGCGACTTTCGTCTGACAAGCGTGAACCGGAGATTCGAAGAATTCTTGGGAAAGCCGGTGGAAAACTTTATCGGCAAGACTGCTTCCGAAATCTATGGAGACCCTACTGAGAAGCTTAATTATCTGTTAGAGCTGCTGGGTGGCGGTTTGCATAAAGAACAAGACTTGACGTTTGAACATACCGGGAGGGTGTGTCATACAGTTCTCTACTCTCCCGGAAATGATGAGGTTATGTCTCTCTATCTGGACACTACCGATACTGTACAAGCGCATCAGGCTTTGGACCGCAGCGAGAAACTTTTTAAGAATATCTTTGCCAACATACCTGCCGGAGTGGAGATTTATGATAAGAACGGATTCCTGCTGGATATCAATAATAAGAATATGGAGATATTCGGCATTCGTGATAAAGCGGATGTGATAGGCATTAACCTGTTTGAGAATCCGAACATATCTCCCCAACTGGCGGAACAAATACGTGCTTTGGATGCAGTGGACTTCCGGTTGGATTATGAATTTGAGAATATAGAGGGGTATTATCCTTCTGCGAAGCGTAATATAATAAATCTGTATACCAAAGTCAGCAAGCTATATGACAATAGCGGAAATTGTACCGGGTATGCTCTGATTAATATAGACAATACCGAGCGCATAGACGCTTTAAGCCGTATCTGTGACTTTGAAAACTTCTTCCTGTTGATTTCCGACTATGCAAAGGTGGGTTATGCCAAGCTGAATTTGCTGGACAGGAAAGGTTATGCCATTAAGCAATGGTATAAAAATATGGGTGAGGACGAAAGCGCTTCATTGCCGGAGGTTGTCGGCGTGTATAGCAAGATGCATCCGGATGATAGAAAGCGGATGCTGGACTTTTTCTATAAAGCGCGTATCGGTGAGGCCAAAAACTTTAAAGGTGAAATGCGCATCTTACGTCCGGGCACGAAGGGCAAGTGGAACTGGGTGCGTACCAATGTAGTGGTGAATCAGTTTGCACCGGAAGAGGGTATCATAGAACTTATCGGCGTGAACTACGACATTACGGAACTGAAAGAAACGGAAGCCATGTTGATTGATGCCAAGGAGAAAGCGGAAACCGCCGATAGGCTGAAGAGTGCTTTCCTTGCCAACATGAGCCATGAGATACGTACCCCGCTGAATGCGATAGTGGGCTTCTCCAGCTTGTTGCTGCAAGATGAGAATCCCGAAGAGCGGGAACAGTACATGGCGATTGTGGAAGAGAATAATGAACTATTGTTGCAGCTTATTTCCGATATATTGGACCTCTCAAAAATAGAAGCGGGTACTTTTGACTTGGTACACAAGGAACTGGATGTGAATTTCTTATGTGAAGATATAGTGCGTACCATGAAGATGAAAGCCCAGCCCGGAGTGGAGATTCTTTTTGAACGACATTTGCCGGAGTGTATTATTGTCAGCGACCGTAACCGTCTGAATCAGGTTCTATTCAACTTCATTAATAATGCGGTAAAGTTTACATCAGCCGGTAGTATACGTTTAGGGTATGACCAGGTGGATGCAAACCATTTACGCTTTTATGTGGCTGATACGGGGATAGGTATCAGTCGGGAACAGCAGGCCGATATTTTTGAACGTTTTGTCAAACTGAATACTTTTGTGCATGGTACCGGATTAGGATTACCTATCTGCAAGAGTATTATTGAACAGTTGGGAGGCATAATCGGTGTGGATAGCGAACCTGGTAAAGGGGCGTGTTTTTGGTTTACGTTACCGATAGCTTAGAAAAAAGGTATGTGCCACACGACACATACCTTTGTTTTTGTGCATTTTATAAGAATGGATTTATACGCCGCTGAATGCGCTGAAACCACCGTCAATAGGAAGCAATGCGCCTGTGACGAAGCTGGCGGCATCACTGCATAGGAACTGTACAGCACCATTCAGCTCATTGATGTCACCGAAACGTTTCATCGGAGTTTTTGCCAATACTTTCTTGCTGCGGTCGGTCAGCGAGCCGTCCGGATTGATGAGCACGGCACGGTTCTGGTCGCCGATGAAGAAGCCCGGAGCAATGGCGTTGACACGGATACCGTCTCCGTATTTCAGAGCCAGTTCGCTGGCAAGCCATTGAGTGAAGTTGGCAACGGCTGTTTTGGCTGCCGAATAGCCCGGTACGCGGGTAATAGCGCTGTAAGCTGCCATTGAAGACACATTGACGATACATCCTTTGCCTTGTTTTGCCATCACTTTGCTGAATACCAAAGACGGATAAACGGTTCCGTTCATATTCAGATTGGTTACTTTCTCCCAGCAGGCAATGTCCATGTCGTAGAAGTGTTGGTCGGGAGCCAAAGTTGCGCCCGGCATATTTCCACCGGCAATGTTGAGCAGGATGTCGATACGTCCCCACTTGGCAACAATATCATCGGCAAGTTTTTCAAGACTGGCTATGTCCAGTACGTTACCCACGATACCGATTACATCCTCACCATATGTTTTCAGTTCTTCTACACGCTTGTCCAGTTGCTCTTGGCGGATGTCTACTGCCACCACCTTAGCACCTTGTTGCATAAAACACTTGGCAATGCTGCCACCCAGTACACCACCTGCACCGGTGATGACTGCCACTTTACCTGCAATACTGAATTGTTCGTTCATAATTTTTCTTTCTTTTTTTATTTATCGTTCTTATCTTTCGTTCTTCATTCTTCATTCTTCATTTTACTCCCCATCTCATCCTGTACTACCGCCATCATGCCTTCTACCTGTGCCAATGCCAGCATACGGCCATGGAATGAATATCCGGGATTGTATCCTTTGTTTTCATCGCCCAGCATCATTCGTCCGTGGTCTACACGCATCGGCAGGTTCGGGTTCTCTTTCTCGAAGATACGGATAAGGTCGATAAGGTGTCCGCGTCCTGTCAGGTGAGAGCTCTCTATAAAGTTACCGCCCGGCATGGCTGCAGTGCTGCGCAGATGCACAAAGTGGGTACGTGATGCAAATTTCTTGGCAAGTTCGCGGGTGTCGTTATGCTCTCCTGCGCTGAGCGAGCCGGCACAGAAAGTCAGTCCGTTGTGAGGATTGTCCACGGCATTCAGGAACCATGCAATGTCCTCTTCGTTGGTCACGATACGCGGCAAACCCAATACTTGGAAAGGAGGATCGTCGGGATGTACGCACATATTTACTCCGTACTCCTCGCATACCGGCATGATAGCTGCAAGGAAATACCGCATATTTTCGCGGAGTGCGTCGCGGTCGATACCTTTGTATAGAGCCAGCAGGTTCTTGAAGATGTTCACAGGATTCTTGTCACCTTCCTTGATATTGCCGTTTACGAATCCCTGTGTCTTTACGATGATTGTGTCGATGAGGCTTTCTTTCTCGGCTTCGGTAATGGTTTTGTCCAGTTCGGCTACCTTAGCCAGCTCTTCTGCCGAATAGTCTTTCTCAGCCCCTTCGCGTTGAAGAATGCGCAGGTCGAAATAAGCAAAACGTACCCGGTCGAAATAGAGCGATGAAGTGCCGTCCGCCCAGGGGTGTTGTAAATCGGTGCGTATCCAATCGATAACGGGCATAAAGTTATAGCATACAGTCTTTACACCGCATTTACCCAAATTGGCGAGACTGACTTTATAGTTTTCTATTAGCTGTTCGCGTTCCGGTCCTGCATACTTAATGGCCTCGCATACGGGCAGGCTCTCCACAACAGACCAACGTAAGCCGTAGGATTCAATATATTTTTTTAAATCGTTGATAGCTTCTTCTGTCCATATTTCGCCATTGGGCACATCGTGCAGGGCGGTAACTATACCTTCCACGCCGATTTGACGAAGCATATCGAGTGTTATCTTGTCTTTCTTACCGAACCATCTCCAAGTCTTTTCCATACTTCTTTTTGTATTAATGATTTAAAATGATTATTTGCTGCAAATATAGCCACTAAAACAGTTCGAGGATAGACGGATATTTGCAGGATATTTGCAAATATTTGCGTGTATCAAAAGAAAGCGATTACTATTATTGGTATATTTGATGTAGTCTAAAGGTTTTTAGTTGACTACTAATATATTAAAAGAATCTCGTATGAGAATGGGCAATGGATAAGAAACAGGTAAAGTGCTTTGATACACTATGATTCTCATGCTGTCAAACAACTCAAATAACTCTGCAAAGATAATGTGTTTTTCGGTAGAATTAATTGTTTTCGTGGTTTTTGTTGGAAATGAATTTCTCAACAACTTAAATACAAATTCAATTTGCTTTTTTAGTAATGACAAAAGATTAATAATTATGGTACTTTTGCCAAAGAATACACAAATGAAACTTTCTCTAGATATGTCAATGGAAGTCCTGAGCAAACATCAGCCTGTGGCTTCAATGTTTATTTTACATTAACTCTTACAATTTATTTGAAAGATATAAAGTTACTGTTTTTGCATCTTGTTCTGATATTCCGAAGGAGCCTGCTTCGTATATTTCTTGAACAGCCGACTGAGATGTTGCGGATACTCAAACCCCAAATCATAAGCGGCAACGAGTCTCTCGCTATTCAAATAAGCTGTAAGAAGATTGTTGAAGCGCTTCAACAAATCATGATTGCTCGCTTCTCGGGCGGTAAACTGACGGTCGTAAAACCGCTTGCAATATTTGAGGATCAGCTCTATATACGTGACTATTATCGAATCGCGGTATTTATTGTTGTTTTGTCCGAGCGTTCTTCGGAGCTGAAGCAGAAGTGAAAGATAGATTTTCCGCTCGTTTTCGGTCATGTGCAGCGCCTCGTTCGTCTGATACTGGAAAAAAGAGTATTCTTTCATGGAATGTTCCAGCGGAGAGTCTTTTAACAAATCGGGATGGAACAGCAGCACCTATCCCCGACGGTTGAACCGTTTCCCGTTATAATCCACGCCTCCGGTTCGTCCCGGGGCCACGCACACCAGCGTGCCTTTTTCATAACCATATCCGCTATGCCCATAGGTAAGGTCTTCCAAGGTATCGTCCGGCAAAAAGAGCGCATAGACGAAAAAATCGGATTTGGTATGTAAGATGAGTGAAACTTCCGCATAGTCAATCACAGAGACAAGCTGATGCGTATCTACATGTCCGACGAATGCGCTGTAATCGCCAACCGATTGTACTTTCAATATCCGGTTCATACTTTCTTCCTGATACGGTTACAAAATTCCTGCGGTGTCTCCCCTGTGTACCGCTTGAACATACGGGTCAGGTGTGCGGGTATTTGAAGCCCAGTTAGTATGTTTTTTCTTTAATGGAGTCCCCTTTTGCCAGCTTGCCCTTCACGAGATCGACAACGGTGCGGCGTATATGATTGATGGCCGTTTCCCCCGTTCCGTTCCTTACTAGATAGTTGAAATAATTCGGGGAAAGGCACACGAATACCAAGTGAACTAATTTTATGGTGTTTGAGTGGCACTGGAAAATGTAAAATAATCTTGGATGATTGCTACTAATTTCTCTCAATCTCTTTTTTTTATATTATAAAAATCACTATTTTTGCAACACGCCATGAGAGTCTTTTTCCTTTTCATATCACTTGTTTTACAGGTAACTGTATCGATGGCTTCCGAGGTAAAATTCGTAAGTGTCAATACAGCTTATGGTGTTGCTTTTCGTGAAACGGCTTCACTTTATGAGGATAAGAATGGCTTTATTTGGAGCTCATCGAAAACAGGAATATTGAGGTTGGCAGGAAGAAGTTACAAACTCTATTCGCTACCTTATGTAACCACAGATGTGGGGACGATAAAACTTGTAGGATATGCCTCTCAATTGTATGCTTATACGAGTAATGCACAAATTTTTGTGTACGATAGTCTCTATGACCGTTTCCAATTACAGATGGATTTACGCGCAATGTTAGGCAATAAATATGTCAACATAAACCGAATAACGATTGATGCTGATCATGTTCTTTGGATTGCTTCCTCTTTCGGGTTATATCGTTACACGGGTGATTCCATTGAAAAAATTGGGAAAGAAAGTGAAAATGTACAGGATGTATTGTCAGCAGATGATGGAGTGTTATTTGTCTCCTACAAAGGCAAAGTGGAAAAAGTACATATTAATCATTCAGGATTACAGTCCGTTGATATCATGGAAGATACTCGACTGAATAATGTTGTGCGCTTATTTTACGATGCCCAACAAGACCGGTTGTGGGTGGGAACGTTTTCGGAAGGATTGTTCTATGTTAATTTTTCATCGAAAGTATTTCATAAAGTAACAGCTCATAATTTTCCTTCAAGCCAACCGATATTAGTGATAAAAGAAAATACCGACAGTACGCTACTTGTTGGAGTGGATGGTAAGGGCATATGGGAATTAACGAAAGATGGCACGAAGGTCTTAAATATTTATTGTGAAGAAGCAGATAATCCCTCGTCGCTTCGTGGAAATGGAGTGTACGACCTTTTAATAGATAAAAATAAACGCTTGTGGGTAGCGACCTATAGTGGCGGTGTCTCTTTTTCTGAACAATCGCCTTCAGTTCTTCATGTTACTCATAAAGTGAACAATACTAACTCACTGATCGATAATAACGTAAATCGTATTATCAAAAGCCACCGGGGCGAATTATGGATGTCCACCAACAATGGCATCAGCCGTTGGAACAGAAAGCATAACCGTTGGCAAACCTACCTCAATGACTTACAGGGAGAAACGACTGTCTTTTCTGGCTTATGCGAGGACGATGAGGGAAATATCTGGGCGGGCACGTTCTCGTCAGGCATTTACGTGTTAGATGGAACAAGTGGTCGCATACTCAAACATTTTTCTGTTATAAATAAACTAAGCGACTTTACACTCCGATTTATTACAGATATTATCAAAGATAGTAGTGGCGATCTATGGATTGGTGATACGCAAAGCCATATCGTTTGTTATCTAACAAAAGAGAAGCGCTTTAGAGCATACAAACCTGTTAATATCGGTTATTTTGCTGAATGGCAAAAAGGAAAAATGTTATTAGCAAGCTCCACTGAGCTGAAATTATTGGACAAAGAGAGTGGAGAAAGTGAAGTTTTACTTAGCGGATATGTTTTTGGTGACATCAAATTAATGGATGATCGGTTGTGGCTGGCTACAAGTGGAGGCTTGCTATGTTATGAACCCGAAAGTCACCAAATACAGGCGATTACGACCGATTCGGGATTACAGTCAAATATTATTAATAGCCTTGTACCCGTAGGTGATTCCTTATTAGTAGTTACAGAAGGTGGTTTATCCTTTTTCTCTCCCAAAAATATGAGAGTATATCCCTTTTCTTTACCCTATTCTTTATCGGGACTTTCTTTCAATGCTCGTTCTGATGTTGTTTTGAATGACGGATGTTTAGCGTTGGGTACAAACAATGGCTTGGTTATTATTAATCCTGAACTGTCGAGGCAGACAGTGGATAAGAGTAAAATATACATTCAAGACATCTTTGTTTCGGGTAGTTCCATACGTGAGAATCCTCAAATACTGCAAGGTATTCCGGTTAATTTAAAGACTAATCTTTTACTCAGGCATAATCAGAACGCAATTTCGATAGATTTAATCCCTACCGGTACAGTATCTTCGGAGAATCGTTTTTCTTGGAAAATGGAAGGATTAGATACCGATTGGAGCCGACCTTCTATTTATCCAGGCATCAGTTATATGAATTTGCCTGCGGGACATTTTCGTCTTGATGTACGCATGATGGACACTTCGCTTTCACGAGTAATCGATTCACGGACAATTGAAATACGAATAACACCTCCATTTTGGAACACGTGGTGGTTCTATCTTATTGTGATAATTGTTATATTTCTCTTTATTTTGTATATAATAAAATCTTATACAGATAGATTGAAACAAAGATATGCAAGGGATAAAATCCGGTTTTTCATAAATATAGCACATGATATTCGTACATCTTTAACCTTGATAAAGAATCCGATTGATGAAATAGATAAAGATAAGGGTCTATCGGAGAAATCGCATTATTACCTCCATATGGCCAAGGAACAATCTAAAAAATTATCGTTGGTTGCTACGCAATTATTAGATTTTCAGAAAATAGAAACAGGAAATGAACATTTATCGCTCACGATGGCGGATGTAGTATGGTTGGTTCGGCAACAAGTCAAGCTATATGGTGCATCCGCAGAAGAAAAGCAAATCAACTTGAATTTTGTATCAAATCAAGAGACATACTTTACCGCTATAGATGAGCAAAAAATAGAAAAAGTGATTGAGAATTTACTCTCGAATGCAATAAAATATTCACATAATGGGAGTAAAGTCGATATAAACCTGTTGTGCGAACCCAAGGGATGGAAACTAAGTGTACAAGATTATGGTATAGGAATCTCGAAGAATGAGATTAATAGTTTATTTCGAGAGTTTTATAGAGGAGAGAATGCTATAAACTTAAAGATAATAGGTTCGGGAATTGGGTTATTGTTGATACGGGATTATGTTACCATGCATCAGGGTAAAGTTTTGCTAAAAAGTAAAGAAAATGTAGGCTCCACTTTCAGTATCGAGATACCATACAAGAGGACTTATAACCCAGACCTAATGATTTCCAGTATTGAAACAAACTCAAAAAAATCCTTTGAAATTGACGAGGTTTCCACTCCCGAGTCTAAGATGAATGTCTTGATTGTTGAAGATAACGATGAGTTGCGTAGCTTCTTAAAAGTTTCTTTACAAGATATATATAATATACAAACAGCGGGTAATGGTTCAGAAGCATGGAATCTGATTAATAAGAAAGCTCCAAATCTCATAATATCTGACATTATGATGCCCGAGATGAATGGCTTCGATCTGTGTAAACGCATAAAATCAACTTTCGAAACTTCTCACATTCCGGTTATTTTGCTGACAGCCTTATCTGATAAGGCAAAAGAATTGGAGGGTTTAGGTTTGGGTGCTGATGATTATGTAACAAAGCCTTTTGATATGGCTGTTTTCACACAGCGAATAAACACCATTTTGATAAATAGAGAGATGGTTCGGGAGAAAATCTTAAAGTTGATTAAACCCATTGATAAAAAGTCTCCAATATTTGTAAATGAATTGAATGATGCATTTGTAAAAAAGGCATTGCAAGTTGTAGAAGAGAACTTCTCAAATAGCGAATTTAGTCGTGACGAATTTGCTTCCATGATGAATGTGAGTTCTTCCCTTTTGTACAACAAACTTAAATCCTTAACAGGACAATCACCGATAGAACTCATCAAAACCGTACGGCTTAATCATGCCGTGGAACTTTTGCAATCGAAGAAATACACGGTAACCGAAGTTAGTGAATTATGCGGATTTTCCAGTGCAAACTACTTTGGTTCGGCCTTCAAAAAACATTTTGGTAAACCTCCGGTTGATTTACTCAACTAACCCTTCTTTTGGGGTAAATCTATCTTATTGAAATAGATTTGCCATTCCCATTTGCGCAATTATCACAAATATCATTAGCAAAATAATGAAAAGCTGTACTGTTTTTCCTGTGATACTCCGTCCTTTGCAGTAAGATTTTAACATCAAAAATATAATGAAAATGAGAAAAGTATTATTTTTGGCTTCAATAGCATTTGCATTAATGGGTTGTGCGAATGCTTTGTCAAACAAAGCTACTAAAAATTTCGACTATCAGACACCTGAAATACAAAAACAGGTAGATGAGTTGTATAACAAAATGACGGTCGAAGAACGTGCCGCTCAGATTTTTGGTCTTCGACCGGGAGCGTTAATGACCAATGGCAAATTATCATTGGAAAAATGCAGGGAAAAAATACCACACGGAGTCGGTCATATCTGTCAGTATGCATGCGCCTTGGATATGAGTGCTAACGAACTACGTGATTTTGTTCGTGATTTGCAAAATTATCTTATCAACGAAACTCCACATGGCATTCCGGCCATTTTCCATGAAGAAGCCATCAGTGGGATGGCTGCAAAAGGTGCAACTATCTATCCACAACAATTGGGCGTAGCTTGTACATGGAATCCTGAACTGGCTCGTCTGAAAACACAACAAACTGCCAAAACAATGCGTGCTGTTGGAGGTACATTTGCTCTTTCTCCCATGGTAGACATTATCCGCTCAGCACATTGGGCACGTCTCGAAGAATCGTATGGAGAAGACCCTTATCTCACTGCTGTAATGGGGGGAGCATTTGTAGATGGACTTCAGAATGGAGATTGGAAAAACGGAATTGCCGCATGTACCAAACACTTGTTAGGTTATGGAGGAGGTTCAAAATTATCTTGGAAAGAGATTTACGAAGAAATTCTTTTCCCTCACGAAGTGGCAATGCGCCAATATGGGAGTAAAGTAGTAATGACCTCTTATGGTAATTTCAAAAGTGAACCCGCTGTTGCTAGCGACACACTGTTGAATCAGATTCTAAGAGGATATTTGGAATTTGATGGTCTAGTCGTAAGTGATTACGGTGCGGTAGGTTATTTGAGCCAAAGTGATCACGAGAAGTTGAAGGTAACAGCAGCTAAATCTCTGAATGCAGGAAATGACATCGAACTTCCATCGAACAGCAATTATCAGTTTCTCCCCGAATTACTTGAAAAGGGCTTGATTGATGAAATTCGTTTTGAAAAAGCTGTAAAATTAGCATTGACACTTAAAGCACGATTAGGCTTGTTAGATAAAAATCCGAATCTATACCAAGAAGGAAACCTGAATTTGGATCCTCCGGCTGATCGTAAGACAGCCTACGAATTGGCTTGTCAATCTATCGTTATGCTTAAAAACGATGGTACGCTTCCGCTTAAAAAAGAAAATAAAATGATTGCGTTGGTTGGACCTAATGCCAACACATTCTGGTGTATGTTGGGCGATTATACCTATCAGTCTATGCAAGCATTCTGGTGGGGAGGAGAAATTGATCCTAATGACCCAAAGATAGTCTGTTTATATGATGCATTAAAAGAGAAAGCAGGTACTAATTTTATGCTGGGATACGAACGCGGATGCGATTGGAGTGCAAAAAATGAGGTTTCGATTGTCCGTTCAGGAGACCCTCGTACTCAAAAGTTAGACTTGATGCTCGCCGAGTCTTCCGACCCAACGGATTGGAATAAAGCTATTAATTTGGCTTCCAAAAGTGATGTTATAGTTGCTGCTTTGGGAGAAAATACGCTACTGGTAGGTGAAGCTCGCAATCGAAATGGTATTCGCCTACCGGGTGATCAAGAGCGTTTCCTGCAAGAACTTATAGCAACAGGCAAGCCAGTCGTATTGGTGATGTTCGGGGGGCGCCCTATGCCTCTTGGCGATATTGCTGACGATTGTGCCGCTATTTTGCATGCTTGGTTTCCCGGCGAGGAAGGAGGAAATGCCGTGGCAGACGTACTATTGGGCAACGTTAATCCTTCAGGAAAATTAGTGTTACTTATCCTAAAATCGATAAGAAAGAAGAAATCTGCTATAACAGCGGATGTGCCAATGACAACATTGCTTATCCTTTTGGTTACGGACTTTCATACACTTCTTTCGAATACAGCGACATGGCTATTCCTGAAAAGGTAAAAACCAATAGCAATTTCTTTGATATTACTTGCAAAATTAAAAATGCCGGATCTGTTGCCGGAACAGAAATCGTACAACTGTATGTTTCTCCTAAATCGGGACAACCTTTGAAACCAATCCAACTGAAAGGATTTACTCGTGTAGAACTTAATCCGGGCGAAAGTAAAAACGTTACATTCTCGGTTTCTCCTCAACAATTAGCACACTTCATAGGTGGTGGATATGTGATTGAGCCGGGTGACTATGAATTCAAGATAGGAACCTCTTCCGAAGATCTTCGATTGAATGAACAAATTTCACTCACCGGAGAATCTGTTAAAATGAAATTAAGAGATACTTATTTGTCAATAAATAAGCAAGTTATTGTAAAATAAAGTCCAGTCTAAATAGCCTGAAAATATCTTATGAGACAAATAATAATATATCTGATATTCGTGCTGGCAGGGAATTTTTCCCTGTCGGCACAGTCGTGGACGGCAGACAATGGCAATGGTACATTTACCAACCCCTTATTTTACGACGAGTTTTCCGATCCCGACATGATTCGCGTAGGTGAATATTTTTACATGACAGGCACGAGTATGCACTCTATGCCAGGCTTAGCGATGTATCGTTCCAAAGACTTAGTCAATTGGGAGTTTCTCAGTTATGTTTTTGAAAAACTAAATCTCGGTCCGGAATTTCGTCTCGAAGAAGGTAAGGAAGAATATGGACAAGGAATCTGGGCTCCATGTCTTCGCTATCATAATGGGAAATTCTACATCTTCTCGAATGTAAACAATCACGGCTTACAAATTTTTATTGCTGAAGATCCAGCAGGATCTTGGGAGCACATCAAGTTTGGTGGACAAATCACTTACGACCTGTCTGTTTTGTTTGATGATGATGGAAGGATTTATGCTGTCTATGGCTATGATACGGTTCAGTTGATCGAACTAAAACCCGATTTTTCAGGTATTGTAGAAGGTAGTAAACGTGTAATTGTGCATGGAGGAAATGCGATGAGCGAAGGACATCATTTCTACAAGATAAATGGTAAATACTTCATATTTAGTGCAAACTATGCACCCATTGGACGGATGCAATGCGCGCGTGCCGACCATATCAACGGTCCGTACGAGACACGGGTTATCAGCACGAAAGAAACATTCGGAACAAAACGCGGGTACCGAGTTAACGATGGTATCATGTGGCAGGAAAAGATGCATGCTCCCGGTGATAAATTTGATGTTTGGAAACCTTTAGAATATAGCTACGCTGCAGCTCCTTTGCACCAAGGGGGTATTATCGATTTACCCAACGGCGAATGGTGGGGTTTCTCCATGTTAGACTTTCGATCAGTAGGACGTACAACCTGCATCTCACCTATAACCTGGGTTGATGGATGGCCGTATTTTGGACTTGAAGGAAACTTAGGGCGTACTCCACGAACCTGGTACAAACCGAACGTGGATGTCGATGTGAAACCACATGCGCCTTTTGTCAGAAATGACAATTTCAATGGCTATAAATTGAATCCTGTGTGGCAGTGGAGTCATGAACCCAACAATAAAAAATGGTTATTAGACAAGAATAAAGGTGTCTTGCGTTTGTATACAATGCCGGCTGACCATTTTATATGGGCAAAAAACAGTTTGACACAAAGAGGTATCGGACCGGATTCGTACGCAACAGTTACTCTAGATGCGGCAAAACTCAAACCGGGAGATATTGCCGGGTTGGCATTGATGAATCAGCCGTACGCTTGGATTGGTGTTGTACGAGATGAAAAAGGCTATACTCTACGTTGGTATGATCAATTGAAGGATGAAACAATTGACAAACCATTAAATAATTTGAAAATTTACTTGCGTGCTTTCGGTAATTTTGATGAAGATATTGCCCAATTAAGTTACAGTCTTAATGGAAAAGATTTCATAAATGTGGGGGACAGTATATTAATGCCTTACCAATTAAAAACCTTTCAAGGCACGCGTTATGCACTTTTTGCCTACAACGAACGAGGAAAAGAGGGCGGCTATGCTCAATTCGATGATTTTGTTTTACAAGAACCCTTAGCAGACCGCTCACAAAACCTTCCACTCGGAAAGGTTATTCGGATGACAAATTATGGTTCCGGAAATCAGGTATGGGCAAATTATCGGGGTATGCTGGACAGCTCCAAACCCGGAAGTAAAACCTACAATACAGATGCCTGCTTGTTTCGGGTGCACGACCGAGGTCAAGGACGCGTTGTGTTGGAAGCTTTGAACGGTAGCGGGTTCGTAACCGTTGTAGGTACAGGTATTGCTGCCGATGTACGTTTATTGAAGCAAGAATCGGAAGGCAGTCTTTTCATGTGGCAAGATATGTTACGAGGACAATGTATGCTTCTATCATTAAAAACCAATCGATTCATAGGAATAGACGCCCGTACAGATGAACCTTATTCAGCCGATTGGCCGGGAACAATGCCTAATCGCAAAGACGGGACTGTCCTTACTTGGGAAGTCGTTAATCCTCAATAGCATTATTTACAATCAAAAGCAAGAAATAAAGAGAATTACTAGGATTACATAGGCAAGACGGTAGTATACCGTCTCCTTTAGATATCCTAATCCCCTTACTCCGGAATAGAGCAGGGGGATTGCTGTTTTTGAACGGGTAGGGGAAAATACTTATAAATTATTTACGCATAATCTTGGCATACCATTCACATTTCGGATGATAGCCATAGAATCTTTTACCATCCCCACCTAAAGACATTTTCTGGACATCTCCATACTTTCACTTGCTGCCCGACCTGGCCGGAAGCCATGCCCAGTAACTGTTTTCGTATCTCTTCGGCGATCATCTCGCTCCTTTTAAGGTAGAACGAAACCTTTACATCCGTCTGTTCCATAACTCAATTTTTCAATGTTACAAATTTACTTGATATTGAGCTATTTATAGCTATGGCAAATATAGCGGAACAGCGAAACAAAACCCAATTTCGGAGAACAGAACCCGTCTTTTTCCGATTCTTGGGAAAAATGGCTATCTTTACCGCCATTATCAAAGACAGAAGCGTTCTTTGCGGTTATGAACGGCGTGACGGAGGGTGGTCAAAGCGTGTTTCCCGCGGGATTATCCGACGGGAAAAAGGCAACGGATAAGTAGGGATTTTTTCTCTTTTCTTTCCAATATCTTGCTTTTTAGCAAATTGTACGGATCGAGAGAAACAACGCTTAACTCTCCTATATTACCAGTCAGTTACTTTATCTTGTCCGAATCTGCCGTTTTTACGCGAGATCTTCGTATCTTTGTTCTACGGACAGGCAATAGACGTCGGAACTAACATTAGCTGTGCTATGAGACAGATTATAAACGAACAACTCCAGATATCGGAATCCAATCCGATAAAGGCGCGTTACTATGACTACGACCGCTTCACTTATCCCTGGCACTTCCACAGCCAGTATGAGATAATCTATGTAAGGAAGGGAGACGGTCGTTGTTTTGTAGGCGACTGCATAGAGCAGTTTTCAGACGGAGACATGATATTGTTCGGTCCCAATCTGCCTCATTATATGCGAAGTGATGATGCTTATCATTGCGGCAATCCTCTTTTGAGGGTTCAGGGCACTATTGTCCAGTTTGAGGAGAACTTCATGCAATACTCTTTCGACCATTATCCGCAGTTTCATCAGATACGATTGTTGCTGAAAGAGGCCAAGCGGGGAGTCGTTTTTCATGCAGCCGACAACGGGACTGTCCGTGGCAGGGTATCCGCTTTCCCCGAACTGAAAGGCTTCGGACAGATAACGGGATTGTTGGACTTGTTGCAGGAGTTATCCGTATCTGTTCGGAAGAAGCCATTGGCAAGTCCTTGTTACTATGAGAAGTTCCCCACGGTGGGAAACAAAAGGATTGATAAGATTATCTCCTTTATTAATAGTAATTATACCCGTTCCCTTAAGCTCGATGAGATTGCCGAAATGGCGAATATGAATAGCAGCGCCTTTTGCCGCTTCTTCAAAGAGGTTACGGAAAAAACTTTCCTGCAGTATGTGGCGGATATGCGTATCGGTTATGCGTGCAAGCTATTGACTATCGGTGATATGGAGATTTCACAGATAGCTGTGGAGTGCGGGTTCGAGTCTATCTCGCACTTTAACCGCACTTTTAAACAACTTACCAAACTGACGCCTACGCAGTACAGAAACCAAATAATGAAATAAAGCGGGAATAAATATCCCCTTACAAATCCTAAAATTACATCATCTGTTACATCCGTATACATCATCTGTTGCACTCGGATACATGATGGATTTTGCTCAAACGCATCATCCGTTTTCTCCAACAGAGATATACTTTAGTATATCTTTTCTTTATTAATTATGTTGTGTCACTAAACTGGCAGTTGCATTGGCTGTAAAGCAAGTCAACCGTCTGATAATGAGCTGAAAAATTGGCACTTGGGCTGGCTTTTTATTGGCACCTTGAAAAAATGGGAAACTATCAGGCTTTTCGTCACGAGAGTGTGTCAAAACAAAGGAACAAATAGCAAATGTTTTTTGTTTTGACACCTCGTGAAGATAAAAAAGGATTGTCCGCTTTTCTACATTCCGAACGAGAACTTATCGATGGACTGATATACCACGCTTGCAATGCTCAGCACCACGATGCCCAGCGTACAGATGACAAGGCTGGCGCGCGTGTAGTTATCGCTGCGGAAAGCGGCAATAGGTTCGTCGCTCTTGTTGATGTACATTGCTTTTACTATCTTCAGATAGTAGTAGAGTGACAGAATGGTATTGACCAGCGCAATGAACACCAGCAAATGGAAACCGCTCCGGAAGGCTGCCGCAAAGATGAAGAACTTCGAGAAGAAGCCCGCAAACGGTGGAATACCTGCCAGCGAGAACAGCGCCAATGTCATGAGGAAAGCCAGTTTGGGATTGGTGGCGTACAATCCGTTGTAATCTTCCAGCGTAAACTTATGGGCACGCAATGCCACAATCGTGATAACGGTGAAGACGGCGAGATTGGCAAACAGGTAAATCAATACGTAGTACACCAGTGACGCCATACCCAATGACGTTCCGCTGATGACGCCCAGCATGATGTAACCGGCTTGGGAGATACTGGAGAATGCCATCAGTCGTTTCAGGTTTTCCTGACGCAGCGCGAAGAGGTTGGCAAGCGTGATGGAGGCGATGATGACCCAGTAGAGCACTTCCTGCCATTGCGCCACCATCGGGGCAAACACCTTATAGAGTATGGTCATCAGCACGAATGCCGCCGCACCTTTGGAGATAACGCTCAGGTAAGCGGTCACCGTACTCGGAGCGCCTTCGTACACGTCTGCCGTCCACAGGTGGAAAGGCACCAATGAAATCTTGAATCCCATGCCGGAGAAGAAGAATACGAACGCCATAATCTGTAACGGGTTTCCGTCCAGATGTGCCGGAATATCTGCAAAGTAGAGCGTACCTACCGAGCCGTATATCAGCGAAATGCCGTAAAGCAGCAATCCGCTGGAGAAGAGTGCCGTAAGAATGTACTTGGCGCCTGCCTCGGCGGAGTGGTGGCGGTATTTGTCGAAAGCAACCAGTGCAGCCATCGGGATGCTGGCGGTTTCCAACCCGATGAAGAACATTAGGAAGTGGCCGGCGGAAATCATAAAGTACATACCCAGCAGCGTGGAGAGTGTCAGTACGTAAAACTCGCCTTGCTTGATTGCCGTATCGGGGCGGCGCATCCACTCGTGCGCCATAAGGAAGACGATAAGCGTACCTACGCTGAGGATGGATTTGACGATGCTCTGTATCGGCTGGTTGTGATACATCCCGCCGAAAGCGTCGGCTACAGGACCGGGCACGATGGTTATAAGTGTATGGATGATGAGCAGAACAACGGGCAGCATGGTGTTCAACATCGGCTTGCCGTCATGTTTGTGCGCATCCGGACTCATGAAGAGGTCGGCTATAAAGAGGATAACGATAACCGCTATCAGCGACAGCTCTTCTTTCATTAGGAGAAATTGGGAGTAATCCATATTATTTGGTGATTAACTGTTTAGTGATTAATAATTAACTCCTGATTGGCGTGATTAGCGGGCGGCTAATAGATTGACTACCGGCAGCACGCTGTCTCCAATCATGTTGCTTATCCACAGCGGGGCAAGACCGAGGCCGGCTACGCAAGCGATAAGGATGATTACGGCGGTACGTTCGTCCCAGGTGGCATCGGTCAATGTCAGGTGGTGCTTGTTGGTGCAGGTTCCATAAAGGATTTTACCGACAAGGCGCAGAATGTAGACCGCGGTAATTACAATGCTTGTGCAGGCAATGACGGTCCATACGCGGTGGAATGTATCGGGATGCTGGAAAGCGCCGTTGAAGATTGTCATTTCGGCAATGAAACCGCTGAGCCCCGGCAAACCGAGGTTGGCAAGACCGGCGATGACGTAGGATACTGCGAGGAAAGGCATTATCTTCATCAGTCCGCTAAGCTCGCGTACGTCGCGTGTGTGCGTACGTCCGTAAATCATACCGATGAGGGCGAAGAACAGGGCGGTCATCAATCCGTGGGAAAGCATTTGCAGCACGGCGCCCGTACAAGCCGTCCGGTTCATCATCAGAATGGCGAAAAGCACCAGACCGCAGTGCGATACGGAAGAGTAGGCATTGATATACTTCAAATCGGTTTGCACGCAGGCAGAGAATGCACCGTACACAACGGAGATACCTGTCAGTACGAGGAATATCCAGCCGAGTTCCTGTGCGGCTTCGGGCATCAGGTACATGGCGATGCGGAAACATCCGTAGCCGCCCAGTTTCATCAGTACGCCCGCATGCAGCATGGAAACGGCGGTCGGTGCGGATGCGTGGCCGTCGGGGCTCCATGTGTGGAACGGGAACAGTGCGCCCAGCACGCCGAAACCGAGGAAAGTAAGCGGGAACCAGATGCGTTGTTGCTCGATAGGAATATTGTGCAGTTGGGCTATTTCCAGCAGGTTCATGGTGGTGGCGCCGCTGCCGAAGTAGATACCTAAGATACCGATTAACAGGAAAGCGGAACCGCCCATAAGCATCAGCGTCAGCTTCATGGCGGCATATTCCTTGCGTCCCGAACCCCATACGCCAATCAGCAGGTACATCGGGATAAGCGCTACCTCGTAGAACATGAACATGGTGAACAGGTCGGTGGAGATAAAGAAGCCGAACACGCCCATGGACAGCAGGGTGAACCACAGGAAATATTCTTTAGTCAGCGGTTGCAGACGCCAGGAAGCGAATGTTCCCGTAAAGACAATGATGGCCGAGAGTAGCAGCATGGCTACCGAAATACCGTCTACACCCACGGAATAGTGAATGTTGAGGGCGGGATACCAAGCTACGTCGGCACGGAACAGCATTTCATCCGTAGCGCCGCCATGACGGGCTTGCAGATAGACGACAGTCAGTCCGACGGCGGCGATGAGCAGTGCCGAAGCGCCGGTTATCATCACCGCACGTATCTGTGCTATGTTACGGCTGAGCCAAAGACCCAGCAGCATCAGCAAAGGGATGAGTACGAATATGGATAAGAAATTCATCTTTATAGTATTGTATTAATTGTTATTGTTCTATGGATTGATATATCAATATCAGTGTCCGTTTCTCGTTTACAGCAACAGCAGCAATATCAGTATGAGCGTACCCAGCAGGAATACGAACGTGTACTGCTGGATGCGTCCGCTTTGCAGGCCGCGTATCTCGTCACTGGTGGCATTGGCGCCCCAGGCGAGAAAATTGAAGAAGCCGTCTATCACATGGCGGTCCCACCATGCAATGGGACGGCTGATGCAACCGAAGATGATGCGGTGGGTGATGAACTGGTAAACTTCATCGATATAGAAGCGGTGGTAGGCTGCCGTCCACAAGCCGTTGAAGCGGCGGGCAAGCGCATTGGCAACGGGTTGTTTTCCGCTTTTATACATATAGGTTGCCAAGGCTATGGAAACAACGGCGATGGCTATGCTTGTACCTGCCACGCCCCAGTCCAGATGAATGGTATAGGCTTCGCCGTTCGAGCTGACGAAGTGCCCGAAAGGTATGAATCCGGCAACCACTGTAACGGCGGCGAGGAACATCAAGGGGATGGTCATCGCCAACGGGCTTTCGTGGGGAGTGTGGTGTGCGTGGTCGGTGTCTTGCGCGTGCTCGCCGCTAACCGCCGACCGCTTGTCGCTCCAGAAAATGCCGTAGTAGAGACGGAACATATAGAATGCGGTCATTGCGGCAATCACCGTCATTATCCAACCCATGGCGGGGCTGAATTGGAAGCAGGCCGTCAATATCTCGTCCTTGGAGAAGAATCCGGAGAACGGGGGAATGCCGGCGATGGCAAGGCAGGCTATCAGGAAAGTGATATGCGTAATCGGCATATATTTGCGCAGCCCGCCCATAGCGGACATCTCGTTGCTGTGCACCGCATGGATGATGCTGCCTGCACCGAGGAACAGCAATGCCTTGAACATGGCGTGCGTAAACAGATGGAACATACCTGCCATATAGCCCAGCCCGCCTTCATGCGGGTTCATGGAAGTACATACGCCGAGCGCCACCATCATAAAGCCTATCTGCGATATAGTGGAGAAGGCGAGCACACGCTTGATGTCGCTTTGCACACAGGCTACGCCGGCAGCGTAGAACGCTGTGAATGCGCCTACATAGGCAACGAGGTGCAGCACATGGGGCGCATAGTCGATGAATAACGGGAACATACGTGCCACCAGATAGACACCTGCGACGACCATGGTAGCGGCATGAATCAATGCGCTGACCGGAGTAGGACCTTCCATAGCATCGGGCAGCCAGATGTGCAGCGGGAACATGGCGCTCTTGCCGGCTCCACCGATGAACATCAGTCCCAGCGCCAGCGGAATCATTGTTGCGCCGCCTTTCAGCAGTGCCATTTCATTGGGCTGGAAAGTATAGGTTCCGGCATAGTAGCCGTAAACCAGAATACCGATAAGGAAGCCCAGGTCGGCAAAACGGGTCACGATAAACGCTTTCTTGCTGGCGGCGATTGCTGCGGGCTTCGTATAGTAGAAGCCGATCAGCAGGTAGGAAGATACACCCACCAACTCCCAGAACAGATACATCTGAAAAATATTGGTCGCTACCACCAGCCCCAGCATGGACATGGTGAAAAGTGAGAGGAAAGCATAATAGCGTTGGAAACCGCGTTCCCCTTTCATATAGCCGAAAGAGTAGAGGTGTACCATGAATGATACGGTGCTTATGACAATCAGCATCATCACCGATATGGGGTCGAGCAAGATGCCCAGGTCAATGCTGAGCGACGGTGTGAACGGCAGCCATGTACAGTTGTAAGGCATCAGCGTGGCGTATGTGCCGTCTGCCAGCCGGGGGGCGGTGAAATATTGTATTGCGGTGAGGTAGGAGAGTACCGCCACTGCACCCAGTACCGCCGTGCCGATGATGCCGGCGGTGCGGTGTGACATCCATTTGCCGCCCAATCCCAACACAAGGAATGAGAGCAAGGGAAGAAGAAGGATTAGAATCGTATATTCCATATTTATTACCATTTGAGTTCGTCCAGCTTGTTCACCTGGATAGAACGTATGTTACGATAGATGTTAATCATGATAGCAATAGCCACAGCTGTTTCGGCTGCCGAGATGGCAATGGAGAACAGGGAGAAGAAATAGCCTTCCAGTCCGCCGGGAAACAGAAAACGGTTGAATACCGCGAAGTTGATGTCCGTAGCGTTCAGTATCAACTCGATTGAAATCAATATCGCCAAGGTATTGCGGCGGGTGAAGAACCCGTAGATGCCGGCGAAAAACATGATAGCCGAGACTATCAGGTAATATTCCATGTGTATCATAATTCTTATCTTTTACGTGCTATTAATAATCCGCCTACGATACATGCCAGCAGCAGAATGCTGACGGCCTCGAAAGGCAACAGGTAACCGTACTTGTCACCGCTCAGCATATGGTGCCCGATAGTCTTGATGTTGACTTCAAGAGGCGCTACATCGGTGGTGGCGATGAATTTATGTTTCAGGGTTATGAACAGTACAATGACAGCTCCGGCTACGGTAGTGCCCAGTCCGGCGAAGAACTTGCTGCGCTTCAGCTTTCCCGCCATGTCG
This sequence comes from Bacteroides sp. AM10-21B, assembly GCF_003472565.1. Lineage (NCBI taxonomy): Bacteria > Pseudomonadati > Bacteroidota > Bacteroidia > Bacteroidales > Bacteroidaceae > Bacteroides > Bacteroides sp. AM10-21B. Next base: position 362,366 of record NZ_QRME01000001.1, on the reverse strand, counting down.
CCTTCACCGCTGGTGAGCAGGATGGAGAAGACGTAAAGCACGACGATACCGCCCGCGTATACCATAATCTGTACCGAACCGAGGAATGTGTATCCCAGCAGGAAGTAGATGCCGGCTGTGCCGAACAGCACAAACAGCAGGTATGTGGCCGAACGTACCATACGTTTGGTGGTTACCGTCAGTATGGAGAATACGGTAATAAAAGCCGCAAGGAAGTAAAATACTATTGTTTCAAGATTAAATTCCATGTTATTGATTACTAATTATGAATTACTAATTACTTCGCTACTTCGGGTTGGGGAGCGGCGGGTTTCTTTTTCTCTTCTACGTGACTGCCCGGATGATTCAGCGTCAGTACCAGTTTGCTGCGGTCGAATACGGCATGCTCAAAGTTCTGGTCGAATGTGATGGCATCGTGCGGACAGGCGTTGACGCAAAGCTGGCAGAATATACAGGAGCCGAGGTCGTATTCGTATTTCGCCAGTATCTTCTTTTTCTTGCCGTCTTCCGTTTCTACGGTTTCGCTCGTCACCTTGATGGTGTCGTTGGGACAAGCCATCTGGCACAGGCCGCAGGCAATGCAATGGTGCTCGTTCTGTTCATTGTGGGGCATTGTCAGTGTACCCCGGAAGCGTTCGGAGAGTTTCAGCGTCTTCCGGTTTTCCGGATATTGTTCGGTAGTCTTCTTGCGGCAGAAAACGGTCATCGTGGTTTTCATACCCGTGAGCAGGGAAGTGATACCATTGATGAGGCTGCCTATGTAGGAGTTATTATCTTTCATCAGAAATGTAATTTAAATACTACGATTAATACCATTAGAATCAGGTTCACCATGCTGATAGGAACCAGATATTTCCATTCGAGGTTCAGAATCTGGTCGATGCGCAGGCGCGGGAACGTCCATTTAATCCACATCAGCAGGAACACCACGAAGAATGCCTTGCCGAAGAACCATACAAAGCCCGGAATGTAATCCATGACCGCATTGAAACCGTCCAGACCGACGATGTGCAACGGCATCCAGCCACCGAGGAAAATCGTGGCGGCTATACCGGCTACGATGAACAGGTTCAGATATTCTGCCAGATAGAAGAAGCCGAAACCCATGCCGGAGTATTCCGTATGATAACCGGCGGTCAGCTCGCTTTCGGCTTCGGGCAGGTCGAACGGGCCGCGGTTGGTTTCCGCATTACCTGCAATAAGATAGATAACGAACGCTATCACTGCCGGGATGTGTCCTTTGAAGATGAACCAGCCGTCGGCTTGTCCGGCTACGATTTCGGAGAACTGCATCGTGCCCATCAGGACTACCATTGTCAGGATGCTCAGTCCGCAGGAGAGTTCGTAGCTGATGATTTGCGCACCGCTTCGCATGGCTCCGATAAGCGAGAACTTGTTGTTGGAACTCCATCCGGCAAGCAGGATGCCTACCACACCGATACTCGAAGCGGCAAGCAGGAAGAACACGCCCACGTTGAAGTCCAGCACTTCCAGCCCTTTGCTGATGGGCAGGCAGGCGAACGTGAGGAACGAGGCTATGATGACCATGAACGGCGCCAGGTTGTAGAGGAACCTGTCGGAGAACTTCAGGTCAATGATTTCTTTAGTCAACATCTTGATGACGTCGCAGGGCACTTGGAGCAATCCCCATTTCCCTACACGCATCGGACCGAGGCGGCATTGGAAAAAGGCGCATATCTTGCGCTCCATATAAATCAGGATAATGGCAAGCACTGCATACATCAGGATGATGCATACGCCTATCACTACGCATTCGAGAAACACCGCCAGACCTTCCGGCATGAAGGAGGTCAGCATCTGGTGAATCCAATTGGTTACTATACTAAAGTCAAACATCTGTTTATTTACGATTTTACGATTTACTATTTGATAGTTTGGTGTATGTTTGCTATCTACTCCTTTATCTGTCGATGTCCGGTACTACATAGTCCAGTGTTCCACCGATGGCAATAAGGTCGGCAATCTTTGCGCCGCGGCAGATTGTATCCACGGTAGATACCAGCGGAAGACCTGTACTGCGGAAGTGCAAACGGTAGGGAGTCTTGTCTCCATGGCTCTCGAGGAACACGCCGAACTCACCGCGGCTGCCTTCTACGGCGGCATAGTAAGTACCTTCCGGCACGCGGATAATCGGTTTCATCTTCTCCTGGTATGCACCTTCGGGGATATTGTCTATCAACTGTTCGATGATTTTCAAGCTTTCCATGATTTCATCCATACGGATGAGGTAGCGCGCCCAAGAGTCTCCTTCGGTGCGGACAATCTCTTTGAAGTCCACCTTGTTATATACACTGTAAGGCATACGTTTACGCACGTCGCACGCCCAACCGCTGGCACGTCCTGTGCCGCCGGTAGCGCCGAAAGCTATGGCGTCTTCGCGAGACAGCACGCCTACGCCTTTCAGACGTTGTTGTGCAATGATATTTCCCGTAAACACATCGTGGTATTCGTGCAGGATACCGCGCAGGTAAGGGATAAATTCTTTCACTTTCTTCTGGAAGTCGGGAGCGATGTCGGCTTGCACGCCGCCAATCGTGTTGTAGTTCATGATGAGGCGTCCGCCGCAAGTGCCTTCAAAGATGTCCAAGATTTTTTCACGGTCACGGAAGCCGTAGAAGAAGGCGGTCAGCGCACCGAGGTCCATTGCCAGACAGGAGTAGAAAAGCAAGTGCGAATCAATGCGTTGCAACTCATCCATGATGGTGCGTATGTATTGCACGCGCTCGCTTACCTCTATGCCCATGGCTTTTTCGATACACATACACAGGGCATGACGGTTCTGGTGTGCGCCCAGGTAGTCCAGACGGTCAGTCAGGGCCAGTGTTTGCGGATATGTAAGGCTTTCGCACATCTTCTCGATGCCCCGGTGGATATATCCGCAGTTGGCATCAATCTTTTCGATGATTTCACCTTCCAGTGATACGCGGAAACGCATTACGCCGTGGGTGGCAGGGTGCTGGGGACCGATGTTTACTACATATTCGTCGTCGCCGAAGAGTTGCGACTCTTTGTTCTTTACAGTTCCGTCCGGGTTAAGTTCCAGTTCGGTGGTGGTATCGATTGTCTCTTCGTTGTCCATGCGCAGAGGATTCTGTGCTTCCGGGTCGTCGTCTTTACGCATCGGATAGCCTACCCAGTCATTGCGCAGATAGAGGCGTCTCATGTCGGGATGCCCGATGAACACTACGCCGTAGAAGTCGAACACTTCACGTTCCAAGAAGTCTGCGGCTTTCCAAATGTCGCAAACGGAAGGAAGTTCGGGATGTTCCCGGTCGAGGGTGGCGGTGCGAACCGCAATCTGTTTGCCGGTAACGGTGGACTCCAACTGATACACTACACCAAGTCCGCGCGGAGTATCGGGAGCATCTTTGGCAGTATCAGGTTCGCCCCAGTCCATACCGGTGAGGCATTCCAGAAAGTTCATCTGTTCTTCTTGCCGCAGGCGCAGCATCTCATCGTGCAAGGCTGCGGGCTCTATATATCTTGTTGCATTCATATTCATTCTTCCGGTTTTTCTTCTTTTTGATTTACACCACCAAAGTACTTCTCTATTTTTACCTTACGTTGCAACTGCATCATTCCGTAGTAGAATGCTTCGGGGCGGGGAGGACATCCCGGGATATATACGTCTACCGGCAGGATCTTATCCACTCCGTTGACAACGTGATAGGACTTCTTGAACGGGCCGCCGCTGACTGCACAACCGCCTACGGCTATCACATACTTCGGGTCGGCCATTTGATCGTACAAACGTTTCAGTACCGGCGCCATTTTGTTCGTGATTGTTCCGCACACCATAATCATATCTGCTTGGCGCGGACTGGCACGGGCTACTTCAAACCCGAAGCGCGCCATATCATAGCGGGCTGCACCGAGGGCCATGAATTCGATACCGCAACAGCTTGTTGCAAACGTAAGCGGCCACAGCGAATTGCTGCGTCCCCAGTTGACGAAATCGTCCAGTACGCCGAGAGCCACATTGGCGCCTCCTGCGTTGAGCTCCCGAACCAGTTTCTCCAACGTTTCGTTGTCTGTAAACTCCTCATAAGGGATGGATTTTATGTTGGGTTTCTTCGTTACTTCCATTCCAAAGCTCCTTTCCTCCAGGCATAAGCAAGGCCCAGAACTAATATAATAAGGAAAAACAAAATACTGAAAAGCCCGGCTACTCCAAGCTCGCGTGCAATGACTGCCCACGGGAACAGGAATACCGTCTCCACTTCAAACATCAGAAACAAGATAGCAAACAGATAGTAACCTACCCGGAACTGCATCCATGATTTACCGCGGGTGGGAATACCGCACTCGTACGGCTCCATTTTCTGTACATTGTACGAACGGGGAGCTATCGCATTGGACAGCGCGATGACAATACCCACGAAAGCAATTGCCGTCAGCAAGACGACTACTAACAAAGTAAAGTTCATAAATCTGATAAGATTTTAGATATATAAAATATAGATATACTGAATAAAAGATGATAAGGTGGCAGAGTGCTACCCTTTTATCTGATAATCTTTCTTAGCCCGAATACGTAGTAATGCGAATCGGGTACGGGAGAATAGTACAAATCCGGTATACGGTCGTAGCTTTGCGCACGCAGCGATTGTTGCATACGGATAATATCGGCACGCAGCAGGGAAGCTTTGTTACCGGGCACTTGTGTGTGGTCTACATACTCCAGGCAGGAGGAGGTAGACGATAAATGGTTATAATAGTGCTGAATTGTTTGCCGGGCGGTAGGCGCTTGAGTTAATATGCAACTGTCAGTGCTATTGTTAACCGGAGTACACAAAAAATCCGCAGTATCTATCGCACCGTTGTGTAATAAAACTGCGAGTATGGCTATCATACAATATTTTATGCACTGTTTCATACCTCCATATCTCTTTCAGGGCGCAAAGATATAATAAGTATCTTTCATTTTGCTATCTCTGCATAACAAAAAATGACTATTTTTACACTTTTTATCCTAAGTCAATTCCGCTTCCAAAATTCCGGGGTGAACAAAAGTAAGACAGTAAACAATTCCAGGCGTCCTAATAACATGAGGAATGACAACAGCCATTTGGCTGCATCAGGCAGGGCATTCCATGAATAGGCGGGACCTGTATCACCTAATCCGGGCCCCATATTGCCAATACTGGATATGACGCAGCCAATGGATTCTTCGGCTCCTATCCCCATTCCCATCATTATCAGTATGCCGATAATGATAATAATGAAGTATAAAAAGAAGAATGCCAGAACTGTAGAAACGATGGAAGGCGATATTACCTGTTTGTTTACACGTACCGGCAGTACGGCATTAGGATGGAGGATGTGTTTAAATTCATTACGTGACACTTTGGCAAGGATTACCATTCGGATACATTTCAATCCGCCCGTTGTACTGCCCGCACAAGCTCCCATGACCATAACAATGGTTAGCAATCCCCAAAGTATGGGTGTCCATAATATATAGTCGTCTGTGGCAAAGCCGGTTGAGGTATGCAAAGATATAACTTGGAACAATGATTTGCGGAAAGCCTCTTCCACCCCCATCGAGCTGGTATAGTAGAGAACAACTGCAATGACGGTAGTAAAACCAACTACCGACCAGAAATACCATTTCAGTTCGGCATTGTCAATGACCTTCTTGAATTTCCGGCTGGCAAAAAATAACAACAACGTAAAGTTGATACCGGAGATAAACATAAAGAAGGAGATGACATATTCTATATAAGGAGAGTTGTAATAGGCTATACTTGCTTGTTTGGTGGAGAATCCTCCTGTGCCTGTGGTGGCAAAGGCGTGGCATACGCTGTCGAACCAATCCATACCTCCCAGCATGAGCAGGACTACAAGAATCAGGGTAAGCCCGGTATAGATACTCCATATCCATTTGGCCGTGATGCCGATACGCGGATGCACTTTGTCGTGCGTGGGACCGCTGGCTTCAGCAGCGAATACCTGCAGACCGCTGACTCCGAAAATAGGCAATACAGCAATCGTAAACATGATAATTCCCAAACCGCCTATCCATTGTGTCATGCCACGCCAAAATAGCAGCCCATGGGGAAGCGATTCTATGTTGTCCAATACGGTAGCTCCCGTACTTGTAAAACCGGACATGGTTTCAAAGAAAGCATTTGTGATGTCGGGAACGTATCCGCTGATGTAGAAAGGCAGCATACCGAAAAGAGAAAAGGCTACCCATGCAAAGCTGACCAATACGTAACCGTCACGGCGGGTCAGTTGTTTTTCGCCGCCTCTTCCGGCGATGGCCATGAGTAGGCCGGCTCCGGCAGTGATACCTGCCGATTTCCAGAAATCAAGCAGGGCTTCGTCATTATAGTAATATGATATTGCCGAACATGCCAGTAGCATGACTGTTTCCAGTAACAGCAGAATACCGATAATCCGTATAATTGTCTTAAAGTTAATCACGTTCGCTAGTTAAAATATTTTTCGATTTTCTTAATCATCATGTTCAGGCAGAATACTACCACATGGTCGCCGGGCAGTATTTGTGTGTTACCCATAACCACAACACCTTCGCCGTTGCGTATCAGCCCGCCAATAGTTGTTCCCTTGGGTAGACCGAGGTCTTTTACCTGGTGCTTGGTTATCTTAGAGCCGGGTTTGACGGTAAATTCCGCCACATCGGCATTGGCAAAAGTCAGGCATTTTACGTTGCTGACGTCTGCATCCAACATCATCTGGTAGATGTGGCTGGCTGCAATCATCTTTTTGTTGATAACAGTGCCGATGTCAAGACTTTCCGCCATGCCTATATAATCTATATTTTCTACTTCCGCCACAGTCTTGCTTACTCCCATACGCTTTGCAGCCAGGCAGGCGAGGATGTTTGTTTCCGAGTTCTCGGTTAGTGCAACAAAAGCTTCGGTGTTCTTTAATCCTTCTTCTACAAGCAAATCCATGTCCCGTCCGTCTCCGTTGATAATCATAATCTTATCATCCAGTAGTTCGGTAAGGCGGTTGCATCGGTTCAGGTCGTTTTCTACAATCTTCACCTGCATATAGTCGGGAACGTATTGTGCGGTGCGTACTGCAATGCGGCTTCCTCCCATAATCATGACATTGCGCACATCGGCGTAATCTTCCTTGCCGGCTATCTTACGGATATACGGAACGAATTTGCGGGTGGTCGTAAAATAAACAATATCATGCAGTTTTATGACATCGTCGCCGCGAGGAATCAGTGTTTCATTGCCGCGCTTGATGGCTACCACGTGGTAGGGTAATTCCGGTCCGCCCAGTTGATGCAGGGGAATATCCAAAATCTCCGCCTTCTCACGCATCTTAGCCCCTATCAGAATCAGTGCGCCGCCACAGAATTCCCACCATTGGCGCACCCAACTCATACGGATGGAAGATACAATCTCTTTTGCTGCAAGCATTTCCGGATAGATAAGCGAGTCTACCCCCAATTTTTGGAAGAATTCCTTGTTTTTGGGCAACAGGTACTCGTAGTTGTCAATGCGGCCTACGGTCTTTACCGCACCAAGATTGGTAGCGAGCATACAGGCAGTGATGTTGCGGCTTTCATCGGGAGTAACGGCAATGAAAAGGTCGGCTTCTCCCACCCCTACTTCTTTCAATCCCTTAATGGAAGTGGGAGAGGCGGTGACAGTCATCAAGTCGAAGTTGGAGCTGAGTGTACTCATCCTCTCTTCGTTGTCGTCCATTAATATAATGTCCTGTTTTTCGCGAGACAATAGTTTGGCCAAATGTGTGCCTACTGCGCCGGCACCTGCAATGATTATTTTCACAATACTTTAAGAAATGAAGAATGAAGAGTGAAGAATGAAGAATTTCCTTGCGGACGGCTTGCATAGCGCAGCCCGATTTTTCATTCTTTATTTTTCATTCTTAATTAATATATTATAGATTCCTTCCTCATCCATTCCGCACAATTGATACAACTCCTGTACCGTACCGTGCTCTATAAATGTGTCGGGTACGCCGATGCGCTCTATGTGCGGGGTGTAGTTGTTGTCCGCCATAAACTCCAAAACGGCACTTCCCATGCCGCCTTTTCGCGTACCGTCTTCTATGGTAATGATGCGTTTGAAGTTGTGTCCCGCTTCATGTAATAATGCTTCGTCCAGCGGTTTAAGAAAACGTAGGTCGTAGTGGGCTATGGAAAGTCCTTTCTCGGTTTCCGCCCGTTTAATGGCGTGTGCGGCAATGTTTCCTATCGGACCGATGGTGATGACAGCAAGGTCTTTCCCGTCCTTCAGTTTCCGTCCTTTGCCTACAGGGATTTCCTCCAACGAGCATCGCCAGTTTGCCAATACGCCACGTCCGCGTGGATAGCGGATTACGAACGGACCTTTGCCCGGCAGTTGTGCAGTGTACATCAGACGACGCAGTTCGTGCTCGTCCATAGGCGAGGAAATGGTCAGATTCGGGATAGGACGGAAATAGGCAAGGTCGTATACGCCATGATGTGTCGGTCCGTCTTCACCTACCAATCCGGCGCGGTCCAGACAGAGCACAACAGGTAACCGCAGGATGGCAATGTCATGTATCACATTGTCATAAGCCCGCTGCATGAAAGACGAATAAATGTTGCAGAAGGGTTGCAGTCCTTCCTTTGCCATGCCACCGGAGAATGTGGCGGCGTGCCCTTCGGCAATGCCTACATCGAAAGCGCGGTCGGGCATTGCCTTCATCAATATGTTCATGGAGCATCCTGTGGGCATGGCGGGTGTGACTCCGACGATTTTCGGATTCTTCTCTGCTAATTCCACTAGTGTTTCGCCGAATACGGTTTGGTATAGAGGGGGAAGATTGCTGGTGTCGGCAGTAATACGTTCTCCGGTTTCGGGGTCGAACTTACCAGGCGCGTGCCAGATGCCCGGCTCCTTTTCGGCGGGCTCGAAGCCTTTACCCTTTATAGTGTGCAGGTGAAGGATTTTAGGTCCTTGCATATCTTTTATATCCCGCAGAACACGGGCCAGGTTCTTTACGTCGTGCCCGTTTATCGGACCGAAGTATCGTATGTTCATCCCTTCGAAGATGTTCTGTTGCTGGGCAGCCATTGATTTTAGACTGTTAGAAAAGCGGATTAAAGCTTTGCGTCGGTCTTCATTCAGCACACCCATTTTAAACAGCATCTTGGAGGCTTTGAAACGCAATTGGTTATAGCGGTTAGAGGTTGTCAGATTGAACAAATATTGCTTCATACCGCCTACGCTGCGGTCTATCGCCATATCATTGTCGTTGAGGATAATCAATAGGTTGTTGGCGGTGGACGAGGCATTGTTCAAACCCTCAAAAGCCAGTCCGCCACTCATGCTTCCGTCACCGATGATGGCTACTACATGGCGGTCTTTCTCACCTTTTTTTGCTGCTGCAACAGCCATACCCAAGGCTGCCGAAATGGAATTTGAGGCATGCCCGCAAGTAAAGGTGTCGTAATCGCTTTCCACGGGAGTGGGGAAGGGACGTATCCCCTTAAACTTCCGGTTGGTGCAGAAAGATTCGCGACGTCCGGTCAGCATCTTGTGGCCGTAGGCCTGATGCCCTACGTCCCACACGATACGGTCGTATGGGGTATTGTAGACGTAATGCAGTGCGACGGTAAGTTCCACTGTACCCAAACTTGCTGCAAAGTGTCCCGGATTGCACGAAAGTTCTTGAATGATGTCTTGCCTTAATTCTTCACAAACCTCCGGAAGCTGCTCTACGCTTAATTTACGCAGATCTTCCGGGTAGGAAATGGAATCCAGCAAGTTGTATGTTGTTGGTTCTGTTTTCATCACTGTACTGAAGATTACAAAATGCAAAAATAGCAAAAGAAAACGGATGGCTGTATCATTTTGTCTGTTTTTTGTTTTGGAGAAGCCTTTTACAGGAATTTTAAAGTTGCAGTTTCTCCGTTTGCTGTATTTCTTTGTATCTTTGCAAGTCCAATTGAATAAAGTTTGTGTATGAACTTCATTACTCCTGTTGAACTCCCTGCCAATCTGCCCCGTTTGCGGCATACAGACCGTTTGTTGCTACTCGGTTCCTGCTTTGCAGCTAATATGGGTACAAGGCTTATAGGTGCTAAATTCTCGTGCGATGTCAACCCTTACGGTGTGCTTTATAATCCTTTGTCCATATCTGTCGCTTTGCGTGAAATCATACTTGGAAAAGTATACGGAAAGGAAGAACTCTTTTTCTTTCGTGACTGTTGGCATAGCTCCATGCATCATGGGGATTTTTCATCACCGTCGGCCGATGAAACCTTGAAGAAGATTAATGGGCGGATTGCTAATGCACACGGACGGATTTTTCATACAAATTGTTTGTTGCTTACTTTCGGTACATCTTGGGTGTACGAACAAAAAAATACGGGGTGTATTGTAGGCAACTGCCATAAGTTGCCGGAGAAAGAATTTACCCGTAGACGATTGACGGTCGATGAAATCGTATCGGACTATACCTCATTGCTGTCCGGACTGCTGGCACGAAATTCCGGGCTGAAAGTGATGTTTACAGTCAGCCCTATTCGCCATATAAGGGATGGCATACACGCTAACCAGCTCAGTAAATCTACCTTATTGTTGGCCGTGGACAGGTTGCAAGCCGCCTTTCCGGAAAGCGTGTTCTATTTTCCCGCCTATGAATTGGTTTTGGACGAATTACGCGATTACCGTTTTTATGCTGAAGATATGGTACATCCCTCCGATATGGCTGTGCAATATGTGTGGGAACGTTTCTCGTCTGCCTGTTTTTCGGAAGAGACGTTACAGATAATAGAGGAAAGTGAAAATATCCGTAGAGGATTAGCTCATAAGCCCTTTCACCCGGATTCTGAAGAGTATAAGCGTTTTTTAGGACAAATTGTGTTAAAAATAGACCGACTTAACGGAAAATACCCGTACTTAGACTTCCAAAAGGAGAGAGAATTATGTCATATACGATTGAAGATATAGCCCGAATCATTGGTGCGCGGCGGATAGGCGATATGCCGGCTACCATTGACTGGCTGCTTACAGATAGCCGTTCCCTGAGTTTCCCGGAAGAAACATTGTTTTTTGCCTTGACTACCAAGCGGAATGACGGTACCCGCTATATCCGGGAATTATACACGCGTGGTGTTCGTAATTTTGTTGTCAGCGAAGAAGGGCTGAAGGAAATTGAAACTTTCAACTTTCAACTTTCAACTTTCAACTTATTAGTCGTCCCAAGTCCGCTGAAAGCTTTGCAGAAGTTGGCGGAACAACACCGCGACCGCTTTCAGATTCCTGTTATCGGCATAACGGGCAGTAACGGAAAAACTATTGTGAAGGAATGGCTGCATCAGCTGTTGAGTCCGGAACGCGTCATCACCCGTTCGCCCCGCAGCTACAATTCGCAGATAGGCGTGCCTTTATCTGTATGGCAGATGAATGAGCAAACGGAACTTGCCATATTGGAGGCAGGCATCTCGGAACCGGGAGAAATGCGTGCCCTGCAGAATATTATCAAGCCTACAATTGGTATCCTGACAAATATAGGAGGTGCGCATCAGGAGAATTTCTTCTCTTTGCAGGAGAAGTGTATGGAGAAACTGGCGCTCTTTAAGAATTGCGATGTGGTGATTTATAACGGTGACGACGAGTTTATCAATAACTGCGTGGGTAAATCCATGCTTTCCGCCCGTGAGATAGCATGGAGTAGGAAAGATATGGAGCGTCCGCTATATATAAGTAAAGTGGAAAAGCAAGAGGACTCCACTGTTGTTTCTTACCGTTATCTGGATATGGACAATACATTTACGTTGCCGTTCATAGATGATGCTTCTATCGAGAATTCGTTGAACTGCCTGGCAGCCTGCCTGTATCTGATGCTTCCTGCCGAACAGATTACGGAGCGTATGGCAAAACTGGAGCCGATAGCAATGCGTCTGGAGGTGAAAGAAGGTAAAAACGGATGCTTGCTGATAAACGACAGCTATAATTCAGACCTCGGCTCGCTGGATATAGCGCTCGATTTCCTGTATCGCCGCTCGCAGAGCAAAGGTCTGAAGCGGACACTGATTCTGTCGGATATATTGGAGACAGGACAGAATACGCCGACTCTCTATCGGCAGGTAGCACAATTGGTAAACAGCCGGGGAATAGAACGTATTATCGGTGTGGGGAATGAAATATCTTCATGTGCCGCACGGTTTAATATCGAGAAGGCTTTCTATCCGGATACGGTTGCGCTGATTGAGGCCATTGGGAAAGGTGAACTCCGCTTGGAGAATGAAATAATCCTGATTAAAGGTGCACGCAAGTTCGGTTTCGATGAACTGACGGAAGTGTTGGAGAAGAAGGTACACGAAACGATACTGGAGGTAAATCTCGGTGCGATGATTGCCAATCTGAATTATTATCGCGGCAAACTGAAGCCCGAGACCAAAATGGTATGTATGGTGAAGGCATCCGCTTATGGTGCGGGGTCGTATGAGATTGCCAAAACTTTGCAGGAACATCATGTGGATTATCTGGCTGTTGCCGTTGCCGATGAAGGTTCGGACTTGCGCAAGGCGGGCATTACGGCAAGTATCATCATCATGAATCCGGAAATGACGGCATTCAAGACTATGTTCGACTACAAACTGGAACCTGAAGTTTACAGCTTCCACCTGCTGGAGGCATTGATAAAGGAAGCCGAGAAGGAAGGCATCACCAATTTCCCCATCCATGTAAAGCTGGATACCGGTATGCACCGGTTGGGGTTTGCTCCGGGTGATATGCCTCGGCTTATAGAGCGTCTGAAAGGGCAGAATGCAGTCATTCCCCGTTCAGTGTTTTCTCATTTTGTGGGAAGCGACGCTCCTCAATTCGATGCTTTTACGCGCAGACAGATAGAAACTTTTGAGGAGGCATCCATGCAGTTGCAGGAGGCGTTTCCGCATAAAATACTTCGTCATATCTGCAATTCAGCCGGTATAGAACGTTTTCCGGGAGCACAGTTTGATATGGTTCGGTTGGGAATCGGGCTGTATGGTATCAGTCCGATAGACAATTCCATAATAAATAATGTCAGTACGCTGAAAACTACCATTCTGCAGATACGTGATGTGCCCGAAGAAGATACGGTGGGATATAGCCGTAAGGGACATTTGGTGCGTCCTTCACGTATTGCTGCCATTCCTATCGGTTATGCTGACGGTTTGAACAGGCATTTGGGTAACGGTCACGCCTATTGTCTGGTAAACGGACAGCGTGCTCCTTATGTGGGTAATATTTGTATGGATGTCTGTATGATTGACGTAACGGATATTGATTGTAAAGAAGGTGACAGTGTTGAAATCTTCGGAGATAATCTTTCCATAACCGTTCTTTCCGATGTGCTTGACACCATTCCGTACGAAGTGCTGACAAGTGTTTCGACACGTGTGAAGAGGGTGTATTATCAGGACTGACAGATGCTCTTGATATAAATTAGATTTCAACACTTACTAATACTTTATACTTCATATTTCATAAATCTTCTTATCTTTGCAATCAAATTTAATCCGATATGACTATGACAAACTTACTCTTATTAGGTTTTCTGCCCAGTGGTTCCGAGTGGATTATCATCGCACTGGTAATCTTGCTGTTGTTTGGCGGTAAGAAAATCCCTGAACTGATGCGTGGCTTGGGTAAAGGTGTAAAGAGCTTTAAAGAAGGTGTGAACGAAGCTAAAGACGAAATCAATAAGGCAAAGGAAGAGGTGGATAAACCTGCAGATAAGTAATAAGGTGATAAAGATAACTCTATCACTGTTTATAATATGTCTGATAAAGAATTAACCTTCTGGGATCATTTAGATGAATTGCGCCGGGTGCTGTTTCGCATTCTCGGCGTATGGTTTGTATTGGCTATGGGTTATTTCATTGCAATGCCTTATTTATTTGACAATGTAGTGCTGGCTCCTTGCCATAATGATTTCATTTTTTATGACTTGCTGCGTTATATCGGTGAGAAACTCGATTTGCACGATGAGTTCTTTACGCAGGAGTTTCAGATAAAACTGATAAATATTAATCTGGCTGCACCATTTTTCATTCATATATCTACGGCTTTTTGGATGTCGGTGGTGACAGCTGCACCATACTTGTTCTTTGAGATATGGCGATTCATTAGCCCTGCGCTTTATCCCGGTGAACGCCGGGGAGTGCAGAAAGCGCTCGGTTTGGGAACAGTGATGTTTTTTGTCGGAGTGTTGCTGGGCTATTTCATGGTCTATCCGCTGACGTTACGTTTCCTTTCCACCTATCAGCTTAGTGCGGCGATAGAGAATCAGATATCTCTTAATTCGTATATCGATAATTTTATGATGTTGGTACTCTGTATGGGACTTGCCTTTGAACTCCCGCTGGTGACGTGGCTGCTTTCGTTGCTTGGGTTGGTACATAAGACATTCTTGCGCAAGTATCGCCGTCATGCTGTGGTGATTATCGTTATCGTCGCTGCCATCATAACGCCCACAGGCGATCCGTTTACGTTGACCGTAGTTGCCGTTCCGCTTTATCTTCTTTATGAAATGAGTATCCTGATGATTAAGGATAAGAAAACCGATGAGACTGATGAGGTAATAGATACGGAAGAGGAATGAGTGCTGACATAAAGGAATATTTTCATTTGCTGCAGGCAGTTTGTCGTGCGGAAGATGCTGCTTTGGGAAGTGCTTACCGTCAATTACGGGAATTGCTTGAGCATTTGTGCCGTACACAAATGGTGGATAGTTGTTTACAAATGACTGACCTCTCTGCCCGTATCAATTTTGTATCTTCCAAACTTGGGTTGACTGTTGCGGAACAAAATCGTCTGCATACTTTCCGGCTTACTTCTAATGCGGTTCTGAATCGTAAAATAAATCCATCGAAAGGACATTTGTTGCGCGATGCCAAGACTCTGTCGTTTTTTGTAAAACGCTTGACCGGTGAAGATATCCCGGCTGAACTGTATCGCCTGCTTCCGTATGCTGATGCCACCTATATCGTAAAACCTCTTGCAAGGGAGCACGTACAACGTATGCGTGTCTGCTTCCAATATGCCGATGAGAAGTATCTGTACGTATGTCCGGTAGATGCAGTAGCGGATGAACCGCTACGGGTACGTTATAATGTGCCTCAGGTCAATGATGAATTTGCTGAAACCTGCGATTTGCTGTGGCGGCACGCTCGGATTAATTTACTGGATGTGGCAATAGATGATTCGGGCGTACTTACACCTTCTTTCATTATTTTGGAACCCGATTACCTGCTCGACATCAGTTCGTTGGCAGAATGTTTCAGGGAGTACGGGCATCACCCGGCAAACTATATGTTGGCAAGACTGCAAACACCTGATAATACCCGCCCGCTTCTGTTGGGTAATATAGCCAATCTCTTTCTGGATGAATGGATTCACGCGGAAAATGAACCCGACTATCTGGCGTGCATGAAAAAAGCATTCCGCTCGTATCCCATTGAATTGGCTGCCTGTGCTGATTTGCGTGATCGCGAAAAAGAGCGTGAATTCTTTGCCGATTGCAGGCGGCATTTTGATAATATCCGGCAGACAGTAACGGAAACTTTCCGGGCTTCAGGTTACGAACTGGATAAGGCGGATGCCGTATTGGAGCCGTCTTACATCTGTGAGGCATTAGGTCTGCAAGGACGCTTGGACTATATGCAGCGCGATATGTCGTCTTTCATTGAGATGAAATCGGGCAAAGCGGATGAGTACGCCATTCGGGGGAAAATAGAACCCAAAGAGAACAATAAGGTACAGATGCTGCTGTATCAGGCGGTATTGGAGTATGCCATGGGAAAGGATCATCGTCAGGTGAAGTCGTATTTGCTCTATACACGCTATCCGTTGCTTTATCCGGCACGTCCTTCGTGGGCGATGCTGCGCCGTGTAATGAATATCCGAAACCGTATCGTAGCAAACGAATATGGTATTCAGTTGCGTAATAGCCCGCAATATACGGCAGAGCGCTTGCGTGACCTTAATCCCGAAACTCTGAATGAACGGCAACTTGATAATATATTGTGGAAACGTTATCTGTATCCTTCCATCGATGCTGTGACGCAAAAGATTCATGCGCTGTCACCGTTGGAACAGTCGTATTTTTACGCATTATACAACTTTATAACCAAAGAACTCTATACTTCAAAATCCGGTGATGTGGAGTATGAAGGGCGTGCCGGTGCGGCTGCTTTATGGCTTGCCACTTTGGAGGAGAAAAGTGAGAGCGGGGAGATTTTATATGATTTGGTGATACGGCAGAATTGTGCGGCAAATCTCCATAAACCTTATCTGGTGCTGGAGCGTACGCATACGGATGCGGATGCTTTGCCTAATTTTAGGCAAGGGGATGCGATTGTTCTGTATGAACGGAATGTCGGTGAAGATAATGTAACCAATAAAATGGTATTTAAGGGAAATATCGAAGAAATTTCCGATTCCGATATTCGTGTCAGACTTCGTGCAGCACAACAGAATATCAGAGTTCTGCCAATGGATAGTCGTTATGCGATAGAGCATGATTACATGGATACTTCTTTTCGTAGTATGTATTGGGGGCTGTCTGCCTTCTTGTCTGCTACGAAAGACCGCCGGGATTTGCTGCTAAGTCAGCGCGAACCGGAATTTGACAGTGCTTTTAGCAGTGCTATAGCAGTTGCCGACAGTGACTTTGCACGTATTACTTTGAAAGCACAGGCTGCCAAAGATTATTTCTTGTTGATAGGTCCTCCGGGGACTGGCAAGACTTCCCGTGCCTTGCGGAATATGGTGGAGACTTTTTATCGGGAGGGAAAAGAAATTCTGCTGCTTTCGTATACCAATCGGGCAGTGGATGAGATATGCAAGATGCTGACGGCTATTACACCCGAAGTCGATTTTATACGTATCGGTAGTGAACTCTCCTGTGACGAAGCCTATCGTCCATACTTGATAGAAAATATGCTGGAGACTTGTTCTACTCGTCGCGAAGTGCAGGAACGTATGGCACGTTGCCGTATTTTTGTGGGAACGGTGGCTACGCTCTCCGCCAAGACAGAGCTGTTTCGTCTAAAGACTTTTGATGTCGCTCTGATAGATGAGGCTACCCAAATATTGGAACCGCAACTGTTGGGATTACTTTGTATGCGTAGCATTGCCGGAGGAAATGCCATTGGTAAGTTTATCTTAATAGGTGACCATAAACAGCTTCCGGCAGTAGTGCTTCAGTCATCGGAACAGTCGGAAGTTCAGGATGAAGGTTTGCGTGCTATCGGTTTATGTAATTTGAAAGATTCTCTTTTTGAACGTCTCTATCGGAATATCACTAAGCAACCGTTGGTTTGCAGGAAGCAAACCTCTATGCTACATTCACAAACCTCTATTTTAGGCTTGCAAACCTCTACTTTTAACTCCCTTGACATTTTGTGCCGTCAGGGACGTATGAATGTAGAGGTTGCGGACTTTCCGAATCGCGCCTTCTACGGCGGATTATTACAACCGATAGGATTGAAACATCAAACGGGGAATCTTGAATTGTCTCCCGAACTTTCTGCGAATGAATTTGCTCCTTTGCTGACACGTCGTGTCGCTTTTCTTCCGTCTATTCCCGAACCGCTCATGCAGTCGGCAAAGATAAATCATTCGGAAGCAAAGATTGTAGCCGCACTGGCCGTTGCTATATATAGACAGTATACCTTGTCCGAGGAGGGATTCAATGCTATTTCCACTTTAGGTATAATCACTCCTTACCGAAGCCAAATAGCCTTAATCAAAAAGGAAATTTCCGCTTTGGGAATTTCTGTTTTGAATGATATTCTGATAGATACGGTGGAGCGTTTTCAGGGAAGTGAGCGTGATGTCATTATTTACTCTTTTTGTGTAAACAGGGCATACCAGTTGAAGTTTCTTGCTAACCTGACAGAAGAAAACGGGATTCAAATAGATCGTAAACTTAATGTGGCTTTGACCAGAGCCCGTAAACAGATGTTCATTACGGGAGTTCCTCATTTGCTGGAACAGAATCCTATCTATTCCCGTTTATTGAAAAGTTGTGAATCATAACGATTAAAATAGCTTTTGCTTTCTGTAGACTGCTGTCTTTACTTCGTTTAATAAATCTTAAATATTTTCTTTCTCTTTATATACTTTATTAATAACAACATGTTTGATAAAGCCTTATATTTGCAACACGTTTTTTTCATAGAGATTTAGATTTAAGGTTAGAAGAATTGTGGAAGTCGTGAGACTTCCCTTTTTTTCGCCTTGAAAGTTGCTCTCTTATTAATCTGATAACAAATTATAGATTGCTAAGAGAACAAAAAAGCTCTTTCGCGAGAAAGAGCTTTTTTGTATTTATATCTTTAATTTATATCAGTTCAGTACGATAGGTTTGTACTTCGGAACCAATGCCTTCATTATACACCAACCAATCAGGTATGCTACAGCGCATACACAGAAAATAACAAAGTATCCGGCAGGTTTTCCTTCAAAGCCTATAAATGCCATATTGGTCTCTCCGGCATAAACGAAAAGTTCACCGGCAACGTATTGCAGTACCATACAGCCTATACCGCCTGCCATACCGCCAATACCGGTAACCGTTGCAATTGCAGTCTTAGGAAACATATCACCTACTGTAGAGAATATGTTAGCCGACCATGATTGGTGAGCTGCACCGCCGATACCAATCAATATAACCGGAAACCATGGAGAAATAGTACCCAAAGGTTGAGCCAATAATACCAATAGTGGGAAGAATGCAAAAATCAACATGGCACGCATACGTGCTGCATAAGGATTTAAACCTGTTTTCTTAATAATGATACTGGGTAGCTTTCCACCATAAATTGAAAGCATTGTAATAGCATATAATGTAAAAATCAAAGCTATACCCAATCCGTCGGAGGTTTTGATACCGAATTGTGTATTCAGATAGGAAGGAGTCCAGAACAAGAAGAACCACCATACACCGTCAGTCATGAATTTACCGATAGCGAATGCCCAAGTCTGTTTGTAGCCGAAGCATTGCAGGAAGCCCATTTTCTTTCCTTCCGTTTGCGATTCTACTTGTCCTTCCTCATGGTTGTCTTGTTCAATATACTCCAATTCAGCTTTGTTTACGTGCTTGCTCTTGGCCGGTGCGGTATACATAAATACCCAAAATCCCATCCAGATGAAACCAAGCACACCGATTACGATGAATGCCATTTCCCAACCCCAAGCCTTTGCAAGCAGAGGAATGGATAGAGGTGCAATTAAAGCTCCGATAGAAGCGCCCGCATTAAAGATGGAAGTTGCGTATGCGCGGTCTTTTTTGGGGAAGTATTCAGCTGTAACTTTGATAGCTGCAGGGAAGTTTCCGGCTTCTCCTAATGCAAGTACGCATCGTGCTGCAAGGAAACAGTACATACTGATTGTGGCAATGGTAACAACCACGTCACCTGTGGCACCCATTAACTCGGCGGCGCTGTGCAGACCTACAAAATGTTCTGTAATAATACCGCAGAAAGCATGGAGGCAAGCTCCCAAAGACCATACGCCAATGGCCCATAAATATCCTTTTTTAGATCCAAGCCAGTCTACAAAACGGCCTGCAAACAACATACAGGCTGCATAAACAAATGAAAAAACGGCTGTAATTGTACCGTAGTGTGATTCGTCCCAATGAAATTCCGGTTTAATAAATTCATCCCAGGTAAGTGATAAAACCTGGCGGTCGAGATAATTAACTGTTGTCGCGAAGAATAACATGGCGCAAATGGTCCAACGGTAATTGGTCATCTTGCCCAGTGTGTTCTGAATTGTACTCATGATAATAGATTTATTATTTAATGTTGCAAAAATACGCGTTCTAAGGCTATGTGTATGTGTAATATTTGGTAGAAATCATGGAGAAAATGACAAAATTAGGCATGGCTGCGAGCAGCCATGCCTAATTTCTTTATCTATAGATATTATTTCATATCTGTATATTTGATTTCATCCTTATCGCTATATTTCAGGTTTTCACCTCCCATACCCCAGATAAAGGTATAGTTACTGGTACCTGCAGCTGCGTGGATACTCCATTCGGGAGAAGTGATGGCTTGTTCGTTGTGCAACCAAACGAGACGTTCTTCTTGCGGTTCGCCCATTAAGTGGCAGATTGCATTTCCCGGAGCCAGATTGAAGTAATAATATGCTTCCATACGGCGTGTGTGAGTATGTGCAGGCATGGTATTCCATACAGAGCCGGGAGCGAGTTCGGTAAGTCCCATTTGCAATTGGTTTGTACCACCGTCTTTTACTCTTTCCAAAACGTCTTTTACAATCAGTTGGTTGACAATACGGTCGTTGCTGTCTTCCATTTTTCCGTAGTGGTCGGAGATACCCAAAGCATATTTCTTGGGATTAGCCTTTTGGAGTTTGGCATCGGTTGTAATCAACTGAGTAACGTAAGGTTTGTAAGCCGGAGCTGAATTGATATAGAATTTAGCGGGTTTGGTAGCATCGTTGCTCTTGAAAGTCACTTCTTTGTTGCCGCAACCTACGTAGAGTGCTTCTTTATATTTCATGGGGTATTCTTTGCCGTCTACGGTAACTACTCCGTCACCACCGGTGTTGATAACGCCCAATTCGCGACGTTCGAGGAAATATGTGATTTCCGGACCCAGTTCGCGGAAAGTTTCCAGTTTCAATACTTTATTTACAGGCATTGCACCTCCGTAAATTAAACGGTCATAAAGAGTGTAAGTAACGTTGATTTCATCCGGAGCCATTACTTTACTCATCATAAAGGCGCTACGGAGACGCTCGGTGTCATAGTGCTTTACGTCTAACGGATGACATGCAGTCTGCACAGTGTAATTTACTTGGGCGGAAGCCGAGATTGCGGCGACACCCAACATCAGGGCAATTGCTAATTTTTTCATGTCTGATATAAACTTTTAAATATTAATATACTGTGATTGATATTTCTTTTACTTAAGCGTTCTCTTTAGCTGCTTTCTCGCTGCGGATGATGATGCGGCGGTTAATAAGCATCATGGAGATTGCTATTACAACCAGTATTGCAGCGCCTACATACGAGAGTTTTATACCTCTATATATAGTCCATCCAAAGAAAGATGCTGCAAAGTCAATAGCTCCACCATCGAAACCTTCGGGAATGTGTGCCGTAGGATCGTGTGTTTCTGCATATACCTGATTGGCTGCCAATGTAAAGTCCGGTGCCATATCGGTCACGAAATACAGACCTAATATCAGGGTGATAAGACCAATGATGAGTGTCTTCAATACATTACCTTTGGTAAAGGGCAGGATCATAGGGAAGAGGTAGAACATACCGGCAAGTGAAGCTAATGGCAGAAACTGGTTACCCGGCAGGAATACGGCAAGCGCCAAAATAACGGGAATCAGGATAACCGATGCTACCAATGTGGCGGGATGACCGATAACCAATGCAGGGCTCATGCCGATATGTACTTTTTTGCCATTAAACTTGGCTTTTACCAATTCAGAAGTCTTTTCGGAGATGGGCTTCAGTCCTTCAATAAACAAGGAGGTAATACGGGGAATAAGTTCCATTACGGCTCCCATTGTGATACCCAGGAAGAGTACTTTCTTAATGTCAAGTTGTGCAGCCCAACCTATCAGCATACCCACTATAACTCCTAATACTAACGGTTCGCCTATTACGCCGAACTTTTTCTTCATGCCTTCCGCATCAATTTCCAATTTGGAGAAACCGGGGATTTTGTCTAATGCTTTGTTGATAACTATGGCAAACGGTGTGAAACTTTGGCAGAAAGGTTGGGGAATGGAAATTCCGTCCAAATCATAGAACTTTTGGAATTTCTCTGCAGTGAGGTCTGCGCAAACTAATGTGATGACATAACATATGATAGCGGCGAAGTAGCCCCATGCCAAATTTTGACCGGTGACAAAGTAAGCCACGGCGCCAATGAAAGCAAAGTGCCAGTAGTTCCACAAATCTATGTTCACAGTACGTGTGGTTTTGGTGATAAGCATCAAGAAGTTAACGCCTAAGCAAATAGGAATAATGAGGGCACCGACGGCAGTATTATAAGCTACGGCAGCAGCAGCGGGCCAACCCATGTCGAATACATTCAGTTGCAGGTGATACAAATCGGATATGGCTTTCAAGGGAGTATCAAAATTTGTTGTCAGTAGGGCGGTGACTACACCTAAACCTACGAATCCGACTCCGACGAAGAGACCTGATTTCAGAGCCTTGCCAAATTTCATTCCGATGCACATACCTATAATTGTAAAAATAATAGGCATCATTACAGACGCTCCCAAAGCGATGATGTAACCGAAAACTTGTTCCATTCTTTTGTGATTTAATTGATAAATGATTATGTTTTACGATAGTATGAATTAAAAACCGGGGTCAAAAATAAGACCTTTTCCTTATTAATCAAACTGTAAAGGCATAATAAATAGTAAATAAGGACGATTTTGGACAAATTTGTCGTTATCGTGCACAAATTTGTTCGTTTTCGTACACGAAAATCAAAAAATGCACCCTCTGCGCCAAAAAATGCACAGAGGTTTGGAAAGAAACCTCTACTTTTGTTTCGTGAAAAATAATAAGGTCTAATACCAAAAAAGAACAACTTCATGAAAAAGAGTTTAATTTGTAATTTTATTGTATCCGGTTTATTGTTGTTTTCTCCTCTGAGTATGTTTGCGCAACGCGTAAGCGCTGATTTGCCTTGGTCGGTGCGTATGGTGGAGTCCGAGATGATTCGTTGCCCGAAATCCTGGCAGTTGGATTTTCAGCCGAGATTGAAGTGGGACTATTGCCACGGACTGGAACTGCAATCTATGCTGGATGTATATGACCGTTACGGTGACCGGAAAATTTATGACTACGCACTGGCTTATGCCGATACTATGGTAAATGCGGATGGAACTATCAAAATGTATAAACGTGAAGAATACAGTCTTGACCGTATAAATTCCGGGAAATTCATGTTTCGAATTTACGAACAGACAAAAGATGAAAAATATAAGAAAGCGCTTGCTTTGATGAGAAGCCAGCTCGAAGAACATCCCCGAAATGCGGATGGAGGTTTCTGGCATAAGAAGATTTATCCGAACCAAGTGTGGCTGGACGGCGTTTATATGGGAGCTCCTTTCTATGCAGAATATGCTTTTCGCAATAATCAAGTGAACGATTACGCGGATGTCATCAATCAATTTCTAATGGCAGCTCGTCATACTTACGATCCAAAAAATGATGTATATCGCCATGCCTGCGATGTAAGTCGTAAAGAACGTTGGGCCGATCCGGTTACGGGACAATCCAAACACAGTTGGGGACGTGCTATGGGCTGGTACGCTATGGCTTTTGTAGATGCTCTTGAGTTCATTCCGGAACATGAGGCGGGTCGTGACTCCATGTTGATAATCTTCAAAAAAATAGCTTCTCAAGTAAAACGCTTGCAAGATACTAAAACAGGTTTGTGGTATCAGGTATTAGATAAGAGCGGTGCACCCGGCAATTATCTGGAGTCTTCTTGTTCCACTATGTTTGTGTACTCTTTGTTCAAAGGGGTGCGTAAGGGATATATTGATAAATCCTATTTGGAAGTGGCTGTCAAAGGGTATAAAGGGATTATTGATAACTTCATTGAAGTGGATAAAGATGGAGTAATCAGTATAACAAAGGCTTGTGCCGTAGCCGGACTTGGGGGAAAGGTCTATCGTTCGGGAGATTATGATTATTATATCAATGAAACCATCCGCAATAACGACCCTAAAGCCGTAGGTCCCTTTATTCTTGCATCGTTGGAGTGGGAGCGTCTTCAAGATGTAAAAGCAATCGTTAATCAGAAGTGGTGATGAAGACGGATATGAAAATATTATGCAGCTTTTTGATGGCTTTGCTTTGTGGGGCCGGTTCTTTGTCGGCAGCGCAACAGTGGAAAGATACGATTGTTGTTGCACGTGACGGTACAGGTGACTATCGCACGCTGAACGAAGCAATGGAGGGTGTTCGTGCTTTTATGGATTATAAAGTGACGGTGCTGATTAAAAATGGCATATATAAAGAGAAGGTCATTCTTCCTTCTTGGTTGGAAAACGTCGATTTTATCGGTGAAAACGCAGAAAATACGATTATCACTTATGACGACCATGCCAATATAAATAAAATGGGAACTTTCCGAACATATACTTTCAAGGTAGAAGGGAGTTCCATTACTTTTAAGAACTTGACTATCGAGAATAATGCGGCACGTTTGGGGCAGGCTGTTGCACTCCATACGGAAGGTGACCGTCTGACTTTTATCAATTGCCGTTTTCTGGGAAATCAGGATACTATCTATACCGGTGCGAAGGGTACTCGGCTTTATTTTCTGAATTGCTATATCGAAGGCACTACCGATTTTATCTTTGGTCCTTCTACGGCATTGTTCCGCAACTGCACTATTCATAGTAAATCCAACTCATATATAACGGCTGCATCCACTCCGAAGGACATTGAAGTGGGATATGTTTTTAAGAATTGCAAGTTGACTGCTGCACCGGGGGTGGATAAGGTCTATTTGGGGCGCCCGTGGCGTCCGTATGCGGCTACTGTATTCATCAATTGTGAATTGGGAAAACATATCTGTCCAGCCGGCTGGGATAACTGGCGCAATCCTGAAAATGAAAAGACAGCCCGTTACGCTGAATTTGGCAGCACGGGAGAAGGCGCTGGCAATACGAACCGGGTAAAATGGGCCAAACAACTGACAAAAAAGGAAGTTGGAAGATATGAAGATTCGGGCTATCTTTTCCAGATGTGCAGTGATTGGAAAGAGATGTGATTATGAATTTTACATCTCTTTCAGGAAATCAGTTCTCATAGGACTAAAGCAGTCGATAAGTATACCGGCTTCCAGACAAGTACAGCCATGTTCGGCATCCGGTTCGATATAAACGCCGTCGCCAGCTGAAACAATTTGTTTTTCGCCATTGACGGTGAATTCGAATTTACCGCTTGCCACATAGGTTGTTTGGGTGTGATAATGAGTGTGCGGTGTACCTACTGCGCCTTGCTCAAATTTAACTTTAACGAGCATAACCTGACCGTCATATCCCAAAATCTGCCGAACGACGCCTTCACCGGCGGGTTCCCATGTTTTCTCATTTTCGAAGATAAATGTATTGCTTCTTGTCTTTTTCATTGTGTGAAGGATTATTTTACTTTGGCAAATATACGACATTAAAATAATAAGTTTAAAAACCATGAAAAATAAATTGATTTTGCTTTTAGCGGCGTTTTTTCTGTGTTCGGCTTTTAAGGCAGATAAGCCGCTAATCACCATATTTATGATTGGTGATTCTACAATGGCCAATAAGTCGTTGGTAGGCGGTAATCCGGAAAGAGGGTGGGGGCACGTATTACCCGGTTTCTTTTCTGAGGATATACGAGTGGATAATCACGCTATGAACGGGCGCAGTTCCAAGAGCTTTATTGATGAAGGACGTTGGGATAAAGTACTTTCGCTAATAAAGGAAGGAGATTATGTTTTTATCCAGTTCGGACACAACGATGAGAAACCGAAAGCAGACCGTCATACCGATCCGGGAACAACTTTCGATGCCAACTTGCGTAAGTTTGTCAGTGAAACTCGTGCTAAGGGCGGTATTCCCGTTTTGTTCAATTCTATTGTGCGCCGCAACTTCGGCACAGCCGATAATAAAGCTGTGGCGGAAGCAGTGCTTCAAGATGACATTCGCAAAGGTGTTAATCCTGATGCCAAGAGGGATGCCTCGCAGAAAAACGATGTGAAGGAAGGAGACAAGCTGATTGATACACATGGAGCCTATCTGGATTCTCCGCGTAATGTGGCGAAAGAGTTGGATGTACCTTTTATCGATATGAACAAGCTTACCCATGATTTGGTGGAAGGGCTGGGACCGGAAGAATCGAAAAAACTTTTTATGTGGGTGCCTGCCAATACGATTTCCGCTATGCCTAAAGGGCGCGAAGACAATACACATCTGAATATCTATGGTGCGCGTGTCATAGCCGGAATTACAGTAGATGCCATAGCACAGGCTGTACCGGAACTGGCAAAATATGTCCGTCATTACGATTTTGTGGTAGCTCAAGACGGTAGCGGTGATTTCTTTACCGTGCAGGAGGCCATTAATGCCGTACCCGATTTCCGTAAAAATGTACGTACCACGATATTGGTGCGCAAGGGTGTATATAAGGAGAAACTGATTGTGCCTGAAAGTAAGATTAATATCTCTCTGGTAGGTCAGGAGGGAGCTGTCATATCATATGATGATTATGCTAACAAACCTAATATCTTTGGTGAGAATAAAGGCACTTCCGGTTCATCTTCCTGTTATATCTATGCACCCGACTTTTATACCGAAAATATCACATTTGAGAATACATCAGGTCCGGTAGGTCAGGCGGTTGCTTGTTTTATCAGTGCCGATCGTGTTTATTTCAAGAACTGTCGTTTTCTTGGTTTCCAAGATACACTCTACACCTATGGAAAGGGAGTGCGGCAATACTATGAGGATTGTTATATAGAAGGTACGGTCGATTTTATTTTCGGATGGTCTACGGCGGTATTCAACCGTTGCCATATCCACAGTAAGCGCGATGGGTATGTGACAGCTCCTTCTACGGATGAAGGTCAGAAATACGGTTATGTATTCTACGACTGTAAGCTGACTGCGGATGCAGAGGTGAAAAATGTTTATTTATCCCGTCCGTGGCGTCCTTTTGCTCAAGCCGTGTTTATTCATTGTGATTTAGGGAAGCATATTCTTCCTGCCGGTTGGCATAATTGGAACAAGAAAGATGCTGAGAAAACAGTTTTCTATGCTGAGTATGACAGTTATGGTCCGGGAGCTAATCCTAAAGCTCGCGCAACCTTCTCACGTCAATTGAAAGATATAAAAGGATATGAAATAGAGTCTGTCCTTTCCGGTAACGATGGTTGGAATCCGGTTGCAAACGGTAATGCATTGGTTAACATAAAACGTTGATTGATAAAAAATGGTAAAGAATAAAATAATATCGGGGATTATCATCCTGCTTTTTGGACTTGTATTGCCGGTTGTAGCGGAGAATTATCCTTATCGAAGTGATGTGCTTTGGGTGACTGTGCCTAATCATGCCGATTGGCTTTATCAAACGGGAGAAAAGGCTACCGTAGAAGTGCAATTCTATCAATACGGCATTCCGCAAGACGGTGTAAAGGTAGACTATGAACTTGGCAACGATATGATGCCTTCGGATGCGAAAGGTTCTGTTACGTTGAAGAATGGTAAAGCTGTTGTGGCTATCGGTACGATGAAGCAACCCGGGTTCCGTGATTGCCGTTTGCAAGCCACTATTGGCGGCAAAATTTATAAGCATCATATAAAAGTGGGTTTCTCACCCGAAAAGCTTCAACCTTATACGAAGATGCCGGCTGATTTTGAAGATTTCTGGGAGAAGAATAAATCGGAGGCTTCATCTTTTCCTTTGGCGTATACAAAAGAGCGGGTTGAAAAATATTCTACAGATAAGATAGACTGTTATTTGGTTAAATTGCAGCTTAACAGCCGCGGGCAATGTATTTATGGCTATCTGACCTGTCCCAAAAATATGCAGAAGGGTGCTTGCCCGGTGGTGCTTTGCCCTCCGGGTGCAGGTATCAAAACAATCAAAGCTCCTCTCCGCCATAAATATTATGCAGAGCAGGGTTGCATCCGTTTCGAGATAGAAATACACGGGCTCAATCCGGAGATGTCCGAATCGGATTTTAAGGAAATCAGCAATGCCTTCAACGGCAGGGAAAACGGCTATTTGTCGAACGGATTGGACAATAAGGATAATTATTACATGAAGCGTGTTTATCTGGCATGCGTTCGCAGTATTGATTTTCTGACCTCTTTGCCGCAGTGGGACGGCAAAAATGTTATTGTACAAGGCGGCAGTCAAGGCGGAGCTTTGGCATTAATTACTGCCGGGTTGGATGAGCGGGTGACAGCTTGCGTCGCCAATCACCCGGCTCTAAGTGATATGGCAGGATATAAGGCAGGTAGAGCTGGCGGTTATCCGCACTTCTTCCGAGTAGCGGGGATGGATACAACTGATAAACTGAGTACAATGGCGTATTATGATGTAGTCAACTTTGCACGCCGGATAAAAGCTCCCACTTACCTGACTTGGGGGTACAACGATGATACCTGTCCGCCTACCACCAGTTATATTGTATATAATGTGCTGACTTGTCCTAAGGAAGCTCTAATTACTCCTGTTAACGAGCATTGGACATCCGAAGATACGGAGTACGGGCATTTGGTTTGGATAAAGAAGCATTTGAAATAGCGGTTAGTATTAACCGCTATCTTCTCATTTCTTTATTAAAAAAATCCAGTGTCTCCCTTTGCATCTCTTTATTAAAGAAATGCTTTTCTTCCCAAATTTTGGTTACGAGCCTGCTACCGGCATATTGACTTTCCCATGCCGAGCGCATAGTCCGATATGCGTCTTTTACTCCCTCTATCGGGAATAACTTGTCTTTGGTTCCATTAAAGAAAAGGGCCGGTTTCGGACAAGCGATGCTTGCCGTATGTGGGTAATCCAGATAACGTCTTAGGTTGGGAATGAGCATGGAGTAGGCTGACCCTCCTTTATTCTGGTTGTTTGTCAGTGTCATTAAATGTTCTGTTGTATTCATCCAGCAGATGGAAGCGGATGCCTTTATGCAGTCAGTCAAAGCGGACAACATCCACGAACGGTAAGCTCCCATGGAGAATCCCAAGCAACCAACCTTTTCCTTATCCACCATTGGGAGGGAAGCTAAAAACTCAGCGCTTCGTACATCGTCTATGTTGATGAAAGCCCCCCAAGAGGCTCCCATTTGCATAAAATTGGAGGCTAATGCCTGTTGTCCGTCATAACTTACACCTTCCTTGCGTCCGCGTTCTCCCCAAAATAAGGCATCAATAGATAATACCACATAACCATTCAGTGCGAAATAATCACCTGTATACTGTCCGTCATAGCAACGTGTTACCCAATCCTCGGCATCAGCCGATATTTTAGGTGATACTCCAAAGGGACGGACCATTTTCTCTTTACCAATGGAAAAGTGGGCTCCATGATCATGCAGCATTACGATAGCCGGAAAGGGTCCCTTTCCTTCAGGAACCAATAAATAAGCCGGTATGCGGGACCATTCCGAAATATTGAACCATATTTTGCGTGCTTCGTATCCTGCACGTTGCTCCGTTTCGGCAACAGACATATTGTACTCTTTGGGGGCGGGAGGCATATTTTGCATGCACTCCATGACTATATTGCGCGCTTGGCTCCTCCATGCCTCGAAATCTTTTGTACCCGAATTACCCCATGCTTCGGGATAAGTGAGTTGTTGCTTCAGGTACTCGTAAAAAACGGGCATATTCTTTATTACCTCGTAACTTATTGTATCTGTTTGTGCTTTTATGCTCTGATTTACAGCAATAAAAGTAAAAAAAAGTATAACAAATAGTCTCATGCCAATATTTAAAATAAAAACAAAGATACAAGATTTTTCAACAAAATATGTATCTTTACACCACAGAATGAATATATTATGAGGAGAATCTTATATCTGATTGTAAGTTTGCTGTGTGCATTGTCGGTTCAGTCACAAACGGACTGCCTGTTTACCCATTATTCGTCCGAAGAAGGCCTTTCTCAGAATACGGTTATGAGTATTCTGCAAGACAGAAAAGGAAATATGTGGTTTGCTACATGGGACGGTATCAATAAATTCAACGGATATGTTTTCAGAACCTATAAAGCCAAATTTGATAACCGGATAAACTTGACGAATAACCGTGTGGACCATATGTACGAGGATAAGTATGGTTTTCTTTGGTTGCAGACGTACGATAATCAAGTCTATCGCTTTGATACTCGTTCCGAAGTCTTTGAACATGTTCCTGCTACGGAAGAAAAAGGGGGTAGAATTGCCATAACTTCAATAAAAGTATTGCCATGCGGCTCTGTGTGGCTGCTTTCGGAAAATGAAGGAGCTGTTCGTGTAAAGACGGATCCGTCTACTTACCGTATTTCTTCGGAGTGGTACTCCGAAACATCGGGTTTGTTTCCGGCAATGTGCGTGTATGATATTTATGAGGACCATGCCGGTAACGAGTGGATACTGACTGATAATGGGTTGGGAATGCTTTCGGCAGGAAGTTCCAAGCTTGTTTCTTATTTTGTGGAGACAGCGCAGAAGGAAGAAACGAAAGGACAGTATTTTTATGCGGCTCAAGAGTTTGGAAATGAGATATTCTTTGGCTCAGACCATGGGCGGGTATGGCGTTATCAAAAGAAGGACGGACAGTTCGTGTTGTTGCAGTTGCCCGCATCTTCACGGATTGTGGAGATAAAAAAGATAGATGAACAAGATATTTTAATCGTAACGGAAACAGACGGTTTCTTTGTTTATAACGTACCTTCACAGGGGTGGGAGCATTATAAAGCCTCACGTCTTCCAAAGGCGGCAGTCCGTTCTGTCCATATAGACCGGCATTTGGAAATATGGTTCGAACAGGAAGTACCGGGTACTGTTGCCCACTTCAACACGAAAACAAAAGTGCTGAAAACGGAAGTGGTACCGGTGGAGCCAACCAGTACAGACCGTTCACGTCCGGCTTTTCATGTGCACGAAGATATTTATGGAACCGTATGGGTGCATCCTTATGGAGGGGGCTTTTCGCGTTTTGACAGAGAGAGCAATCGCTTGCTGCCTTTCTACAACGGATTGCATGACTCTAACTGGCGGTTCTCCAATAAGATTCATTCGGCTTTCTCTGACAAGCAAGGCAACCTGTGGATGTGTACGCATTCCAAGGGATTGGAGAAAATTACTTTTCGGGCGTCACAGTTCCGTATGATAACTCCGGAACCTCACCGCTATGAATCTTTGAGCAATGAGGTACGTGCACTTTGTGAAGACACCGGACACAATCTTTGGGTGGGGCTGAAGAACGGGAAACTACGTGTCTATGACAAGAACCATTCCGAACGCGGATACTTGACCGATGCGGGAACCATATCCCGTGTGGGCACACCTTTGAAAGGGAATGTCTATTTTGTGTATCAAGATAGCAAAGCCAACCTTTGGATTGCCACCAAGGGAGAGGGGCTTGTAAAAGCGGAACCCCAAGGCGAGATGCGCTATAAGCTGACGCGCTATCAATACCGGAAGGATGATATATATAGTTTGAGTGACGATAATGTATATTGTGTATACGAGGACAGCAAGGGGCGTATCTGGGTTGCTACTTTCGGAGGCGGTGTCAATTACCTGACACGCAATCGGGAAGGTGAGGAGATATTTATCAGTCATCGCAACAACCTGAAAGGTTTCCCTATTGACAAATGCCATAAGGTGCGTTTCATAACAGGCGATCATCGGGGATATATATGGATTGCCACCACCATAGGGGCTCTGATGGTAAACGGTGATTTCAAGAATCCCGAAGATGCCGTATTCCATCATTATCTTCGTGTGCAGGATAATATACACAGTTTGAGCAACAATGATGTACATTGGATACTGCCTACCCGTAACAAAGAACTCTATTTGGCCACCTTTGGAGGCGGATTAAACAAGTTGCAGTCTGTAGATGCGGACGGCAATGCGATGTTCAAATCATATTGTGTCAATGACGGCTTGCCCTCGGACATCCTCCTTTCTATCTGTGAGGATAATAAGGGCAACCTTTGGATGAGTACGGAGAACGGTATCAGCAAGTTCATTCCCGGAGAGGAAAGATTTGAGAACTACGCCGATGAGCATAGTTCGTTCCGTATACGCTTTAGTGAAGCCGCTTCGGTTTATACTTCGTGGGGGAATCTTATGTATGGAACGAGTGAGGGTATTTTCTTTTTCAATCCGGATATTACCCGGAAGAGTACCTATATTCCGCCGTTGGTACTTTCTAAATTATTGGTATCGAACGAAGAAGTGCTTCCGGGTGCAAACTCTGTGCTTCAACAAAGTCTGGATGACACCCGCGAGTTGAAGCTCTCCCATGAAGAGAATATTTTCACCATTCAGTTTGCGGCGCTCGACTATACCGAGCCCGCTGAAATCCAGTATGCCTATATTCTGGAAGGCTTTGAGAAGTCATGGAATAACGTCGGCAAGCAACGGATGGCTACCTATACCAACCTGCCCAAAGGACATTATGTGTTTAAGGTTCGTTCTACCAATGCCGAGGGTGTGTGGACGGAAAATACTCGTCTGCTTGATATAGAGGTACTTCCTTCTTTTTGGGAAACTCCTTTTGCCTATTTCTTGTATGTGTTGTTTGTGGTGCTGATTATTGTGACGGCTGTCTATATTCTGTTCACAATCTATCGTCTGAAGCATGAGGTGTCCGTGGAACAGCAAATGACAAACATGAAACTGCGCTTCTTTACGGACATTTCGCATGAATTGCGTACTCCTTTGACCTTGATATCCGGCCCGGTGGAGTATGTGCTGAACAATGCGCAGTTGCCGGAGGATGCCCGTGAACAGCTGCAGGTTGTAGAGCGAAATACAAACCGTATGTTGCGCCTGATTAATCAGATATTGGATTTCCGGAAGATTCAGAACAAGAAGATGAAAATGCAGGTACAACGCATCGAGGTGGTGGCATTTACTCGTAAGATTATGGAAAACTTTGATTCCGTAGCCGAGGAGCATCACATTGATTTCTTGTTTGAGACGGAGAAATCCGAACTCTATCTGTGGGTGGATGTCGATAAGTACGAAAAGATAATCTTCAACCTGCTTTCCAATGCTTTCAAGTATACTCCCAATGGAAAGATGATTAAGATGTTCATTCATGAAGACGAGGATACTGTTTCCATTGGCGTGCAGGATCAGGGTATCGGCATTGCTGAGAACAAGAAAAAGTCCATCTTTGTCCGTTTTGAGAATCTGGTAGACCGTAATCTGTTTAATCCGAGTACGGGTATCGGCTTGTCATTGGTGAAGGAATTAGTGGAAATGCATAAGGCCCTGATTTCGGTGGACAGCAAACTGGGCGAAGGCAGTTGTTTCAAGGTAGACTTTCAGAAGGGTAAAGAACATTATGATGATTCGGTGGAATTTATGCAGGATGATGTAACGGTCGGTCTGGAAGTTCACCGGCAACAAGTGGAGGATACGGACGAAGCGGTTTTCTCACAATCGGTAACAGAAGAAACAGTACAAGGCAACGGAGAAGTGGAAACGTCCAAAGGACTGATGCTTTTGGTAGAAGACAATTCGGAGTTACGTATATTCCTGCGGAGCATATTCTCCTCCAAGTACCGCATCGTAGAGGCTGCCGATGGTATGGAAGGTTGGAGCAAAGCCTTGAAGTTCCTGCCTGATATAATCATCAGTGACGTGATGATGCCGGAGAAAGACGGTATAGCCATGACCCGTGAGTTGCGTGCCGATATGACTACCAGTCATATTCCTATTGTGTTGCTTACAGCGAAGTCCTCCATTGAAAGCAAACTGGAAGGGTTGGAATACGGGGCCGATGATTATATAACGAAACCATTCAGCGCTACTTACCTGAAGGCGCGTGTCAAGAACTTGCTTGCCCAGCGGCAGAAGTTACAAACGCTGTACCGTCAGGATTTGATGTCCGCGGGAGTGGCTGTGCCCGTTCCCGGTGAGCAAACGGAAGAAAATGTAACAGCTGGTTCTGAGACAGACAAATCCCCGTCAATGTCTCCCAACGACCGTAAGTTTATGGACAAACTCGTTGATTTAATGGAGAAGAACATGGATAATGGCGATTTGATAGTAGATGATTTTGTGCGGGAACTGGCTGTCAGCCGTTCTGTCTTCTTCAAGAAGCTGAAAACCCTGACCGGTTTGGCACCTATCGAGTTCATCAAGGAAATGCGTATCAACCGTGCTGTCCAGCTGATAGAAACAGGGGAGTACTCCATGACGCAAATCTCCTATATGGTGGGTATCAACGATCCGCGTTATTTCAGTAAATGCTTTAAACAGAAAATGGGAATGACACCGACCGAGTATCGGGATAAGGTGCTGAAATAAGCTGCTGTTTCGTAACTAAAAATAGAGGGACACCATATTCGTGGTGTCCCTCTTTCTTGCAAAGAATGTCTGTTTTAAAATCTCCCGATCTTATTTACAGACCGTGCTCTTTCTTTATCAAGATTATCTATGAGAGTCGAAAATCGCAATTAATATCCGGGATTCTGGTCCTCCATAGTCAGTTGCTCATTGGCATCAATGGCAGCCTGCGGGATAGGCCATAATAATTTTTCACCTATGGCGGTAGCTGCAGAACCTTTCAAATGCGGGTTATACAGATTATTGTACTCTATGAGTTTGCCCATACGGCGGAGGTCCATTCTGCGATAACCGTTACCATACATTTCACAAGCTGATTCTTTGAGAATAACATCCAAATCAACAGAGGGAGCATCAGGCAAACCGGCACGTTTGCGGACACTGTTCAAGCGGGCAAGGGCTTTCGGGTCGTTTAGCTTGTAGTAAGCCTCGGCAGCTACAAAAAACATTTCAGGAAGTGTGATTATGTGCAGGTCGCGAAAACTCTTTCCGGCATCGTAGGATGCTATGGCAGAGTCATCGAATTTACGGCAAGGCATTACGGCCCAACTCCATTGCTGTGCTGTGGCAAAGTCATACTTTGTGATGATTCCGTTGGGGTATTCTTTTAAGTCTTCCGTATAATTACTCATCGGCTCCATACCAGCTGTTAGCTCATTTTGCGGGATTATGAAAGCATGGGCGCGGTTTGTCGGATCTTCATTACGCCACGCGGCTACGGAAGCTTCATCACATTCCCAATAAGCGGGGTAGTAAACGCCTACCATTTTACCTTGAGCAGTGTTTCCGTTACTATAGAAGGCAAAGTAATCGCCGATGGGCTTTCCGTCTTCTTTGAATCCTGTGGCATTGTCGCCCCAGTATTTCTTTACGAGCAACGTCTTCATGAACGTGGCATCATAACGTTTGTCACCTTTTTCAAAGTATCTCAGTGTGTGCATATAGGGGATGTATCGGGAATCTCCATTTTTCATGCCTTCTTCCGAACCACCGTAGTAGCCGGAGTAGAGGGACTGCCAGCGGTTACCTACATTTTGGTCGTGTGCAGTTTCGTAGTCATATTCCACGTCGAAGATGAATTCCGCGTCATCGTCCCCTGAACGGTCTGCCGCCCATAGTTTGGCGAATTCTGTTGTCAATGAACGTCCGTTAATCACTTCATCGGCAAGTTTGGCAGCTTCTGTAAAGTAAGAGTTGTTGTTCAAATCCCATGCAGCGGAAAGATAGGTCTTGGCAAGCAATGCTTT
The DNA here is from genome assembly GCF_003472565.1 of Bacteroides sp. AM10-21B. NCBI lineage: Bacteria > Pseudomonadati > Bacteroidota > Bacteroidia > Bacteroidales > Bacteroidaceae > Bacteroides > Bacteroides sp. AM10-21B. The sequence continues at coordinate 327,047 of NZ_QRME01000001.1, read as the reverse complement.
GGCTGCCTCTATACTGGCTTCACCGCCTCCTTTGGTTGCTGAAGAGGCTACTAACTTGTTGTTACTGATGATGTCCTTCAAGGTGTTGATGATGTGGTTGTACACAGCCTCGGCAGTGGCTCTCGGATAGCCTTTGACGGCTGTACTGGCATATTCGGTAATCAGGGGTACACCGCCATAGTTGTTCACTAACAGATAGTAGAACAATGATTCCACAAAGCGTCCTTCATCTATCGCTTTCTGCTTTATCTCGTCACTCACTGTGGCGTTGGGGGCATAGTACTGTATGGCAAGGCAAGAGCGTAAACCGTCATAACAAGTAGTATAGAAGTCTTCCACAATACCGTTTTCAGGGGTGAAGTTGGACCAGCGGTGCAAGGCTGCATCGTTGTCTTTACGTCCGTCTTGATACATATCTGTGCCGGAGTTGAAGTAGGTTGTCACATCGCTGCTGTTGAATATGGCATCAAGTTGTCCGTATGCGTCATTAACCAATGACTGGAAACCGTCGGCTGTGGCAAAGTACTCTATGTCGGTCACAGAACTTTTATTGTCAGGAGTCAGGAAGTCGTCGCATCCTGTCAATGTGATGGAAGTTGCCATACACATTGCATATAGTAATCTTTTATATGGTTTCATATCTTTAGAATGTTTATAGATTTAGAATTTGATATTTGCACCGATTTGGTAGGTTACGGAAGCCGGACCGCCGTCAACCAATGAAGCGCTGGCCCATTCCGGGTCGAAGCCTTCATAGTCGGTGAAGCAGAAGGGGTTGAGTACATTGACATAGAGACGCAGGTGCTTGATGGCAAGTTTGCTGGTCCATTGTTTCGGGAAGGTGTAGCCCAATGTAATGTTTTTCACCTTGACGAAAGAGGTCTTATGGTATCTGACGGCTGTGCTGCTTTTAGTGAAGTAGTTTCCGCCCGTTTTGTCTGTATTATTGGGGTAGGGACAGCTGCCATAGTGAGTTGTGGCTTGTGTAGTCACGTCACCGGTCACGGGATCAAGTACCGGAGTACCGGCAGGAATATAATAGTCAAAACTCATCTTTTGACGGCCACGGTCGCTGTAGTCCATATATTGTTCGTGGAAGTAGCTGCGTGACCATTGTCCCTGTTTGGTGTAAAGCATGAAAGAGAAATCAAAACCTTTATATGCCATGCTCGAACTCAAGCTTCCGGTCCAAGTGGGATCCGTACAGCCAAAGATTTGTTTGTCATCGTCATTGATTACTCCGTCATCGTTCCAATCGTTTACAGCCATTTGACCTTCATACCATTTCAATTTGTTCTTGCTCTTGGGACCGAATGTGTCGTAAACCTCTTGCAGAGTGTAATGGCGGTCACCATTGATGGTATGCATTGTTACACCCTTGTCTGTAATGACGCCTGCAGGCGTGTAGTCACGCAATACATTTAACCGCTCGCCGATGAACCAGTTCTTGGAAATGTCATCGCCGTTTGGCAATTCCTTGATTTTGCTCCAGTTGCGTGCAAATGATACGTTTACATCCCAAGTGAAGTTCTGGTTGCGAATAACGCCAAAATTCAACCCTAATTCGATACCGGTGTTTTGTACAGAACCGATATTGGTAGTGATGGAGCTTTCACCGGTTTCGATGGGGACGGTGGCTTTCATAATCTGCCCGTCGGATAAGCGGCGATAAGCGTCAGCAGTTACGTTGATGCGGTTTTGTAATACGGCAAAGTCCAAACCGAAGTTGAATTCTTTAATCTTCTCCCAAATAAGGTTTTTGTCTACCAATCCGTTGGGGTAGTAGCCTTGTAACTCTTTACCGTTGATGGTTACGTAAGACGGACCGGCAGCTGAAGAGCTGGTCACATAATCACCTACATTGTTGTTACCTGTAATACCGTAAGAAAGGCGTAGCTTCAGGTTATCCAGCCATTCTACGTCTTTCAGGAAGTCTTCTTCCGAAGCGCGCCATGCCACAGCTGCGGAGGGGAACCAGCCCCAACGGTTGTTTTTGGCAAAGCGTGAAGAACCGTCAGTACGTACGGTTACGGTAGCCATATAGCGTTCTTTATAGGCGTAGTTTACACGGGCAGCGACAGAAACCAATGATGATTCCGTATACGAAGAAGCGATATCTTTTGTTCCGGAACCTTTACCCATAGCATAAAATGAGAGCTTGTCATCCGAGATGTCCGTTACGCCTTGTGTATATTGCTCTTTGTCTGATTTATACAGAGAGAATAATCCCATAGCGCCGATACGGTGGTCTCCGAACGTTTTTGTAAAGTCAATCTGGTTATCCCAAGTCCAGTCCAAACGGTCTGTGTTGGTAACAGTGGCTTCGTTGTATTTCTTCTTCTGATACCAAGCAGTACCCAGTGGATATTTCTCAGAGACACCTGTACCCATGAAGACACCTTGACGGCCGTGGTAGAAGTTGGGTGAGAACGTGGTTGTGAATTTCAGCCCTTCCATGAGGTTGAAACGCAAGTAAGCATTACCGAATACATGGAATTTGCGAGTCGTATTTTCGTATGCGTCTATCTCAAAGTCAACGAGGGGCGAGGGCGTGGAAGTCAAAGACATCTTTCCTACTTTTGCCGGAATGGCGAGTAAATTTCCGTCTTCATCCCAAGGAGAAACTACGGGAGCAAACCAGAATGCGTTGTTGTAGGGGGAGTAGGTATTTGAACCGTCGGTAAACCAGTCGTTCTGTACGTCATAAACCAAATTGACAGACATACCGGCTTCTACCACCTTGTTCAGTTTACTGTCGAACGCACCTTTGATGTTGAAACGGTTGTAGTCGTTTTTCTTGAATACATTTTCTTCACCTTGATAACCTACGCCTAAGCGATAGTTCGTTTTTTCAGAAGCGCCGCTGGCACTAATGAAGTGGTTTTGTTGGGAAGCAGTGCGCAGAACCTGACCGGCCCAATCATAACTTTCATTGCTCATCCATCTGTCGTGAAGGGGAGAGTTTTTCCAGTCTGTTCCGTTTTGGAATACGGATTGCAGGTCACCGTCCGTAATGGTATAGTCGATAGTACCGTCTGCGTTAGGACCACTGGTAGTAGTATAACGTGCGAACCGGTAGTTCATCCATTCTGTAGATTCCATAAACTCCGGCATACGGGCTACCTTGCGGATGCCATAATAACCATCGTATGTGATTTCTACCGGTTGTGCCTTGTTCTGTCCTGCACCTGCGCCCTTTGTGGTAATAAGAATTACACCTTCGGAAGCGCGGGAACCGTAGATAGCAGTAGAAGAAGCATCTTTCAGTACGTCGATACGTTCGATATCTTCGGAGTTCAAGAAGTCGATGGATGAAACCACCATGCCATCTACTACATAGAGAGGTCCGCTTGAATTATTGATGGATGATTGTCCGCGGATTTGCATACTGAATTTACCATTGGCACGGCTGTTGGTTGCTGTGATATTGACACCCGGAACTGAACCCTGCAAAGCGTCTTCTACACGAAGTGCACCGCGAGCGGCCAACTTATCAGAGGAAACAGAGGCTAAAGAACCCGTTACGTCTGTTTTCTTCATAGTACCGTAACCTACAACCACTACCTCGTCCAATGCTTGCGCATCTTCTTTCAGCGTGACTTTGATGTTACTCTGGTTGCCGACAGTAACAGTTTGCGAGATATAACCGATAAATGATACCTGAATTTTGGCGTTGGGCTGTACGCCTTGAAGTTTGAATTTACCGTCGATGTCGGTAATCACACCATTGGTAGTTCCTACTTCCAATACATTTGCACCTATTACAGGTTCGCCCGTACCATCTATGACAGTACCCGAAATCTGGCGACCTTGTGCAAAAGCGACTAAACACAACATACTCAGTGACAGAGTAGCTAATGCCCTTTTGGCAAGTCTTTTTAAATCCATAAGTTTGTTTTTTATAGTTATTAAATATAAAAGGTTAACATCTATTGTGAGGTGTTTCCCTCTGTTATCGAACACAAACGTAATAGATTGTTAATAAATAGAAGATTATTTTTTGGTATTCTTTGTGGAAAAATTGATTTTTAACGAGAAACTCAGATTTGCAAGACACCCCTTACACACTTCTGCATCCCTTTATTTATCGGACTTTACGGGTGGAACCATTGTTCAGACGAGTTGCACTACCGGATAAACGTTACCGTAACGTCCGCGCTTGCGTACGAATCCAGCCGGAGATAGCAGTTGCGCGAAACTGTTAGGATTTACTCCTCGCATGGCAGCGGGATTCTGTTTTTTCAATGCTTTGAATATATCGGCGGCAGAAAGATTATGAACCATCTCCTTAGTGTCTTTTTCGGTGGCAGGGCGAAAGCATGAAAAGAGTACTTCATCCGTCATATTACGACGTTGGAACGTACGGTTGTGTTCTTGCAGTTCCTGTTCTTCTTCGGCGGTAAACCAATAGCGGGCTCCATTCGAGAGTTCCTGTTTGAGCTGTGCATAGATTTGTTTATGTTCGATGTGGCTGCAATTTATTTTTTCCTTTACCTCTACGCACAGAAAACGGCGGCTGCCTGTCGAATCGGAAAGCAGGTCGAAGCGGTTGCTTGTGCCGATGAAAGAAGCGATGCGGGGCAGATTGCGAAAATTCCTTTGGTATGCCTTGCATAGGTTCAGGTCTGCCATTTGCATCAGGTTCTTGAGCAGGGGCATTTTTCCGATAGAGTATTTGTCGAACTCGTCGAGGTTTAGCAGTCCCATTTCCGACATTTTGCGGGTGACATTGCTTCGTGAGGTGAGCTCTACCTCATCCGAATAGTAACGGGACAGGCTGTCGGGCATCAAGCTTTTGCAGAAGGTGGATTTCAGGCAGCCTTGCCGGGTGCTGACGAGAAGGGGAGCTACACTGTTGGCATGCTTTCCGGTTTTCCCGGTCCATTGTGCGGCCAGTCCGAGCATCCATATGTGGAAGCCGTTTATCCAGAATGGCTCGGAAGAGATGCGGCGTGCCAGTTTGCCAATCCGGTCAATGCCGTCCCAAACGGGGAGCCGGTCGAAGTAAAGTAAGAAGGGATGATATTCTTGTACGTTTTTAGAGAATAGATAGCGGCTGATGTCTTTATCCCAACAAAGGATACCCTGTGCATGGGCTTCAAGACACAGGGAGTTCAGTTCGCGCTTACCTATCGGTGTGAATATTTCATGTGTGCTGTCACTGAGACGGTATTCGGTTTCTTCTGTCAGCATATTGTAGCGAAAGTCGTAGGTGACTTGCAGAAAGCGGTTCACTTGCTCTGTCAGGCTGACCGGATGATGCTTGGCGGGTGATTTTTGTTCGAGGAATTTTCTTTGATGCCCGTTTCTCCAATCTCTTATTAAGAAAGAGATAAATTTCATAATGCTGTTTTCCATCATACAAATTGTTTTTATTAATTGTTTTGTGTCACGAAGTTACTATCGGCAAACCTCCTTTTGCAAGCCTTTTCCGTACTATTTTCGCTTGTAGCGCCGAACAACTCAAACCCTTGTTTTATTCTATTTTCAACGTAGGATAGCCTGTTTTTCCTCGTAGTAAAATAGGATGTTGACAGTAGTAAACAGGTCTATTTATATCTGTCAACGTATCTGTTTACATTTGTCAACAGGTCTGTTGGCAGTAGTCAGCATTCATTTATTCTTATAGGAATAATAGATTATCTCATGGGAAAACACTAACTTTACACAGTATAAATAAATACTGCACTATGGCAATTCATTTTGAATGGTACGAGAATCCGGTACCGCCGAACCGACCGGACGAGAAAAAGCTCCATGCGCGCATTACGCTCAATGGAAAGATAGGAACGGACTATGTGAGGCGCAGGATTCAAGAACGTTGCTCACTGACGGAAACGGATGTAACGTCTGTGCTCGATGCCTTGTCGCATATACTGGGCGAAGAGTTGGGCGACGGACGCCAAGTGCATTTGGACGGGATAGGCTATTTCCATCCTACGCTGAAATGTGTAGAGGAGGTGACGGCAGATACGAAACGTAAAAACACGAAAGTTCGTCTGAAAGGTATCAAGTTTCGTGCCGACCAAGCATTGAAGAACGAGATAGGGGTTGTGAAGCTTAAGAATATCAAGCATAAGGGACACTCCCGTAAGCTGTCGGACGTGGAAATAGATATGCGCTTGCGGACGTATTTCGCCGACCACCAGCTGATGACGCGAGCGGACTTCCAGCAGATATGCGGATTTATGAAGTCGAAGGCGATGGAACATATCCGAAGGCTGAGGACGGAAGGCAAAATACGGAACATCGGAATACCTACACAGCCTGTGTATGTGCCTGTGGCGGGATATTACGGGGTGAGCAGGGACAGGATTGTGAGGCAGTGATGCTGATGTGGGTTCCACCCGCAAAGCCCGACGGATAGGGGGGTGTGGAAGGTGGAAGGGGGGATTGATGTATAAAAAGTAAGGGTTGGCTTTGAAGCCAACCCTTACTTTTTATAGTTTTAGGTGTTTAGTTATTGTAACCATTTGGAAGCGCCGATACCGTCTTCACCAATGACACCAATAACTTTGAAGTCTCCGTTTTCGGGGTCTTGCCACAAAGATTTCTCATCAAAATCTAAGGGAAGAAGACCATCAAGAGGATATGTCTTTCCTTTTGAATCTTCACACCATATAAAATTAGTTTTATAACTATGGCTAACCCCTGCGTTTAAATTATTATTGGGATTTACAAAAATTGAACCTTTTACTCCGGCAGTATATGCTAAACGGTTAGTACCTGCACTTCCTGTTGTTGCCAATGATGGACCAAAGATTGTTTTACTGATATTCAATGTCACGACCTTTTCATTTCCATTGAATCGGAATAACGGTGTGTTAGCATTAGCTGTGGTTTCTAAAGGTGCATAACAGAATGTACAGTTTTCAATGTTGAAAGTTATATCTCCAGCTGTTTTACGCATATCACATAACATTACAATATTAGTAATTGTACAATCTTTGAATGTAATCTTTTCCCAAGCACTTGCTTTGTTGTCAGTTGTTACAACACCTTGATTTCCTACACCGTTAATGGTACATCCATCAAAAGTTGCATTAACGATAGCCGCTGTTTCTTCTTTCGTGCGTATAGTACCACGTCCACCTTCAATATAACATCCTTTGAAGATTAATTCTTTAATGGAAGAATTCTTTTTATCTAAGCAAATGATTTGACCACCAGAAGATATGCTTATAGAAGATAAATCTTTTATGAAATTAGGGTTAACCTTTACTATTTCATTTTCAGTAGTGAGTGCTTTATCTCCATAGAAATCTATATTAATAAATTGTACTTTTTCTATATTTGTATTTTGCGGACATCTCATATTGCTGCTAGCAAGAATTCGGGCATTTCCACCTAATGTGGGACCTGTCATAAAGGTTATGGATTTTGTTAATTCAGAATTGTTGGTATCAACAACATAATCGGTTTCACCTTTTAAAATAACCCCCATTCCTTCTGTAAGTTTATTCCAAAATTCAGGATCCTTTAGTATTTTCTGTGAGTCATGATCTTCATTACGCAAATCAATATAACCTGCAGGAAAACTTTCTCCAAAGTTTACTGGTGTTGCTGTTGTTGTGCTCAGCTTACCTGCATACGTTGAGTTATCCAGTATCTCGTCATCTTTGTAAGCATAAAAAGTGTACTTCGTTTCGGGACTCAGATTAAAGATATCTTTATATCCGGCATTAAGTTCTGCTTCAGATACCAATTCTATACGTGCGGTAGTTTCGCTACCATCTTCTCCCTCGGCTCTTGTTGCTGCATCGGGAGCGGTAGTTTCAGTTACAACTTTAATGGCCTTGATGATATCGGCATTGGAGCCACCGGCCTCTTTCCAACTGATACGTACTGCATTGTCAATGGCTTTAGTTCCTGACAAGCGAGAGATGTAAGCAATGTTTGCATCCAGAGTCTGGTATTGTTCGGACTCTTTGCCTATGCCTTTACATTTAATCTTCACCATGTATTTCTCGTCCCAGTTCAGCCCTTCGAAAGTGTAGGGGGAAGTTTGACAAGAAACTTCCGACAGGAGTTCGTAGGTATTGTTGTCTTGGTCGTCTGTACCGGTTACCCGATACAGTTCCAACACATAGTCTGTAGCTCCTTTGATGTTTTCCCAAGTAGCTACCAGATTATTGTTTTTCACTTCCAGTGATGTTACCGGACGAAACAGACGAGGAGCTTCACCGAGGGAGTCATCATCGCTGCATGCGGTAAAGGTGTAACTTGCTGTCAACGCAAGAAACATGATTGATATATATTTCTTGATTTTCATAATACTGCTGTTTTTTTATTTGTTACGGATTGCATAACCATCGTTAGATAATACACCACCCGATGACATGATACGGTCTGACGGGATAGGGAATACATAAGGAGTCACTTTGGTTCTCAAGCTTGAGATGTCTTCTGCTCCTGTCACCAATACACCTGCGGTCAAACCATACCAAGAAGAAGTGATTTTTTCGTTTACCACACCTTTCTTAATGGGATCTCCGGCTTCATCCTTTCCGTAAGCTTGATTGGTTTCAGGGTCTTTCTCGCTGACACTGATAAATCCGTCTACGAAACTTACATATTTCAGACCTTCGTATGTAGCACCTGCGTCTTTGATATCATCGTCTTTCAGGCTTTCTGCTTCTTTGTAAGGACTCTCGGAACGGTCGTAATATGTAGTGTACAAGTTGTTGTTACCGGCTTCGAATACGACTTTACCTTCCTGATATTTGAAGTAGAGGCGTGATGCAATGTTCTTGGCTTCTACCGGTTGGTTTTTGTCGTAAATCAGTTCGCCCCCTTCCAGTTTCAACTGTTGGTAGTTGATGGCAATGTCGCGCATCCATTCTATTGTATTTACGATAGCGTCACTGTAGTAGTTCCAACGGATAAGGTCGAATTTGCGGATATTCTCACCACCGAATTCCCAAGCTCTTTCATTGATGATGGCTTGCTTAAATGCGTCATGATCTGTCAAAGCATTGATGTAATTGTCTACTTGGGCAGTTTTGTCGGAAGCATTGGCAAATGCGCGCTCGCGTACTCGTTTCAGCATATCTTTGGCTGTTTGTGTAGGGGCATTATTAATCTCATTTTCAGCTTCTGCCAGCAACAGCAGGACGTCTGCATAGCGCAAGATAGGCCAGTTGATACCTGTACCTTTGCTCTCTGTGGCTGTCACCAAATCCAGACGGCACCATTTTGCGGGTTGTACGCTGAATCCGTCTACTGCATTCTGCTTATTGTCGTACAGCCAGCGATAGTTGGCACATGTGGCAGACAGGCGTTGGTCTGTAGGGGCAAAAGAACAAGCATAACTCGGAGTTAAGTTGGTATAAGTAGTACCTGAACCTTTGGAACTGTTTACTACACTTAAACCATGACACCAGCCTATATCACCGCCAGAGTTGGTAACGTATCCGAGTTCGAACAATACATCTCCGTTAGCGGGGTTGCAGCCATTGATTTGGTTGTCGAATATTTCTTTGAAGTCTGGATTCAGAGCACGGTCTTTCAGTTTGATGAGTTTAAGTGCATAAGCTTTTGCTACTTTATAATAATCATCGGCTGAAGAAGCTGTCGCTTCATTTCCGTTTTCATCAGTGTAAGTAACGGTATATTCTTCACCGCTTTCTGTGCAGCGTGCCATTGTTCCGTCTGCTTGCATAGAGTAGCCTGCACGGAACATAGCCAGCTTGGCAATAAAACCTAATGCAAATTCACGGTTCATATATTCCACACCGATTTCATTGCTCCATTGCATATCTTCTTCGATGTTGATAAGGTCTTGGATACAATGTGTATAAATAATGTTCTTGTCAGTGCGCGGATCGTTATGCATTTCATCTTTAGTTGACGGTGTTGTGGCAAAAGGTACGTCTCCCCAAAAGTTGCACAACATCCAGTACCAATAGGCGCGCAGGCAGTAAGCCTCTCCGAGGAGTTGCTTCATGTCCTTATCCCCTTCGGTATAACGTTCGCTTGCTTCTATGCCTTTGATACACTGATTGGCAAAGTCGATAGCTTTGTAGGTGTTGTCCCAGCAGTTCAGAATATCACTGAAATATTTCATATTCAATCCCCATACTCCACGACGGTCGGTATTTTCTCTTTGAGCTTTGTTGATGAAACCTACTTCAATATCTGTATTTTGCATCCAGTTGGTACCCATACGTGAGGTGTAGGTATCTTCGCAAAAGTATGAGTAAACGTGAGAGACCATCTTGCGTGCGTCCGTAGGATTGGAACATACGTACGATAAGTCATCTGTGGACAAGGACTCTGTGTCGAGCATATCATCACAAGAGGATGTGAGGAACAGGCCGCAGATTAAAGTTGCTATATATATAAATTTCTTCTTCATGTTTCTTCAATTATTTATTAATTAGAATGTAATGTTGACACCTGCTGTCCAAGAGAATGATTTGGGATATGCAGAGTAATCGGCACCCGGAGTGACACCGCTTGTCTTGCTGTTGCGGATAGCTGAGTTCACCTCAGGGTCGTAACCGTCATAACCGGTGATGCAGAACAGATTGTTGAGCGTGCAGTACAGACGAAGTTGATTGCAAGCGAACTTTCTTGTCCAGTCTTTAGGTAAGGTAAAACCTACGGTCAGGTTCTGCAGACGCAGGAATGAACCGTCTTCTACTGCCCATGAGGTAGGTACAGGGTTATTGTCGGACATGGTAGTGGCAGACCAGTAAGAGGCATTGGCATTCATGGCTTTCAGAGTCTCATAATCGGTAATGATAGTACCGTTTGACTGATCCAGATAGGTCCATGCCCTACCGCCTAATGTTACAGGAGCCATTTCTGCACGGAGGTTGGCGTAAGAGTTACGGTAGGATTGAGAAGATACCATCTTGTCCATATTATAAACATCATTGCCTACCACAAAGTTGAAGTTGGCGGATATGTCGAACCATTTGTAGTTACCGCTTAAACCGAAACCACCGGTAAACTTGGGTTGGGTACGTCCGATGATTACACGGTCGCCTTTTTCTGTAATTTTACCGTCGCCGTCTTGGTCTTTCAGTTTCATAGCTCCCGGACGGAGACCTCCGTAAGAGCTTGCAGTTGTGTAGGTGTTGTCTGTAACGCCTTCTTTCAGGATATAATTTCCGGATTTGTCAAACTGAAATTGGGTCTTGCCGTTGTCATCTGTATAAGTGACAAAGTCATCTACGCCATATATGCCGTCATACACAAATCCCCATACAATGCCTAAAGGCTCACCTACGATTACGCGGTAGTCGTCGCGTCCACGCATATCCGAGGAGAATGCTCCGGAGTTGTACGACATGGATGATATGCCGTTTGCTAATTTGTCAACTTTGTTTTTGTTGAAACCGATGTTGAAATTAAAGTTCAAAGAGTAATCTTTCTTTTGAAGAATAGCTGCGTTCAAGCTCAATTCAACACCTCGGTTTGAGGTTTGGCCGATATTCTGCTGCATGGTCTTGTAGCCGATGGCTGTGATGCTTTGTTCTATGAGCAGGTCTTTAACTGTGTTCCAGTAATAATCAATGCTACCGGTAAGTCTTTCGTTAAAGAAGCCGAAGTCCAAACCGACGTTACGGGTAATTGTTGTTTCCCATTTCAAGTCGGGGTTGGCAAGCTGGTCGTTGTTCAATGTATAGTGAGGATTCTGCTCTTCACCGGCTCCATAGTATTTACCGCCGGAGTATGCCTTATAGCTGGTTTCGTACAGAGAATTACCGATACGGTTATTACCGGCAGTACCATAAGATAAACGGAGCTTCAAGTTGGACATGAACTCTTTGGCAGGTTCCATAAATGGTTCTTCTATTACACGCCATGCGAGAGCTGCGGCAGGGAAATATCCCCAACGGTTGCCTTTGGTAAATTTGGAAGAACCGTCCGCACGGATGGTGAAGGTCAATAGGTATTTGTCTAACAGACTGTAATTGGCACGTCCGAAGAAAGATATTGTCCTGTCTTCTTGTCCTAATTGAGAAGAAATAGTGCGTGAACCTGTAGCACCGGAATTGGCTGCCATACTTGCGAACATCTTTTCCGGAGTGATATCTTCTTGGAAGAATTTGCCGATAATTTCATTGCTTTCGCTGTTGGATGCCACATATTCTTGTCCTACCATGATGTTCACATCATGAATCTTGTTGAATTTTTGTTTCCAAGTCAGAGTGTGTGCTGCACGAAGTTTCCATGAGTCTTTCTTTTCCCATTCGCCCATTGGCAATCCTTGACCGTCTTGGACAGCTTTGCTGCTTCTTGGGCCATACCAGTCTTTTTGTTGGAAGAAGGTATAGTCGTAACCGCCTTCTGCACGATAGGTGAAGTTCTTTGTGATATTCCAGTTGATGGCTGCATTGAAGTTGTAACGACGCTCGTTCTTTCTTCTCCAGTAGTCGTTAACCTGATCTTTCAAGCTGCGTGTTGCGTTAACATATTCTTCATATTCTTCTTCCGGAAGCGTGCTCGGATCAATATCAATTTGGTCATACAGACCGTTTACAGGAGCTTTCATTAAAGCATCATAAGAACGGATTTTGTATGAGCCACCACCTGTACCCACACCTTTGGTTTCGGTATCGGCCAAGCGTGCGCCAAAGTCCAGACTTAGATTCTTGTATAGTTCATGCTTCAGTTTGAAATTCATATTGTAACGTCTGTATCCATTGTTCTCCATTAAGCTGTTGTCGTTGGCATAAGTTCCGCTTAATGTGAATTTGGTTTTTTCGCTACCACCGGTAATGCTGATGTTATGTGACTGAGACAGGTCGCTGTTGTCGAACATTTCTTCCTGCCAGTTGTGACCTTGTTGGTATTTGTATAAATCTAAGTCGCCATATGCACCATAACGTTCTTCAAAACCTCTGATGGCGGAAGCGCCTCTAAGAGCTTGACGCTCGTAATTGTACATGACAAACTGATAGGGGTTCATTACATCCAAAGTCTTGCGGATTGTTTTTCCTTGTACATATCCGTTATAGCTGACGGTTGTCTTTCCGCCTTTAGCCCCTTTAGTGGTGATTAATATTACACCGTTAGCACCTTGTGAACCGTAGATGGCGGTAGAAGCTGCATCTTTCAACACGGTGATGTCTTCAATATCGGTTGGAGCAATGTCGCTGATACTTGATACCGGAAAGCCGTCTACTATATAAAGAGGAGAACTGTCTCCGGTAATAGAGCCGCCTCCACGCACTTTGATAATCATTTCTGCATCAGGCGAGCCGTCAGTCGTTGTGATTTGCACACCGGCCAGTTTACCGGTTAATGCTTCGGCTGCATTGGTCACGGGAACTTTAGCCAAGTCGGCTCCTTTTACTGTGCTGACCGCACCTGTTAAGTCTTTCTTTTTAGCTGTACCGTAACCGATGACTACCACTTCTTCCAAGGCTTGTGCGTCATCTTCCAAAACAACATTGATTTGAGTTTTTCCTTTCAAGGCAACTTCCTGTGTTGTCATTCCCACATAAGAGATGACTAAAGTTGCATTGCCCGGAACACTTAGGGTAAAGTTACCGTCAATGTCAGTGATTGTACCATTACCGGTATTCCCTTTTTGGACTACAGAAGCACCGATAACGGTTTCTCCTGTCTTGTCTTTCACAGTACCTTTTACGGTTACATTTTGCGCTGATATACTAAGCGATATCATGGTTACTAAGAGGAATAGTAACGCCGTGCGCATGTTTTTCATTTTAGACATTCTTTGCATATTTGTTTATTAAAAAAGTGATTTTTCGTTGTGTGTGTTCGTGCACACTGTTAATTCATCGATGCAAATGTAGATTAACGTGAAAAATGACTTGTGGAATATTTGTTTTTAGGTATGTAATTTTTGTTCTCTGTAATATTTTGTCACTTAAATCCTCTTGTAAATATGTTGTATAGCAGGAAACAAGGAAAAGGACAAGTTGAAAATCAAAAAGTACACATAAGGATGGGTAGGACTATATACATTTGCGAACTATAATTATAATACTAATAATTTAATACTATGCGATATGGATAAAAGCAAGTGGATACTATTACTGTGCTTTCTCTTTACATGGGGATGTAGCTCTGATTCGGAAGGGAAAGACTCAACAGATGTGACAACAGGGAAAATAGAAAAACTTATTGAACCGGTTACTTCAATTTCTGCTGACGGCAAAGAGGCGGTGTCTGTAACCTTTACAGCCAATAAGGCTTGGACTGCTAAAGCTGAAAAAACTTGGTGTACAGTAACGCCAGCTTCCGGGGAAACGGGAGGAGACATTATTCTTACCATTACAGCCGGAGAGAATGGCAGCTATGATGAGCGTAACTCTAAGGTGACCATCACTTGTGGCGATGCTGTAGAATACGTAACTGTCACACAAAAACAGAAAGATGCAATTCTGTTGACTTCCGGCAAGGTGGAGGTAAAAAGAGAAGGGGAAGAGTTTACTGTGGAGGTAAAAGCAAATGTGAGTTTTACAAGTGAAGTCAGTGAAGAAGACAGGGATTGGTTACGTCTTGTTACCCAAACACGTGCCCTCTCTACTTCTGTCTTAAAATTCGCAGCATCGGAGAATATGTCCGATGAAAAGCGTGAAGGCGCTATCACTTTCAAGAGCGGTGATTTGTTGGAGACGGTAACCGTTTATCAGGCAGGAAGTATCCCAACTATTGTACTGAATGAAACCAACTATAAGATACCTGCTGAGGGGCAGGATATAACAATAGAATTGCAAAGTAATGTGGAATATACCATTCAGTTACCTGCCGGTGTTGATTGGATTAGGGAAAAGCCGGCAACTAAAGGCATGTCTACTTATACCCATCACTTTACGGTTGATGCAAATGATGAAGATACTTCCCGCAGGGCGGAAATAGTCTTTACGAGTAAAAAGGGAGTTTCTGATAGTGTACGAATCGTGCAATACAGTTCTCATCCGTCAATGGAGCAGGTGGAGTTCGCCGCTTTCCCCGGTGCTGAAGGTCATGGAAAGAATACCGTAGGCGGTCGTGAGGGCAAGGTCTATCACGTCACCAGTTTGGAGGATGACGGTACAGAAGGTACGTTACGTTGGGCGTTAGGACAAGACGGGCCTAAGACAATTGTGTTTGACGTAGCAGGTACAATTCATTTGAAATCGGATATTAAAACTCAGAAAGATTATCTGACGATTGCCGGACAGACGTCCCCCGGCGGTATCTGTATCGCTGATTATCAGTTCTGGATTAATTCTAATGATGTTATAATCCGTTTTCTTCGTTTCCGTCCGGGAGATATCGGTGGAGCCGAACCTGATGGTTTGGGGGGAATGGACAAGAAAAATATCATAGTGGACCATTGTTCTATGAGTTGGAGCGTGGACGAATGCCTGTCGGTATATGGCATGGAGAACTCTACCGTGCAATGGTGCCTTGCAGCGCAGGCTCTGCACAACTCAACTCATGGTAAGGGTTCGCACGGTTATGGCGGGAACTGGGGAGGTAATCGTGCTTCTTATCATCATAATATGATTGCTCATTGCAAAAGTCGTGTTCCGCGTCTTGGTCCTCGTTCTACAACTCAGGAGAGTGAGTATGTTGATATTCGCAATAATGTTTATTATAACTGGTCGGGTGAAGGCTGCTATGGCGGTGAGAACCAGCATATGAATATAGTAAACAACTATTATAAGCCGGGGCCTGCCACTAACTCTGCCGGCACCAGCAAACGCACACGCTATCGCATTGCCAAGATTGGAGTGCGTACGACTGCGTACTGTCAGGATAAAGATGGTAATTGGAACTCTTGGCAGCCTTCGTTGCACAAGTGGGGTACATTCTATATTGATGGCAACACGGTGGAAGGATATGCGGATGTTACGGCGGATAATTGGGAAAAGGGTGTTTATGAGCAACAAGACAATAATGAAAAGGTCGATTATCTTTGGACGGACGACGTTAAGAAAGATATCAGAAAAGAAACGTTGGTTGTGGAGACAGGAGGCGTAACAACTCATTCCGCAACGGATGCCTATGTCAAGGTAATGGAGTATGTCGGCGCCTGCAATTACCGTGACGCCATAGATAAACTGATTTTGGGGGATGTGAAGAATGGGCTGGCTACTTGTACGGCTACCGATAACAGTGCCGGGCTCGGCTATATAAATACTCCTAAAGATATACTTTCTGCCTTACCGGAACTGAACGGAAATCCCTATCCGGCTTTGAAGACGGATACTTCCATTGATGTGACGGATACGGACGGTGACGGTATGCCTGATGATTTTGAAATAGAATTTGGTTTGAATCCTAATGATGCGAACGACGGCAACAGCAAGACACTTGATCCGGACATGAATTATACGAACTTAGAGATGTATTTGCACTATCTTGTGAAAGATATTATGAAAAAGCAGGTAGAAGGAGGTCTATAATATCTTCCGCCTTATCCACAATATAATCGGGACGGAATTCCTCCAATTCCGTCCGTGGGCGGAATCCCCAAGTTACTCCGCAGGAAGTGACGCCGGCATTGATAGCTGTCTGCATATCCACTCCGGAGTCGCCTACGTAGAGTACTTCTTCTTTATTTACTTTGGCAATGGTCAGAATGTCTTCTACAATGGTAGGGTCAGGCTTTACATTGACTCCTTCCCGTTGTCCGAAAACAGCGATGAAACGTATTCCGGGGAAATAGTGGGCTATCAGTTTTTGTGTTGCCGCCTGATACTTGTTGGATGCAACAGCTATCTGTAGTCCCTGCAACTGTAGTTGCTCCAGTAGTTCGGGAATGCCGGGATACGGACGGCTCTTGTCTGCGTTGTGCACGTCATAATAAGGAATGAATTCCTTGCGTACACGGAGTACGTTCTCTTCACTCTTTTCCCCTTCGGGAAGAGCACGCTCAAAAAGTTTATTAATCCCATTGCCTACCATAAAGTTATAGGCAGACTCTTCGTGGGTAGGATAACCAATCATGCTCAAGGCATGATTGGTGCTTTGTGCCAAATCGGCAATTGTATTTAGTAAAGTACCGTCCAAATCGAATATAACAAGTTTCTTCATTATTCTTATCTTATTGCTTCAGGCGCAAAGATACGATAATTCATCGAAAAACTGTTATTTCGTAATTCTGAACCAGTCTACATCTGTCCAACCGCCGTCGTTGGTGACAATAGCCGGACGAGTACAGAACATTCCCACCTTGGCGCCAATCCATTTACCTTCTTTTACTTGAAACGGCTTACCTAACGGTTGATACTTCTTACCGTCGAGGCTGTAGCTGAAATTACATAGTACCAAAAGGTCGTGCCCGCCTTCGCTCTTGGAAATCTTTTTTCCATCGGAGGTGAACTTGGCACGCAAGTAAATCGTGTTGTCTTTTAAATTGATAGTTCCGTTCACAGATTCGGGAGTACCTTTGTCTGCCTTGGGACAAGATACTTGGGATAATACTAAACCTTTGTCTGTATTCTCTAAAATCAGTCCGGCGTAGTCAAGACCCATAACGACCAGTCCGGTACGCTCTCCTTTGTACTTCTCCGTAGGCTTGAAGGTCAGCTTCATGGTAGCGGTGAAATTGTTGGCAGGAGTTTTCTGTAACAATAAGTTGGCTACGTCCCATAGATTTTTGAACTCTTTGATAACAGGATAGGAGTAGAGTCGGACTATGCCTTGATCTCCTGCATAGTAAGCCCATTTTTCATTGATGTTGGCATGCCATTGCCACTGTGGAGAAAGGGTGTAGCCGTCAAACTCGTCACTCTCCTGCGGAGTACGGATGGGGTATGTTTTACCTACATCCGGCTTTTTATAAACCAGTACCGGGTCGCCACAGCCGTCACCGTCTTTGTCAATACCGATAACAGGCCAGTCGTTTACCCATTTCATGGGTTGCAAATGTACCAAGCGCCCATAAGCGCCGACATCCTGAAAGTGCAGGAACCAGTCCTCACCGGTAGGAGTATCCACCCATGCTCCTTGATGAGGACCATTGACTGGGCTATTACCCTGAGCCAGTACCTTTTTCCATTCGTAAGGACCGTATATATTCTTGGAACGGAGTACGACCTGCCAACCGGTGGGTACCCCTCCTGCCGGGTGGAAGATGTAATAATAATCTCCTCTTTTGTAAAGTTTGGGACCTTCACAAGTCTGGTGTGCTTCATGTCCGTCGAAAATGACGCGTGATTGCGTAATGGCTTTGGTGGCATCCGCATTCAGTTCGCATATGGATATGATACTTTTCAATCCGGCACGGCTTCCGGCGTAGGCATGTACCATATATACTTTTCCGTCTTCATCCCAGAAAGGGCATGTATCTATAATACCCTTACCCGGCTTTACGAGTACGGGGTCTGTCCACGGCCCTTTGGGATCTTTCGCTTTCACCATGAAAGCGCCTTGGTCGGGATCGCCCCAAAATATGTAGAACTCACCGTTGTGGTGACGAATGGCAGGCGCCCATACACGGTTACCATGTTCCGGACGTTCCGGTGTTTCAACAGGAGCGAGGGAGTAGGGGACGGCAGCGCCGATGATATTCCAGTTAACGAGGTCTTTGGAGTGCAGGATTTGCAAACCCGGCAGACAGTTGAAACTGGAGGAAGTCATGTAGAAATCCTCTCCCACACGGCAGGCGTCCGGATCGGAATAGTCTGCATAGAGTATCGGATTCTTATATTTACCGTTACCTTGGTCGGCCACCCATACCTCGGAAACATAATTCTTCTCTTGTGCTGTCAAGGGTAATGTGAGCAGCAGGCTGAGTCCTAAAAGTGCGCTTCTGGTTTTCATGTTACGATTTGATTCTTTAATGTTTAAATTCTTAATGTTCAATTTTTATCAGAACCGGATGTTGCAGTTCTTCTTTCCACTCGTGCATATGGGCAAACCATGTTTCGGGAGTAGGATAACCGAAAGTTTCCTTGCATGACGTGAACATGGTGTAGTGGCGGAAGCCTTTGCTGCCGGGGGCTGAAAGCGTATAAAGGAAATTATCTTTGTCTTTTACTTCTTTGCGGACGTATTTCTGCGGGATGTAAGTGGCGATTCCTATCGTTTCTTTTGCATATTTTACAGTGTCGTTTACGGGCCAGTGCCTTCCCCAACTGCCTACTAAACCTTTGTGATCGGATTCAGAGAGTGTTTCGTTACCCATAATATTTTGTACACCGGTACAAAAAACTTCATCTTTCAGCGGCTCATCAAAAAAGGTTTCTACAAGCAGATCGCGGTGGCCTGCATAAAGAATGTAACGGTTAGTCATATTCAGTTCTTTTCCTTGATACTCCCAGCCTTTTACCGCAACATCAACAATTGTGCGTATAGGGCCGTAAGCGAGAATACTTTCCGTGCGGAAGGCTATCGGTTCTATATGAGTCGCTTTTGTTCCGTTCCATCCTTTCAGAGCGCCGATGCCGCAACTGTTTCCCACCAGTAGCACATCATCGCCAAAACCACGTGCAAGCTGTTCATCATTAGGATAAAAACCGCTTTCTTGTATTTCCAACCCTTTGTTGAATTTGCCATAGGGGTCTATTGTTTGCTTTTGATTGAAATAAACGCGGTATGCAACCAGCTCCGACTCAAACATAGGCCCATGTCCATGCAGCATATTATAAAAATTGGTCGTACCCGGTACGGTGACTGCCTGTGTAGGAGCATGCTTCTGCTTCTTGGCATCTCGTATCAGCATTTCGGCAAAGACACGTGCCGGATAGGTCTTATCTGTTTTGGCGGAAGATAAGGTTACTGTCAGCGTCTCTTTGCTTTTGGCAGGAATATTCATGACAAATGCCAACTCATCAACTTTCAAATCACCGTCCAAATCATCCAGCTGTGAGGGTATCTCTTTATTACCGTTCATTACAATAGCTGAGCGAACACGGAAACCGGGTTGCAGGTCTTGGATTCTTAATACTATCGGAGCATCGATTTTATCTTTGCTCCATGAGTTACTTACTTCTACCGAGATAGTTTTGGTGCTTGTCTGTACTTGTGCGGCGAGAGTACTTGCGCACAAGAATAGAAAACCGGTTAAAAAGGGCGTTTTCATAAGGAATGTGTTTAATTAACTGTGGCAAAATTAAACTAAAAAGAGCAGACAGTTCTTTTTCTTTTGGCAAAAAAACTGTCTGCTTTGCGCTTATTGCTCTTATTGGGATTATTTGAAATCCAATATTTTTCCTTCTGCACCAATGGCGGAATACATCTTTCCGTCAACTTTCAGATTCTTGGCGTTTTTCACGTCCAATGTGTGCCCTTTAGTATCGATACGTATGTTTTCCAGTGCGACCCCTTCTGCTTGGCTGATGACAATGCCTTCTTGGGCGTCGTTGATGATTACATCTTTTACAGTTACATTCTTGATGGGCATTTCCGGCAATCCGTTGAAGAACATAGCACGTCCCGATCCTTTACAGATAATGTTGGAGATGTGAATATTGCGAAAAGAAGGCGTTTCGACAGTTACTTCGGGAACAGCTGTTTTCATACGGCCTTTCAAATTTTCTTCTGTTTCTTCACCGGCAGCTTTACCACCATAGAATAAATCGAACAACAAGGGTTCGTGAGGGATGTCAATCATGTGAATGTTGTGGATGTAGATGCTTTCTACGACACCGCCGCGTCCTCTGGTGCTTTTAAAACGCAAACCTACGTCTGTACCGAGGAACGTACAGTCTGTTACATAGATGTTCTTCACACCGCCGGACATTTCGCTGCCTACTACGAAGCCGCCATGTCCGTGCAGTACGGTGTTGTTCTTTACAATAACATTTTGGCAAGGTTCGCCGCGTTTGCGCCCGTCTTCATCTTTTCCGGATTTGATGCAAATAGCATCATCACCGGCGTCAAATATGTTGTTGATTATCAGTGCGTTTTTGCAGGATTCCAAATCTAAAGCATCACCGTTCTGCGAATACCAGGGATTGAATACCTTTACTTGGTTGATAGTGATGTGCTCGCATGACAGCGGGTGAAGACACCAGCTCGGTGAGTTTTTGAATGTTACCCCTTCCAATAAAACTTTTTTGCTCTTGACTATATTTAGTAATACCGGGCGTAGCCATGGACGTATTTCATTCCATTCTTCATCTGTTTCAATACCTTCAGGAGTGTTGAATTCTTTGCAGGCTAACGCTCCCTTCAATGAACCGGCGGTGGGATACCATATGGATTTGTCCACTACACCGCCCGACTTGACGAGGGCATCCCATTGACCGGCTGTGAGTTTGCCTTTCTTTACCGGACGCCAGCTGTCACCCGAACCGTCGAATACACCATAACCTGTAATTGCTATGTTTTCAGCATTGCGTGCTGAAATAGGAGACTGGCAACGGCGGGTATTCAAACCTTCAAACGATGTTTCAAGAATGGGATAAGCGTTAAAGTCATCTGTAAAGACAACTAATGCATTCTTTTCCGTATACAGATTGACATTACTCAATAACTCGATAGGCCCTGTCAGCCACAATCCTTCCGGAATCACTACTTTACCTCCGCCTTTTGCGTTGACAGCTTTGATTGCGTCATTAATCGCTTCTGTGTTTAGGGTAGTTCCGTCACTTTTCGCTCCGAACTGCAGGATATTGACTGTATAATCCGGAAACGAGGGCAACTCGACTTTTGGCATACTAAAAGGAAGCTCTTTATAGATACTTTCGTCTATAGGACTTTTGTATTGGGCATAAACATCATTCTGTACAGGCAGTAAAGCAAGAGAAAATGTGCTAAGCGTAAATAGTTTTTTTAATAATGTGTTCATTCGTGATACTATATTAATGAATTATGAATTGTAATTTGTGATTAATGAATTAAGCGGCATTTTCAGAAAGACTTTCATCCCTTTTTTATTATCCTCTCGTAAGCTGCCCTCGCGAGTGGCCTACGAAAGAAATAATAAATGATTCATGTTAACCTAATTCTAACCTTAAATAAATATTATGAAAAAACCTCTTAATTACTACGTTGCAAAAATATCGGGCTTTAGCTGAAAAGATGTGTACTAATTGTTGGTTTTGGTGTATTTTTTGTGGTTTTAGGCTTTTCTTTGTGTGCTTTCGGGGTTTTTGCACTATCTTTGCAGCTCAAAACTTATTAAAAAAGGTATGAGTTACAATTTGTTGAAAGGAAAAAGAGGCATTATTTTTGGTGCTCTGAATGAGCAGTCCATTGCCTGGAAAGTAGCAGAAAAAGCAGTAGAAGAAGGTGCAACTATCACCTTGTCCAATACACCTGTCGCAGTGCGTATGGGTGAAGTTTCTGCATTGGCTGAGAAGCTGAATTGCGAAGTTATCGCTGCAGATGCTACCAGTGTAGAAGATTTGGAGAATGTATTCAAACGTTCCATGGAGGTGTTGGGCGGTCAGGTTGACTTTGTCCTCCATTCTATCGGTATGTCTCCCAATGTACGCAAAAAACGTACATATGATGACCTGGATTATGATATGTTGGGTAAGACGTTGGATATTTCAGCTGTTTCTTTCCACAAGATGATACAGGCTGCCAAAAAGATGAATGCTATTGCCGAATATGGTTCTATCTTGGCATTGAGTTATGTAGCTGCGCAACGTACGTTCTACGGTTACAACGATATGGCAGATGCAAAAGCACTGTTGGAATCTATTGCCCGCAGCTTCGGTTATATCTACGGACGCGAACACAATGTGCGTGTCAACACCATTTCACAGTCTCCTACCATGACTACTGCCGGTTCAGGTGTAAAGGGTATGGACAAGTTGTTCGATTTTGCCAACCGTATGTCTCCTTTGGGCAATGCTTCGGCTGATGAATGTGCAGATTACTGTATCGTAATGTTCTCCGACCTGACCCGTAAAGTCACCATGCAGAATCTGTTCCACGACGGAGGTTTCTCCAGCGTAGGTATGAGTTTGCGTGCTATGGCCACTTATGAGAAAGGTCTGGATGAATATAAGGACGAAAACGGAAATATAATCTACGGATAAGAGAAACAAAGGTGCTAGGGTGATAAGGTGGTAAGTGATGGCAGGATATTTCCAACATTTTACACCCTATCACTCTATTACTTTCTCACTCTTCCATTCTATCACTTTTTTTATATGGAAACAGCTCTTTATTTATTGCCTGTTACTTTGGGCGATACTCCGGTTGAAACAGTACTACCTTCTTATAACAAAGAAATGATTTTGACTATCCGGCATTTTATAGTGGAGGATGTACGTTCGGCACGTCGTTTTCTGAAAAAGGTAGATAGGGAAATAGATATCGATTCGCTTACATTCTATACGCTTAATAAGCATACATCACCGGAAGATATTTCCGGATATTTGAAGCCTCTTGAAGCCGGCAATTCGATGGGGGTGATTTCTGAGGCCGGATGTCCGGCTGTTGCCGACCCGGGAGCGGATGTAGTGGCGATGGCACAACGTAAGAATCTGCGGGTTATTCCTTTGGTAGGTCCTTCTTCAATTATATTGTCGGTCATGGGCTCAGGTTTCAACGGACAAAGCTTTGCCTTTCACGGCTATCTGCCGATTGAACCCGGAGAACGTGCTAAGAAGCTGAAGGCATTGGAACAACGTGTGTACAACGAACATCAAACTCAGCTTTTCATAGAAACTCCTTACCGCAACAATAAGATGATAGAGGATATTTTGCATAACTGCCGTCCCCAAACCAAACTCTGTATCGCTGCCGATATTACGTGTGAAAGGGAATATATCAAAACTAAAACAGTGAAGGAATGGCAGGGAAAAGTTCCCGATTTATCTAAGATTCCTTGTATTTTTCTCTTGTATAAATAATCTCTTTTATATGTTCGTATTCAGACTCGAAGCAACTGCTGAAGAAGTTTCGATGAAGATTATGTTCTATTTGTTGGAATGTCCAAAGCTTTCCGCCTTTAAACTTTTTATTGCATAAGATGGAATCATCATCCAAATCAAGAGTGAATAGATAAATCAGACGGTTGGTTACTTCATTCTCAAAGTGATATGTAAAGTTGAAATACAGGTTTTGCAGAGGAGCTGTCGGTAGTGTTTTCAGCAATACACGTTTTACGCCTTGCTCTAAGGTCTCACCATATAATAAGTAGCTTTCCATTAATATATCCGTTTTTCCTTTGTCGAGTATACTGCATTGAGGACGTGGTAATAAGAATAGCATGCCATGTGATGCTACGGTGATGCGGATAACAGGATTGATATAATCATTTTTTCGGTTGATGGCCTCCGATGCTATTGCTTTTCCTATGACATCTCCTTTTTTAGTCACTATGGGGACGAATACGGTGTGTTTCATCACCTTATTGAAATAGTAGATGCCGAACTGGTTGAACAAGATGCTCAGTATAAATACGCAGGGTGGGAGGATGCGGAATAAAAAATGGCGCATCGTGTCACTTAGCGGGTGACCGAACAATATGGCAAGTGATATGATTAGAAAATGAAAGAACCCGATTAGCAGCAGCACGCGGGCGGATACTATTGCGGCTTCGGCTCCTTGTGCAAAGAACTGTTTACAGCACTTATGGGTCTGTGCTTCGTGGTAATTCAGGAAACGCCTCCTGTTCAAGAAGATGATAAGCGGTGGAATGATGGCGCTAATTTCCAAGGTGAACGGAAACATCGCTTTCGGACAATAGTCGGTGGCGAAAAGTGATGTTATTGTCAGTAACAGTAACATTCCTGTCGTGCAGTATAGTATGATTTGAGGGATATGCGAGCCTTTGCGTTGTGACATATAGATACTGGATAGCACCCCTACACCTGTACCGATATAGATGGCTATGTCTTGCATTATGAACTCACATAATATAATGGATATAATGACGGGGATATATCCCAGAGACATATTAAACTTGGATGATAGAACTCTTTGCTTGCCCATTACTACGCTATTTTGCCGTTTCCTTTTTAACAAACGGCTTGTATAAAATGTTCTTTATTTCATCCTTTTTTGTAGATATTGGGTTGATTTTTCTGCATGATAGGAGGAGCGTACTAATGGTGCGCTTTCTACTTGAGTGAATCCTTTCTTTAATCCGAGTTCTTTGTAAGCGGCGAATTGGGCGGGGGTAACGTATTCGGCTACCGCATAATGTTTATGTGTAGGTTGCAGGTATTGTCCGATAGTGAGAATATGGCAGCCCGCATTGCGCAGGTCGTCCATTAATTCCTCCACTTCGTCCGGAGTTTCTCCAAGACCGACCATGATACCGGATTTGGTGGTAGTACTGCTTGCGGATATTTGTCGCAGTACTTCGAGACTGGTTTCGTAGCGGGCTGCACTTCGTACCAACGGGCTGATGCGTTCCACCGTCTCCATATTGTGGGAGATAATGTCCGGTCGGGCTGCAATAACCATGTTCACCAGTTCCTTTCTGCCTTGAAAGTCGGGTATCAATACTTCGACGGTTGTCTCCGGATTGAGGCGTTTGATTTCAAGGATGGTTTGCGCCCAATGGGCAGCGCCGAGGTCAGGCAAATCATCCCTGTCCACAGAGGTGACCACGGCGTGCGAGAGTTTCATTAAGGCGATGGACTCGGCTACGTGTACCGGCTCTTGCGGATCGAGAGGCATAGGCTTGCCTGTTTGCGTATTACAGAATTTGCAGCAACGGGTACAGATGTCTCCGCCTATCATGAAGGTGGCTGTACCCCTTCCCCAACATTCTCCCATATTAGGACAACGCCCGCTACTGCAGATAGTGTGCAGGCAGTGGGATTCTACAATACGTTTTGTCTCGGTGTAACGTTCGTTGGCGCCGATACTTATTTTGAGCCATTCCGGCTTGCGTATTCTTTCGCTCATTTATTTTTCAACTCCCGATTAAAGAAATTCGTCAATTTGGTATACAGGTGCAAGCGGGTATTACCACCGAATATACTATGGTTGCGGTTGGTGTAAACCTGCATATCAAACTGCTTGCCAAGCTGTACGAGATGTTCGGCATATTCCGCACAATTCTGGAAATGGACATTATCATCGGCCATGCCATGTACCAATAACAGATTGCCATGCAATTTGTTGGCACGGGTAAAAGCGGATGAGGCTTTATAACCTTCGGCATTCTCTTTCGGGGTGCGCATAAAGCGTTCGCCGTATACGGTATCGTAATAGTTCCAGTCGGTGACAGGGGCAACGGCAGCACCTGCCTTGAACACAGGAGTTCCTTCGCTCATGCTCATAATAGTCATATATCCGCCATAGCTCCAGCCCCAGATGCCGATACGCTCTTTGTCCACGTAGGGCTGGCGTCCTAAATACAGGGCGGTTTCCACTTGGTCTTTGGCTTCTTTGATGCCGAGATTCAGATAAGTGCCTTTGGCGAACTCCGCACCGCGTCCGCCTGTTCCGCGTCCGTCTACACACACCACGACATAACCTTGTGATGCCATATAGGTTTCCCAGCTTATGCCGAACTTGTCAAGGACCTGTTGTGAACCCGGACCGCTGTATTGATACATCAGAACCGGATACTTCTTGCCGGAGGAGAAGTTTGTCGGTTTCATCATCCAGCCATTCAGGGTAGCGCCGTCGGAGGTTTGGAAAGAGAAAAACTCTTTTTTCGGCATATCATATCCTCTTAGCTTTTGTTTTAAGGCGGCATTGTCTACGAGCGTGGTAAGTGTCTTGCCGGTATTGTCGTTCAGGGTAATGACAGTCGGAGTGTCCAGATTGGAGTAACGGTTCATGAAATACTTCATATCTGTACTGAACTGCGCACTGTTTGTGCCGGTCTGTGATGATAATTTAGTCTTTTTTCCCTTACGGTCTATTTTGTAGATAGCGCTACGTAGCGGGCTTTCTTCATTGCTGCTGTAATAGAAGCTGCCGTCTTCGGGGGCATAGCCCAAGAAGTCCTGTACCTCATAGGAACCGGAGGTGACTTGCTTGATGAGGTTCCCGGCTATGCTGTACCAGTACAAGTGGTTATATCCGCTTTTTTCGCTTACAAAGCTGAAGTTTTCCGGATAAAAGATGATGTTGTCGAATACATTCTCGCGGATATACGTATCGCTTTCGTCACGCACCGCCAGTTTGCAGACAGTGCTGCGAGGATCGGCAAAGTACAAGTCGAACCTGTTTTGGTGGCGGTTCAGCGTCATGATGGCAAGCTTGTTCGGGTCTTGCGTAAAACGGATGCGGGGAATATATCCTCCTTCTTCCAACGGAAGATTGATTTTACGGGTTACTTTAGACTTGATGTCAAACGTATGTACAGATACTTTTGAGTTCTTTTCACCCGTCTTGGGATATTTATAGGTATACTCACCCGGATATTTTTCATAAGGAGCGATATGGGGCGCTTCTCCCGCAAATACCGGGAAAGTATAAGACGGAACTTCCCGTTCGTCAAAACGGATGAATGCCAACATCTTGCTGTCGGGGCTGAATTCCAATGCACGGTTAAAAGAGAATTCTTCTTCGTACACCCAATCGGGGATGCCGTTCAGCACTTCATTGCGTTTGCCGTCTTCGGTCACTTGGCTTTCGCTGTTGCCGTAGAGGAGTTTTACAAGGAAGATGTTATTGTCGCGCACAAAAGCCACTTGGAATCCGTCGGGCGAAAAGACCGGCACCTGTTGCGGCCCGCCGTCGGACAGTTTCTCTACTACATTGTTTATCTTACCGTCCAGATTTCGTTTCAGGCTATATATATAATGTACTGCCGTATAAGAATGACGGTAGATAGGAGTCGTTTCCGTTGCGATAAGTAGCTTGCTGCCGTCCGGAGCAAAGCTGTAGCTGTCGAACTTCTTAAACGGGCATTCGCGGGCGGTGGCGGCATCGAACAATACTTCCACCGGTTTGCCTGTTTTGAAAGAGTATTTGATGATTTGCGTCTTGTCCGCATTCATTTGCGAATAGTGCTCTCCATCTCCCGGAATAGGGATTACGCCTGAAATACTTTGAGGGGTAAACTCTCCGGATACAATTTCTTTTAAATCGAGTGGTTTGCCGCTTTGGGCAAAACTTGCCAGCGTATAAAGGCAGAAAAGAAGTGCAAAACTTATCTTTTTCATATCTCTTAATTCGGTTATTGGGTACAAATATACGATAAAGCGGAAATCTAATCTAATTAATAAATGATAATTTCCCTTTTATCGTTTGCGGGGAACACGCAGGAAGATGATAAGCATGACTACGAGCGAGCCTATCATCATATAAGGATAAAGTGCTATGCCATTGTCGTATACGGAAATCATGCCCATCAGTCCGTTCATGCAAGTCTGCCCTACAAGTGCTATGGCAAGCGCTATGCTGAAAGCCGTGCCGGACAGTGCCGGATAGCGTGTGCCCAGTATGCTGAGTATGACGGGGTAAGTGGGTGACAGCCCCATTCCTATCAAAACCATGCCTGTTGCAGCCCGCAGGAATCCCGGGGATGCGGTCAACAGTCCGAAGCCTATTGCCGTGAGTATAAGGCTGTAAGGCAATACTTTTGCAGGTTGTACTTTCTTGAAAATCAGGATTTGCAGCATACGTGCTATGGTAAGTCCCGCAACCATGCAGGTCAATACAATCAGTGCTCTGTTGGCGGGAATGTCAGTCATCCTCCCCAAATAGCTTGTAGACCAGTTATTGCACACTCCTTCAATTCCACTTTGGAAGAAAAGGACAAGGCTGAGTAGCAGTAAGGCGCTTTCTTTTAACAGTCCCAATCCTTCTTTTACCGGAAAACCTTGCGCCTGCTTGGGAGTGGGAAAGCGTACCGGGATGCAGAACAGTATTCCTGCCAGCATGATAAAGCCTATGCCTTGCAGGATAGTTTCAAAAGAGTAATATTCAGATAAAATACCCAAAAGGCTTGGTATGCCTAATGCTCCCAAACCGTAGAACATTCCCAAAAAGCTGAGTCGCGAACCTTTTTCCGATTCACCTGAGATGTCGGACACCAGCGCATTGGTTTCTCCGTTGAGGATGCCGCCTCCCAAACCTATGCCCACTATGGAGACCTGAAGGAGCGGAACACTCCTGAAGAATATCAAACCCTCCACGCCCAGCAGCACAATGATGCATCCGGGCACAAGCAAGGCTTTATGTCCGAAGCGGTCGACAATGGGACCGAAAATTACAGAGCCTATCAGCATGCCCAAAGGCAGGAAAGTTACTAACGATGTTGCTTGCAATCCGCTCAACCCCAATTTGGATACGAGGGCGGGTAAGACCGAACCTAATGTAATCATTGAAACGCCGAAGAAACACATCCCGATGCATGCAGCAGTAAATACAAGGTTTTTGTGATAACTGTTACTCATACTCTTAGAGGTTAATTGATAAAGGTTGTATGCAAAGCTATGAATTTATTTTAGTTTTCCAATAAGAACCCTTTACTTCGAAGGGAATGAAATGAATATTTCTTATTACGAAGAAAAAAACTTATTTTTGCTTCTAAATGAAAAAACCGATGAATGTGACACCCCTTTATAATGAATTTCCTCTGTTTTTGAAACGTTATTTTCCATATAAGGTACAGAAAATTTCGTTGAATGCCGGTTTTACCTGTCCCAATCGTGACGGGAACAAAGGGTATGGCGGCTGTACCTATTGCAATAACCAGACTTTTAACCCGGATTATTGCCGTACCGAAAAATCCATCACCCGGCAATTGGAAGAGGGGAAACATTTCTTTGCCCATAAGTATCCGGAAATGAAGTATCTTGCCTATTTTCAAGCCTATACCAATACCTATGGCGAATTGGAATCTTTGAAGCGAAAGTATGAAGAAGCGTTGTCGGTAGACGGGGTAGTGGGACTGGTAATCGGTACCCGTCCGGATTGTATGCCCGATGACCTGCTCCGGTATTTGGAAAGTATCAATAAGCATACTTTTCTTTTGGTGGAATACGGCATCGAAAGCACTTGTGACGAAACGCTTCGCCGCATTAACCGCGGACATACTTTTCAAACCACTGTTGATGCAGTGGAAAGGACGGCGGCTTGCGGCATATTGACCGGCGGACATATAATTTTGGGGCTACCGGGTGAGACTCACCAAAGCATCGTGGCGCAGGCGCAAGATTTGTCAGGTTTGCCGATTACTACGCTGAAAATGCATCAGTTACAATTGATACGCGGCACCCGTATGGCTTTGGAATATGAACGGAGTCCTGAAGATTTCCATCTCTTCGGCGTAGAGGAATATATTGAACTTGTGGTAGATTATGTGGAACATCTTCGTCCGGATATTGTCTTGGAGCGTTTTGTCTCGCAATCTCCTAAAGATTTGCTTATCGCACCCGACTGGGGACTGAAAAATTATGAATTTAACCATCGGGTTCAAAAAAGAATGAAAGAACTTGATGCATATCAGGGGAAGAAGTATGAAATGTGAGAAAAAAGCCTTATTTTTGCCGCAGTTAAATATGGAATCAATCTAAATTAGAAGATAATAACAATGAACCCAAAAACAGTGATAAAAGGAAAAATCCACTACGTGGGAGTGAATGACCGCAATAAGCATTTGTTTGAAGGTATGTGGCCGTTGCCTTACGGAGTATCTTACAACTCCTACCTGATAGACGATGAAACAGTTGCATTGGTTGATACGGTAGATATTTGTTACTTTGAGGTATATCTTCGGAAAATAAAGAGCATAATCGGTGATCGCCCTATCCAGTATCTCATCATCAACCATATGGAACCGGACCATTCCGGCTCTATCCGCTTAATCAAACAGCATTATCCCGACATTATTATTGTTGGCAACAAACAGACTTTCGGAATGATAGAGGGATTTTATGGCGTGACGGGTGAGCAATATATGGTGAAAGACGAAGATTTTCTTGCTTTAGGACACCATAAACTTCGTTTCTACATGACTCCCATGGTGCACTGGCCCGAAACGATGATGACGTTTGACGAAACGGACGGCGTGCTCTTTTCCGGTGACGGATTCGGTTGTTTCGGCACGCTTGACGGCGGCTTCCTTGATACACGCATGAATCTGGACAAGTATTGGGACGAGATGGTTCGTTATTATTCTAATATCGTAGGCAAGTACGGCTCTCCTGTGCAGAAGGCGCTGGCAAAACTGGGCGGGCTGCCCATCTCCACCATCTGTTCCACTCACGGACCGGTGTGGACGGATAACATTGCCAAAGTAATCGGCGTCTACGACCGCCTGAGCCGCTATGCAGCCGAGGAGGGTGTTGTCATCGCCTACGGTTCCATGTACGGCAATACCGAACAAATGGCAGAGGCAATCGCTGCGGAACTTTCAGTGCAAGGCATCAAGAACATCGTGA
Organism: Bacteroides sp. AM10-21B; assembly: GCF_003472565.1. Lineage (NCBI taxonomy): Bacteria > Pseudomonadati > Bacteroidota > Bacteroidia > Bacteroidales > Bacteroidaceae > Bacteroides > Bacteroides sp. AM10-21B. Next base: position 295,866 of record NZ_QRME01000001.1, on the reverse strand, counting down.
TGCACAATGTCAGCAAAAGCAATCCTTCTTACATCATAGCCGATATATTCAAGTACCGGGGTCTGATAATCGGAAGCCCCACTTACAGCAACCAGATTTATCCGGAAATAGAATCGCTGCTTTCCAAGATATTGGTGCGCGAAGTGAAAGGTCGCTATCTGGGCTATTTCGGTTCCTTCTGCTGGGCAGGTGCGGCTGTGAAGCGTATGGGTGAATTTGCCGAAAAGAGTAAGTTTGAAATCGTAGGCGATCCGGTGGAAATGAAACAAGCCATGAAGGACATTACCTATGAGCAATGCGAGAATCTGGCACGCGCCATGGCAGAGCGTTTGAAGAAAGACAGAAAATGACAATAAACCTCCAATTTATTAACCTAATAAAATAATCGTAATGAGACTAATCATTCAACCGGATTATCAATCCGTATCACAGTGGGCGGCACATTATGTAGCCGCTAAGATTAAAGCCGCTAATCCGACACCTGAGAAACCGTTCGTACTGGGATGCCCTACAGGTTCTTCACCTCTGGGTATGTACAAAGCCTTAATCGACCTGAACAAGAAGGGTATTGTATCTTTCCAGAATGTAGTGACTTTCAACATGGACGAATATGTAGGCTTGCCGAAGGAACATCCCGAAAGCTATTATTCTTTTATGTGGAACAATTTTTTCAGCCACATCGACATCAGGCCGGAAAATACCAATATACTGAACGGCAACGCTGCCGACCTCGATGCGGAGTGTGCACGTTATGAAGAAAAAATAAAATCTTATGGCGGAATTGACCTCTTCATGGGCGGCATTGGTCCTGACGGGCACATTGCTTTCAACGAACCGGGGTCTTCTTTGTCATCGCGTACTCGCCAAAAGACTCTGACTACCGACACTATCATTGCCAACTCTCGTTTCTTTGACAATGATGTGAATAAAGTGCCCAAAACATCCCTGACAGTGGGTGTAGGTACTGTGCTCAGCGCAAGAGAAGTCATGATTATTGTAAACGGTCATAACAAGGCCCGCGCTCTTTATCATGCAGTGGAAGGTCCTGTGATGCAGATGTGGACTATCAGCGCTCTGCAAATGCATGAAAAAGGAATCATCGTTTGTGACGATGCCGCTACCGCAGAACTGAAAGTCGGTACATACCGTTATTTCAAGGACATTGAGGCAGATCATCTTGACCCGGCTTCTTTGCTGAAATAATAAGGAAATAGTAGATAGATAAAGAGCTGCCCGTTTTCTCGTTGTGAGAGGAACGGGCAGCTCTATTTTTATTGCTCTACACTTCTGCCGTTTGGCTACTTTTATTTTGTTTAGTAAAACGTGACCGGCGATTTACTAAATCTCCGAGCACGTTTTACTAAATTGTTGGTCACGTTTTAGTAAATTGTTATCCTTCGTCCAACCGGCCTTTTCCTTGACGTACGATTTCTGCTTCGCCACCGGTGCAGTCTACTATTGTAGAGCCTTCGATACCGCCTATGCCGCCGTCTATTACCAAGTCTACGATGTTACCGAATTTCTCATTAATCAGTTCGGGGTCGGTACAATATTCAATGTCTTCGCTTTCTTCGTAAGGGAGGGTGGTAGTCATGATAGGGGCATCCAACAGGCGTGCCAGTTCTTGAATAATCGGACTGTCGGGCATACGGATTCCCACCTCCTTGCGGTTGCGAAAAATCTTCGGCAGACGGACAGTGCCGTTCAGGATGAAGGTGAAAGCACCCGGCAGGTTGCGTTTCATCAGCTTGAACGTATTGTTGTCGAATTTGGCATATTCGCTGATGCTGCTCAGGTTGTAGCAGATGATAGAAAGATTATTCTTTTTCGGGTCAATGTCCTTGAGTTGGCAGATGCGTTCTATTGCACGTTCTTTCAATCCGTGGCAACCAATGGCATACATAGTATCGGTAGGGTAGATGATGATGCCGCCGTCATTCAGGATGTCGATAACTTGCTGTAAATCTGCCGGATTGTTATTCTTTTCATAAAGTTTCAGAAGCATGATACTATGGGATTAATAAGTTGGGTGTAAAAATACTTGTTAATATTCTCAAAAGCAAGAGAATCATCTTTTTAGCATCTCTTTCTCTAATTTTTTAATTTTCTTCCATGCCTCTTTGAATTTGGGGCAGAGAGCAACAGCCTTTTCGTAATTCTTCATGGCGGCTTCTTTCATCTCCAGTTTAAGGCACTCGTCACCCATAATGATGTATTCGCGGGCGTATTTCACCAGTGTCTTTTCTTTCTCTACGGCTGCCTGTTTCAGGGCGCGGTTTTCTTCGCGCAATTGATTGATAATATTCAGTTTTTTACGGATAAGACGTTGCACAACAGGTTTCTCGATGTCGTAACGGGAATGGATGGCTTTAAAAAACTCATCGAGGAAAGTATCAAAATCTCCTTTGTCGAATGCTTTGGTCGCTGCTGCGTATTGTACGTCTGCCTGTGCCTGTTTCAAGGCGCGGTCAATAGCTTGGCGATTGTTGAAACGTTCGGCAAATCCTATGATTTCGGGGCGTACAAATACATCGGCGCGGCTGACGGGTTTCTTCAGTTGTATTCCTTCCAGAGAGGTACATCGGCTAAGCGCTACGTATGCTTGTCCGCCTGCAAACACTCCACCTGTGAAGTCGACAACTACCCGGCTGAACGTCAGTCCCTGACTTTTGTGGACAGTGATGGCCCATGCCAGCCGTACGGGATATTGGGTGAAAGTTCCTAATTCTTCTTCTTCAATCTGCTTTTTGCTCTCATTGTATTTATAGCGGATGTTTCGCCATGATTCCCGTTTCACGTCACATTCCTTGCCATCGTCCGTAATGACATAGAGCGTCTCTTCAATGGGGTCGAAGCCGCTGACGATGCCGATTGTGCCGTTTACCCACCGGCGGTCGAAATCATTCTTTATAAAAATGATTTGTGCACCCGGTTTGAGTATCAATTCCTGCGAGGTGGGGAGACTGCTTTCGGGGAAGTCGCCCATGATTTCACCATGGAATGTTACGGGCTCTCCGGGCAGTTCGGCAAGTTTCTTGTCGTTGATATAGTCCACGTTGTCGCGGCGGGTGGCGAGAGTGATGTACATATCGGCTTCGGACTGTTCTATCTGTGTGCCATAGCGGGTGTTGAGCAGTTGCAAGTCGGCAGCCCCCACCGTATTGTTTCGTATGTGGTCCAGTACGCTGACAAATGCTTTATCGGTCTGGCGATAGACAGTCTGCAGTTCGATGGATACAAGGTCTATTTGGTTGAAGACTCTTGCAGAGAAAAAATAGGGGGTGGGGTAGAAACGGTTCAGTATTTCCCGTTCATCTCCTTTCACCACCGGTTCCAGCTGAAAGACGTCACCTACCAGTAAGATTTGTTTTCCGCCGAAAGGTTCCCGCAGATTGCGTGAGTAGACACGTAAAATGCGGTCGACGGCATCGATAATGTCTGCCCGCACCATCGAAATTTCATCGATGATAACCAATTCCAGTTCTTCAAGTAACTTGCGGTGCGGCTTGGTATATTTAAAGAATTCGTGGATGCGTCCCCGCTGCAGACTGAAATTAGGGTCATCGGGCAGAAGTGGATAGAACGGCAGTTTGAAGAAACTGTGCAATGTGCTTCCTCCCGCATTGATGGCGGCGATTCCCGTAGGCGCCAGCACTACGTGCTTCTTCTTGGTATGTGCGCAGATATACCGGAGAAAGGTTGATTTGCCCGTACCCGCTTTCCCCGTCAGGAAAACAGACTGGCGGGTGTACTGTATGAGGTTCAAAGCGTCTTGAAACTCCTTGTTTTGGGTATCGGGTACGAAAGACATGATTCAACTTTCAATTATCCCGTATCGCTTTAGCGCATTGGCTATGCCGTGGTCATCAACACTTGTGGTGACATAATCGGCTACGGCTTTTACATCGTCTTTGGCATTCCCCATGGCTACTCCGATGCCGGCATGGCGCAACATGCTGATGTCGTTTCCGCCATCACCGAACGCCATTGTCTCTTCCTTACGAATGCCGAAATGCCGGATTATTTCGTCAATGCCCCGCTGTTTGGTATTTCCTTTGGCGGTAACGTCGACAAATGCGGGATGCCAGCGCCCCATCTCGCAGTTGGGAATGGAAGGCAGTATGGTTTGCTCTTCTTCAATAGTGATAAAAGGTGTAAGCTGGTAATACTCCTTGTCTGAATGGTTGCTTGTATAGGGTTCTGATGCAATAGGGTCTGTCTTGAGCTGATTATTGAATATCTCTGTTACGATTTCGCCGGGCTGGTTTACGTAAATATCTTGTTCGCCTACCAGTATGCAGGGGATATTGCGTTCGTGGCAGAAACTTGTCAGCGCATCTACTTCGGCTGTCGGAACGGGGCTTTTGTAGATAACGGTATTATCCACAAAACAATAGGCGCCATTCATGGTGATGTAGCCGTCTATCAAATTCCGCTCCTGCAGGGCGGCGAGGTTATTGATGATGACGCGTGGACGTCCGGTAGAAATGAATATCTGTATGCCTTTGGCTTTAGCGGCTTCCAGCGCTTCAATGGTGGAAACGGGAATTTGGTGGGTTTTGAAGCTCACCAGTGTACCGTCAATGTCAAAAAACAGAGCTTTAATCATATAGGTCTCTTTTAAATTGGTTGGCAAATGTACTCAAAAGCGAAGATATTTCGTACTTTTGCGCACAATTTTGTTCAGTGCATTTAAAATCAAAAAAACGAATATATAATGAAGAAACATTCTTTTAAAGACTGGATGATAGCTGTACGTCCGTGGTCGTTCCCGGCTTCGGCCATGCCGGTGGTGGTGACGCTGGCCTATTTGTTTTGGATGAAGGAAGATATAAACTGGGCGAACGGTATATGGGCTTTGTTGAATATCATTGTCTTTCATGCCGCCGGAAATACTTGGAGTGATTATTTCGACTATAAGCAAGGAGTTGATATGAAAGACACGTTTGGCGCAAAGACGCTGACGGACAATATGTTTACTCCTAAGGAAATATACCGTTTGTCGTTAACCCTGCTTTTGGTGGCCCTTGCCGGAGGCCTCGGATTATTGTGGCGCACCGGTTTTCCCTTGTTGTATATCGGCTTGGGCGGTGCGGCGTGTGCGCTTCTCTATCCGCCGCTGAAGTATAATGCGTTGGGAGATGTCGTTATCTTCATGGCTTACGCTTTCTTGCCTACTTTGGGGACTGCCTATGTCTCTACCGGAGTCTTTCTGTGGGACGTTCTGTGGATAGCGCTTCCCGTAGGATTGATTACGGTGGCAATCCTGCATGCCAATAATACCCGCGATATGCAGACCGACGCCCGGGCAAGCATCAAGACATTGGCAATGGAATTGGGAGGAAAGACTTCTGTGATTCTTTATTGCGCGGAGATATTGTTTCCTTTCGGTTGGATTGCCGGTTGCGTAGCTACCGGAACTTTTCCTTTATGGACTTTGTTGGTCTTGCTTGTATTGGTTCCTGCCGTCGGCAATGTTCGTGTCATGTCCCGGTTTTCCGGGAAGGGTGTTGCCGCTATCGCCAATTTGGATGAAATGACGGCAAAACTCCAGTTATTGTTTAGTTTGGTATTTGCTTTATCATTTGTTATAGCCGGTTTATTCGTATGAAGAAATTTGTTTTTACTATTGTGTTGGCAGCTATATTGTGGACTGTCATGTTTTCACCGTGGACGGCGCCTGCCGTTAACTTTTGGTGGATGATGACCGGTTCCGCACTGACTTTATCTGTTTTTGCCACTTTGTTTAACCCCGGCTGGTGGCGGGGGGTGAAATGGAGTATTCCCAATGTTTTGTTGGGCGTTGGCATTGCCGTTGCTTTATGGATGATTTTCTGGGTAGGAGATAAGGTTTCCGCTTGGATGTTCGACTTTGCCCGTCCGCAGGTAGATTCCATTTACGGTATGAAAGAAGGCGAGTCTCCCTGGTTGCTGGCTGCCTTGATGCTGGTGTTGATAGGCCCTGCAGAGGAAATCTTTTGGCGGGGATACGTACAACGCACGCTTTCCGAACGTTGGAAGAATCCCGATGCAGGCTTTGCGGTGGCTACGGCTTTGTACGCGTTGGTGCATGCCGGCTCTTGCAATTTCATGCTTATCATGGCAGCATTGGTGGCAGGCGTAGTGTGGGGAGCGCTTTACCGTTTCTTCCCGAATAGGTTTGCCGCTATTATCCTGTCGCATTCTTTGTGGGATGTGGCTGTGTTTATCTTTTTCCCTATTTAAAATTACTTGAACCTTATGAAGTATAATTTTGATGAAGTGATTGAACGCCGCGGTACGGATTCCGTAAAGTGGGATGGCGTGGAGAATGTGTGGGGGCGTAACGATTTGCTTCCCATGTGGGTGGCGGATATGGATTTCCGTACACCGCCTTTTGTAATGGATGCTTTGCGCCGTCGTCTCGACCATGCGGTTTTGGGATATACTTTCGCTTGTGAGGAGTGGTATACCTCTGTTTGCAGTTGGTTGCACCGGCGTCATCAATGGGATATTACGCGTGATATGCTGACGTTTGTTCCCGGAATTGTGCGCGGACAAGCCTTTGCCTTGCAATGCTTTACCAAGCCGGGAGATAAGGTGATGGTAATGACTCCGGTATATCATCCTTTCTTTTTGGTGACCGAACGTTTGGGGCGTGAAGTCGTCTACTCGCCGCTTGATTTGTACGACGGGCATTATCATATTGACTTCGACCGTTTCGCTAAGGATATTCAAGGATGCAGGGCGCTCATTCTTTGTAATCCTCATAATCCCGGCGGGCGTGTATGGACGGTTGAGGAATTACGTCGGATAGCCGCTGTCTGCAAGGATAGCGGAACCATGGTCATATCCGATGAGATACATGCGGATTTGACTTTACCGCCCTACAAGCATCATCCTTTTGCCACAGTTTCCGAGGCTGCTGCGGAGATTTCTCTTACCTTTATGGCTCCCAGTAAGGCTTTTAATATGCCGGGATTGGGCAGTTCCTATGCCATAGCGGTGAACGAGGATATTCGCCATCGTTTCCGGGAATTTATGGAGGCGGGCGAGTTCAGCGAAGGACATTTGCTGGCCTATATCGGTGCTGCGGCTGCCTATACGCATGGAGAAGAGTGGTTGGAACAACTGCTCGAATATATACAAGGCAATATAGACTTTACGGAAAATTATCTGAGAGAGCATATTCCGGGCATCGGCATGATACGCCCGCAGGCTTCTTACCTTATTTTTCTGGATTGTCGCGGATTGGGGTTGCCGCAAGAAGAGTTGGTACGGCTCTTTGTGGAAAAAGCCCGTTTGGCGCTGAATGACGGGACGATGTTCGGCAAACCGGGGGAAGGCTTCATGCGGCTGAATGTAGGTTGCCCCCGTTCGGTTCTGCAAAAGGCTTTGCAACAGTTATCCGCAGCGGTTAATGAAGGAAAGGCAAAGATATAAAGCTTAAATACTTATCCTCACAGTTGATCCCTATTGCAAAACGCAATGGGGATTTTTTTTGCCTTGATGAGGCATACCTACTTGTGATTATCTTATCTTCAATTTATACTCTGTTTTAGGTATTGTTACCATTTTTAACAACCTCTACCTTTGTCCCAACAAAAATTAAGATAAAAGATGGGAAAATTAACGAGCTTATTTACACTATGTTTTTTGTTGTCGGCAGGTGCTCTGTGGGCGGGTGAACCCGATAAGGCAAGCGCCGGGACAGAGAGTACCGGGAGTACGTTGAAAAAAGAAAAGACAAGCGCTTCGGATGATAGCAGCTACAAGAAATTCCGTTTCGGCGGATATGGAGAAATGGTAGCCAGTTTTAAGGACTATGGCATCAATCGCTTCTTTGGTGGTAATCGGGGTAATTCGGACGATCATCGCAACACAATCGCCATTCCGCGTTTTGTGTTGGCATTCGATTATAAGTTTAACTCCAAATGGGTGTTGGGAGCTGAGATAGAGTTTGAGTCCGGTGGTACGGGTACGGCTGTGGAGTTGGAGAATTCAGAAAATGGAGAGTACGAGACGGAAATAGAAAAAGGTGGTGAAGTTGCTTTGGAACAATTTCACATAACACGTTTGATACACCCGGCATTCAATGTACGTGCCGGACATATGATTGTTCCTGTGGGACTTACCAATACGCACCATGAGCCCGTCAACTTCTTCGGAACTTATCGTCCCGAAGGTGAGACGAGTATTCTTCCCTCTACATGGCATGAAACTGGTATTGAGTTCTTCGGTACTTTCGGAAAGGGGTATGCCACGTTTGATTATCAGGCTTTGATTGTGGCAGGTTTGAATGCTAATGGATTCGACCGTAATAATTGGGTTGCAGGTGGAAAACAGGGATTCTTTGAAGTCGATAATTTTACTTCTCCCGCTTATGTTGCTCGTTTGGACTATAGAGGAGTACCGGGTCTGCGTATAGGCGGATCTTTTTATTATTGTGCCAATACGGCATCCAATTCTGATAAAATAGCCACTTATGCCGGAGTAAAAGCGCCGTTGCGTATTTATACAGTCGACGGTCAGTATAAGAACAAGTATGTCACGGCGCGTACGAATTTTGTATTTGGAAATCTGACAGGTTCTACCGCAATTAGCAATAAGAATAAAGGTTTATCCAATTCCTCTCCTTATACCCGTGTGGTACAGGTAGCGAAGAAAGCGGTGAGTTATGCCGGAGAGGTCGGCATTAATCTCCGTTCTATTTGCAATGATAACAGGAAAGTCCCCGTAATCTATCCGTTTGTCCGTTACGAATATTACAATCCTCAGGAAGAGGGAGAAAAAGGACAGCTTCCTATGGATAAGAGAAATCAGGTGAGTATGTGGACTGCCGGTCTGAACTGGTATGCATTGCCTAATCTGGTAGTGAAGGCTGATTATATGACCCGGCAAATAGGTACGGGCAAGGTATTCGGTAAAGGTAAATACAACAGTGAAAATGAATTCTCTATCGGCATCGCTTACGTCGGTTGGTTTATTAAGAAATAGCATATTAATCTCAAATAATAACGATGAAAATGAAAAAGTATTTTTTGTATGTTGCAGCTTTTATGCTGTCTTTGGGCGGAATGATGTCCGCATGTAGTGACGATGATGACCCCACCAAGGGAAATGGTAATGGTGCTGTAGAAGAAATCAACATTACCAAGGATAATGCGGCAAATTGGTATAGCTACATGATTAATGTCGCAAATCTGTTGAAAGAAGATGCCACTACGCTTTACGATGATTGGAATACCGGATATAAAGGGGGAGCTTCTTATGCTTCAATTTTTAAAAGTCATAATAATTCCGCTTACTTCGGTACTGCCAATAACTGCGTTCGGCAAATAATTGAAGGTTGTTGGGATATAGCCAATGAGGTAGGTGACGCCAAAATCGGAGACCCTTATGATTTGTATGCAAGTGGAAAAACACAAGATGCCCTTTATGCTGTGGAGTCTTGGTTCAGCTGGCATTCTCGTGAAGATTATTCAAATAACATCATTTCTATTTATAGTGCCATTTGCGGTACAAGAAATGTGAAAGTGAGCAATGATGTAATGGATTTGGCAAGCTCGGAAATTGCTGCAAACTCTATTTATAATGTAGTCAAAGCTAACAATAACGAAGGATTGGCAGACGCTACTCGCGAGGCTATTAAGAAAACCTATGATGCAATTTTGGCTATTCCTGCTCCTTTCCGCAGTCATATTAACAGTGCGGAAGCATTGGCAGCCCAAGATGCTTGTGCGGATTTGGCTATTCTTTTGAATAATAAATTACTTCCGGAGATTACTCAAAAGCAGGATATATATAATGATGCGGCACTGAATGAGGTGGTAAATACTTATGTGGATGATGTTGTACTCCCTACTTACAAGGATTTGAAAGACGAAGTTGCTGTCTTATTGGAAAAAGTAAGTGCTTTACAGAAAAATCCGACGAATGCGAATTTTAAGGCAGCTGCAGCCCAATGGATTATAGCCCGTAAACCTTGGGAAACAAGTGAAGCGTTCCTGTTTGGCCCTGTTGCCGATAATGGCTTGGACCCCAATATGGATAGTTGGCCGTTGGATGCGGATGCGATTGTCAATATCTTGAATTCGGGAGATTTCACCAAGTTACAATGGAACGGTGAATTCATTACCGATGAGAACGGCGACCCCGTAGAGAGTATTGCATCCGCTCAGAATGTCCGCGGTTTCCATACATTGGAATTCCTTCTTTTCAAGGATGGTAATCCTCGTACAGCACCTGCCGAGTAAAAAATAAACTCTGTTGCTTATGAGATATTTAGAGAAACGTTTGTTCCCGTTGTTGCTTGGCTCGCTGCTTTGCTGTGCTTGTGAGGGCGATACTTATGATATACTGGATATAGAAGTGCCGAGCGGTTATGAGTTATCTGCCGGTACCGCCACTGTATTTATGCGTTCTTCCAAGGCTTATGACACTCCGGCCAACTGGGTGACGGGAGCCTATAACTCACGTTTCAATAACGGAGACGGACTTTACGACGATGTCCGTACCAGCACTAACGGAACGGGAGGCGGTTTAGGCCCTGTCTATGCCGGATATTCCTGCGGCAGTTGCCATCATAACGCAGGCCGTACACGTCCTACATTGTGGAGTGAGGGAGGGTCGGGCAGTAGCGGTTTCTCTTCTATGCTGATATACATTACCCGCAAGAACGGCGCTTTCTTTCCCAACTACGGGCGTGTACTTCACGACCAGTCCATTTATGGCGTAAAGGCGGAAGGAAAGCTGAAAGTGGAATATATTTATCAGGATTTTAAGTTTCCTGACGGTACTCCTTATCAGCTTGCCAAGCCCGTTTATACGATAACGGACTGGTATGCGGAAGAAATAAAACCGGAAGATTTGTTCTGTACGGTTCGTATTCCCTTGCGGCATGTGGGAATGGGACAGATGATGGCGCTTGACCCGAAAGAGATTGAGGCGCTTGCCGCTAAAAGCAATTATCCCGAATATGGCATTAGCGGGCGCTGTAATTACATTACGGAGAAAGGCGTGAAAAGTTTGGGATTGTCGGGCAACAAGGCCCAGCATGCGGATTTGACCGTGGAATTGGGCTTTTCCAGCGACTTGGGAGTTACCAACAGCCGTTATCCGGAGGAAATCTGTGAAGGGCAATTGCAAATGGATCAGGGCAGCATGATGGGACTGTCCTATGATAAGCTGGATGTATCAGCGGAGGATATGGAGGACGTAGACCTCTATTTGCAATGCTTGGGTGTACCGGCCCGTCGCAATGTGGATGACGAACAGGTTATCAAAGGTGAGCGGAAGTTCTATGAAGCCAAATGCCACCTTTGCCATATCACTACATTGCATACCAAACCGCGTGGCAGTTCTTTGTTGATGGGGACGCAGCTCCCGTGGCTGGGTAGCCAAACCATTCATCCGTATTCGGATTTTTTGCTTCATGATATGGGTTCGGAAATTATGGGTGTGGGATTGAACGACAACTATGTCAGCGGTCTGGCACGCGGCAATGAATGGCGTACCACCCCGTTGTGGGGCATCGGCTTGCAGGAGATTGTGAACGGACATACCTATTTCTTGCACGACGGGCGTGCCCGCAACCTGGTTGAGGCCATTATGTGGCATGGCGGTGAGGCGGAGGCTTCCAAGAATCTGTTTAAGAATATGAGTAAAGAAGACCGTGATGCACTGATTGCATTTATCAATTCACTGTAACAACAAGTTACATAGTATTTAAAATGAGAAACGATATAATCGTATGAAGAAATTAATATTATTGGCTTCGCTTGCTGCTATGCCGTTGATAGCAATGGCGCAGCACGAAGAAGATACGGAGAATGGCGTGGTGTCATTGGCCGGAAGGGAGGGCTTTACTATTTCCAGCAAGAGAGGCGACTTTGTTTTCAAACCCTATTTGCTGGTACAGACAAGTGCCAATCTGAATTGGTATGATGATGAAGGCTTGGACAAGGCTTATAATCAGGATAACTTCGCCAACTCCGGTTTCTCAGTGCCTTATGCGGTACTGGGTTTTACGGGTAAGGCTTTCGGAAAAGTGTCTTTCAACCTTTCCATCAATGCGGCGGCCGGCGGTGGCGCTTTGTTGCAGCAGGCTTGGTTTGATGTGCAGTTCAGGAAGCAGCTGGCATTGCGCGTAGGTAAGTTCAAGACACCTTTCTCGCATTCCTACCTGACTACGTTGGGCGAAACATTGTTGCCGCAGTTGCCTGTCTCGCTGACATCTTCCGTCATCATGCCTTATTCGCTGAACGCTGTTACTCCGAATATGGCTACCGGCTTTGACTTGGGCGTGGAACTGCACGGACTGGTAGGCGAGAAGTTTGGCTATGAGGTAGGCCTGTTCAATGGTACGGGAATTTCCGTGAATACAGCGTCAAAAACTATCAGTGACGACTGGCATATACCTTCTTTGCTTTATGCGGGCCGTCTGACTTATATGCCTAAGGGAGTGATGCCTTCCACGCAAGGTAATCCGAACCGCCTGAATGAAGACAAGATGCTTTTCGGCTTGTCCGGTTCTATCAATGTAGAGAGTGAAAATGAGAGTACAAACGATACGCGTGTCGGTTTGGAGTTTGCGATGTTGAAGAACAAGCTTTATCTGGCTGCCGAGGCGTACTATATGAATGTAGGGTTCACCAAGCGGCAGAAGATTGATGAGACGTATCATTATTTGGGCGGTTACGTGCAGGGAGGTTATTTTGTGGCTCCCCGTGTTCAGGCGGCCGCACGCTACGACTTCTTCAACCGTAACGGTACCGGTGACGACGGCTTCCTGAATATGCCGGCTGTGGGTATGAATTATTTCTTCAAAGGTTGCAACTTGAAGTTGCAGGCTATGTATCAGTATATAGCCCGTTGGGGACATGACACACAGCTTGACCGCGATAATGATAACTTGGGACTGGCTACGCATTCCGCTACCGTTTTGCTGCAATATACATTCTAACAGATTGAAGAAAGGATTTATCTATGAAGAACTATATTCTTTTCTTATCGCTGTTCATGTTCGTTTTCGCTTCTTGCGATGAGGGCAGGCTTTATCAGGACAGGCTTATCGTGCCGGAAGAAGGGCGTGTGGTGAAGCTGCATGTGAATATGAGCGGAGTGGATACATGGCCGGACGGCTACACGGTGGTTCTTGCGGGTTTCAATGCCGGTAAGGAGTATTCGCTGATAGCAAAATCCATCCCGAACAACGGTGATGTGGACATGGTAATGGCGGGTATAGGTGAAGACGTCACTTCCATCGAACTTTGCGTGACGAACCGTATTCGTGAACGTGTCTATTCATTTTACACACAGGACTTCTCGACAGTGAATGCCGATACCACCCGGGTGGATGCCGGAACAATCAATGCGGGTATGTTCAATGCCATTCAGCAGGGTATTTTTCTCGGTAAGTCGTGTGTAGGTTGTCATGGAACCAGTACGACTGCCGCTGCCAACCTGGATTTGAAAGAGGGTGTCAGTTATAAGAACCTTGTGAACAGTCCGTCTGTCATAATGCCCGAATGGATGCGTGTTAATCCGGGTAATTCCGATGAAAGTATGTTGTATCAAATACTTTCCTCCCCTATAAGCAAAGAGTGGGGACACGATCATTCGCGGGATATAGAATCGTCTATAACGCTTGATATGCTTAAAGACTGGATAGACTCCGGCGCCAAAGAATAACTTCTATCAACAACAACGAAAAAAGATATTGTTATGAACAATAAACAACAAAAGCCAACAGAAAAGACCTTCGCTGAAATCTTTGAATATAATGTGGAAAATGGCGTTTCGGAATATCATGTGATGATTCATGCGCGTTGTCCGGAAGATACATACGAGCAGCAATTGAATGCAGTGGTGAATGCCTATTTCACTTTGCTCGAAGGGGAGCTTCATGGTGCTGTTGCCGTTTTCAAACGTTATTTTCTGAGCGATGCCGCCAATCAATCGGATATGCTGTTGGCGCTTACTACTGAGAGTTCGGATTGCGCGCTTTCCATTGTGGAACAGCCACCGTTGGACGGCTCTAAAATAGCCTTGTGGGCATACCTGCAGTCCGGAGTACAGACAAGAGTGCTTCACAACGGGTTGTTTGAGGTGAAGCATGGCGCTTACCGTCATCTCTGGAGCGGCAATGCCTTTAATCGTGCGGCCAACTCCGAATATCAAACCCGTTTGTTGCTGAATGACTATGTGATGCAGCTCATGGAACAGGGATGCAAATTGGCGGACAACTGTATCCGTACGTGGTTCTTTGTGCAGAATGTAGACGTGAACTATGCCGGAGTGGTGAAAGCCCGCAACGAAGTATTTGTTACACAAAACCTGACCGAGAAGACGCATTACATATCGAGTACCGGTATTGGCGGTCGCCATGCCGATTCGAGAGTGTCTGTGCAGATGGACGCGTATGCCGTCGACGGGATAAAGCCCGGACAAGTTCATTTCCTGTATGCGCCTGCACATTTGAATCCTACTTATGAGTATGGTGTCAGTTTTGAGCGTGGCACGTATGTGGATTACGGCGACCGCCGGCAGGTCTTTATCTCCGGTACGGCAAGTATCAATAATAAAGGCGAGGTGGTGCATCCGGGAAACATCCGTAAGCAGACCGAACGTATGTGGGAAAATGTGGAGGCTCTTCTGAAAGAGGCCGGTTGCACATTCGCCGACTTGGGACAGATGATTGTATACCTGCGTGATATGGCGGATTATACTGTGGTGAAAGAAATGTACGACAAACGTTTTCCCGCTACTCCCAAAGTGTTTGTCCATGCGCCTGTATGCCGTCCGGGCTGGCTGATAGAAATGGAGTGTATGGGTGTGAGGAGATTTGAGAATAAGGAGTATGCCCCTTTCTAAAGAACTGACTGATGCGTCGTAATTTGAAACGATTGTTTGTAACTATATATATCTGCCTCGTATGCTTGCTTGCCATAGCTACATTTCTGGAGCAGGCGTACGGGACGGATTTTATAGAAAAGTATATATATCATGCTTTTTGGTTTTGTTGTGTCTGGGGGATTCTGGCCGTTGCGGCTATTATAGCATCAGTTGGAAAGCGGCTGCGGAAGTTTCTCCCTGCGTTGTTGTTGCATGGCTCCTTCCTCGTGATTTTGGCGGGAGCCATGATTACGTTTGCCGGCGGCAGGAAAGGGTATGTACATCTTATTGTAGGGAACAAGGTAAGCAGTTTTGTGGAACAGGAGAGCCGCCGAGAGATAGATTTACCCTTTACATTGCTTTTGGACAGCTTTCGGGTGGAATACTATCCCGGTACGGAAGCCCCCGCGGACTATATCAGCCATATCCGCATCTTACGGCCGGGGCAGGGTGCGGACAGTTCCTCTTGCAGCCGCACAGTTTCCATGAACCGCATTTTGTCAGAGCAAGGCTTCCGCTTCTATCAGTCGTCTTTTGATGAAGACAAGCAGGGCAGTTGGCTGACAGTGAATCACGACCCTTGGGGAATAGGAATTACTTATGTGGGATACATCCTGTTGGGTATCTCTATGATTGGAATACTTTTCAGCCGCAAGGGAGAATTTCGCAGGTTGATGAATCATCCGCTACTTAAAAAGGGGGGCGTGCTCTGCCTTTTGCTGTTGGCGGGAAATATGCAGGTACAGGGGCGAATGCTTCCGGTCTTAAACATCAGGCAGGCGGACAGTCTGGCTTCCGAGCAGGTTATTTATCATGACAGGGTGGTACCTTTCAATACCCTTGCCCGTGATTTTGTGATGAAGTTGACGGGACGGGCGTCTTATGCGGGTTTAACTCCCGAACAGGTTATCGGCGGCTGGTTGCTGCGTCCGGAAGTGTGGCGGTACGAACCGATGATTTACATTAAGAACCGGGAACTATGCCGTTTGTTGAACTTGAAAACGTCTTATGCTTCTGTGACCGACTTGTTTGACGGACAGCGGTATCGCTTGCAGGACTTCTGGCAGGGCGGGCGGGAAACCGGCTGGAAAATGTCTCCTTTGGAAAAGGCAATCGTGGAAACGGACGAAAAGGTGGGATTGATTCTGATGCTTCAAAAGGGCACCTTGATTCGCCCTCTGCCTAAGGATGGCAGTGTAAAGCCGTTGTCATTGTCGAAGGTACGTGCAGAACTAATCTACAACCGCATCCCTTTCAGTAAATGCCTGTTCATGTTCAATCTGACGGTTGGTTTGCTGGCATTCTTCCATTTGGTATATTGCGGTCTGCGCCGTTCTTCGGAGCGGAGCGCTTTGTCACGCCGGATAAGCCGTTTGTTTGTGGCGGTCCTTTATGCGGCATTCCTTTTCCAGCTCCTCGGATATGGTCTGCGCTGGTATGTGGGCGGGCGTATTCCGTTGAGCAACGGATATGAGACGATGCAGTTTATGGCCTTGTGCACACTGCTGTTGGCATGCTTGTTTCGCCGCAGGTTTCCGTTTACGGTTCCTTTCGGCTTCCTGCTTTCGGGATTTGCGCTGCTCGTCGCCCATTTGGGACAGATGAATCCGCAGATTACCCCTTTGATGCCTGTACTTGTGTCTCCTTGGCTCAGTATGCACGTTTCACTGATAATGATGTCCTATGCGCTGTTCGCCTTTATGATGCTGAACGGAATACTTGCTTTGTGCATTCGCAGGCACGGGAAGATGCTGATGCTCCTCAGTCGTCTTCTGCTTTATCCGGCGAACTTCTTCTTGGGTGCGGGCATCTTTATGGGGGCTGTCTGGGCAAATGTGTCGTGGGGACGGTATTGGGCATGGGACCCTAAGGAGGTTTGGGCGTTGATTACGTTCCTTGTGTACGGAATGGCGTTTCACTTGAAGAGCCTGCCCGCTTTCCGCAGGCCGTTGTTCTTTCATATCTATATGATTGCGGCTTTTCTTACGGTATTGATGACTTATTTCGGAGTGAATTACATCTTGGGCGGAATGCACAGTTATGCAAATGCTTGATTAAAACGATGATGTTACCTATTTATAATGACTGTCGCCCTTTATTATACCTATATCGGGTGATTGCGGCATCGGGACGGATGCCGTATCTTTGCAACATCAGATTTAAAGAATGAATTAGTTAGTCATAATTACGTAACCACTTTTATGAAGATAAAAGGATCCCCGCTTTCCGATGTGACATCGTGAAGCGGGGATTTATTTTGTTGCGGATGAAGGAGGATGCTGTCGGGCTGAGTATAGGGAAAAGATTATCAGGGATGCTTATCGAAACCGTCAGAGTTGCTTGGGAAAGGGTGCTAAGGTACGGGGTAATCTTTATCTCCAACTTGAAGATGTTCGTCTTTAGGCTGAAGATGGACATCTCTACGCTAAAGATGTGTATCTTTAAGCTGGAGATGAAACCCAAACGGCAGGTTAAGATGTCTTTCTCCTATGGAGAGACGGGTTTGGAAAGGGACTTAGCCCTCTTCTCTAATAGGGGGTGCGTAGGAAGGCTTGGCAGGGAGTTTATAAGGAGTCTTTAATGTCGCTCAGTTCTACCAGCTTGTTCACAATGGCATAAATGGTGAGGCCTGCGGGAGAGTGTATTTGCAGTTTGCGTGCAATGTTGCGGCGGTGGGTAATGACGGTATGGATAGACAGGTACAGTTTGTCGGCAATCGCCTTGTTGGTCATTCCTTTTACAACGCAAGTGATGATTTCCTTTTCGCGTTGGCTGAGCGTTTCCTGTTCGCTGTCCTTCTCGTCTTCCTCTTCGGTATGGAGAAGGCGGTTGATTTTTGAGGTAATTACTTCAATATCATCACAGATGGCGATATTTTCATCGTACTCTTTCAGCGCGTTATTGTCGATGACGGAACATACCAATGCGATGTATCTGATGCTGTTGCTGTTGTGGTCTGTCTTGAAAGAAGGCAGGTTGAACCAGCCGCCGAAAGTCGGATTTACGATTACAATATCGGGAGTGTGCAGATGGATATAGTTCTGCAGCGCTTCCGGTGACGACACTTCGATGGGGTGTACGTTCAGGTTGGGAATGCGTTTGAGTACTGCCGCAAGACCACTTCGTACAATGACCGAAGTTTCTGCAACAACTATTTTCAGAGAAATATTATTGTTCATCTTTCAGTCTTTTTTCTATTTGTGCTACGGCGGGAACAAACATATAGTCTTCTACCTGGCAATGCGATGCAAGGTCTTGTTCGCAGTTGAAGATGTCGAACAGAACGGCATTCAGGAGATTATTGTTTTCTTTTTCCGGATAGTACTTGATGATGATATTTTTCAGTTCTTTCAGTTTGGTATCTATCTGGTTGTGCTTGCTGGCAAATGTGGCGATGTTGTATTTATCGGATAGCTTGCCTTGCAGCAATTGCTCCACATAAGTAAAGACAGCCTCGTTTTCGTATTCCATATGGCGGCGCACTTCTTTGGCGTATTCATCAAAGAATTTGAGGATGAGGTAGGCCACATCATTATCTCTGGAGCAGTCTATGGCCTCTATCAGCTTGCGGCGCATGGCAGGCAGGTTGAAGTCGAGGAAGTAGGCGTGCGCACGTTTCAGATAATCCATAAGCGCCGGAATAGAGAATGAGTCATCATCCGCACTGTAAGAGTATTGCTCTTCGCTGATGAAATTGGCCACGGCGAGGAAAGTGCGGTAGTCTACATTCTGGGCTTCACAGACATCCTTTACGCTCTTGTCTCCAAATCCAAGCGACAAACCGAAGCGGCTCATCACCATTAATAAGGAGTAATTATCGCAGATGAGGTCGCTCATCTTGTCCGTTGCCCGATATTTATGTTGTTCATTCATTGTAGGTTATTCCTTTCCACTCTATGTTTCGGGCGCAAAGTAACGGCTTTTCTTCGAGAACTGCAATCGCTATTTGTAGGTATTTTGAGTGGTATGGTGTACTAATCCGGATTGATTTTTTATCTTTGTCGAAACTAATGATAAAACTTCTTTGCTATGAAACGGACTTTGCTCGCTTTGATTGCTGTCATTATATCTTTGGGAAACGCCGGACCGCTTTCCGCCTGTACTTCTGCAGTGATTTCCGGCAAGGTAACTCCCGACGGCCGCCCCTTGCTGTGGAAAAACCGCGATACGGACTTTCCGCAAAACAGTGTGAGATATTTCTCAGGTGAGCGCTATCCGTTTGTAGCCGTTGTCAACAGTGTGGAAGATAATCCGACGGATGTATGGATAGGTACGAATGCCGTGGGTTTTTCCATTATGAACACACAATCCTATAATTTAGTCGAGGTGAAACCCGGTGAGGAGCGTGGAGAGGCTAACGGACGGGTCATGCGGCGTGCATTGGAAGTGTGTGCTACGGTAAAGGATTTCTGTCAATTTCTTGACACACTCTCTAAGCCCAGTTTGATTGAAGCAAACTTCGGCGTGATTGATGCCGAAGGAGGTGCGGCCATGTTCGAGGTGGATTATTATAAGTATGTGATGTATGATGCCAATGACCCCAAAGATGCACCTTGTGGGTACATTGCACGTACCAACTTCTCCTTTTCCGGCAAGGTGAATGAGGGAGCGGGCTATGTTCGCTTTATGCAGGAAGATAAGTTATTGATGCCGGCCTCGGCTACGGGGCAGATTACCCCGCAATGGATATTCAGTGAACTCTCTCGTTCTTTTGCCAATCCGCTCTTGGGGATTGATTTGAAGAACGGTGATTTCAATCGTCCTAAGACAACCGGGTGGTTTGTAGATCAGGACTTTATAGCGCGTAGCAGTACGGCAAGTTCGGTTGTTGTGCAGGGAGTGAAGGCGGGAGAGCATCCCGAACTCACCACGATGTGGACCGTCTTGGGGTATCCGCCTACCGGAGTGGCAATGCCTGTTTGGGTGAAGGGGGCGGATAAGGCTTTGCCGAAACTTCTTGTTCGCGATGAAATAAAGAAGGTCTCTCCTCTGGGTAATTGGTCGGTAACATTGGCAGGTGATGTTTTCTCTTATGAGCAAGGGATGGGCAGCAATCGCTATATGAACTGGGAAAGGCTTTTTAATGCTGATAAGAATGGCTATATGCAGTTGCTGGCTCCGGTGGAGAATGAGGTGTTTCGGCGTACAGAACCGCTTTTGAAGGAGTGGCGCAGGAAAGGAAGTGCGGACGCCAAAGCTATGCAGTTGCTTTATAATGAACTGGATACTTTTATCAGTATGCAATACGCGGACTTGTTCGAATTGTAATTATCCGGTTAGAGGTATATCGGTTTTATGTATATCGGTATTATTCGTCTCTGTCCGCCGCTATGCAACGCTCGATATGTGTCAGTATTTCCGCTTCTTGTTCGGGGTGAAACCAGTGTATCTCTTCGTCCCGCTTAAACCACGTCATTTGTTTGCGGGAGTAGATGCGTGAGTTCTGTTGAATCTTCTCAATGGCAAAAGGGAGTGTCCATTCGCCGTCGAGATAGTTGAATATCTCTTTATAACCTACTGTATTCAATGAATTGAGTGCCCGGTGAGGGTAGACGCTGCGGGCTTCTTCTACCAGTCCGTCCGTTATCATCTGTTCTACACGTTGGTTTATGCGGTCGTACAATTCTTCACGATTGCGGGTGAGCCCTATTTTAATGATACGGAAGGGGCGTTCCTTTTTTTTCTGCGTGCGGAAAGAGGTATAGGTCTTTCCTGTCATATAACAGATTTCAAGGGCATGGATTACTCGTTTATGGTTCTTTAAATCCACGATTTTGTAATACTCTGAGTCCAACAGCTTCAGTTCGGCACAGAGATTTTCCAGACCTTCTGTTTCGTATTTGTGCAACATCAACCGGCGAGTTTCGGCATCTACGGTAGGAATGTCGTCAATCCCCTTACATACGGCATCTACGTACATCATGGAACCTCCGGTAAGGAGTACAACCTCATGCCGGGTATAGAGTTTCTCAAGGAGTTGCAGTACTTCGGTTTCATATTGGGCGGCGCTGTAATAGTCGGTAAGTTGCAGTGTACCGACAAAATAATGCCGTACTCGTTGCAGTTGTTCCGGAGTAGGAGCGGCCGTACCGATTTTTAAATCGGCATAAAGTTGTCTTGAATCGGCAGAAACGATGCACGTTTGAAAATGCTCTGCCAATCGGAGACTGAGTTCCGTCTTTCCTACTCCCGTAGGGCCTATAAGTACTATCAATGTTTTCATGAGGTCGTAAAAAAATAGTTCGGGCGAAAAACAGTTGTATCCTCCGATATGAATGTATCCTTATGGGATATTTCATTATCATTGGAGCAAATTGTTATTCGCCCGAACGGTTCTATCAGAATTTGTCTTCTTCGTAGGGTATATCGGCAGAGCCTTCGTCTAAACCGCCGAAGCCTTCTTTGTCGAAGTCTTCCATATCGAAGTCTTGATCGCCATAGAAGCTTTCATCCAAGTCGAGCGAACCGCCGGCTGCCGCCATTTCTTCAAAGTCAATGGTTTGTTTGGGTGCTTCTCCGGCTTTCTTGGTGCACTTTGCTCCGGTCATGTTTTTGCCGGTGATGATTTCGGAGAGTTCGATGAAGAAACAACGTTCCGTCATGTAGTCGAATACATATAGAAGTTTTTGCTTTTCGTCTTCTACCAATTCGCTGATTTGGGTATCTTTCATTACCCAGCTGTCTATTTCCGGATTATCATCCATCTCTTCAAGGGTAACTTCTTTTTCCTTCTCCCAATCATCATCGCAAATGAAGAAAGAGGTCATCTGGTCGCTGGTATAACCCGCTGATTTCAGGATAGCTTCGTGAAAATCATAAAATGTAGCTTCCGGGTCAATCTGTATTTCTCTTACGAAGTCATCCGCTTCATCGGAGATAAGAGTAAATCTATATATCATAGTGTTAACTTTTTTATTTACTTGCAGGGATAATGCCGCGAGTTGATTCACGTATAAAGTTTACAATATAGCTGATTTCGGGTGTCATTTCCATTTCATTTTCAATCTTCTTCAAAGCTTCCGTATTGTTCAGTCCGCTTTGATAGATGATGCGGTAGGCGTCATGAATGGCTTCGATTGTTTCGTTGGAGAAACCGCGGCGGCGCAGCCCCACAATGTTGAGACCTGCATAACAGATGGGTTCGCGACCGGCTATGATGTACGGCGGTATGTCTTTGCTGAAACGGCATCCGCCTTGTATCATACCAAATCCGCCTACGCGGCAGAACTGGTGCATCAGTACGTTGGCACTGATGATGGAGTTGTCGTCTATTACAATCTCACCTGCCATTTTAGTGGAGTTGCCGATAATGCAACCGCTTCCAATGAGGGCGTCATGTGCCACATGTACACATTCCATCAGCAGGTTGTTATTGCCTACAACGGTCTTTCCTTTGGCAGCTGTGCCTCGGTTGATAGTTACGTTTTCACGGATAATATTGTTATCGCCTACTTCGGCGGTGGTCTCTTCTCCTCTGAACTTCAGGTCTTGCGGAATGGCGCCGATTACGGCTCCGGGAAAGATTGTATTTCCATTGCCGATACGTGACCCGTACAGAATGTTGACATTCGCCATAATCTTATTGTTATCGCCGATTACCACATTCTTGTCAATGAAAACAAAAGGAGCAATCTCTACGTTTTCCCCGATTTTTGCTTCGGGATGAATATACGCTAAGGGACTTATCATAATTAACTTACTTGTTTTTTACTATTTGAGCCATAAATTCAGCTTCGCACACTACCTTTTCGCCTACAAATACATAGCCTTTCATAGTAGAAATCCCTCGGCGGATAGGAGCCAGCAGTTCAACGCGGAAAATCAAAGTATCTCCCGGCACTACTTTCTGGCGGAACTTAACACCGTCTATCTTCATAAAGTAGGTGGAATAACGTTCCGGTTCGTCTACGGAGTTCAGGACAAGCAGACCTCCGGTCTGTGCCATTGCTTCCACTTGCAATACACCGGGCATTACGGGCTCTTGCGGGAAGTGTCCTTGGAAGAAAGGTTCGTTGGCTGTTACATTCTTGACACCTACAATGTAGTTGGCGCCAATTTCAATTACTTTATCTACCAGTTGGAACGGATAGCGGTGCGGTAGCAATTCACGGATGCGGTTTACATCCATAATCGGTTCGCGGTTGCAGTCGTATGAGGGAGCCTGTATTTCGTGCAGACGGATTTCCTTACGCATCTGGCGGGCGAATTTATTGTTGATGGTATGTCCCGGACGTGTGGCAATGATGCGGCCTTTGATGGGTTTTCCTATCAGAGCCAAATCGCCGATTACGTCCAATAATTTATGGCGGGCACATTCGTTGGGCCATACCAGCGGTTTGTGATTGATGTAACCCAGCTGTTTGGCATCCATATGCGGTACGCCCATTACATCGGCAAGCTTGTCGTAAGCATCCTGAGGCATTTCGCGTTCGTAGATAACGATGGCGTTGTCCAAATCACCGCCTTTGATAAGTCCGGCCTGTAACAGCGGTTCTATCTCGCGTACAAATACGAAAGTACGGCTGGCGGCTACTTCATCCTTGAACTTTGTCATATCCTCCAATGTGGCGAATTGGTTGGGGATGATGGTGGAGTCATAAGATACCAGCACATTCAGACTGAAATTCTCATCGGGTAATACGATAATGGACGAACCGGTGGTTTCATCGCGGAATTCAATCTTGGACTTGATAATATAGAAATCTTTTACAGCATTCTGTTCTACTGTACCTACACGTTCTATTTCGTTGACGTAATATTGAGCACTTCCGTCCAAAATCGGAAATTCCGGACCGTTCACCTGAATCAGGCAGTTGTCTATGCCCAGTGCATAAAGTGCAGCCATACCATGCTCTATGGTACTTATCTTAACCCCGTTTTTAGAGAGGACAGTACCGCGTGTCGTTTCAGTCACATTATCGGCAACAGCGTCAATGACGGGTTGACCTTCCAGGTCGATACGCTGAATTTTATATCCGTGATTGTCCGCAGCCGGGTTGAAAGTAACGGTCAGATCAAGTCCAGTATGAAGACCTTTTCCACTGAGCGAAAAGCTGTCTTTCAGAGTCTTTTGTTTCAACATTGGTTACTTATTTAATTGTTTTTTTAATTCATCAAGTTCTTTACGAAGCGCATTCAGTTCAAAATACATATCCGGTAGTTTGCGGAATACGGATTGTGACTTGAAATAAGGTTTTACCTCCATAGGCGGGGTGCCTATTAAAACACTGCCTTCCTTTATATTGCTCGGAACACCCGACTGTGCGCCAAGGTTCACTTTGTTTCCGATATGGATGTGTCCGGCTATACCGACCTGACCGCCAAACATACACCATTCACCTATTTTGGTGGATCCGGCAATGCCTACTTGAGCTGCCATTACCGTATGCGAACCGATTTCATCATTATGGGCTACCTGTACCAGATTATCCAGTTTCACACCACTGTGCACGATAGTTGCTCCCATTGTAGCACGGTCTACGCAAGTGTTGGCTCCTATTTCCACATTATCTTCCAAGATAGTGATACCGATTTGGGGTATCTTTTCATAGCCTTCGGGAGTAGGGGCGAAGCCGAATCCGTCTGCACCGATGACGCAACCGGCGTGCAAAATGCAGTGATTGCCTACGCGGCAATCGTGGTAGATGGTTACATTTGCATAAATAATACAGTCACTGCCTACCTTAGCGCCGCTTCCAATGGTGGCATGCGGATGAATCACCGTATTGTCTCCCACTTCTGCATACTCTCCGATGCAAGCAAAGGGGGCGATGTAAACATCCTTGCCTATTTTCGCGGTCTCGGCAACGTATGCTCGTGAATCAATACCGGTACGCTTTGGCTTGCTTTGTTCATAAAGATTTAATAATTTAGCAAGACTCTCGTAAGCATTGTCTACCTTAATCATTGTAGCCTTTACTTCTTGTTCAGGAACGAAATCCTTGTTTACCAAAACGATACTCGATAGGGTTTCGTACAGATAAGGTATGTATTTAGGGTTGGATAGGAAAGAAATTGCTCCGGGAATTCCTTCTTCAATTTTTGCGAAGGTGTGTACGGTTGCATTCTCGTCTCCAACGATTTCTCCTTGAATAAATGTTGCAATTTGTTTAGCAGAGAACTCCATGTCTTATTGTTGTTAGATGGTTTCAAAACACAAATAACGGACTTTTTTTTTATATATCCTTGCTCTGTGATGAATATTTTATACTTATCTATGCAAACGCTGATAACATAAGTAGTATTTTTTTACTTTCTTGGACAGTAGAGATATATTAAGCATATCCGATGCTTCAGCTATATTTTTAGTGGAACCGTCGTTGTATAGGATATCAATACTGTCATCTGCCGGATCGTACATATTCTTCTCAATGCCGGGAGTGGAGATAAAATAACCGGCTTCGGAAAGGGAAATATCTAATTGCTCACCGGTTTGCCGAATTATTTCTTCTTTACGTTCCTCACCGAAAGGTTCGGCGGAGATTTCCACTTTGAATATGTTACGGTTAATCATGCCCAGACTTAGTGTGGAAAGGACTTTGTCCGAATGGGTGCTCCATACTTTCAATGCAGTCCAAATATCATTGTCGTCCAGTTGGATATAGTTTTCCAAGCAATCCGGGTTATTATAGAATGTTTCCCGATTGATGTCGTTATACAGGAAAAATTTCAGTGCAGGCGGAGCAAACAGGTCTATTCCCTTTCCGGCTAACTCTTTGGCACGCAGTAATGTGCTGATGAGCATCTTTTCATAAGCAACCGATGTCTTGTGCAGATATACCTGCCAGTACATCAGGCGACGTGCGGTGAGGAAGTTCTCAATGGAATAGATGCCTTTGGACTCTACCACCAGATGGTCGTCTTTGACATCGAGCATCTTGATGATTCGTGCCGAACCGATATTGCCTTCCGTAACGCCTGTATAGAAGCTGTCGCGACGCAGGTAATCAAGGCGGTCCATATCCAGTTGACCGCTTACCAACTGATGAAGGAAACGTTTGGGATACTCATCCTTGAAAATCTGGATGGCGAGTGTCAGTTGCCCGTTCATCTCCTTGTTGATGCGCTCCATCAGCATCAGAGAAATATCTTCATGCGAAACGCCTTTTACAATAGTGTCTTCAAGTACATGAGAGAACGGACCATGCCCGATGTCGTGCATAAGAATGGCTGCTTGTACGGCTTCCGCTTCACTGTCGAAGATGAAATTGCCTTTGGCTGTGAGTTGTTGTATAGCCTCACTCATGAGGTAGAACGCACCCAGAGAATGTTGGAAACGGGTATGTTGCGCGCCGGGGTACACTACGGAAGACAAGCCCAGTTGCTTGATACGGGTGAGACGTTGCAAAAGGGGATGCCGTACAATGTCGTACAGCAGCCCCTTTGGTATATTGATGAACCCGAATACCGGGTCGTTGATGATTTTTCTTGCTTGCACCTTTGGAGGGTTGTTAGTCACTAATCGTTTATCACTTTCTTCAGCTGTTCCGCCATTTGCGCCTGTACTTCCTGTGCAGCTTTGCGTGAAGCGGCTGCAAAGTTCTCTGTCTTGTCTACGTAAATGATTCCGCGGCTGGAATTAACAATTAGCCCGCAAGTTTCGTTCATGCCGTATTTGCAGACTTCTTCCAATGAACCGCCTTGTGCGCCTACGCCGGGTACCAGGAGGAAGTGATTGGGAACAATCTTGCGGATATCTTCAAAAGCACGTCCTTGGGTGGCGCCTACTACATACATCATTTGTTCGTCACTTGCCCATTCCTGTGATTTGCGCAAGACTTTCTCAAAAAGACGTTCACCGTCCTTGTCCTCTGTCAACTGGAAGTCGTGAGAACCTTTATTGCTGGTCAATGCGAGCAGGATAACCCATTTCCCTTCATAAGTGAGGAACGGGGTAACGCTGTCTTCGCCCATATAGGGGGCTACGGTTACCGAGTCTATGTCCAGCTCTTCAAAGAAAGTGCGTGCATACATGGCAGAGGTGTTGCCTATGTCACCACGCTTGGCATCAGCTATGATGAACTGGTCGGGATAATTCTGTTTGATGTAGTTTACGGTCTTTTCAAAGGCAATCCAACCTTTTACTCCCATGCTCTCATAGAAAGCAAGGTTAGGTTTATAGGCGATACACAGATCGGCTGTTGCATCGATAATTGCTTTATTGAAGGAGAAAATAGGATCTTCTTCTTTCAACAGGTGTTCCGGTATTTTCTTAATATCCGTATCCAAACCTACGCAAAGAAATGATTTCTTACGTTTTATATTCTCAAAAAGCTGTTGTTTGTTCATATCGTAATTCTGTTGGTTTAATGATTTTACTTTTTAAATAAATATCCCTTGATACTCATTCTCGCATCTTCGTCACTGTCCTTTTCATAATGAATGTCGAATGCAGTCAGGATGAACAAATTTCTTGGGGAGTTGCATCGGAAAGAGGTAGGCGGTATATGGCCGTGCTTGCTGTTCTTCTCCAGCATTTCCAATGTGTTGAGCTCGATGTACACGCTATCGTTCAGCTTGCCCGTTCGGGTATCGAGCGAAACGGGTAATATGCCGCTTTCGAGGCTTTGGCGGGAAACGGTGAAACGGTGGCTTGATATGCTGCCGTCAGGTATGGCGATAAACCGGGTATAGCCTTCGGGTATATTGATGATAGTTTGGATATCGATTTCGCCACTGTAGGAAACCCTGTCGTTATCTGTGTCAACGGCTACCGTATCTGTTTCAATATCCGCTGCCACAGAATAGAGGTTGTGTGTCACATTCTTCTCTATCAAATGAGTAACGCTTTCCGTGCCGAACCAGTTACTCAAATATTTGAATTTACTGTTTATCTGTACAGCTTGCTTTTCCGGCAGTGAGTAAATCCATTCCTTATATTGCTCTAATGAGAGGGGAACTTCCGCTTGGCAACTGCGTTGCATTTCGGCCTTTATCTCATTAAGAATAGTATTCTTTGTAATACCGGCATAGTTGACGGGCAATGCGGATGTCAGCAAAAAGATGACGGCAAACGAAATGGGTATCCAGTTGATACGTCGCGCTTTTATGACGAACAGCCCGATACAGACAATATAGAACCAGCCATTGAGCGTGGCGAGATAGAGTCGGTTGATAGTAACACCGTAATCGTTGAACCGGCGTATAATGCCTATTGTCATCAGCAGTAACAGTGGCAATATCAGCACAGGCATCCAGCGTGCAATCCAGTTGTCAAACCGCTTGTTCTCTTTGAAACGTGTAGGGTATAGCCCGAATTGGATGGCGATACAGACCGTCATCAATGCTACGATAAGCCATGACACCCAGCCGATGGGCAATTCCCAACTGATGAGGATGCGAGTGGCGTAGATATAAAGCACTATCAGATAACCGGCCGTAAGGGGAAGGAACAGATAGTGCAGGATGCCGTTCAGGAATTCCGATGAATGCGGCTTCCGGTTGTGCTTGTCGTCTCCCTGCGGCAACAATCCGAGGAATAGCATCAATCCGAGCAATACATTGCACAGATAGTAGATATAGGCATAGCACTTCCCGCTGATGTGAATATCGAACAGTTGATGCAATGAGAACAGCAGTAGGCTGATGCCTGCACATAGGATAAGGCCTATCACCTGTGTAACGATGTATGCCGAAACGGTGTTCAGCGCAAAGTTCCAGCTGGCGATGTCGTTCTTCTCGCGCAGGAACGAAAGGAAGAAAGTGGAGAACCCTACGGCAAGAATGGCTGCCGCATGGGCGATACCGATTTCAATCCACGAACTTTCCGTGGTGAGATAATGATAGAGTAGGAAAGTGTCGGCTATAAGTAAGGCATGCGCAGCAAGTTGTATGGTTGTCTTCCACAGGCGGCTTTTTACTTCCTCGCTCCATAGATGAAGTGTGAGCGAAAGCAGGATGCCCACCGACAGATAGTAGCCGGTGATGAACAGTAACCGGTCTTCGCCCTTCCAGCCTGTCGATGTCAGATAGATGAGATAGGCTGTGAATGCAAAGATAAAGGTTACTGCAACCGGAAAGCGTTTCAAACAATTCTGAAACGCTTCGGTAGCTGTGTGAAACGCTTTCTCTACTGATAACCCTTTCATAACTACAATTCGCTTTCTTTCAGTCTTTCCGCATTTTCCGCAACAATCAGGTGATCGATGCAGTCCTGAATATCACCGTCCATAAAGGCGGCGAGGTTATAGATGGTATAGTTGATGCG
Source organism: Bacteroides sp. AM10-21B (assembly GCF_003472565.1). Lineage (NCBI taxonomy): Bacteria > Pseudomonadati > Bacteroidota > Bacteroidia > Bacteroidales > Bacteroidaceae > Bacteroides > Bacteroides sp. AM10-21B. Next base: position 266,786 of record NZ_QRME01000001.1, on the reverse strand, counting down.
GTGGTCGGTGATACGTCCTTGCGGATAGTTGTAGGTGCGTATCTTGGCCGAACGGTCACCGGTAGAAACCATGGTCTTTCGTTTGGAAGCGATGTCATCGATGTATTTCTGGTGCTCCTTGTCGTATATAAAGGTACGCAGGCGAGACAAGGCGCGTTCTTTATTCTTCGGCTGGTCGCGCGTTTCAGTACATTCGATGAGGATTTCCTCTACGACACCGGTATTCGGATTCTTCCAGTTGTAGCGTAAGCGTACGCCGGATTCCACCTTATTTACGTTCTGACCGCCCGCACCACCGCTTCGGAAGGTATCCCATTTGATTTCTCCCTCGTTGATGACTACATCGAATTCTTCGGCCTCGGGCAGCACGGCTACGGATGCAGCGGATGTGTGCACACGTCCTTGCGTTTCGGTGGCAGGCACACGCTGTACGCGATGTACGCCCGATTCATATTTCAGTGTACCATATACATTATCACCCGTTACGGAGCAGATGATTTCCTTGAAACCGCCGGCTGCGCCTTCGTTGGCGCTGGATATTTCCAATCGCCAGCCTTTTGCTTCGCAATACTTGGTGTACATACGGAAGAGGTCGCCGGCAAAGATGGCGGCTTCGTCTCCACCTGCACCGCCGCGGATTTCAAGAATTGCGTTACGGCTATCCTGCGGGTCGGCAGGGACAAGCAGCAGCTTTATCTCTTCTTCCAGCTCCGGCTGGCGTGTTTGGCAGGCATCAAGTTCCTCACGGGCCATTTCGCGCATTTCGGCATCGGTTTCGTTGGCGATGATTTCTTTCGCTTCCTCAATGCCGCTCAGTACCTGCATGTACTCTTTGCGGGCATTCATCAAGTCACCCAATTCTTTGTATTCTTTGGTAAGCTTGACGTAGCGCTTTTGGTCGGCAATCACTGCCGGGTCGGTTATCAACGTAGATACTTCTTCGAAGCGGGCAACGAGGCCTTCCAGTTTCTCAAGTATGGTATTGTTATCTGCCATTTAATTCAAGTGGTAATGTTATGATGGGATGATAAGTCGGTATTAGTATCTGAACTCTCCGAATTCACTCTTGATAATCAACTCTTTCTTATCGCTCTCTTCGATACGTCCTACAATCTGTGCATCAATATTGAAGCTCTTGCTGATGGCAATCACTTCTTCTGCGTGTTTGGGAGAAAGATATACCTCAAGGCGGTGTCCCATATTGAATACCTTGTACATTTCGCTCCAGTCCGTATCGCTTTGCTCCTTGATGGTTCTGAACAATGGTGGAACGGGGAAAAGGTTGTCTTTGATAATGCGGCAATTGTCACCGGCAAAGTGCAGTACTTTGGTTTGTGCGCCACCGGAGCAGTGTACCATACCGTGAATTTCGGGACGGAGCGCATCGAGTAATTTCTTAACTACCGGTGCATACGTACGGGTAGGAGAGAGTACCAGTTTGCCGGCATCCAACGGACTGCCTTCCACGTTGTCTGTCAGCTTCAGTTTTCCGCTGTATACCAGTTCGTCGGGTACGGCTTTGTCGTAGCTTTCCGGATATTTCTCTGCCAGGTATTTGGAGAATACATCGTGGCGGGCGCTGGTTAGCCCGTTGCTGCCCATACCGCCGTTATATTCTTTCTCATAAGTGGCTTGTCCACAAGAGGACAGACCTACAATCACATCTCCCGGACGGATATTGGCATTGTCGATGACATCCGAACGTTTCATGCGGCAAGTTACCGTAGAGTCTACGATAATGGTGCGTACCAAGTCGCCGACATCGGCAGTCTCACCGCCGGTAGCGTATACACCCACACCCATTTCGCGGAGTTCGGCAAGCAGTTCGTCCGTTCCGTTGATGATAGCGGAAATCACCTCTCCCGGAATGAGCAACTTATTGCGTCCGATAGTGCTTGATACCAGGATATTGTCTACTGCACCTACGCAAAGCAGGTCGTCGATGTTCATAATCAGCGCATCCTGCGCAATGCCTTTCCAGACGGAGAGGTCGCCTGTCTCTTTCCAGTACATGTATGCCAGGCTGGATTTGGTTCCTGCACCGTCGGCGTGCATGATATTACAGTACTCGGGATCACCGCCCAGAATGTCGGGGATAATTTTGCAGAAAGCCTGCGGGAAGATACCTTTGTCGATGTTCTTGATAGCGTTGTGCACATCTTCTTTGGATGCGCTGACGCCTCTCATCATATATCGTTGATTACTCATGAGATAATAAGTTTGTTCAATTGTGCACAAAAGTAGTGATTATTTCGCTTATAGCCTTAGCTTTGCGTAAAAAATATGAGAGTGTTTCAAAATGTAAAAGTCCTATCATACTGTCATTCAGAGGAGCTTGCGACGAAGAATCTCCTCTTTTATGTATGCAGAGAAGAGATTCTTCACTGCGTTCAGAATGATAGAATGATAGGACTTTTACATTTTAAAACAACCCCAGTTCGGATTTTTAATTCCTTGTTGTTAGAACTCTACTTTGGGAACTTGTTCACTGCCTTCGGCAGCTTCAAAATAAGCGCGTTTCTCAAAGCCGAAAAAACCGGCAAGGATGTTTTTGGGGAAACGGCGGATGGCTGTATTAAAGCTTTTCGCTGCGTTGTTGAAGTTGGTACGTGCTACGTTGATGCGGTTTTCCGTACCTTCCAGCTGGGCTTGTAGTTCCAGGAAGTTCTGGTTGGCTTTCAGGTCGGGATAATTCTCGGTAATGGCAAGCAGCTTGCCGAGAGCGGAAGTAACCGCACCCTGAGCCTTTTGGTATTCAGCCAGCTTCTCCGGTGTCAGGTCGTTGGAGTCTACGGTCATTTGGGTAGCTTTGCTGCGAGCCTCTACCACACCTTCCAGTGTTTCTTTCTCGTGAGAGGCATATCCTTTGACTGTATTTACAAGGTTCGGAATCAAGTCGGCACGACGTTGATATTGTGTTTCGACGTTAGACCATTGTCCGCTGACATTTTCGTCCATAGTGACAAGTCCGTTATAGCCGGTAATACCCCAAATGGCGAGAAGGGCTATAATAGCAATGATAATAATGGTTGATTTTTTCATACTTCTTCTTTTATTATTAAGTGATACAATACATTTTGTAACTCCTCTGACTCCTAACTGAATAATTCCAGATTGACACTATTCCAATCAGAACCGTGAACCGGCTCCGCCGCCACCGCCCATACCTCCGCCGAAGCTGCCGCCGCCAAAACCGCCGCCGCCCCCGAAACTGCCTCTTCCGAAGCCGCCGCCGAAAATGACAGGACCGCCGCCACCGCCGCCCCGGTAATTCTCATCGTAGGATTGCTGACGGCGTACTACCTTGTGTCCGCAATTACGGCATATGTAAGTGACATCTTCCGTCCGTACTCCGTTGTGGCGTGAAACAAGTACGCTGTTGCTCCGTTGCAGCTTGTGCTGTCCGCATTGCGGGCATTTGCTTGCGGCACGTGTCTTCAATATTCCCGCTGCAATGGCGATGGCGAAGAAGCCGACAACAGCCAGAATCAATCCTATCGGGGAGGCGCCGCCATCCTCATCCGAGTCGTTTACCATACTGCCGTCGAGGCGGGCGCATACGGCACGCACACCAGCCACCATACCCGCATCCCAATTGCCGTCTTTCAGGTAAGGAATCATGTATCGTGTCTGAATGCGCTTGCAGATGGCATCGGGCAGGTCTCCTTCCAATCCGTATCCGGTATAAAACTGGATGCAGCGCTGGTCGGTTACCAACAGGATAACCAGCCCGTTGTTCTTGCCTTTCTTGCCCACACCCCATTCGTTGAGTAATTGGTGCGAGAAGTCAAAGCAATCCTCGTTGCCGATGGAAGGTACGACGGCCACTACGGTTTCAATGCCGGTTTGCTGTTCCAGTGCATAAAGCATACGGTCCATTTCATCACATACCGAAGCAGAGAGGATGCCGGCGGGGTTGCAGACGTAGCGTGTCTTGTCCTGAAGATGTACTTTAGGAATGTTTTTGGTAGTGTAAATCTCTTGTGCCTGCAAGGAAACAAGCACGCACAAGAAGAGTGCTATGGAGATAAATCGTTTCATACTATTGTATTTGTAGGGGCGAAGATAGGAAAAATCACATTAATGGATGTATTTCCCTACGAAATTCCTTACGCGCTCCGTATATTCCTGCGGATAATCCCGGTAGGACATGGCGTGTGTTGCACCGGGTACAATCCACAACTCTTTCGGTTCGCTCTTGGCTTCATACAAGGGATAAACCATCCACGTAGGTACGTATGTGTCCGCATCTCCATGTATGAATAACATGGGAAGGCTGCATTTTTTGACTTGCTCCAGCGAAGAAGCTTCTCGGAAGTTCCAGCCGTACTTGGCGTTGCATAACCATCCGGTTGTGTACATTAGCGGAAATTCGGACAACCCGAACATATCCTTCAATTGAAAGGAAAATTCGTCCCATACGCTTGTGTAGCCGCAATCTTCTACAAAACATTTCACAAAAGGTTGTTGCGGTTCTCCGGATACCATCATGGTAGTGGCAGCTCCCATAGAGATGCCGTGTACTACCATTTGAGTGTTGTTTCCGAAAATACTGTCGGCTATATTCATCCAATTCAGTACATCCAGCCTGTCTTTCCACCCCATTTGTATGGCGGGACCTCCGCTCAGACCGTTGTCCTGCAAGTCGGGAAGGAATATATTGTAGTTCAGTCCTTTATTATAAAGATAGCCTATCATCAGCATACGGATGGCATTGTCGGTATAGCCGTGCACGATGACTGCCGTTTTATCGGTAGATTGTGCGGCTGCGGCAAAAATTGCATGCAGTTGTCTCCCTTCCGGATTGATGATAAAGGTATCGCGCAAGGCACCTGAGGTTTGCAGGCTATCCAGCCATGACGTGATAAACGGATATGTGCGGTGCATATACTTGTATGACCCAGGAATGTCCTTGCCTTTGTTCTCTTTAGGTGTCAGCGAGTAACCGAGCATATAATAGCTTCCACTGACGATGGTGGCGAATGCTACCGCCAATAATCCTATCAGACCGTATTTAATTTTTCTTTTCATGTCATCTATTCCAAATCTCCCATGCGGCAAAGGCTTGCAGCAACAGCATTTCGAGTCCGTTCTTGGTGACGGCTCCTTGAGCTTTGCCTTTCTTCATGAAGAGTGTTTCGTTTGGATTATATAACAAATCGTAGAGCAAATGGTTGGGTGTAAGTAGTTCGTACGGTATGTTCGGGCAGAAATCTACTTTGGGGAACATGCCGACGGGGGTACAGTTGACGATAACCGTATATTCGGCCATTATCTCCGGAGTCAGTTCCTCGTAGGTAAGGAATTTGTCGTCCTTTTTGGTGCGTGATACGAACGTGCTTTCTATTCCTAAGTTCTCCAGACCGCGATATACGGCTTTGGACGCACCGCCCGTACCCAGAATCAGCGCTTTCTTGTGGTGGGGTTGCAGCAACGGCTCGATGGATTGCGTAAATCCGATAATGTCCGAGTTGCAGCCTATCAGTTTGACTTTGCCTTTGGGGAGACGGACAATCTTGATAACGTTGACCGCGCCTATTTGGGCAGTATCCTTATCCAGCTCATCCAGATAGGGGATGACTTGTTCTTTGTAAGGAATGGTTACGTTGAGTCCACAGAGATTGGGGTTTTCCTCAATCACTTCCATGAAGTCTTCGATGCGGGGAATCTCGAAGTTTACATATTCTGCGTCAATGTTCTCGGCTGTGAATTTCTCATTGAAGTAGCCGATGGAGAACGAATGTTTCAGCGGGTAACCGATTAGACCGTATTTCTGCATATCCAAGTGTGTTAAAGGGGGTAATAATAAGTAGCAACTATTTCTTAGCGATGTATAAGGTACATATTCCGAAAGTCAACCGCTTGAAGCGCACCTCGCTGAATCCTGCCTTACGGATTACTCCTTGCATGATTTCACCTTGCGGAAAGGCGCGGATGCTTTGGGGCAGATAGGTGTAAGCGCTGTTGTCTTTCGAGATACATTTGCCGAGTAGAGGAATGATGACTTTGGAGTAGACGGTAAAGAGTTGCTTCATTGGGAAGCGGTCCGGAGTGGAAAGTTCCAGTATCACGAGGTGTCCGCCGGGCACGAGTACACGGCACATTTCAGACAGTCCTTTGTCCAGTCCGTCGAAGTTGCGGATGCCGAACGCTACGGTCACGGCATCAAAGCTTTCATCGGCAAATGAGAGAGAGGTGCAATCCTCCCGGGCGAAGGAAATCTTGTCCGAGAGGTGCGCCTGTTTTACTTTTTCACGTCCCACATTCATCATCCCTTCGGATATGTCGGTTCCTATCAGCGTGTCGGGCTGCAGTTCGCGACAGGCAAGTATGGCAAAGTCGCCGGTTCCGGTTGCTACATCCATGATGTGCCGGGGCTTGAAAGGGCGCAGCGCATTAATCGCTTTCTTACGCCAGCTGCGGTCTATACCCATTGACAGGGTATGGTTCAGCTTATCGTAAGCGGGTGCGATATTGTCGAACATTTCTTCGACCTGTTCGCTCTTCTTGCCGTCGCTACCGTAAGGCTTGATGTGTTCTTGCGGGTAATACATTCTTCATTCCTTTAGGTATTCCGTTACGTTCTTCTCGATACGTTCGGCGATATTGCTTGTATCTTCTTTCACGAATTTCTCACCGGTGATGTGTTCGTATAACTCGATGTAGCGTTCGCTGATGGAAGTTACGATTTCGTCCGTCATTTCCGGAACATGTTGTCCTTCTTTGCCTTGGAAGCCGTTGTCCATCAACCATTCGCGTACGAATTCCTTTGAGAGTTGCTTTTGCGGTTCGCCTTTGGAGAAGCGTTCTTCGTAGCCTTCGGAGTAGAAATAGCGGCTGGAGTCCGGAGTATGGATTTCGTCCATCAGATAGATGGTGCCGTTGTGCTTGCCGAATTCGTATTTGGTATCAACGAGAATCAATCCGCGCTCTGCGGCGATTTCCGTACCGCGTTTGAAGAGGGCCATGGTGTATTTCTCCAAAACGGCATATTCTTCGGGAGTGGCAAGACCTTTGGCGAGGATTTCCTCTTTGGAAATGTCGGCATCGTGCTCGCCTATCTCGGCTTTGGTAGTCGGGGTGATGATAGGTTCGGGGAACTTCTGGTTCTCTTTCATGCCTTCGGGCAGCTTCACGCCACAGATTTCGCGGACACCGCTCTTGTAGGCACGCCATGCGCTGCCGCAGAGGTAGCCGCGTACAATCATTTCAACAGGAAAACCTTCGCACATTACACCCACTGTTACCATAGGGTCTGGGGTGGCCATTTTCCAGTTGGGGCAGATGTCGGTAGTGGCATCGAGGAACTTGGCTGCAATCTGGTTCAGCATTTGACCCTTGAAAGGAATACCTTTGGGCAATACTACGTCGAAGGCTGAAATACGGTCGGTAGCGACCATCACTAACTTTTCACCGTTGATGTTGTACACATCACGCACTTTTCCGTGGTATACGCTTTGCTGACCGGGAAAATTGAATTCTGTTGCTGTTAATGCTTTCATTTTTGTGATATTTATGAGTTGAATATTTACTGTTTATGCAGGGAGTTGCAGTCCGGCTTTTTCCTCTCTCCGTTTCTCCCGTTCCGCTTTCGTCTCTTTGTCGAACTTCTCGTAGGCTTCCACAATCTGGGTAACCAGTTTGTGACGTACAATGTCTTTCTTGTTCAGTTCGATGAAACTGATGCCTTTCACGCCTTTCAGGATGCGGAGCGCTTGCACCAGTCCGGAGGTTTGCGATAGGGGAAGGTCTATCTGTGTCATGTCTCCCGTTACAATCATCTTGGTGTTCATGCCCATGCGGGTGAGGAACATTTTAATCTGTTGGGTGGTAGTGTTCTGCGCTTCATCCAGAATTACTACGGCATCGTTCAGCGTACGCCCGCGCATGAAGGCGAGGGGGGCAATCTGAATGATGTTCAGTTCCATGTATTCTTTCAGTTTGGCGGCAGGTATCATGTCCTGCAATGCGTCGTAAAGCGGTTGCAGATAGGGGTCTATCTTGTCCTTCATGTCGCCGGGCAGGAAGCCGAGCTTCTCTCCGGCCTCTACGGCGGGGCGGCTGAGGATTATTTTCTTGATTTCCTTGTTTTTCAGCGCACGTACGGCAAGGGCTATAGCCGTGTATGTCTTGCCCGAACCGGCGGGGCCGATGGCAAACACCATGTCGTTCTTGGAGAAAGCCTCAACCAGCTTCAACTGGTTTTCGCTGCGCGGTATGATGGGCTTTCCCGTTACGCTGAACACGATGACGTTGCCGGACTTTTCCGCTTGCGGGGCGTTCCCTTTGATTATATCGATGATGACTTCCTCTTTCAGAGAATTATATTCGGCGCAATACTTTTCAAGCTTGGTGATGTTTTCTTCAAACGCACACATTTCCTCTTCGTCTCCCAGAACCTTGATGACATTGCCGCGGGCAACGATGCGGAGTTTGGGATACAATGCTTTTATCAATTGCATATTGGCGTTGTTTACGCCGTAAAAGATTACCGGATCAATATCCTCAAGAACAATCAGTTTCTCTATCATTGATATGTTTTAAAGTTCAATTCTTTTTTTCGAGTGAAACGCTTTGCAAAGGTAGTGAAACGTTTGAATACTTGGACGGTTCAGTCTGTTATTTTTTTGCATCGGGTGTAGCTGCGGCATTATGTCCGCGGTCGTCGTTTATTCAAAATAGAGCACTGTTCCACCGTCGGAAGCGGCATACTTCCGCAGGAGTTCCTGTATCATTCCGGTAGCTTCCGCCAGTCCGTCACATCCGCTGTAGCCGTTTACAATGGCGAGGATGTGGCGGGTTTCCATTCCCATCTTGGTGCGCTCGTTGTCGCTGGTGGGGGTGCCTATTCCGCCTGCCGGGTCGCGGTAGACGGGAAGTCCCTCGATATTCAGCACTCCGCGCCCGATGCCCTCGAAAGGTTCTTCCGCACGTCCTACTCCGAGTTCGAGGCTGTTTCCCTGTATCTTGTCTGCATCAAAGCCGCCTATGCTGTATCCGGTGCGGAGGGAAACGAGGTTGATGAGGTCTACCAGCGTGTCAATCTGATACAGTTCCAGTCCCCGCATAAGACGGCGGCGTAATGCTTCGGCCGAGGGGCGGTAGCGGCTCGGGTCTTTTCCGCAACGCTTGTAGGCTTCGCGGGTGGCGGCAATGGCGGGTTGCAGCTTGATGCTGTCTGTGGTTTCGGTTGCTCTCAGTTCTTGGGTAAAGGCGTTTATCTCGTCCCAAAGACCTTGGCAGAATGCGGTATTGGCAACTTCTGCGTATACGGCCGCACCTTTGAAGATAGGGCAGGCTTTCTTAATTTCTTCTGATACGGTAATGTTATACATGGCTAATCACTAAACATTAATTATTGGATTTATCATTATTCCCGACAGTATGCGTCCTGACTTGATACCCAATCGGCGTGCCGAAAAGAAATCCTCATACTGTTGATAAGTGCAAATCCCTGCATTTTCTATCTGTTGGGACGGCACTCCGAAGTCGGAAAGTTGCAGATGGTTGGCTGCCCACAAATCGATATGGTATTTGTGCGTTTCTGGTTTCCATACGGATATGTATTCCATTGGGAAATTCTCAGTTCGGAAAGCTTCATATACTTCATCGCCTACTTCAAAAGAAGCGAGGGAGATACCCGGACCAATGCTGGCTATGATGTCTTTGCCCTCTGTGCCGTAGGCTGCCTGCATCCGGTGGAGCGTTGATGCAAGTATGCGGTTTACCGTTCCCCGCCAGCCGGCATGGACTACGGCAACGACGCGACGTAGCTTGTCATATAATGATATAGGAATGCAATCGGCGGTAGAGATACAAATACAGCAACCGGGTATATCGGTAATAAGCGCATCTACACCTTGCAGCATAGACTGCCGTTCACTGTATGTTGCATTCAGATAAGTTTCGTCGATGATGAGAGAATTGGTACTGTGAGTTTGAAAAGGAATAACGAGTTCTTGCGGATATGAAGGCAATGCAGCACATAACGCTTCCTGATTTTGGCGTACACAATTTACATCGTCTCCGGTGTAAGGGGTGCAGTTGAAAGAAGCATAGTTGTCGGTGCTGCATCCGCCATGCCGGGTGGTTACAAAACAAGAAATGTCGGGATACGGGGCAAATACCTCATATCCCAACATTTTTTTATCTTCTGTAAGAGAAATCATTTTTTGTCATCCTCCCAGTCCTCTTCTTCGTATTCAAAGTCTTCAAGGTCTTCAATGTCCTCGTTGTCAATGTATTCGTAGCTGAGGTCCTCGTCTTCACCTTCATCTTTCAGTTCTTCTTTCAGGTGACTCATATCTTTGGCACGATGGGCTATGCTTTCAACCTTGCCTTCTATCTTGTTGCTTTCCTTATTCAGCTCTTCCCACAGTATATCTTTCAGAACAGAGATACCCAGACCGGATATAGCCGAAATGAATACGTGCGGAATGCTTTCGGGCAACGTAGGTTCTATTTCGTCCATCAGTTCCTGATCCAGCATATCACATTTGGTAATAGCAAGCACACGTTGCTTGTCCAGCATTTCAGGATTGAAGGTGCGCAGTTCGTTCAACAGAATTTCATATTCCTTACGGATGTCGTCACTGTCGGCAGGAACCATGAACAGCAGCAATGAGTTGCGTTCGATGTGGCGTAGAAAACGGAGTCCCAGACCTTTGCCCGCACTTGCACCCTCGATAATGCCGGGGATATCTGCCATTACGAACGATTTGCCGTCGCGATATGACACAATTCCCAGATTGGGTTCCAGTGTAGTAAAGGGATAATTGGCAATTTTCGGCTTTGCCGAAGATACTGCTGAGAGCAGTGTCGACTTCCCTGCATTGGGAAAACCTACCAAACCTACATCCGCCAGCAGCTTCAACTCCATGATAACCGTCATTTCCTGCATCGGTTCGCCCGGTTGTGCAAAGCGGGGAGCCTGACGGGTGGCGGTCTTGAAGTGCCAATTGCCCAATCCGCCGCGTCCGCCTTTCAGCAGGACGACTTCCTGTCCATGTTCGGTCACATCGCAGATGTATTCACCGGTTTCGGCATTGTAAACTACCGTGCCGCAGGGCACTTCGATAACTTTATCTTCTCCGTCCTTGCCGAAACTACGGTTCTTTGAACCCGATTCTCCGTGCCCGGCCATGATATGTCGGTCGTAGCGCAAGTGCAGCAATGTCCAGTAGTTGCGGTTGCCGCGAAGAATCACGTGGCCGCCTCGTCCTCCGTCACCACCGTCGGGGCCGCCATTGGGAATATATTTCTCACGTCGCATATGCGTGGAGCCTCGACCGCCCTTACCGGAACGGCAATAGATTTTTACGTAGTCAACAAAATTCGATTCAGCCATATTTTTCCTTACGATTGATTTTAAAATACTTATTCCTTTTTCTGATGCAAAAGTAACGATTCTCCAAGACTACCTCAAACTTTTTATTCCTTTTTATTGATTAATCAATCGCAGGGGGTGTTTCTAACTTATTTTTAGTACCACTCGTCTATAAACGGTAAGTGCCGGAGTCGCTTCGTCCGTTAACTCTAAAATGATATGTATGTCCTTGCCGGTAGCATCCGAAGGAATATGTACTTTGCATTTTTTGGCATTGCCTCCTTCTATCTTTACGTTACCTTTATAACTGCCGGGTTCAGTGTAAACGCTCCATTGATATATCAGATTATCGCCGTCGGGGTCTGTGGAGCCGTTGGCGTCTAAGACAATGGAGCTTCCGGCTTTTACTTTTTTAAAGATACATTTCAGAGAATGGTCTCCATTGAGCGCTGCGTGGGGATGATGATTGACCGCTTTATAATCATCGGTTGTAGTCCACAACATACGTGCTGCAAAATTATTCCAAATATGCTGTCGCCATTTGTTGATAGCGGCATTGCCCTCTTTGCAGCTTCCATACATATAATAGGGATCGTATTGCGTTTCATCTTTTCCGCTACGTACAATAAAGTCCATACCTCGTATGCCGCTTGTCTTTTGCTTGGAGAAGCGACCTCCCCAACCACCATATTCAAGTGAATCAGGCACATTCAGACCATTGGCATATACATAGAAGAAAGAAGGTGAGTCTCCCTCCACTGCCCAAACTCGATTGGGGTAGTGCTTACCAAATGGCAGGCAGCTTTGAATATTCTTTTTAATCCATTGGTCGGAAGGTCCCCAGCCATAAACTTCCTTATTTCTGATATACACGATTTCAGGAAAGTTCTTGGCTATCCAAGCTCCGGCGTCATCTTGTCCCAAGACATCATATATACGGATTTTTGCGATAAACTTCTTGAAGGCTTTTTCACTCCGTGTATGTTTCACTTTCCATAAAGCTTGTGCTATCGTATTCATTCCGCCCCAAGCCGCAAGCCATACGGGCCGTTGGTCTTTTTTCTTATCAACTGCCGAGATGATTAGTTCTGAACCCGGTGAATCTTTGCCTGAGCCTACTCCTGTCATATTAGAAACAGGTTGTCCCCGCTTTATGACAGCCTGCAGTTGATTTAAATCGGGATAACCTTCCGCATGTTTATTCAATCGCGGCAGAACTTCACCGAATCGCTCTACAACTTCTGATATTTTAGCCGTTTTATCCGGGTCGTCCATCCAGACTTGTGAACTGATTAGTCCTTCAATATCAATCATATTCGAGCATAATAATAAATGTATCATTGACTGAACATCATCGGGGTCAGTGCCTCCTAAGTCGGTGGTCACAATCAGTCGATGTTTGTCTTCGTTGGCAACCTGCGCTTTTGAGTAGAGGCACCATATTGTTAGAAAGGAAAAGAAGAAAAGTACTTTTTTCATGGTAGTTATTATATTTGGTATTTAAGGATTATTTTTGCAAATTTACTGCCAAAAGATGAATAACACTCTCTATATTTAGATATAAACATAATGAATTCCGAGAAATGCTACAGCTTTGATAAATCTCGTGAGGAATTTAAGCCTTATGGACTTACCTGCGAAACATGGATACCTAGTATTATGCCCAGATGTGACAAGCATAATGAAATAGAAATAAATTACTTGCCTCAGGGAAATATTACTTACTTGCGTCATAATGAGAAGATAACGATACCTAATAAACGGTTTACAATATTTTGGGGACTCGTTCCGCATCAAATTATTCGTTATGAGAATGTGGACAGATATTATGTATGTACCATTCCTTTAGCACGCTTTTTGTCTTGGAATCTTCCTGTACAGTTTGTAGACAATTTGCTTAAGGGAGATATTCTATATGAGAAGACAAATGACTACTCTCAGTATGATGAGTTTTTGTTGAATAATTGGTTGAAGGATAACGATGCCGGTATTCAATCAAGCCTTATAATCTTATTGGAGATGCAAGCCAGAATCATCCGTATGGCTCATCATTTAGAGTCGTCAGACGATGGCATAGCATTAGCATCATATCAAACGACACTTATTGAAAAAATAACCATATATCTCACTAAAAATTATTGTAATAACATTAAAGCCAATGATATTGGTGAAGCAGTAGGTTTGCATCCTGATTATGCTAATTATATATTCAAGAAAGCATTCGGCACTACGATAACTGATTATATAGCTGAGCTAAGGATAGCACATGCACAACGTAAACTACTGACTACCGACATGAGCATAACAGATATTGCATATGAATGTGGATTCAATACTATAGCAAGGTTCAATGCTACGTTTTTCAAGAAAATTCGATGTACTCCACGTGAATATAAGAAGCTTATGAAATAATCTATTGCTATTTTTTTAGGAGTGGATGGGAAAATGACAAGCGCGGTAAATATCATTTATGGTATTACCGCGCTTTTGCTTTATGGTTATATTACTTTATTTTGCTGCGTCAATCGCTTTGCAAACATCTGCCGTAATCGTTTCCAGTTCACCGATGCCTTTGATGTGCGCATACAGCTTTTCGTTTTTGTACCAGTCAATCAGCGGAGCTGTTTGTGAATGATATACGGTAAGACGTTTCTTGATAGTCTCCTCGTTGTCGTCGGCACGACCTGATTCCTGTCCTCGTTTGATGAGGCGTTTCATCAGTTCATCTTCGGGCACGTCGAGGTCCAGCATGATGTTTACGCTCTGTCCGCGTTCAGCCAGCATCTTTTTCAATGCTTCCGCCTGTGCGATGGTACGGGGGAAACCGTCGAAGATAACACCTTTGCTGTCCTTGAAGCTGTCCAGCGTACTTGCCAGAATGTCGATAATCAGTTCGTCCGGCAGCAGTTGTCCCTGGTCGATGTAGCCTTTGGCTGTTTTGCCCAGTTCTGTGCCGTTCTTGATTTCTGCACGGAGTACGTCTCCCGTAGAAATGTGGTTGATGCCGTACTTCTCTACAATTCTCTCGCTTTGTGTTCCCTTTCCTGAACCGGGAGCACCGAAAATTACAATGTTCAACATTTGTTTAGCTATTATTTTATGATTTACAATTTAATACTTTCTTCCAATACCTTCTCCCCGTTTCAGTCTACCACTGTATAGATGTCGGGATAGTTGCGTCCGAATCCGTCATAGTCCAGGCCGTAGCCCACGATGAAGTCGTTGGGGATGTTCATGGCTACGTATTCGATGTTCAGGTCTACTTTCAACTTGTCGGGTTTCACCAGCAGCGAGGCGATGTGGATGTCCTTTGGAGCACGTGTGCCGAGAGTTTCCAGCAGGCGTTGCATGGTGAGGCCTGTATCTACGATGTCTTCCACGATAACAATCGTGCGGTCAGAAATATCTTCGTTGATACCGATAACTTCTTTGATGACTCCCGTAGAAGATACTCCCTGATAAGAAGCCAGTTTCACGAAAGAGATTTCGCAGGGAATGGTGATGCGTTTCATCAGGTCAGCGGTAAACATGAACGAGCCGTTCAGTACGCTTAGGAAAAGCGGGTTCTTACCGGCAAGGTCTCGGTTGATTTCGTTCGCTACACGGGTTACTTCTTTCAATATGTCCTGTTCCTTAATGGAAACGGTGAACATTTTGTCTTTTATTTGTATGGTATCCATAAACGGGAGTTTTTTAAGTTGGCGCAAAAATAGTGATTTTATTCCACTCCATGCATCATCTTCTGCAATTTCTTTGAAAGCAGGAAGAGGATGAGCTACATATCCTTTACTGCGAAACAGATAACAAAGTAGTTATTATTTTTCGTATCTTTGCTCGTAACTTAAATGAATAAGCTGCGATGATAAAAATATTTCCTACCATCCAAATAAAAGAACTGGATGCTTATACGATAGAAAATGAGCCTGTTTCGTCCATAGACCTTATGGAACGCGCCTCTCAGGCATTGGCGCAGGCGATAGCCGAACGTTGGAGTGTGGAAACACCTTTTACGGTATTTGCCGGACCCGGAAACAATGGCGGAGATGCACTGGCCGTTTCACGCTTGTTGGCGGAACAAGGCTATCGGGTAGAGGTGTATCTTTTCAATACAAAAGGCGTTTTGTCTCCGGATTGTGAAACGAACAAGGAACGCTTGGCAGGAGTTGCCGGAGTGGATTTCCATGAGATAACCACGCAATTCGTTCCGCCGGTCTTGACTGCGGAGCACGTGGTGGTAGACGGGCTGTTCGGCAGCGGGCTGAACAAACCTTTGAACGGAGGCTTCGCTGCGGTAGTGAAGTACATCAATTCCTCTTCGGCTACGGTAGTTGCCATTGATGTGCCTTCCGGTTTGATGGGAGAGGATAATACCTATAATATCCAAGCTAATATCATCCGTGCAGACCTGACGCTGAGCCTGCAACTGCCGAAGCTGGCATTTCTTTTTGCCGAGAACGAACCGTTTGTGGGTGAATGGCAATTGCTGGATATCGGTCTGAGCGAGGAAGCCATAGATGAAAAGGAGACGGACTTTGCATTGACGGAACATGAGGATATGCCGTCGATGCTGAAGCCTCGTGGTAAGTTTGCCCACAAAGGGAGTTTCGGACGCGCCTTGCTGATAGCCGGTTCGCAAGGTATGGCAGGGGCGTCGGTGCTTGCGGCACGTGCTTGTCTGCGTTCCGGCGTGGGGTTGCTGACGGTTCATGTTCCTTTCTGCAATAACTTTATCGTGCAGACTTCCGTACCGGAAGCTATGACGGAAATAGATATAAACGATGTACGCTTTTCATGCGCCACCGATACGGACGATTATCAGGCGGTGGGCATCGGTCCCGGATTGGGCAAGGCGGGGGATACCGAAGCCGCCTTGCTGGAACAGATAGAATCTTGCCAGACGCCCATGGTGGTGGATGCCGATGCACTGAATCTGTTGGGAGAGCATCGCAGTTACATCGGTCGTCTGCCCAAAGGCAGTATTCTTACTCCGCATCCCAAAGAGTTGGAGCGGTTGGTGGGAAAATGCCAAAATTCGTATGAACGCCTGATGAAAGCGCGTGAACTGGCAAGAAGCGCCGGAGTACATATTATATTGAAGGGAGCTTATTCCGTTGTTATCACCCCGTCGGGCAAATGCCGGTTTAATCCTACCGGAAATCCCGGTATGGCAACGGGGGGCAGCGGTGATGTGCTGACCGGTGTTGTACTGGCTTTGTTGGCGCAGGGGTATGATGCGGAGACGGCTGCAGAGCTGGCTGTCTATGTTCATGGCTTGGCGGGAGATATTGCCTGCAAAAAGCATGGTGCTATGGGAATGACGGCAGGCGATATTGTAACTTGCTTGCCGTTGGCATGGCGGATGCTGGAGGAGAAATAATGGTTTCATTTATAGATAGTTTCTATAAAGTTTGAATTCTGGAGTTTCCTGTTCGCATACAATAGTGGATAGTGCCGATGGTGCTGATAGTCCCAATAGTGCCGTGCCGATAGTGCCGATAGCGCAATAGCGCCAATCTATGATGATTTTTCTAAGCCTGAAAGGCTTTTATCTTATAGCCCGGGGTAACACCCCGGGCACAGGTGTCTCAAGATTTGCGCCCTGTAAGGGCAAAAGATACGTATATGGGTCTTTTGCCCTTACAGGGCGTAATATTATTATTCGCATATTGCGGATGTGTCAAAACGAATTTAAGCTATCATTCTGTCATTCAGAACGAAGTGAAGAATCTCTTCTCCTGACATATAAGAGAAAAGATTCTTCGTCGCAAGCTCCTCTGAATGACAGAATGATAGCTTAAATTCGTTTTGATGCATCCCTCTATAAGATAAAAGGCTTTCAGCCTTAGGGGTAAGTTAGGATCTTGTTTGTATATGTTTTTTTGTAAACTGCATATTAATATTGATGTTCTGATGTCTTAACATGCCATATACTAACAGATTTGTATTTTTACATTCTCGTCGTAATATGGAAACATCCTTGTTTCAATTCATATTTCACGTAGCACTTCTCTGCCTTCTTCAAATCACGCAAAACCTCGGACAGCACCAGTTTCAGCGTATCCGGGCTGACATCCTGTAACGGACGTCCGTCCTCATCCTCAACCTTCTGAAAGCGTTTCCAACTGACATCGAATGTAGTGCCGTAGAAGTGGGCGGAATTCTCGGATGCGTTGCCGTTGCGTCGGCGCAGACGTTTCACGTCATCTTTGGTGCGAAGTACGGAAGTTACTGTAATCTTGTTCGGGTTCAGCCCTTTGGCGGTCAGAGAATCAAGGAAGTTATAACCGATAGTGTCGAGTAGGGTAGCCGCTCCCGGAATGAGATACGGAATGGAGTGCGTCAATGAATCTACCGCATATAAATCGTTCGTCGCGATATATTGCAGCTTCTCTTTCATTCCTTCCGCTTCCTTGCGCGATGCCAACGGACGGATACCGATAGCTTGCGCCACATTCAGATGTTTTTCATTCAAATCGCCGAAAGAGCGTTTGTAGCTGATAACACCCCGTATATTGCGCGGTTCATTCAGTTTAAGTGACATATCCTTCTTTTTGCATCCCGCCAGACAGCAGGTCAACGCCATGCTTGCCAATAAAAACAGGGAGATAAAACGGTTTTTGCTATACATAATTAATTCTGAATCTGTGTAAATCTGTGTAATTTGCGGTAAAATCCCTGCAAAGATAATGTAATCTGTCAGAACAATCGGAAGAGTATGCGGCTTTTTTCCTGTCTTTTTGTACCTTTGCAGCCAAAATAAGGAGGTAAAAAGAAACGTGCAACGATATTTTATCTATTTGGCTTACGACGGCACAGCCTATCATGGCTGGCAAATTCAGCCCAACGGTGCGAGTGTACAGGAGTGTTTAATGAAAGCGCTCTCCACCTTGTTGCGGCGTGAAGTGGAAGTGGTGGGCGCAGGGCGTACCGATGCCGGTGTACATGCTTCTGTGATGGTGGCGCATTTTGACAGCGAGACTTCGTTGGATGTAACGTTTATGGCGGACAAGCTGAATCGCTTGCTCCCTCCCGATATTTCCGTATATCGTCTGCGTGCCGTGCGTCCCGATGCCCATGCGCGTTTTGACGCTACGGCGCGTACATACAAGTACTATGTCACTACCGCCAAAATGCCTTTCGACCGTCAATACCGTTGCCGCCTGTTCCAAACTCCTGATTTTGAACGGATGAACGAAGCCGCACAGACTTTGTTTGAATATACGGACTTCACCAGTTTCAGCAAGTTGCATACCGATGTCAAAACCAATAATTGCAAGATAATGTATGCCGCCTGGACACAAGTGGATGAAGTAACTTGGGTGTTCACCATTCAAGCCGACCGTTTTCTGCGGAACATGGTGCGTGCCGTGGTAGGCACGTTACTCGAGGTGGGCAGGGGCAAACTTACCGTTGAGGGTTTCCGCCGTGTTATCGAACAGAAAGACCGTTGCCGTGCAGGGACTTCCGTACCCGGCAACGCATTGTTCTTGGTAGACGTTGCCTATCCGGAAGAAATTTTTTTGAATGAAGAATGAGGAATGAAGAATTTTCATTAACTGTCAGCTGTTATTTTTAACTATCAATTATCAACTTTCAACTAAAAATGTGGTTATTATTAGCCTTCCTCTCAGCAGCCTTGCTGGGATTTTATGATGCCTTCAAGAAGCAGGCGCTCAAGGACAATGCCGTGCTTCCGGTCTTGTTTCTGAATACGGTATTTTCCAGTTTGATATTCCTTCCGTTTATCTTGGTGTCGGTTTTTGCTCCGGCGGTATTGGGCGGTACGATGTTCGATGTTCCTGTAGTGGGGTGGGATGTGCATAAATTCATCATCATCAAGTCTTTCATAGTCCTCTCCTCGTGGATATTCGGATATTTCGGAATGAAACATCTGCCGCTTACCATTGTAGGCCCTATTAATGCCACCCGTCCGGTAATGGTACTTGTGGGAGCGATGCTTGTATTCGGCGAGCGGCTCAATCTTTATCAATGGATAGGTGTGATGCTGGCGGTGCTGTCGTTCTTCATGCTGAGCCGTTCCGGCAAGAAAGAAGGTATCGACTTCAAGCACAACAAGTGGATTCTCTTTATTGTGTTGGCGGCTGTGACGGGGGCCGTCAGCGGACTGTACGATAAGTATCTGATGAAGCAACTGCCGCCTATGGTGGTACAGTCATGGTACAATATCTATCAGGTGTTTATCATGTGCCCCATTATCCTGTTGCTGTGGTATCCCAAGAGAAAGGAGAGCACGCCGTTCCGCTGGGATTGGACCATCATCGGCATATCCGCCTTTCTCTGTGCGGCGGACTTCGTGTACTTCTACGCTTTGAGCTATGAAGATTCCATGATTTCCATCGTATCTATGGTGCGGCGTGGCAGTGTGGTTGTCTCCTTCCTGTTCGGTGCTCTTTTCTTCCGTGAAAAGAATTTAAAAAGCAAGGCGGTAGACCTCATTTTGGTGTTGATTGGAATGTTCTTCCTATATTTGGGGAGCAAATAGGATTTTGGGTGAATTATGGCGGAAGAGCTATGCTCTTATCTGCAATATGATTTATTTAAGAAGAAGAATCTAGTATCGATAAAATAATGCAATGATATGGTGAAGAAGTTGGTAGTCTTTTTGTTTGTACTATGTATGGGAGTTGGTTCTTTGTCGGCGCAACTGGCAAAGACTTGTTTCACCAATATGCCCGATTCCTTGAGTCCGTTGCTTACAGCCGTGAACCGCGCCGACTTCATCGACTTTCTGGAGAGTAAGATGAAAGCCGAAGTAACCAACCGTTTTGGCGGCAAGTCGGAAATGACGGAGCTTACCCCCGATTATATCCGTGTGCAGGTAACGCCCCAAAGCATCTGGCAGATGAAACTTCTGTCTGTGAACGACAGTACCCGTCTCATCTGCACCGTTTCCACCGTATGCGCTCCGGCTTGCGACAGCCATGTCAAATTTTACACAACCGACTGGCGGGAGTTGCCGTCCGCGCCCTATCTGGCGTCGCTTCCCGGCATGGACGATTTCATAACACCCGCTTCCGATACGGTAGATGTGTATAAGTATCAGGATGCCCGCCTCCAAGCCGATATGCTCTTGATGAAAGCCGACCTTTCGGGCAAGGATGCCACACTGACCTTTACTTTCACTACTCCCGACTATATGGAAAAAGAAGCGGCGGAAAAACTGAAACCGTTTCTCCGCCGCCCCGTAAGCTATACGTGGAAAGAAGGAAAGTTCGTGCGTGAAGATTAAGATTACTTCACCTTAATCTTGTCGAATCCCTCTCCGTACACTCCGATTACCTGACTTTGCGATACAAAGGCGTTCGGGTCTATATCTTTTATTAACCGGAAGATAATGGTCGATTCCCGCTTCTTGGCAAGGACAAACAGCATCTTTATCTCCTTGCCGGTGTAGAATCCGGACGCATTGATTACCGTTGCGCCCCTGTGCGGATATACGTTGATATGCTTGGCTATTTCTTCGTACTTTTCGCTGATGATGAAGAATTGTACGGACTGGCGTGCGCTGTTCACCACTTGGTCCAGTACGAAGCTGCAAATGTAGAGGGTGACATAACCGTATACCACTTTTTCCCAGTCCTTCAGCACAAAGTAGCTGGAAGAAATAATGATAAGGTCGCAAATCAGCATCACCCGTCCCAGCGTGATGTCTCTGTATTTATTGATGATAGCGGCTATAATATCCGTACCGCCCGTACTTCCGTTCGAGGAGAAAGCGATGCCGATGCCGCCGCCACAGAAAGACGCGCCGATGACGCATGCCATGAAAGGCTGGTCGTGCAGCAGTTGGACGCCGGCTGTCAGTTGCTGAATGACGGGCAGAAAGAAAGTCAGGGTAAAGACGGCAAAGATTGTCTTGATGCTGAACTTCCACCCCAAAATGCGGATGGCGAGCAGTAGCAACAGGAAGTTGATGCCGAAATAGACATATTGTACCGGTAGCCCCGTTGCAAAATATACCAGTGAAGCGATACCCGGTACACCGCCTGTGGTGATGTCGTTGGGAAGCAGGAATACCGTCCACCCGATGCCATACATAATCATGCCTAAGGCAATCATTAGATAATCCCGCATCTCACGAAATATGTTCTGACGGGAAGGAATGTTCACGTTCATTTGTCGTTTGCAGTTAAATTGTTGTCTTGCAATAGATATTGTGGTTTTACAACTAAAAATCGGACAAAGATAATACTTTCTTATATCTCAAAATATAAAGCTATAGATATTTTATCTGTTTGCAGAAACCTTTCCGGCGTTTTAGTAAATCTCCGGCAAAGAATTAGTAAATCTTTGCCGGAGATTTACTAAAACGTTCCTTGCTGCATTATAAAACAGACAGCAAATGAATTGCTTCAAATGCTGTCTGTTCTCATGAGAAATCTATCGTATCTTCAGATAAGAAGGATTTAAAAGCATGCCGAATTGGCAAATTCTTAGTTACTATTCCCGGTAAACCTGCATAATATGCAAAATCCATTTCGTCCATATCAATTCCGAATGTTGCATCAAAAAGTATCAGGCATCCTTTGTTTGTTTTCAAAAGGGGGCTTTATTGCATCTGAAGTGTAATATATATTGTATTGGAGTTAACATCGGGTTCATCTTCTGATATGGTAGATGCTTTGGTTATCCGATTAATCTTAAAGTTTTCATTATTTTTTGGTATAATCAAGCTGATAAGTCGTGTTATGTGCTACATACTAATAGGCATTATGGGCTTTACACGAAAAAAGCCGCATTTCTCATGCGGCTTTTGGTACCATAGTCTTTTAATTTATGTCTATATTATAATCGCTCTATTTATTTTATGGGAACAACCTTATCTGCCACGCTATTGTTATACCATTCTTTAGCATTTTTTCCACCACTGGTTACCCATGATGCAAATTGGGGATAAGCATCTTTAATATCTATTTTCTCAATAGGATGCGAAATTTTTGCAGGAATCTTAATCCCCCATACAAAATTTTTATCATTGTGATAATCAGCCCATTTTACGCTGCCTGTATAAAGCTTACTGGTTGGGTATCCTTTTAAATGGATTTCTTCACCGGTAGCGCTATTACGAAGGAAGAAATTAAACGCCTCTGCATGGTTGCTATAACATTCTCTTATTATTTTTTCTTGCTCACTTTCCATAAATCCAGCTTTTAATTTGATAGTACAAGTCAAACTGGGCATTGGCCGTACATCTGATTGAGGCAGGACATTAAAATAGCCTTTATCTTTCAGATTTTCTGTACCGGTAAGAAGCAATACGGCGGGAGCGTTAGAGCCTTTATTTAGTAATTGCATACCTAAACCTTGCTCCGCGTTAATTTCAATATTATCACTTATCATCTTAGCTGGTACCTTGCTCAATTCCAAAGCTAATTGATAGGGCAAAGTACCGCCAATAGCCTGCAATTTCAGTTTGATTATTATTCTGCCATCAATAAAATTTCCAGAAATAACCCCTGAAGGATATTTTACAGTTGTGTTGTATTGCACGACAAAGTCATTAAAGTCGTAATCGCCCAATGCCGGATATAAATCCTCAAACATCAACGTTCCAAATCCATGTTCAGAAGGGGAAGAGGAATATGAATTTGCACCAATAAAACTACCTCTATATTCTTCCACTTCTTCTGGCAGACGTATTCCAATCTGTTGTTCGGCTCTTGTCTGCGTTACGGGTATCGCAACTTTCTGAACTTGCAATCCGCTTGTTGTTGCATATTGCACATAGAAACTTTCACTACTCACAGGGAGTTCTAAAGTAATCAAGTTCTCTTTGGCTGCCTCGACTAAATATGTCGCCAAACCTTCTTTACAGGCTTCATCCCCATAAATATCCACTATACAGTCCACAGGTGCGCTAAAATCGCATTTTACCATATGTGTACTGTTCCAATCAAAAGATTGTGGCACTTGCAAGTCTGTCGTTCTCTGCAGATGGTCATTTTCCGGATTATATACGTCATTGCTGCAACTAACGACACTCATACATAAAATACTTAATAACAATAAATTCCAAGTTCTCATAATCTATGTTTGTTATGGTTGCATTACAAGGTACAAAGGTACGATAAAGTTGCAGAATTTGCAACAAAATTGTGCAAAATATCAAGTAAATAGTCCTGACTTATGAAAAGGTATCTCATTGGTAGGTGGCTCTGTTGTCACATTTTGTTTTGTTCAGGGTTGAACTCTAACATTTGTTGTTGTAACTTTGTTTATCAGGAATGATTTTCTGAATATACTTTTTAGAGACCATTCGATTTCGGTTTACGTCTTGGTTTACATATGCCCCCTGAAACCGCCTAAATCTATGCTTGTAGTAACCTCTTAAAAGCAGAAAACCTCGACAGTTAATTGCTTAACTATCAAGGTTCTCATTAAGAGCGGAAGACGGGGCTCAAACCCGCGACCCTCAGCTTGGAAGGCTAATGCTCTTCTGCGGCTGCCAAAAGCTGCGCTTTCGTCAGCAACCAACTGAGCTACTTCCTTTTATGATAGCTATCTTTAGAATCTGATTCTATTTAGAAACTATTGGTTGACGTCTTGGTTGACTTTTAAGGTCAAGTGCCAAGAATGGTTCATAATAAATAAATTAATAATCTCTTTTGCAGAATAAACCTGCATTGCAAAAATAGCAATTATAAAATGAAGTTTCAACTATCTATATAGTTATTCAAAGTAATCATAGTACTTTTTTGAATTGGGGTCTATAAAACTAACTTTCACTAAAAAAGGTACTATTATTGATTGAAACACATTATAGCTGTTATATACTGCTTATTCATAAAAGTGCATAAGTAAAGGCGACAAAGATAATCAATGCCGCCTTTTATATTCCACTTATTATTCTACACGTTGATATGTATAAGAGTCTCCCACATAAGTTATTCCATCTTCATCTAAATCTCTCAATGTCAAAGCGATTGAATTTAATGTGAAAATTTCACTCATGCACCACGTATCTTCATCACTGAATTTTTCATAAAGAATATTGTTCTCTATTTTGTAGATACCATGTTCCGAGTATGCCCCATCATTAACACTTGTATATAGAAATGTTCCATCATTATTAAATGTTACGTGTGTAGCTACTTGTCCGTTGTGAGTTAATAGCTTCCAGTTGCCAATGATAAGGGCTGAATCTATCGAGCCATCTCCTTCGATAATATTTTTAAAATCACCCCAGCCTTGAGCTATCCAATAATCATTATAAGTACCTTTAGGTATGTACAGTTTACAATTATTCAACACTTCACTGTCAAAACAAAACTCCGTTATAGTTGGGGGAGTTATAGGTAAACAATGTATTTCTTGTAGTTGCGTGCAATCAGAAAATGTAGAGTATTCTAATCTTCGTATGTTCTTACCAAGAGTGATGGATTTTAAACTTTTACAATTACTAAATGAATATCCATCAATATATTCAATTTCATTATTGACAGTAACGGATGTTAGTTTTGTGCAGCTTTCAAATGCTGAATATCCTAAATATTTAATATTGTTAGGTATTTCATATGTCAACATCTGTAACCCCGCAGGAAAACGAATTAAAGTCGTCTCTTTTTTGTCAAAAAGAATGCCTTGTATAGATTTACAATAGGGATTATCGGAAGCAACATTTATTGCCTGCAAATTTATGCAACCATCGAAAGCTCTGGCACTAATGGATTTTACATTGCTTGGAATATTTATTGATGTCAAGTTTTTACAATCTTGAAAAGCCGATTCCGAAATTGTATTTAAACTATTTGGTAAAATGATATTCTGCAAGGATATGCAATTAAAGAAGCAATTAAAACCAATAGAAAGAACAGAATTGGGTATAGTAATAGAGCTTAAATTTGTACATTCACTAAAGGCAGAAGCTCCAATTTCTGTAACTTTTTGAGGTAACAATATTGTTTCTAACGCCTCACAATAACTAAACATATTACTTGCGATGATATTATTAGGTCTGTACAAGGCATCTACAATTTCACATTTAGTAATGTCAAGTTTAGCAAGTTTCCCTTCTGTTCGAAAGCCTGCCATCTCCTTAAGAAAACGTATATCTGCATCATTTATCGTCCCGGTTAAAGTCAAATTGGTAATTTGATATTTTTTTGACGCAGCTATCATACTGGAAAGACTTCCTGCCATTTCTATATGCAGATGGATTGTTGAAGGGTCATAAACTGCCCCTTCTTGGAAAATATTTATTGTATCATTCTCTATGTCATTCTGAAACACTACAATTCCATTCCTGCTATGTTCTTCTATATTGGATGCTATCTCGAAATAAAGTTTATTGTTAATCAGTCCTTTTGTTGTAGGCATTTGTGTTATCCATTTATAATCAGAAGGTATCAGTACTGTATAATCTATGTTCGCACTTAATTCCACTTCGATAATTTCACCGTTGGTAGAAACATTATAGTCTTTTTGTGATATGATGATTGCATTTTTCTGTGCCTGCACTATTTTCAATGTGTCTTTTATGGAGCTGTTCTTATCATAAAAGATAATCTCTGTTTCTCTGCTGTCGTAAGTTTCATTTGGAGCAATGGTATAATAAAGGGTATGACTTGACATTCCGCGAGTCTTTGCTGCGGACTGCACCCAATCCACATCAGGCATTTTAACATCAAATTCAAAATTGCTTTTTAAATCAACAGCAATCGTTTCTCCTTTGTCACTCACTGAATACTCGCTTTTGGTAAGCAACAGAAC
The DNA here is from genome assembly GCF_003472565.1 of Bacteroides sp. AM10-21B. Lineage (NCBI taxonomy): Bacteria > Pseudomonadati > Bacteroidota > Bacteroidia > Bacteroidales > Bacteroidaceae > Bacteroides > Bacteroides sp. AM10-21B. The sequence goes on along the minus strand of NZ_QRME01000001.1, from coordinate 240,730 downwards.
ACCTTCTCCGCTTTGGTACACATGGACTGTTTCAGAAAGTTCACCGCTTTGGATTATAATTTCTCCAGTTCGCTTATCATATTCTTCACTTGGCGCAATATCAAACGAGAGATTATTACTGGTTAGTCCACGTGTCTTAGCTGATTGGCTAATCCAACTTTTGGATGTTTCCGATATAATAACTTCATATTGAATATTGGCTTTTACTTCCACATTAATTTTACCGCCATTTTTACCTACTTCAAATTTATTTGCTGTAAGGGTCATAGCGTCTTGTTGCTTTTGGTTGATGATAACAGTTCTGCTTGTACCACCTGCTGCTATGGTAAGAGACACATTCCTATCATCATAACCTTTGTTTGCTGCTACTTTGATTTGAATGTTGTTGTCTCCTGCTTTTCCATTTAAAGGAGTAACCGTACACCAATTCTCACCATTAGCAGTATTGGCAAGGCTTGCAGTCCAATCTCTGTTAGTTGAAAAAGATAATGTTTTTTCTCCACCATTAGCTTCAAAATCGAAAGAAGCATCACTGATTGTAATTTCATCTATAACGGGCTCCAGTGGCTTTTTGTCTAATTCATCATCGCCACAAGAACTAAATCCTGCGCATACGGCAATCAATAATGAAGTTGCCAGCAATCTAAATGTTTTCATTATCGAGTTTAATCTACGCTCACCTGTTCCCTACAATGAGCCATAAATAAAAAAGATGTGGGAACACTATTTGCTTTACCCTATTCTCTGGCTTCTCGCATTGCCTTTGCTGTGGATAAAACAATAGCGACCCACACCAAAAGGCATATAGAAACCTCACAAAGATGAGGTAGGTATATATCCAAGTGTGGGTGCTACTGCTATCATCTTCACAGCATTTCAAATTTTGCGAGAATTTGAGAATAGAAGATAATTTCAATAACACCTTTCGTTAAATATGTCCTTCCAACTCCCTAACGCATTAGTTCATTGGAATTGATGCAAAGATAGTGAAAGGTTTTAAATCATTAGGTATGAAGTGTGGATTAATAGTAAATTCTATGCCCTCAAACATACTCTGAATAGGTTGTAGAGTTAAAGTTTATTGTTCCGGCTGATTTTTAGGTAGGACAAATTCAGATTGGGGTATATAAGATTGACCTTACTCTAAATTTGTCCTGCCTTTCAAAGTGACTTCACGACATCAACCCTGCTCTGACAAGTAATCTCTTGACTTGTGTAATCTGAAACTTGCATCCCTTAGATGTAACGAAGCCTTGCTCATTCAACAGACAAGTCATTTCGGATAATGATTTGCCTTGCATTGATAGTGACCGTAACAGTGCTATCGCTCTCATGTTATTTGGATTGTTATCTGCTTTAGCCTTGTTGGTAACGATACTATGTTGAACAGCTTGTTCAAATTTATTCATCAAATTCTCCGCTTTACCAAGCTGCACACCCCTTGCTTTTTTGGCTTGAAGTGATTGTTTGGTTCTCTGACTGATTAATCCTGCTTCATATTCGGCTATGCTACTGATGATATGCAGAATTAATCTGTTGGCTTGTGGAAAGTCACAGAACACAATCTCAACATCACTCTCCAACAGCTTAGAAGTAAATGCAACATTTCTTGACAACCTATCCAATTTGGCTACAATCAGAATAGAATTTGTTTTCCTGCACATCGCTAAAGCTGCAAGGAGTTGAGGTCTGTTAGATTTCTTCCCACTCTCCGTTTCAATATATTCAGCAAGTATGGGTTTATTCTTTACATGGTTGTGTATAATCTCCCGTTGTGCTTCTACACCAAGACCCGATATTTGCTGCTTCATGGTGGATTGTCTTAGATATGCTATGTATGTCTTCATAATTCACAATTATTAATAGTTGGTTACAAGTGCTGAATGTTCGTTCAGCTTATGTAAGTAAGGACACCCAACTTAAAAATTGAATGTCCTTTTAAGATGATACGCTATAACTGTCCTTCGTCTGCGAAGCTGTAATATCCTGCATCTGTTAATATGAGGTGGTCTGTTACTGTAATCCTCATAAGTCTTGCAGCATCCTTGACCTGTTTAGTAATCTCTATATCCTGTCTACTTGGTTTCATGCTACCACTTGGGTGATTATGTGCAAGAATAATGGCTACTGAGTTGGTGAGTAATGCAGCTTGTAGAATTACTCTGACATCAGCACAAGTTTCAGTAATTCCACCCTCTGATATGAGAGTGTAGCCTAAAACTTGGTTGGATTGGTTTAGGAACAGAACCTTGAAGTATTCTTTGTAACAGATAGTTCCTTCCTTATATGTAGGAAGCAAGTATTTATAAGCGTCTTCCGAACTATATATTTTGCTCCGGCTTTTTGAAGTGGATTTGTAAGTTAGTTCCACTTCTCCAACAGTATAATCTATATCCATAATATCAAGTATTAAAATGGTCTATCGCCATATTCATAAACAAGAATTGAATTGCATACTCTATCGTAGAATGAGAACCCACAGCAAGTATGGAAGTAGCTTTCATAAACTGCTGCATATTCACCATGCTGCCTGCTGTTCCTATCCAAAAATGAATCAAACTTATGTAGCCAATATTTAAGTGCTTGTAAGCGTTTGATGTATTGCAGATTATTCTCACAGTAGCATAATTTCTCTTGTAAAGAAGTGATATGATTGATAGCATTTTCAATTTTAGATTTATCCATGATTGTAATATTTGATGGTTAATAAAATGAAGAAAGGACAACTAACTGAATAGCTGCCCTTTCCTCTCTCAATCAACAATCCACTCAGCCCAAGAACCAAGCGTATTTGTTATCAAGTCCTTGCAGGACATTGTTAATTCCTACACTGACTTCCGTAGCGTTTACAGCTCGTTGCAGATAAGTATCAATGTAGCTTCCCTTGTTAGCCTGCGTCAAAAGGTTGTGGAAATCGAACATTGATATGGCGTTGTCCTTTGCTCCGAACACTTCGTTGTGGTAGTAGTCGCGACAAACAGAATTAATCTGACTGTCCGTAATCAGAAGTCTTGGAATGGCTTTCTGCCTTGCAGGTGACAATGCTTGAAACATTCTCATTCTTCCAGCGATTTGCGCGAACTGTGTTTCGGACAATGAAGTGTTGGTAAGTGACTGCATCAAGTGGATTTCCTTTGCAGGGTTGAAACTGTGGAATAATTCAAGCACGTTTCTATAAAGTTCGCTGATATTGGTTACTTCCATATTGAACTTGGCACCTTCTCCCGTTAAAATTTGATTGCTACAAATTCTAACTCTCCAGCCTACAAAACAAGAAAATTTCTCCAAGCCTTTGGATGCACGATAAAGGTTGAGGTCTGAATAGTTCCTTACCCCACCGATGCACAATTCAAGTCTTTGCCCTCTTACCGTTTCGATAATGGTTGGAATGGTAAAGGCAAATGCAAGACGTTGGTAGAATTGTGTCTTTTCACATTCTAACAGTTCACTTGCTTTCTTGCCTAAACTTTGAGGTGTTCTGCCACGTACAATGTGTGAAACTCTAATATCCGGCTCATTCACTCTTTCACCTGCATAGAATGAGCAAGCCGCATCGTGCACACATGAAATAAAGTCTTGGTGTGCGATAGTCAATTCTTGGTTAGCCCAAGTTGGAACAACGCATTTGTTTGTAAGCTCGTCCATAGTGATTGCATCGGTGTTGGCTTCCAAAAAGTTTACGCTCGGCTGTACAGTTGGTTCGTCTTGGATAATGGCAGCTTCTTCCGCATACTCGCCTAAGTTAAATCTCGATTGGTTCTGTGCCATGATAGGCATAATTTGTAATGCTTCCATAATGAATTTGAATTAAATGATTATTGATTGAATGTTTTTAACAAGAACAAACCCTAAACACAAGTGAATTTCTTCGCTTGCATCTAAGGCTCGTTCTATGTCTTTCCCTAAATATTCTTTTAAAAGAAATTCGGAGCATTAGTAAATTATTGCTTGGCTATGGGAATAGAATTGTGAACATATACGCTGCTGACAAAAGACATTCTTTTTCATGGATGATGTGAGGTAATAGTATCATCGTGAAGTAAAGAATGCTTTTTTCTTCCATGCCCATGAGGGGGCATAAAAAGGTGGTGTACCTCCGTTTTTATCATCTGACACAGCATGGGGGAGTGAATTACGACATGAAGATATGTTCAAATAAAAAAAGAGTCCCCACTTTCATCAGCGGAAACTCTTCGTTTATAAATGATTTGATAAAGTTAAATATTAATGATAGAGTACCTTTTTAAAACAGACCCTATAAAACTAACTTTCATCAAAAAAAGTACTATCCTATATTAATGGTTCTAATATTCTGATAGCTTTTTGATTTCCTATTTTACACTCTTGAATTTTGAAGAAATCTTTTATAGTCATGGCTGTAATCGCATTTTTAGGCGCAGTCTTAACCAATGCGTATAAACGCTTTAATTCTTTTTTGATATATTCACGAGTGTATTTCTCGCCAATCTTAAAGGAGTTTTTAAGGAGTTGAACAAACTCTACTCCGCTTGTTTTTTCTCTATAGTTTTTCATAATCATGGCTTCTTTGATTTTTTTGAATGAATAATTGTTTACTTCAATAACTTCTTTGCCTACCGTATTGTAAGCATCAATAATAAAAGCATCAACTTGTCTGATGTCACTGATAAACGATTGTGCCAATGGAGAGTTTCTGTCATCCTTCAACGATTCCAGTAATTCAACGATACGCTTTCGGCTTTCTTTGATAGAACTGCTCTTATCCATTAGGCTCAACCTTTCCTTATCGCCCAATTTGTAAAACAGAGGTTGGGTCAGTTTCGGTAAAAACAAACTGCTTTCCTTGTATCGGTTCACTACTGAATCAATATTGTTGTAGGCAGACTTAACCAATGCTTCATCAACAAAATTGTCAATCGCAAAATAGTTGGTCTTTCCGTCTTTTAGCATCCGGTTATATGGCAGTATATCCAATGCAGCCTTATAAGCATTTCGGCTTTCCGAAGATGTTGCACATTCATAGAGATTTTTAATCGTCTTGTAAGCATCCCTGCAACCTTTAAGATATTCCTTGATACCTGCTTGGGTGCGTATCGGATAGTTCTCATTGGCATTGACAACATGAATAGCCAAAGAAGTACCGTTTCTGAATCGTCCTATTGCTTGTACCGCATCAGTGCATGGGTCAATGATAGTGTATTCTGCAAAATACGGTTCAGTGACAAATACTATATCGGGTTGTTCTTCCAATTCAATATCCACAGCCGTATAAAATCTACAAGTAAACCACATATAAGGCATTTTATGCTTAATATTCCAGTGTTCATAAGCGCGTTTGAATCCTTTCTTCTTCAACTTCTCAACACTTTTCTCTGCACAGAATACTGCGGACTCATTTTCAATTCCCAATTTACTCATCAACTGGTGTATCATATCAACACTGTTGGCAAAGAAACAAATACTACGTGGTTGCTCTTGTTGTGCTTTTATCTGTGGTAGAATTTCTTTCAATGCTTCCAAAACATTGTTGGTCTGCACAATGCTGATAGGACGTTTGTAGTCAAAGGTCGGCTGTATTTCTACTATTTTGAAACCTTGACTTTCAAAACGTGGGTCACTCGGTAGTATGGGAGTGGCTGAAACAAATGCCTTTTCTCTGAATTTGAAAAAATCATCCATAGGAAGAATTATATCAGCTCTGTAATCAACATCTTTTATCAGCTTGTCGCATTCATCGGATAGGAAGAAGCATATATTATATATGTCAAGTTCCAGTTCCTCGAAAGCACGTTTGATTTTAGCAAATCCTTCGGGAGTGCTTATCAACTTGATAAACTTTCCTGCGGCTAATGTCTTTTCAATATAATCAATGACTTCTTCTGTTGTCACCCCTTGCTTGACACCGAACAGATTGTCATTCTTATGCTTCGGGTCTTTGCACTTGCCAATGATAGGCGGAACATTGGGAACGATAATAACAGAATGTCGCTTAGCCTTTATTTCGGAATAGGTTGCACCCAATCCAGTTAATGTCTTGCAAAGGATAGTATTTGTTTCTATCTGTGGGAGGACTTCTGTCAAGTACTGGATTTTACCAGCTATTTTATATATTGGTTTATATTCCGTTTTCATTTTTGTCAGTTTTTAAAAGGAGAGAGGAAATTTACACTTCCTCTGCTCCGTTTGGATTTAGCGAATTAACTCTTTCTCTTGCAAGTACGAAACAATGTCCTCGTCTCGGTTTACAAAGAAGAAGATGTTACCGAACTTGAAGTTGGCTACTGCTGTTAGCTGCCCTCTGCGGTCTCTGAACTCGGGTGTAAACTGAATGTTTACAGCCTTACTTTCCACAAACAGTTTGAGCATATTCTTTCGATACTCGTTACCGTTAGTTTGGTCTGACTTCTGAACTTCTGACGGTTCTACGCCAAAGTCCTCACTCTTGCCAGTAGAAAGGTATGTCATAAGCCAGTTTGCAGATTCATTGTTCAACTGATACGCGAAGCGTTTCACGTATGTGCTTTCGACCTTTATCACTTCGTAACCGTCCTCGTCAATGTCGAAGAAGATGTTTAATCTGTCAAAACGTGACATCATGGACTTCAATTCTTCATGCGCAGCCACATTATTATATGGCTCTCGGTTGCTTGCAGTAATATTTTCAAACCTGAAAGCTATCATAATCATCTCCTTTCTCTTGATAAGATTTATAACTAACAGACCAGCCAATCCTTTTGTATGAGTTAGGAAGGTTCGCTAACTCATCTTCTTTTACAGTACAGAAATCATTGCCATTACTGTACAATTTCAAGACTCTACAATTCAATCTTTCTCTGATTTCGGGTAAGGAAGCATCAATGCTATTTACATCCATATCGTCTATGGCAATTTCGTGAATGATGAAAGGTAGTTTCTTTACCAATTCATTGGCAATCAACATAAATTTCCATTTGCCATAATTGATTTCTTCCAAGAACTGGCGGTTTTCATCAGTAACTTGAAAAAAAGATTCACAAACATACTGTTTGCTTCCCGCTGGGAGAATCCGGATGTTTAGCTTTTTAATAACTTCTTCCAGTTCTTCCTCACTTTTTGTCAATTCAGACAGGCTAATTAAATAGCGTTTCAAACTTTTCAAATTGTAGAGACTCCTCTCAATTTGATTACAATCATTTTTTTTCATATTATAAAAATTTGAAAATAATAAAAGTGAGGGCATAAAAAAGGCTTCTCCAACTAAGCTTACTATCGAATTGGACACATTCCACCCTTGTTTGCACAAGTAATGATATGTGATGTTCCAAGTTTGATACTCCGATATAGACCGGATAAACTTAGTTGCAGAAGCCGCTACTGTATAGTAGAAAATGATGCTGACAAGCTTCTTTCAGTAGATGAGCCATTTGATAAACACGTCTGCCTATCGACTCTGATAATAATTTTAGTGGAGGAACCGTTTCCTCCCTCACATGATTCATTTTGAATCGTGCTGCAAATGTATAGACAAGTTTTTTAATAGCAAAGGAATTTTCCTATTTAATCATAAGGATTAATATTCTATTTCACTAATTGATAACCTTTTAACAGAAACAAAGAGTCCCACCTTATTATATATAAGGCAGAACTCTTTTTAGTTACAGCAAATTCTTCATAGCTTCATCTACTTGCTCGTTGTCGAAGCTATCCAAATATATTTGAGTAGTCGCCAAGTCTGAATGTCCCAATGCTTCACTTATCAATGCTATGTTTACTCCCGATTTCTTAAGAACACTTGCGAATGAATGGCGAGCGACATAGGTTGTTATATTAGCTTCAACACCTAAATTTGCGGCAAGCAGTTTCAAGTTCTTATTGACCTTTCCCAGTATCTTATGTATTCTGTTCTGCTTTTGTAAGGCGGTTTTGTGTATCTTGCTATTCAAAATTGGAAAAAGATAGCCTTTACTCTCTTTTGAATACTTTTCAATTAACTGCATAGCTTCCTGCGGTATTCCTATTTTGATTTGCTTTTTTGTCTTTTGACGAATATAGTGTAACCTGCCATTTTGAATATTCTCGTTTGTCAGATTGGCTATATCAGTGAAATTGATTCCACCGCATAGATAACTGAACACGAATATGTCTTTGCTCAACTCCATGTACTGCTGCTTTCCAATAGGCTGCACCTCTGTTGTGAATTTCAGCACGTCTGTTTTGGCAATGGCTCTCTTTTGGGTAGTGGTATCGAATTTGTTAATCTTGTAATCATCAAATGGATAATCGGACTTCCGGGCACACTTCGCTTTGATTGCTTTATTATATGTACTGCGTAATGTACGAAACATAAGGCTTATAGTGGTTTCTTTATTGTCTTTGGAGCGTAGCCATTTCTCATATTTGGTAAGCCAAGAAGTATCTATATCGCTGAAAGGAATATCTAACTTCCCTTTCGTAAACACTTTAAGAGAATTGAAAGAACTTTTATAGATGAGGCGGTTGCCGCATTTGTCTTCACGTGTGTATTGCTCTATCAGTTCGTGATAGAACTCACTAACAGTTTTCAGTTCAAACTTGGTGTTCTCATTATTGAGTAGGGTAGTAGTGGTATATTCTTTCTGTTCGACATTCAACTCTAACATTCGCTGTTGAAGTTCTCGCTGTTTATCCAAGATAATCTTTTGAATATACTCTTTGTTAGGACAGTTGGGCTTAGGCTTGTTTCGTGTGAAGTCCCAATATTTAGGATTGACGGATATGCCTAAACTCTGCATAGTCCGTTTGCCACCTTTGGCTACTCTTACCATTAAGGGGGATTCTCCATTTGCTAAAGTTTTCCACTTGTAGCACACTACGTTGATTGCTGCACTCATAAAATTTTTGGTTGACTTCTTGGTTGACTTCAACCGCATAGTTTCGTGCAGATTCAGCACCCTCTAAAAACAAAAATCAGATAGAAATCTTGCGATAACTATCTGATTTTCAGAAGAGCGGAAGACGGGGCTCAAACCCGCGACCCTCAGCTTGGAAGGCTAATGCTCTATCAACTGAGCTACTTCCGCAATTTTAGTGGGCAAAGATGGATTCGAACCACCGAAGGCGTAAGCCAGCAGATTTACAGTCTGCCCCATTTGGCCACTCTGGTATTTGCCCTTTTGCTATCGAGAACTACTTTAAATCTCTTTTTAAGTAGCTTTGTTTCTCAATTGCGGTGCAAAGATACGACTATTTTTGTAAACTCCAAGCAAAATCTATCATTTTTATCGCAGTAATTGCACATTCATCACCTTTATTTCCTAATTTTCCTCCTGCGCGATCCTCGGCTTGTTCCATTGTATTGGTGGTAATTAATCCGTAAATCACTGGAACATCGCCACTTGCGTTTAATTGAGTGATTCCTTGCGTTGCACCCATGCAGACGTAATCAAAATGCGGCGTATCTCCACGAACTACGCAACCAATTGCAATTACGGCATCAACTTCGCTGTATTCTATAATTTGATTGGCGCCGAAAGTTAATTCAAAACTACCGGGTACGGTTTTTATCATGATGTTTTCGTCCTTTGCTCCGTACTTCTTTAGGGTGTCGACAGCTCCTTTTAGGAGAGCGCCGGTGATATTGTAGTTCCATTCGGACACTACGATGCCGAATTTCATATTCTCTGCACTGGGTACTGAGTTGAAATCATAATCCGAAAGGTTGTGATAAGCTGTAGCCATGATGAATTAAAGTTTAAGAATTTAAAATTAAAAAATAGGGGGAAGGGAAAAAGAAGAGCACGGATTACACGGCACTCACGGTTTTGACTTCCGTGTATATCCGTGTAATCCGTGCTCGAAATATCTTATTATATATAAGGTGCAAATTACTTCTTCAGCAGCTTGGCTTGCTCGATGTATTTGTCAATGTCCATAGCTTGATATGAACGGAAGTATTTCTCCTTAATAGAGGTGTATGCTTTGATAGCATCGTCGTACTTGCCTTGTTTAACCAAGATTTCTCCGGCTTGCTTCAAGTAGATGGGGCTGAGTGTGTTGTTGTCGGCTTCGTCGGCAGCTTTCAGCAACATGGAAGATGCCTTGTCGAGTTGGCCGAGTTGGGCGTAGCAGTTACCCATAGCGCCTTTCATGGCGGGAGCTACCATTTGGTCGTCTCCGTCGAAGCTGTCCAATGCTTTTACAGCCTCCTCAAACTTGCCGAGGTGTGCATAGCAAAGACCTGCATAGGCTTTGGCGAGGTTGGCTGCATCTGTGCCGCTATATTGGTCGGCTATCTTGATGAAACCTGCATAACCGATGCTGTCACCGTTCAAGGCTTCTGCAAAAGCGTCGGCTTCAAAATATTCTTGTCCTTTGAAAAGGGCTGCCTGTGCTTTTTCCTCACGAGGTTCCGCATAGAGGTTCTTGTACATTACTATACCCGCTATAATAATGATTATAGCCAAAATAGCACCGATAATTGTCTTTTTGTTCTTGATGAGAAATGCCTCTGATTGTGTCAGTGCGTCTTCCACGTTTAAGGCTTCGTTCGTCTTCTTTTGTTCTGCCATTTTTTATATATTCTTTTTGTTATTATTCATTAATAGCTGATTCGACCCGCAAAAGTAAGTTTTTTATAGCTATCAACGAAATTTAGCGGCATCTTTTTTTATTTTACATCCCAAAACCGCAGAATTATTTTGCTTTGCATTATCTTTGTGCAGAAAAGCCAAAGATGTGCCGCCATATGATACTGAAACGTATATCTATACTCAACTATAAGAATCTGGAGCAAACGGAACTTGCTTTCTCTCCGAAGCTGAACGCATTTTTCGGACAGAACGGAATGGGAAAGACAAACTTGCTGGATGCTGTTTATTTCCTGTCTTTCTGTAAGAGTGCGGGCAATCCCATCGACTCGCAGAATATAAGGCATGATGCGGACTTCTTTGTTATTCAGGGCTTCTACGAGGCAGCCGACGGTACGCCGGAAGAAATCTACTGTGGCATGAAGCGCCGGCAGAAGAAGCAGTTCAAGCGGAACAAAAAGGAATACACGCGTTTGTCCGACCATATCGGTTTCTTGCCGCTGGTAATGGTATCTCCCGCCGATTCGGCATTGATAAACGGAGGCAGTGACGAGCGCCGCCGCTTTATGGATGTAGTGATTTCACAGTACGACAAGGAATACTTGGATGCGTTGATTCGCTACAACAAGGCATTGGCGCAGCGAAACACATTGCTGAAAAATGAAATGCCGGTAGAAGAGGAACTTTTTCTGGTGTGGGAAGAGATGATGGCGCAAGCCGGTGAAGTGGTGTTCCGTAAACGGGAAGAGTTCATCAGTGAGTTCATTCCTATTTTTCAGTCTTTTTATTCGTTTATTTCGCAGGATAAGGAGGCAGTAGGGCTGACTTATGATTCGCACGCCCGTGATGCTTCCTTGCTGGAAGTGTTGAAGGAGAGCCGTATGCGTGACCGGATTATGGGTTTCTCTCTCCGCGGAGTGCATAAAGACGAATTGAATATGTTGTTGGGTGATTTCCCAATCAAGCGGGAAGGTTCGCAAGGCCAGAACAAAACGTATCTGGTGGCTTTGAAGCTGGCGCAGTTCGACTTCCTGAAACGGACAGGGGCTACGGTTCCCTTGCTGTTGCTTGATGATATTTTTGACAAACTGGATGCTTCGCGTGTAGAACAGATTATCAAACTTGTGGCGGGAGATAGTTTCGGACAAATCTTTATTACGGATACTAACCGCGAACATTTAGACCGTATCCTGCATAAGGTAGGCAGCGATTATAAGATGTTTCGTGTGGAGCAGGGCGAAGTTTCGGAAATGGAGGAAAACACCATATTGACCGATGAGGAGGAAATTAAGAGATGAAACGGAATGATGCCGAACAGATAGGGAAGCTGATACGAAGTTTCCTGCGACAGGAAAGTTTGGAGTCTCCGCTGAACGAGCGGCGGCTTATCAGTTCGTGGGCTGAGGTTTTGGGACCGACTATCGCTTCCTATACGCGCGAACTTTATATTAAGAATCAAGTGCTGTACGTGCATCTTACCTCCGCCGCTCTCCGTCAGGAACTGATGATGGGGCGGGATTTGCTGGTGCGTAACCTGAACCGGCACGTAGGGGCGCAGGTGATTACTAACATTATATTTCGGTGATACTTTCCCGTTGCTTTCTCCTCGCATCATCTTCAGCGTATCCGCGTGTGGTATGAGTGTGGTAGTTAGTTTTCATTGTTGTGTTATGATTTCATCCATACGGATGTCGAACGGCTCCGCAGGAACTTCTTCTACGATTTGAAACGGAAAACAAATGCCGGCTTTGTAGGCAGACGGTATGCGGGGAAGCAGCCGGTCGTAATATCCTTTTCCTCTTCCCAGCCGGTTTCCTCTACGGTCGAAGGCTACACCCGGAACGGCAATGAAGTCTATTGCGGCATAGTCGGTGAACAATGCTCCGGTAGGTTCCTCAATGCCGTAGGCGCCAACGGCAAGGTCTGCAGGTCCTGTATAGGCACGAAGCTCCAAATCGTTACCTGCGACGACGGGCAGAAGTATTTGTTTTTCAGTACTCCATTTCCTGATGAATTCGTGCGTATCTACTTCGTCCGGTAATGAGTGGTACAACAATATAATGTTTGCCGCCCTGAAAGCCGGGTGTGCTTCGAGGGCGGCAAGTATCTCAGCAGACTGTGACTGATGCGTAGTGGTAGATTTGTGAAGGGTCTTCAGCAGAGCCATACGCTTGCGCAGTTCTTTTTTCTTTTCCATTCTTGTTCTTTTCTTCTTCTTGGTCCGTTTGTAGCGGGGCTTTCGGGAAGGCTTCTCCGCGTTCCAGTATTTCCAATGCTTTCTTTACGGTAGCGTCACTCTCATTGATGTATCGGATATAGGCTTCTTTGCCTAACGTGTTGTAGATGATGTTGCCATAAAGGTTTCGCTCCATCAGCTTGTAGGAACGATGTATCAGCAGATTGCGTCTTTTCACCCCTTTGGAGTCGGCAAAACGTATGAATTGCTCTACGATACCCTGGCGGCGCAGGTATTTCAGTAAATCCTGTTCGTTGTCGAAAACGCTCAGTTTGGCACGGTTACGGTCGGTGTACTGGAAGCTGAACTGTATAATCAATCCCTTGTTGCCGACCTCTATCAGATAGGAGGAAACTCCGGTTGTATCTTGCGGTACGAAAACATCGGGCATGATGCCCCCTCCGCCATAAACGGGACGTCCCAATCCCGTGGAGTAGCGCAGGTTCTCATCGAGTTTGATGCTGTCTTTCGAGAAGAACTCTCCGTGTTCGTAGCGGGTCAGCCAGTCCATTTCGTATTTGGAGTCCTTGCCGCTTTCGTAGGGGCGCTGGATGCAGCGTCCTGATGGGGTGTAGTAGCGGGCGATGGTGAGACGAATGGCGGAACCGTCACTGAAATCAATGGGTTGTTGTACCAATCCCTTGCCAAAGGAGCGGCGTCCTACGATAGTTCCCCGGTCATTATCCTGTATGGCGCCTGCAAAAATTTCGCTGGCAGAGGCGGAGCCTTCGTCCACCAATACCACGAGCGGTATCTTTTGGCAGCTGCCCGTACCGTTGGCATATTCTTCCATACGCGGATATTTACGTCCCTGTGTATATACAATGAGTTTTCCTTCCGGGAGGAATTCGTTTACCATACGTGTGGCGGCTTCCATGTAACCGCCGGTATTGCCGCGCAGGTCGATGATGAAACCTTTGCATTTCTGGTGGCTCAGTTGGGCGATGGCATTCAGTAGTTCCACGTGTGAAGTACGCCCGAACTTGCTGACTTGTATGTAGCCGAAATCATCGTTCAGCATATAAGCGGCGTCAATCGTATTTTGGGGAATATCTCCACGCGTAATGGTGAAGTCCAGCAGTTCTTTTTCGGTGGCGCGCTTTACTCCCAGCTTCACTTGGGTGCCTTTAGGCCCTTTCAGGTTGCGCATGGCTTTTTCGTTAGTCAGTCCTTTGCCTGCGAACAGGCTGTCGTTCACCATGACGATGCGGTCGCCTGCCATAAGCCCTACCTTTTCGGAAGGACCGCCCTGTATCACGCTGTTTACGTGTATGGTATCTTCCTGTATGGTAAACTGGATACCTATACCGCTGAAGCTGCCTTCCAGTTCGGAGTTGACTTCTTCCAGTTTCTGGGCGGGAATGTAGGTGGAATGGGGGTCGAGCTCTGCCAATATCTGCGGCATGGCTTTTTCTACCAAATCAGTCATGTTGACGCTGTCCACATACTGGTCGTCTACCACTCGCAGCAAGGCATTCAGCTTGTTGGACGAGCCGTTGATAATACCCAAACGGTTTCCTGCGAAATGTTTGGCATAAAACGTTCCGATAAGGATACCCGCTACTACGCTGATTGCGATGATAAGCGGTGTAAATCGGGAGGAGTTCTTTGTACCCATAATGATATGTACTATTTTACAATTTACTATTTACTATTTGGCTGCGCACGGAGTTTCAACTTTCAACTTTTAACTCTTAACTTTCAACTGAAACAAATACCACCTCAATGCCTGCGCGTTTCAGCAATTCGATGCCGTCTTCCAGACGATATTTCTCGGAGTATACAACACGTTTGATACCTGCCTGAATGATGAGTTTGGCGCATTCTATGCAGGGAGAAGCTGTGACGTACATTGTGGCGCCGTTGCTACTGTTGTTGGAACGTGCTATCTTGGTAATGGCATTGGCTTCGGCATGGAGTACATACGGCTTGGTGACGTTGTTTTCATCTTCGCATACATTCTCAAAGCCGGAAGGCGTACCGTTATATCCGTCAGAAATAATCATTTTGTCCTTAACGATGAGTGCACCTACCTGTCTGCGTTGGCAGTAGGAGTTTTCCGCCCATATACTTGCCATACGTATATAACGCTTGTCCAGCGCTTCTTGTTTGTTTTTCGTAGTCTCGTCCATATCTTTAGTTGTATTTAGCGGGCTGTAAATCCCATTACTTTCGTTGTATTTCCGTCTTTAAAGTAGAGGGTCAGATTATGTATATCCCCTTCGTACTTGAATACGTTCAGCACACCATTGTTGAATACCTTTGCCAGTTTATCGCTTTCCGTACCGATAACTTTCCCGCCAATCTTTATGCTATGTTCTTTGCCGTCTATTCTCAGCGTGGCATCGCTGATGTTCGATTTTACGGCATGTGCGTTGACTGTACCGGATATTTCTCCGTTCACGTCGGCGCAGTTGAAGTTTAAGGTGAAGTTTCCCTCTACTTTGAGCAGTTCACGGCTGGCTTTCTCTTCTGTTTCGTTGTTCCACAAGCCCTGATAAAATTGTTCTTTCCCTTTTTCGGTGGCTATGCGGGCTAATTTCCAGGTCTTGTTGTTGAAGATTTCCATTACGTCGTCTTCGTTGTTGCAAGCGCTGAAGCCAAGAAACATGGTCATTATCATCAGGCAGCAGCCGATTACTTTTATATTTATTTTTTCTTTCATTTCTTGATTCCGTTTCTGATTAATAGTGCATCTATGGTAGGCTCTTGTCCGCGAAAACGCTTATAGAGCGTCATCGGATGTTCCGTACCACCTTTCGACAGGATATTTTTGCGGAAAGAGTCGGCTACATCCGGGTTGAAAATGCCGCGTTGTTTAAACAGGGAGAAGGCATCCGCATCCAGTACTTCCGCCCATTTATAGCTGTAATATCCGGCAGAATATCCGCCGGCAAAGATATGCGAGAACTGGGTACTCATGCAAGTCTCCTCCACAACAGGCAGAATCTGCGCTTTCTCCCAAGCCTGTTTCTCATAGGCTTTGACGTCTCCTTCAAACGGGGTATTGCGTGTGTACCATGCCATATCCAGCAACCCGAAACTTACTTGGCGCAGGCAGGCATAGGCGGCGTTGAAGTTCGAAGAGTCCACAATGCGTTGCACCAGTTCGTCGGGGATGAGCTCACCGGTCTGATAGTGACGGGCAAAGGTATGCAGGAATTCTTTCTCAATGGCGAAGTTTTCCATGAACTGGGAAGGCAGTTCCACGAAGTCCCAATAAACGTTTGTGCCGCTCAGACTTTCGTAGGCGGAGTTGGCGAATATTCCGTGCAGGCTGTGGCCGAACTCATGCAGAAAAGTTTCCAATTCGTCAAAAGTCAGCAAGGCAGGTTTGTTTTGCGTAGGCTTGGTGAAGTTCATTACGATAGACACGTGCGGGCGACTGTTCTCATCGCTTTTCTCGTCTATCCACTGTCCTTTGTAGCTCGTCATCCATGCTCCCGAACGTTTTCCGGCTCTGGGGTGGAAGTCGGTATAGAGTACGGCAAGGTATGTACCGTCTTTGTCGAACACCTCGTAAGCTTCCACGTCTTTGTGATAGACGGGGATGTCCGTATTTCTCTTGAATGTGATGCCATACAGCTTGCTTGCCAGTCCGAAAACACCTTCTTTCACTTTGCTCAGTTCAAAGTAGGGGCGGAGCATCTCATCGTTGATACTGAACTTCCGGTCTTTCAGCTTTTGAGAATAATAACTCCAGTCCCACGGCATAAGGATAAAGTCGTTTCCTTTTTCACTGCGTGCTAATGCCTGTACTTCGGCATACTCTTTTTGTGCAGCGGGCGTATAGGCTTCCAGCAGTTGGTTCAGCAGCTTGTACACGGCATCGCTGTTTTGCGCCATTCGTTCCTTCAGGTTGTATTCGGCAAAGTTGTCGTAGCCCAGCAGTTGGGCTATTGCCATATGGGTATTGGCGATTTTCTTTACGATTTCCAGATTGTTGCAGGCATTATCGTGCGTGCATTTTGTATTATATGCCATGTAGAGTTCGCGGCGCAGGTCACGATTGTCGGCATACGTCATAAAAGGGCTGTAGCTTGGTGCGTGCAAGGTAAATACCCAGCCCTCTACGCCTTTTTCCTGTGCGGCTTCTGCGGCGGCGTCAATGGCGCTTTCGGGCAGACCGGAAAGTTGCGACTTGTCTGTCAGCACCAGTCGGTAGTCGTTCGTCTCTTTCAGGGCGTTTTCACTGAATTGCAAAGTAAGCAGGCTTAGCTCCTTGCTTAAGTTGCGATATTGCTCTTTGGAGTCTCCTTGCAGATTTGCCCCGTTACGGACAAAACCGTTATAAATATCTTCCAGCAATTTGGATTGTTCGGGAGTAAGTCCGGATTTGTCCGTCAGCTCATATACGGCTTTGATGCGTGCAAATAGTTTTTCGTTGAGACTGATGTTGTTCTCATGTTCGCTCATCAGCGGCATGATTTCACGTGCCAGTTCCTGCAGCTCATCACCGGTTTCGGCACTGAGCAGATTGCCGAACACCGTGTTGACACGATGCAGCAGCTCTCCGGATTTTTCGTAGGGTACTATCGTGTTCTCAAATGTAGGCGCATCGGGGTTATTGATGATGGCGTCTATCTCTGCATTTTGTCGGCGGATGCCTTCGTGGATGGCAGGCGCATAATGTTCGGTCTTTATCAGGTTGAAAGGAACAGTTCCGTGCGGCGTGGCATACTTTTCAAAGAAAGGGTTTGAGGCTTGTATCATAGTCATAAAGCAAAGTAATATTAGCGTAAGTTTGAATCTTGTCATAACTGATTTGTTAGAAAAAATAATTGAACTGCAAATGTGCAAAAAAAATAGGCGACTTCATAAAAGAAGCCGCCTATTTTTTATTATTTTCTAACTGTATATTAGCAGTTAACAGATGCCATGTGAGCAATCAGGTCAAGAACCTTGTTAGAATAACCGATTTCGTTGTCGTACCAAGATACAACTTTTACGAAAGTGTCAGTCAAAGCGATACCGGCCTTAGCATCGAAGATAGAAGTACGAGTATCACCCAAGAAGTCAGAAGAAACAACTGCATCTTCAGTGTAACCCAGAACACCCTTCAATTCGCCTTCAGCAGCTTCCTTCATGGCAGCGCAGATTTCAGCGTAAGTAGCCGGTTTAGCCAAGTTAACAGTCAAGTCAACTACAGAAACGTCCAAAGTCGGAACACGCATAGACATACCGGTCAGTTTACCGTTCAAAGCCGGGATAACTTTACCTACGGCCTTAGCAGCACCTGTAGAAGAAGGGATGATGTTACCTGCAGCAGCACGACCACCTCTCCAGTCTTTCATAGAAGGACCGTCAACTGTTTTCTGAGTAGCAGTTGTAGAGTGAACAGTAGTCATCAAACCGTCAGTGATACCCCATTTGTCGTTCAATACTTTAGCGATAGGAGCCAAGCAGTTAGTAGTACAAGAAGCGTTAGATACGAATTGAGTACCCTTAACGTAAGTCTTCTCGTTAACACCGCAAACGAACATCGGAGTGTCATCCTTAGAAGGAGCAGACATTACAACGTATTTTGCACCGGCTTCGATGTGAGCCTGAGCTTTGTCTTTGCTCAAGAACAAACCTGTAGATTCAACTACGTATTCAGCACCAACTTCGTTCCATTTCAAGTCAGCCGGGTTTCTTTCAGCAGTGATACGGATAGCTTGACCGTTAACAATCAGCTTGCTGTTTTCAACATCAGCTTCGATAGTACCGTCGAATTGACCGTGCATTGTGTCATACTTCAGCATATAAGCCAAGTAATCTACCGGGCAAAGGTCGTTGATACCTACGATTTGAATATCGTTTCTCTTCATTGCAGCGCGGAATACGAAACGTCCGATACGTCCGAATCCATTAATACCTACTTTAATCATTTTGTTTAAACTTTTAAGGGTTTTATAATGTTTAAAATTAAACTTTCAAACTTTTTCTGCATTTCTTTTATGAATTGCGGTGCAAAAGTAAGAAAATGTTTTTATATTCGTACTTAAATTCATAATTAAATAATTGAAAAGATGGGAAAAAGTTCATTTTTACAGGAATTTAAGGCTTTTGCCATGAAAGGTAACGTGGTAGATATGGCTGTCGGTGTCATCATCGGTGGTGCGTTTGGCAAGATTGTATCTTCTGTTGTGGCCGATGTGATTATGCCGCCTTTGGGCTTGTTGATAGGTGGCGTAAATTTTACCGACTTAAAGTGGGTGATGAAGCCTGCCGAAGTGGTGGACGGTAAGGAAATTGCCGCCGTAACGTTGAATTACGGTAATTTCCTGCAAGCTACTTTCGACTTCCTCATTATCGCTTTCTCTATCTTTATGTTTATTAAACTGATAACCAAATTGACGGAGAAGAAAAAAACAGAAGCGCCTGCCACTCCGCCCGCTCCCCCTGCACCAAGCAAGGAAGAAGTATTGCTGACTGAGATTCGCGATATCTTGAAAGAGAAATAACTCTCAACTGCCTATTGGTATAAAGGCGGTTCGTAAATGTAAATATCCTTGGAAGATGTTCAGACTTCTTCCGAGGATATTTATATTTGTGACCTTGTAATAATTTTATGGGTGGAGCCTGAAGCGTTCTCACTTTATCAGTTCTTTCATTTTTGCTTTCAGAGAACCTTTACCGTAGCCTGCCCATATCTGTTGCACCTTTCCTTCAGGCGAAATCATTACATAGTGAGGGATGCCTTTTACTTGATAGCTGGCTCCGAGTTTGGTGCTTCCTTTGCGGAGTTCATTCCATTGGTTACCTTTCAACTGTTTTTCGGCTATAAACTTTTTCCATGCGTCTTTGGGATCTTGACTGATGCTTACCACTTCCATCCTGCCTTTATACATTTCGGTGATTTCTTCCATTTCGGAAAGCGATTGTACACATGGACCGCATCCCTGACTCCAGAAATCCAATAAAATATATTTGCCTTTGAACTCGGTCAAGTGGCGGACATTTCCATCCAAATCGTATAAATCACCATCTACCATTTCATCACCCACGTTCACCTTTTCCGGCAGATTTAAATAAGCAGTAATAAGCTGTCCTGTTTCGGTCTGCTTGTCGGCTTCGGACATGCGTGTGTAGAGTGAACGGATTAAGTCTTGATTGCCAAATTTCTGATTGTATTGCAAAAATGAGCAAAAGAGTTGATATTTGTCCAGCCATACAGGCGTAACCGGAGCTGTTTTCATGTAGTTCAGTTCGGCCATGTAGACAAGGCTGTCCAATGGATTGCGCAATGTACGCAAGGAATCTATCTTTTTCCAGTCAAGACCTTGTTCTTTTTCAAGCCGAAACAGGTCATATTCCTGAGCCATCCATTGCATAATGCGTTTTCTTTCTGAGGGGCATAAAGCCATAAAATCATTGGATGCTTTTTGTTGGGCTATGTCACTGCTGACGTTCCATAAAGGAAGGAGACGGTCATTTCCTGTTATGTGGACGTATTTTCCGGATTGTATCCATACATTCAGCCACATGCCGGGGAATCCTTTATCATTGGATAGTAAGAGTAATTTTTTAGGGGTTACACCGCTGATAGTATCTTGGAAAGAGAATTTTCCGTTGATTACTGTATCTTGTTGGATGGTTGTGAGTAGATTTCCGTTTTCTTTCAATAGCCGAATTACCGTACTGTCCGGTACATTCGCCAGCTCTCCTTGCATAAGAAATTCACCTTTGGGCACTTTGGGGGTAGAGGAACAACCTGCCAACAGTCCTCCTGTCAGCAGGAAACAGATAGTCATAATACGTCCTTTCATTTTGTCGGTTTTTAGTTACACATTATGTTGGCGAAATAATAAAGCTAAAACGTTGATTTTTACAAATACTATAACCCCAAACTCATATGCAATATTCGTAAATTTTTTAGTCATCTGCAAGTAAATGGTAGGAAATTTGATTAACAATCAGGATAATGACTGTTTTTGAAATTTTTTCTGAATTTTCCAACTTAAAGATTGTTGGAATTCCATGTATAATTATATTAAAGTATAATTGGAAAATAAATGTGTAATAGTTTGTTTTTAGAAGAGTTTGAAGGATGTAGAAAGTGTTTTTTAAACGTTCGTTTAATGTTCGCAAAGATAAGAGGTATTTTTGAAATGAACAAAGTGTTTAATAAAAATATTATCTCTGTTATTGAAATATAGGGTTTAAGTATTTGTACCTCAGTTAATTATTTTTTTATATATTATTTGAAGTTTCTATCTGTTTTTCTGTATTTCAATAGTTCTCTATTCTGAAATATTGACGTTTTTTAAACGAACGTTTAAAAAACACTTTTTGCTTTTAATTCATTCGTTTGCAATACTTTATAGACGCTAAACTAACATATACGGTTTGACCGAGAACAGATGTCTCGTTCAAACCGCGAAGCGTACCCGAACCCGAAGGATTTCTCTTTATTACATTATTCTTAAGTGGTTGACACACAGAAATATTGGTTTGCTGCCCGTACGCGTGACAAACAGGAATTTGCAGTATGTAAATCCCTTGCCAAATTGAAGTCTGAGGAGCATTTGGATGTGGATTACTACCTTCCCACCCGTATTGTGGTTTCCCAGTTGAAGTACCGTCGCAAGCGCAGTGAAGTTCCTGTAATCCGTAATTTGGTCTTTATCCATACTACCAAGCAGACAGCCTGCGACCTTTCCAATGTCTATGGTGTCCGCCTTTTTTATATGAAAGACCTTTTCACCCGTTCCATGCTTATCGTTCCCGACAAGCAGATGTCGGACTTTATGTTCGTAATGGACTTGAATCCGGCCGGTGTCAGTTTCGACAACGCATCCCTTGTGGTAGGTGACCGGGTGCGGGTTGTCAAGGGTGACCTCAGCGGTGTTGAGGGCGAAGTAGCCGTCGAGTCCAATAAAACGTATGTCGTAATCCGTATCAAGGACATCTTGACCGCCAGCGTCAAGGTTCCCAAATCCTATCTGAAGATAATCCAATAAATATCATAAACTCCGCATGAATGATTTGACTTCTCGTGCTCTTGAGCTTCAGCGTGTTGCTCACGAGCTGATGTATCTTGGTGTAGACGGTGAACCGCTCTATTCAGACACCTTTTGCCGGCTGAATAAGGACGTCCTTGTGCAGTGCGATTCTCTTTTTCCTCTCCGCAGTACCCTTCCCGAGGAGGAAGCCAATCTTTGTCTGGCGCTCCTGTTGGGCTACAACGCAACGATTTACGACTATGGGGATAAGGAACAGAAAAAACAGTCGGTGTTAGACCGTTCCTGTGAAGTGCTCGAACAACTCCCCGCTTCCTTGCTGAAAGTCCGTTTGCTTACTTATTGCTACGGAGAGGTCTATGAGGATGCTATGCTTCGTGAGGCCCATAAGATAATAGCAGGTTGGGATAGGAATTCCCTGTCTTTGGAGCAAGCCGAGATAATCGAGGAACTCCGGAACATAGAGGAGAATCCTTATCCTTACGAAGTGATGGAATAGCGTGAACATGAAACTAAACTAAGACTATTATAATTCTATGGATCCAATTGAAAAAGACGATCATTTCATACCCGACGGTATGAACGCCTTTGAACGTAATGTAAAGCGTATCGGTGACTGTCTTCTGGCACTTGGCGCGCTCATTGTTTTTTCTCCTTTATTTTTAATCTGTTATATAGCTGTGAAGCGTGAGGACGGCGGTCCCGCAATATTCAAGCAGGAACGTATCGGCAGATTCGGCCGTCCCTTTTACATCTATAAGTTTCGTAGCATGAAGCTGGATGCGGAGAAGCATGGCCCTGCCCTTTATGCGGGTGAAGGGGATTCTCGCATGACCAAAACCGGTAAGTTTCTTCGTGACCATCATCTGGATGAGCTTCCCCAGCTTTGGAATGTGTTTTGCGGTGATATGGCCTTCATCGGTCCTCGCCCCGAACGCCAGTATTTTATAGACCAAATCATGAAGGAGGATTCCCGTTATCGCTATTTATTCCAGATTCGTCCGGGAGTTACTTCATATGCCACGCTCTATAATGGCTATACCGATACGTTGGAGAAAATGCTTCGTCGTCTTCGCTATGACTTGTTCTATTTGGAGCATCGTTCTTGGGGATTTGACTTCAAGATACTTTTCATGACGTTTATGAATATTGCGTTCGGAAAAAAGTTCTAAATTGTTTTTGATATAAAATTAGAGTCGTTATTTGATTTGAAACAATATTTTTACTTTGAAAGCAAGAAGTGCAAAGGCTATTAAAAATGTAATAGCATCAATGATATTTAAAGGAGGTTCAATTTTAATATCGTTGATATTAGTTCCCATGACTTTATCTTATTTAAATCCTTATGAATATGGTATCTGGTTAACTCTTAGCTCTGTTTTAACATGGGTATATATATTTGATATAGGGTTAGGTAACGGACTTCGCAATAAGTTAACGGAAGCCTTGGCTTTGAATGACTTAAAATTAGCGAAAATTTATGTGAGTACTTCCTTCTTTTCGTTATTGATATTGGTTACCACTATCTATTTATTATTCATATTGGTGCAATCTTGGATGAATTGGGAATTAATACTCAATGTTGATGCACAAAAAGTACAAAATCTCAGTTATATAGTAATTATAGTTTTTACTTTTTTCTGTGCCAGTTTTGTATTAAGGCTTATAGGCAATATTTATATGGCATATCAACAACCTGCCATAAATGACTTGTTGTCTTTAATGGCGAATATTGTATCTTTAGTATTAATTTATCTTTGTACTATTTTTACGGAAGGATCGTTGGAAAAGGTAGCAATTATCTACTCCGCAGCTCCTGTACTGATTTTTCTATTGGCATATCCTGTAACTTTTTGGAAATTGAAAGAGATTAGCCCGTCTGTGTATTGGGTGAGGTTTGGTTATCTTAGGGAACTGATGTCTTTGGGAATTCAGTTTTTTATTATTCAAATGGCTTGTTTGATTTTATTTATGACTTCCAATCTTGTAATTAGCCAAATGTTCGGTCCTGAATCCGTTACCCCATATAATATAGCATTTAAATATTTTTCATTGGTTAATACAGGTTTTACAATCATAATCAACCCGATTTGGTCCGCTATAACGGATGCTTATGTTAATAAAGATTTGATATGGATTCGTAAAGCTATGAAGAAATTAGTTTTGATATGGCTTGGTGGAATTGTCTTGACAATGATTATGGTGTTGATGTCTACTAATGTTTACAAGGTGTGGATTGGAGAAGATATACATATTCCGTTTGTATTGTCTGTACTTTGCGGCTTTTATGTCAGTATCGCAAATTGGAATAACATATTTGCTTATTTCATAAACGGCGTAGGTAAAGTAAGACTTCAACTATATTCTTCAATAATTTCAGGGGTCATCTTTTTTCCACTGGCATTTTATTTTGGTTCTGTTTGGGAGATAGCAGGGATTTTGTTAGCTCTTTGCGTGTGTTTATTACCGAGTGCTGTTTGGGCTCCAATCCAGTATTGGAAAATAATAAATTGTAAGGCTACCGGTATTTGGTTTAAATAATGGTTGGTGAATTGATAATTAAAAAATAATAATTTCAAATATCTAAATAAGTTTGTAGAATGAATATTTTGTATGATCATCAAATATTCTCCACTCAAAAGATAGGTGGAATATCACGCTATTTTGTGGAGCTGATGTGTAATTTGCCGGCTGAATTTGTAACAAAACAATCTGCGGTATTGACTGATAATATCTATTTGCAGGATATGCAAGGGAAGCATTCCTTCAATGACTTTAAAGGAAAAAATCGGATGTATTCGTTTGTAAACAAACTAAATACAGTTCGTCTTTTGCAGTTGTCAGATTACGATGTCTTTCATCCCACCTATTATAATCCTTATTTTCTGCAGCAAATCAGAAAGCCTTATGTTCTTACAGTTTATGATATGATTCACGAGAAATATCCGGACTTATTTCCTAATGATAGAACAGCGGAATTTAAGAAAAAAACGGTACAGAATGCCGCTAAGGTGATAGCTATTAGCAATCAGACCAAACAAGATTTGATTGAATTGTATGGGATGGATGAACAGAAAATAGATGTTGTGTATTTGGGGCAGAGTACTAATGTAAATAAGGCTGAGGAAGTGAATGGCTTGCCTTCCAGCTTTTTGTTGTATGTCGGTGGACGTTATGGTTATAAGAATTTTGATACATTCTTAAAAGCTTTTGCTGTGTTGGCTGAACAATGTCCGGATTTGTTCTTGGTTTGTACGGGAGGGAAGTTTACAACAGAAGAACAAAAAAAAATAGCTTCATTACATTTGTCAAAGAAAGTCCTTCATTTGTTTGTTTCAGATGCGCAACTGACTTATTTGTACCTTAAAGCAGAATGTTTTGTGTTTCCGTCTGTGTACGAAGGGTTTGGAATTCCTGTTTTGGAAGCGTTTGCTGCAGGATGTCCCATCGCTTTAAGTAATGCGAGTTGTTTTCCCGAAGTGGCACAGTCAGGAGGATGCTATTTTGACCCTTATGACATCGATTCAATGGTACATTCAATATCCATGCTTTTGTCTGATGGGTCTTATCGGGAACACCAGATAGCTAATGGATATAACGTGCTGAAGCAATATTCATGGGAGAGAATGGGAAAGGAAACTGCGGCTATCTATAAAAGCATAGTATAATAAGTATGGAAAAAATACTAATTACGGGTTTAAATGGTTTTGTTGCCAAACATTTTCTGGATTATTTAGAAGATAACCATATTCGTGCCCAAGTGTTGGGCATTGATATTCAGCCGGCATGTATGTATAATGGATTCAAGTATATAGATTTTCATTATGCGTGTATTGATTTGTTGCAGCAAAAAGAGATTGAAAAGATTTTATTTCAGTTTCAGCCGGAATATGTTTTGCATTTGGCATCGTATAGTAGTGTGGCTTTCAGTTGGAAAAATCCGATATTGAGTTTTCAGAATAATGTGAATATTTTTCTTAATCTGGTGGAAGTTGTTCGTGAATATTCATTGAAGACTCGCATCCTTTCTATTGGTTCGTCAGAGGAATATGGTAATGTTAATGAGGCAGATATTCCTCTGAAAGAAACGGCTGGTCTTAATCCTTTGTCTCCTTATGCCGTGGCTCGGGTTTCCCAAGAAATGCTGTCCTCATTGTATGCAAAATCTTATAATCAGGATATTGTGATGACTCGTTCGTTTAATCATATCGGTCCGGGGCAAAGTGATGTTTTTGTTGTATCGTCTTTTGTCCGAAGAATATTGGAGGCCAAGATGAGCGGGATGAAAGAACTGCAACTACCGGTTGGTAATATTGATATTATTCGTGATTTTTTGGATGTTCGGGATGTAGTGAGTGCTTATTACAAACTTCTGCATAAAGGGAAAAAAGGGGAAATTTATAATGTATGTAGCGGGTGTGCCGTTCGTTTATCAGAGATTATAATGTTTATCTCAGAGGCATTGGATATACGCGTAATACCTTCTGTTGACGATGCCTTAGTCAGACCTAATGATAATATGTTGATAGTTGGAGATAATTCAAAACTATGCAATGATACGGATTGGCATCCTCATTATTGTTTGAAAAATAGTATTAGTGATATTATAGAGTATTGGAAAATAAAATTGAATTGAAATTGAATTTATTATGAAACATATCGCACTCATCACCGGCATCACCGGTCAGGACGGCTCTTTCCTTGCCGAATTTCTTCTTGAAAAAGGATATGAAGTACATGGAACTATCCGTCGTTCTTCAGTAGATTACCGTGAACGCATCGCGCATCTTGAAGGTACTCCGGATTTTCACTTGCACTATGCCGATTTGGGTGACTCCATGAGTATCATGCAGATTATCGGCAAGATACGCCCAACGGAAGTCTATAATCTGGCGGCACAAAGTCATGTGCAGGTCAGCTTTGATGCACCGGAATTTACGGCGGATGTGGATGCCACAGGTGTATTGCGTGTACTGGAAGCTGTTCGTCAGAGCGGACTGGCGGAAACTTGTAAGGTATATCAGGCTTCCACTTCGGAACTCTACGGCAAGGTGGAGGAAGTTCCGCAAAACGAGCATACGCCTTTTCATCCTTATAGCCCGTACGCGGTGGCAAAACTTTACGGTTATTGGATTGTGAAGGAGTATCGTGAGGCTTATAATATGTTCTGTTGTTCGGGTATTCTTTTCAATCATGAGAGCGAGCGTAGAGGGGAAACTTTCGTTACCCGTAAGATAACATTGGCTGCCGCACGTATTGCGCAAGGCAAGCAGGATAAGTTGTATTTAGGCAATTTGTCCTCGTTGCGAGACTGGGGGTATGCCAAGGATTATGTGGAGTGTATGTGGCTCATCCTGCAGAACAAGACTCCGGAGGACTTCGTGATAGCCACAGGCGAACAACATTCCGTCCGTGAGTTTTGTCAACTGGCTTTCCGTTATGCAGGCATCGAGTTGGAGTTCCGGGGCGAAGGACTTGAAGAAAAAGGCATCGACAAAGCTACGGGACGCGTACTGATAGAGGTCTCGGAAGATTTTTACCGTCCTACAGATGTGGTGAACCTTTGGGGAGATCCCGCAAAAGCCCGTAAGGAACTGGGTTGGAATCCGATGAAAACTTCATTTGAAGAACTGGTAAGTATCATGATGAAACATGATATGGAAAAGGTGGCTGTAGAACGTGTTGCAGGACATATCCGTACGAACCTTGCGGAGTATTTGGAGAAGGGGATTGTGAAATAAATGCAGGGCACAAATAGATTATTGCAAGAATAGCTGTATATTTGCCGTATACAAACTCTATTTAAGTGATGAAAGTAGTGTTTGCTCCTGAAGTGGAAAAGGTGGCTGTTCTTTTTTCCACCTTTTCTCCTTTACCTTAAAGCCCCCTATATTCCGCTACTGCCTTAAAGCAGGGGCACTCTTTCATGGGATTCAAATCATGATGTCCCACCACCAACGCTTTCGGGAAGATTCGTTTCAGTTCGCGCAGCAGAGCTACCAGTGAGGCTTTCTGCGGTAGTGTGCGGGTGTCGTCCGGCTTCCGGTTGGTATCCAAACCGCCCTCGTAGCAGATGCCTATGGAATGACGATTGTGCCCTCGGCAATGTGCTCCGATTTTCTCCGGCGGACGGCCGCGATGAATTTCTCCGTCGCGCGTCACGTAGAAGTGATAACCGATGTCGCTAAAGCCGCGATGACGGATATGATCCATACGACAGTCTTCAAAACTCAGGCTCACGCCCTGAGGCGTGGCCGAGCAGTGAATGATGATAAGCGTGATGATTCTCATCGGCCTATGCAGGAACTAAGACCGAATACTCCCGCCAATGCAGTGGCTATCGCTACGATGGATTTGAGGATAATGCCCCATACTGATTTTGATTTTGTACTCATTGTATTTGGTGATTGGTGATTAATGATTAATGGTTGCTATTCTCATCCCAGCGGATTATTATCGTCTCCACCGTCGGGGATATTATCTCCGTTTCCACCGTTGGAGCTCCCGCTTTCCACGGCATATTTGGAAGCCTCCTTCAGTTGGCCCTCCAAGTTGATTTGGGCGTTGCTCAATTCTCCGGTGGCACGTGCCCTGAGCTTCAGTCCTTTTACGTTGTCGGCAAGGGTGAAGGCGGCGGCTGAAGTTGCACCTTTCTTGCTGACGATGCCTACGGAGAATATGGCGAGGTCGTCCAGTTTGACATTCTTGCCGTCTAGAATGAGCTCCTTGATACAGGAAATCATGTCGGCAAGCACCCCTTTGATGACACCGGCGGAATAGGGTGTGTTATGGTTTGCCATGTGCTTGGCAAGCGCTTCGGCGTTGAAGGTTTCCTCGATTACGGGGCGGGCATACCAAAGCCCTTTCAGCGGGCTTTTTTCGCCCGTCATCTGATACTTTTTGTAACGAATCATTGTTCTTGTTTTTTTGAGTTCTTAAAATTCGGTTTACTATCTCTTTGTGATCACGATGCGAAGATACAACCATGTACAAGCGGGTTTGTCACTTTCAGTCCGTTAGCGTCCGTTAGGGTTCGTTATATACGGAAAGAGTAGCTTTGATGTGGAGATATTTCCGTATCTTTGCTCAATAAGAACTAACGAATTCAAGAGATATGGATATTTTTAAGATACGTACATACGGGCGGACGGAACTGGCCCAGATTTATTGCCCGGGTCTTTGCCCGCAAGCCGCTTTCCGCAAACTGAATCAATGGATAGATTTTCATCCCACACTGCGGAGCGAGCTTCATGCGTTGGTTCCTTCGGATAAGGTGCGGACATATACACCGGCACAAGTACGGCTCATTGTTGATGCGTTGGGAGAACCGGAAGGGGAGTTGAGAGTTGAAAGCTGAATAAAGTGGCACTTTAGATTCACAGAATAGCACTTTAGAGATGCAGAGTGGCACTTTAGAGATGCTCCGTATATCGCCCCATAGCATACGAGTTAGCCTGAATTTCGTCTCCCGTAAGTTCCACCATGCGGTATCCCCGCTTGCCACCGGTGCGTATGGGTTCGAAACCTTCTTGTTTTAGCACCATGCCTATTTTTACAGGACTCAGTTTTTGGCGGATACCGGAGTTGATGCGGCAAAGTATCTGTGAGTTGGTGATGAACATACATTTCTCGCCCGGCATGGGGCGGCGGTAATGAGTCAATATAAGTTCTCGTTCCAGGCAGGGTACTTCGAAATGCCTGTTGTGCAGGCTGAGGGCTTCAATCTCCTTGTCCTCCAGCCAGTAGTGGAAATCATTTTTCAGCAGGGCGTATGCTTGTGAATAAATACCGGCATAGTCTACGGGAAAGTCGTAGGGACTGTCAATGTTTTCCACCTCGAAGGGCAGCCAACGACGGTTTCCGGTGGGGTCTACAAGGAAGTGGGTGTTGTTGCTGGTTCCGCAGAAACTGGCGATGTGATTGCGATGCTCCTTGTAGTGTGCATAGGCAGCGCGCTCATTGACTACCTTCATGGTGGTGAGCGCTTTTATTTGGTTTACCTCCTGCGTTTCCATTTCATCCAGCTCTTCCAAGCATACAAGGGCAAATTCGGAAAGAGTGAGGAGGTCGTCTTTAGTAATGCGGTGGGCGTTGGATTTCAGGTAGAAGTAGCGGCGAAGTTCGGGTGCGAGCAGGTTGTTGAGCCAAGTGGTTTTGTAAATGCCTTGGCGGCCAATCAGCACCAATATTTCATGGTTCACCGTTTCCTTATCGAAAAGGGAGGCAACCATACCCACCAGCCACTTCTTGAAGTAAAAGGCAAAGGGGATGGTGTTGTTACGGACGTGCACGTGGGAGGCAAGCCGTGCAATATGGTCGGTACTCCCGTCCCAGGGTGGCAGATTCTCGAAATACTGTTCAAAGGGATTGAACGTATCGACAAATTCCGATTCAAGTACTGCCCGTATGTGGGCGGATTGTCCCGGTTTCAGTTCCTTGCACATCCGGCACCATAAGGTGTTGACATAGCGGTCGGTGAGCTCCTCATAGTCTTCACCGCCTTCGGCAGGCAGCACTTCGCACTTGCCGGTTACGGTGTTCTTGCGAAAAGAGCCCTGATTGCTGAGAAACTGTTCGATGTCTGCCACGGATGCCATAAATTCCTGTCGCTCATTGTCGGCCTGTGCCTGGTGGCGTGAGGGGAGTGGGCGGCTGCCGTGTTCCTTGATGTTGAGATAGCAGGAGGCGAAGATACTTGATACGTCACCGTCATAGTCGGCAAAACGCTCTTTTGCCCATTCGGTGGCTGTGGTCTGCGCCACTCCGTAGGCATTGAGCAGATAGCCCATTCGCATGATGTATTCGTTGTGGTGATGTTCTGTATATTCCACGCCTTCATCAGCCAGCAGGCGGGTGGCGGTGTCTATCACCCTTTGCAGGCGTCGGCGGTTTTTGGTGTTGTCCGCTGTTGTGCGGCCGGGATGCAGGTGTGTTTCTGCGGGTAGGCTGAAAGGGGCGGCGTCGGGATTGAAAAACAGGTTCTCATCATGTGCAAGTCCGCTCAGGCGAGTGGCGTTTTTGCATTTCAGGTCGCATTCGAGCCCGGTGAGGCGTGTGTAGTACTCGTTAATGGCAGCGAAGATACGGGTGTGGAGACGAAGATTTTTTTCGCAGTCATCGGTCAGTCCGGTGTATCGGCAAAGCAGGCGGATGCCTTGTCCGCTGATAGTAATGTGCTGGAGTAGGGTGTGTTTGTCGGTTCTGAGTAATTTCAGACAGCATTCCATACGTTCGGGCGGTACATGGTCGATGTCTACGGGGCAGAGCCCTGTCCATTCGCTGATGTTTGCTTTCTGTTTTCCGCCTTCAAAGCGCACGCTTACGGCGAAGCAAGGACAGGATGCCTTTTCGCGGGCAGCGGCGGTGACTTGTTCTTGCTTCAGGTAGTAGCGATGTTTCTCGGTATGCTCAAGCACTGTCTGATTATCGCGGAGAAGGTTGATGACTGTTTTCAGGGGAACCTCTATCGGACAGGTATCCGCGTAGCCTTTAAAAAGGCTGACTAAAGTATTTTCCATTGTTCGTTGTTGTTTGTATAACTTCTAAATAATGGCTGCAAAGGTGGGTATAATAACCGGAACTTTATAATAGCTTGTTTTCCACATAGGGAAAACAAGAGGCCTATATTTAACTGTAATTAACTTCACTGGTTCGAGCTGTTACGCACGAATATTCAATAATGTTTCTAAAACGATAAACAATGAAGCAAAATCCCGCTCCCAATGCTGAATTGGGAGATTTCCTGACTCTGTTGCAGGAAATGGTTCCGGTGTGCGGCAAGCACCTTACGGATCGTGTCATTTGTCAGTGCACCGGCATGAGTAGCAAAACTTATACGAGTTTAAAGGGGGCTCCGTACCGAACCTCTTGCCGTACTATACGGTAATCTGTTTCTATCTGGACGAACTTATCGTTCGGGAAGATGCCGATACCCTGCATATTGTACTGAAAGAGTTGTACGAACGTCTCAAACTGGATTACTGCAACAGGTAGCGCCTTGATGCCTTGACACCTTGGCACCATCCTTGAGCAACTTTTCCTTATGCGCGCGCATGAGGAATGAGAGTTTGAGACTCGGAAAAAAAATCTCTCTCCTGCGCGCGCGAGGAAAAGTTATGCAAGGGTGGTAACAGGGTGTCACAAGAAGGAGATAAGGACAGTAACGAAAGATGATAAAAAAGATTTGTACGCTTCAAAATAAGCTGTATCTTTGTGGTAGATATTTGTGACTATGAGCAGCGAGATTGGGAAATCATACATAAAAGAAGTGAAAATAGAAGGTCTTTGGGGCAGAAAAGACGTTCTGTGGCAAAATATACGCCCGGATATAAATATTCTTGTAGGCATCAATGGAAGTGGCAAAACTACTTTGCTGAATATGATTGATGCATATTATAGAAATGATGTCAGGGAACTGAAAAAATACATAGGCGATTTTTCCGGTATTCCTTTGTCAGATGAGGTGTATCCCGTTTTTTATCTTCGCTCTTATGACGTTCCGGTGTCGGATAAACGTAAGTCGGACAGTCCGTTGATGCAGGAATTGAATAATGTGGTTATACAAAATAAAGAAGGGCTTTCTTTCTTCAACTATCGTATGAAAATGTTGGACTATCCGCAGGAAGCTCCAAACATACAGCGAAATATTGACGAACTGTTTGAAATTATTGATGATATGTTTGCCGATACGGGAAAAAAAATTGCTATATCCAAAGGAAATAACAGTGCACTCGTTTTTCAGTTGGATAGTGATGTCATCAGTCTTGAACAGTTGTCGTCCGGAGAGAAACAGTTGTTGCTTATTTTATTGAAAGTTTTTCTTCAGGAGAAAAAGCCAGCTATTTTGTTGATGGACGAACCGGAAGTATCATTACATATTAGTTGGCAGCAACAGTTGCTTGATGCACTTCGACGGCTGAATGAAAATTGCCAGATAATTCTTTCGACCCATTCTCCCAGTATCTTTGCTAAAGGTTGGGGAGATAAAATAACCTATATGGAGGATTTGTATTAAGGTATGCGTACGGCATCTCAAATAGCGGCCTATTACAAACAACTTGCGACAGACTATGCAGGTCAGGCTCTGTTGAGAAGATGCCGTGCCAGTATTCATTTGGAAAACAGAGATGATGAATGGTACTGGGACAGGATGTTGCAAAAATATCGTCCCGGCACGTATAATTATATTTATTACAGTCGTCATGAAGCCGGAGCTCAAACAAGTGGTTGCACGCAATGCTTGCAATTCAGAGAACATCTGTCATCTTTGTTTTTTATATGTATTGATAGCGATTATAGGTATTTGAGACAAGAATCCGGCATTGATTACAGATATTATATTTGCCAGACTTATACATATTCTTGGGAGAATCATTATTGTGTGGCGGAACGTTTGCAAGAAAGCCTGCTCAGGAAGTTACCGGAACGTTCTTCACTCTTTGATTTCAATATTTTTCTAAAGTCTTATTCTTCGGTTGTCTACAGACCCTTGTTGCTGTATTTGTTTATGGATAGGAAAGGGTTGCCGGGATTCACTCAAAAGACATTAAACGGATTGTCTGCGTTGCAGTACCAAACCGGAGATTTAGCGGATAATGGAGCAGCTGCAATTCAAAGGCTTCGTGCTTCGTTGGAATCCTTTACGAATCCGCTTGAAATCCAAACCGGTTTTGATATAGAGCAGGAAAAGAGTTTTTATGCAGTATTGGGACTGAGTGAGGAGAATGCGTTTTTGCATTTCAGGGGACACAATGTTTATGATATGGTGCGCAGCATAGGCAGGCATCTGTGTAGTGGTACGAATGTCAGTTTTGAGTATGATATTCTGCTGGATTATTTAGCATTTGATACTTATTGGGAAATTAAAAAATCAGGAGAAAATTTGAGCCTGTTGTCTTAATCGAAATATTCATAATAGCATTTTATTGAAAATACAGTTCCCGGTTGCCGTTGGGTAATCGGTGTGTCTTTTATGCACTTTTTTTACATTCCAATCAAAAATAAATAATGAAAATATCAGTAGTAACCGTTTGCTACAATGCAGCGGACACAATTGAAAGAACTATGCTATCTGTTCTTAATCAGACGTATCATGACATAGAATATATTATTATTGACGGTGGCAGTACTGATGGTACTGTTGATATTATCCGGAAATATGCTGACAAAATAGCGTATTGGGTGAGCGAACCGGACAAGGGGATTTATGATGCGATGAATAAGGGGATAAAGGTGGCGACGGGGGAGTGGATTAATTTTATGAATGCGGGAGATATATTTTGTGATAAAAATGTATTGACTAATATTTTTTCGACTGGCTCTGTAGATGAATATTCCTTTTTGTTTTCAGATTTTTATGTCTATGAAAAAGGAATAAAAATTAAAGTAAGCGCATCTTATGAGAAAGGCATATTGTTACATCAATCAATTATTTATAAGAGAAAACTTCATGATAGATTGGGTGATTATATTGTTACTCCCCATTATATTGTATCCGATTATTTGTTTTTTAATTTAGTTCCTTCAAATGAAATAATGAAGGTTGATTTTCCCATATCGATAAATCAAGAAGGAGGAGTATCTGGAGGTGAATGGTGTTGGTATCAAAAGTTATGTGTTGATTATATTTTTGATCGTATACCTATACAGCGATTAATTCGTGTTTTACTGATAAGTAAATGTAGGATGCTTTTGCATAATTTCTTAAAAAAATGATTTAGATAATGATAAGTATTATAGTTTGCTCTATAAATGCAGATAAGTATAACTGTTTAGTAAATAATATAAACTCAACGATTTCTTATCCACATGAGTTCGTTATTATAGATAATAGCATACAGCAGTGGGGAATTTGTAAGGCTTATAACTGGGGAGCCAGAAAGGCAAAGGGAGAATATCTATGTTTTATTCATGAGGATATTCTCATAGAAACGAATGATTGGGGACAGATATTGACAACATTCATTCAAAGTACTTCTAATTGCGGAGTTGTTGGATTTGCAGGTGGAGCTTATGTAGCAAGAAACCATATTTCATGGTTTGTAGATTGTAGAAGAGAAAATTATATATTCCCTTCTGAAGATGGCACTAGTTGGGAAAGGAGAAGGACAGGCTATGAGCAAAAAAAGTTTGGTTCTGTGATAACACTTGATGGTCTCTTTCTATTTATGAGAAAAAGTGTTTGGCAAGAAACGGAGTTTGACGAAAAGAACTTTGATGGTTTCCACTTCTATGATATGGACATTTCAACAGCGATATGGTTAAAGGGGTATCAAAATTTTGTTTGTTACTCAATTGATATACGACACTTTTCACGGGGAGATTACAGTGGGGATTATTTGAAGTATTCCTCTTTGTTTAGAGAAAAATACTCGGCTTCTTTACCTCTTTGTATAACAGGTATAACAATAAAAAAGCAATTATTAATGGAAATTAAACAGGCTTTTTCATATTGGTGTTATGCAAAAAAAATGCTTTATACTCGTAAGATGCTTTTTCTGGAATTTGGAAAAACATTTAAGTTTTATTCTATTGCTATATTTCTATTAATGGACCTTCTATGGCTTCGGCATAAGATTAAAGTTAGGTGAAATTAGACAAGAATTGCATTAAATGTATTTTTTAGAATTAATTCCGCATTATTGTGAAAGCTGCAATACTATTGGCGACCTATAACAGTCAGATATATTTAAAAGAACAATTAGATTCTTTATTAAATCAGTCTTATAAGGATTTTATTGTATACATACGAGATGACGGTTCTTCTGATCTTACTATAGAAATAGTGAAGTCATATTGTGACCGTTATTCAAACTTTGTATTATTGGATGATCCTATATTGCATCGTTGCTCAATGGGAAGTTTTTTGTGGTTATTAGAGCATGTTACGGCTGATTACTATCTGTTTTGTGATCATGATGATGTATGGTTGCCCACTAAAGTAGCAGTGTCTATAAAGAAGATTAGTAATATAGAACAACCCCATAGGGCGGCTTTGGTCTGTTCTGATTTAGTGGTGGTTGATAGTAACCTTGATGTTATAAGTAATTCTTTTTGGAAGTATATGAAACTGAGACCGGATTTACTTACGAAAAAAGAGTATGCTATGCATTGTAATATATTCACAGGTTGTACTATGATTATTAATCAAGAAGCCAAAAAGTTAGTATACCCTATAAGTAAACATGCTATTATGCATGATGCATGGATTGCATTAAGAATATTGGCAAATAATGGTATAGTCGGTTATATAGAGGAGCCTTTAGTTTTGTATAGGCAACATGGAAAGAATGTATATGGAGCATATGAAGTAAATATCGGCTGGCGATTTTATATCAGTAAACTGCTTTCTGTAAAACGTATAATAAAAGGATATGTTGGGTATTATAGGGTAGCTGACGATGCATTCGATAATAAACTGTCGAAATCCCGATTTATAATTAGTAGGATAGTATATTTTTTTAAGAAAAATACTTCATGTTTTTGAATCTGAATAAGAAAAAATTACTTGCGTTTTTTACATCTATATTTTGCTTTATTCTAATAGTAGATCCTCCCAATGTCATTTTTAGAATAAAAGATTTTGTATATATAGCAATAATTTTTTTATGCATGTCTTTATATAATGCTGTATCTGTAAGAAGAATATGTGTTTTCTTACTGGTCTATGCTTTACTGGTTGCAACATTGATGAGAGGTGTATATGCAGGATATGAATATGATTATGATTTTACAATATTAATGTTTAAGTCTTTTGCTCCTCTTTTATTATTACTGTGGATTGATAAGATAGAGCTATTAAGTAAAGTAACATTTCCTTCGGTCTGCATAGGCATTATATGTATTCTGATAACATTTACAATGTTTTGGTTTGAAGACATAGAGGTATTAATTTATGATTTCCTTAGTGATAATAATAACTTTATAATGATGTCTAGAAGAGAATTCTTAGGCATGACATTTACCGGCGTATTTTATAGATCACTTCCTCTCGTTATAATTCCGTGTAGCGTGTATAGCTATAAATATTGGTTTGAAAAACAGAATAATAAGAAGAATTTAGCTATATCCTTAATATTATTTGCTGCATTATTTTTTAGCGGTACACGGGCAAGTATGCTTTCTGCCTTGTTGATATTCATAGGGACAGCCATAACGAAACTTTATAAAGTAAAGGGTGGAATGCTCATTTTATATCTGCTTTTTGTTTTGGGAACAATGTTTTTCGGAATGTTACTTTTTTCATTGCTGGCAGAAACGGATGAAAGTTCTAATGAGATTAAATATGGGCATTTAAAGTCTTATATGGAACTTTTTGATAGAAATCTTGACATCTTATTTTGGGGACAGGGAGTAGGTGGGATGTTCTATACAGAAGGATTTGGAGTCTCTACTATGCTGACTGAATGGTCTTTTATTGAACTTATACGATATTTTGGAATATTCGGCGCTATATATATTATCATGATATATTTATATCCAGTTTCTGTTATTTGGAAAAATCGGCTTAGGCTAAAATATGCGTATTCGATAATTGGTGGCTATATTTTATATCTATTAATTGCCGGAACCAATCCTCTATTAGTTAATTCGACTGGAATGCTTGCCCTGCTTGTTGTATATTCTTATGCTTATAATCCCTTGTGTCAAAATAGTTTAGAAAGATAATAATTTATGATGGTTTGCATTTTATTGTCT
The DNA here is from genome assembly GCF_003472565.1 of Bacteroides sp. AM10-21B. NCBI lineage: Bacteria > Pseudomonadati > Bacteroidota > Bacteroidia > Bacteroidales > Bacteroidaceae > Bacteroides > Bacteroides sp. AM10-21B. Next base: position 203,330 of record NZ_QRME01000001.1, on the reverse strand, counting down.
ACTTATAATGGAGAGTCTTATTTAGAAGAACAACTCACTTCCTTGATTCACCAAAAAGAAATAAAAACTCAAATTTATGTTCGTGATGACGGTTCGACAGATGGAACAACGGGAATATTGGATGATTGGCAATCTCGAGGGCTACTAAATTGGTATTCAGGTGAAAATAAGGGACCGGCATTGAGCTTTATTGATTTGTTGGAAAATGCTCCGGAAGCAGAATTTTATGCTTTCTGTGATCAGGATGATGTTTGGCTTCCTGATAAATTACTCACGGCAGTTCAGATATTAAAGCAATACTCTACTGATGTCCCTAATTTATATTGTTCTAATTTGAGTGTAGTAAATAGTCATTTGTCATTTATGTATTTTTTTCATAATAAAAGATTGAAAAAGTTCAGTAAGGCTTCTGCTTTAATAGATAGTTGGGGGGCTGGTTGTACTATGGTATTTAATAGTGCTCTGAAAAAAATGGTTTTAAATAATCTACCTTCAACATTTGTTGGGATGCATGATAAATGGATACTCTTGTGTGCGATATTTATCGGAAATTTGTACTATGATGTGAATTCTTATATTCTATATCGTCAGCATGAAAAGAATGTGGTAGGAGAAAAAAGAACTTTTAGAAAGTGGTTCAAAGATAAGTGTTTGTTTGTTGGAAAAATTAGAGAAAGACCTGTCGAAAAAATGGCATTAGAATTTTATCATTCTTTTCACGAACAATTGTCTGATGATGATTTCTGTTTATTCTCTGTTTTGTGTCACTATCGGATAAGCATTATTCAAAAGATTAAATTCTTATTTGGATATAAGGGGCTATGTATGAAGTCATTGTCTTTGAATGTCAACTTGAAAATAAAAATTCTGTTAAATGCTGTATGATAAATATTGTCCTGTTTTGAATTGTAAATTAATATTATAAGATGATATCTGTATGTATGGCTACCTATAATGGTAGTAAATTTATAAAAGAGCAAATCGATAGCATATTATGTCAATTGTCGATGGATGACGAGTTGGTAATTTCGGATGATCATTCCACGGATGAGACTTTCGATATAATAAATTCATATAATGATAGTCGCATAAAATTTTATTTTAATTCAAGGCGAAAAGGCTGTACTCACAATTTCGAGCATGCATTAATGCATGCTTCGGGTGATTATATTTTTTTGGCAGATCAAGATGACGTGTGGCTACCACATAAAATAGAAACAATGGTTGATTTTTTGGTAAGTGGAAATTATGATTTGGTAATGAGTAATTGCATACTTGTGGATGAAAGGTTATCTATAATAAAAAATCCCTTTTTTGATGAAAGCTGTCCTATGAAACGAAGTATTCTTAGCAATTTGTATCGTTGTGCTTGCTTAGGATGCTGTTTGGTCTTTACTCGAAAGGCATTGAATGTCTTTTTACCATTTCCGGAGAAAGTTGTTTTACATGACTTGTGGATATATTTAGTTGCTATAATTAATTTAAAATGTGGGTATTGTAATGATGCATTAATGCTTTATAGACGGCATCAAGATACCGTGACTTTTGCAGGAAAGAAAAACACGAACTCTTTATTATTCAAAATTCGTTATCGTTTATATGTATTTCCTCATCTTATATGGCGTTCGTTGAAATATAGATTTACAAATATTTGATTAATTAAAATTATATGGAAATTTATTTTATAAATCCACCTTTCAAAGCTGAATTTGGAAAATTCTCACGAGAATCACGTAGTCCGGCAATAACTAAAAGTGGAGCGCTATATTATCCTTTGTGGCTAATTTATGCAGCATTGTATTCTAAGAAAGGCGGTCATACGATTCGTTTTTTGGATGCTCCGGCTAAGCAAATTAATGAAATGGAGTCATTAGAAAAAATAGAGTGTGAGGACAATAAACGGGCTTTGTTTGTGCTTGATACAAGTACTCCTTCTATAAAAAGCGATGTCGCTTTTGGTGAAAGATTGAAGCAACTTTATCCGAAATCGTATGTCATCTTAGTTGGAACACATCCTTCTGCATGTGCGGAAGAAACGCTGGGTTATTCGTCGGCTATTGATGCGATAGCGATAGGCGAGTATGACTGTATTATTAAAGAGTTGGCTGATACACTTGAAAGAGGTGAGGATGTGCGAGGTGTGAGGGGGTTGTGTTTAAGGGAAAAAGAAAAATATATTCGAACGTCTGTAATGCCACCGTTGAAGAATTTGGATGAACTGCCTTTTGCTTCTCAATTCATAAAAGAATATTTGGATGAAAAGAATTATTTTTTTGCGGCAGCTACTTATCCATCCATTCAAATCTTTACAGGACGTGGTTGTCCTTTTCGTTGTAATTTTTGTGTTTATCCGCAAACGATGCATGGACATGCCTTTAGAGCTCGTTCTGCAGAAAATGTAGTTGCTGAGTTTGAATATATTGCGGCGAACTTTCCCGATGTGAAGGAAGTAGTTATAGAAGATGACACATTTACTGCAAATAAAAAACGGGTGCTGGATATTTGTCGTCTGTTGATTGATAAAGGTTTAAATAAACGTTTAAAATGGTTGTGTAATGCTCGTGTCGATTTAGACCTTGAGACTATGAAAGCGATGAAAAAGGCAGGATGCCGTTTGATTATACCGGGGATTGAGAGTGGTAGCCAGCAGATTCTTGATAATATAAAGAAAGGAACAAAAGTAGAACAGTTCTATGAATATGTGGCAAATGCCAAGAAGGCAGGTTTATTGATTCATGCCTGTTATATGGTAGGTAATGAGGGCGAGACGAAAGACACTATGAAGGAAACTCTACAACTGGCCCTGAGGTTGAATACGGATACGGCACAATTTTTCCCTTTAATACCTTATCCGGGTACAGAAGCCTATCAGTGGGCAAAGAGCAACAATTATATAGAAACAGATTATGCAAAATACTGTCTGCCGGACGGCACACATAATACGGTACTTTCCACTCCGGAGCTCACAGCTGAAGATATGGTGGCATTTTGTAATATGGCTCGTAAAAGATATTATCTACGTATCAGCTATATTCTTCATCGCTTGCGTGTAGGCTTGTCTAATCCTTCTGACCTAAAACGTTCTATCAAAGCTTTTGGAAAATTAAAGCATTATTTGTTTAGTAGTAAATAATCAGTTTGTTTTATGAATAAGACTGTTTCTGTCATTATGCCTGTTTATAATGCGGAAAAGTATGTAGCGTTTGCCATAAATTCTGTCTTGGCGCAAAGCTATTCAAATTGGGAATTGTTGGTTGTAGATGATTGCTCCACCGATTTATCGGTTACCCTTGTTAGTGATTATGTAAAAAAGGATAACAGAATTCGTCTTTTTCATACAGATAAGGCCTCTGGTTCTCCTTGTGAACCTCGCAATGTCGGTATAAGAAATGCGCAAGGTCGTTACATTGCCTTTTTGGATAGTGATGACGTGTGGTTGCCTAATAAGTTGTCGGAACAGCTAAGGTGGTTTGATGATGGAAGGACTGCCATTGTGTATTCTAATTATGAGAAAATAAGTGAGGAAGGAGTACGGGCAGGAAGAATAGTAACTGCTCCACAGCAAGTCTCTTACAAAGAATTACTGAAAGGGAACGTGATTGGTAATTTGACCGGAATGTATGATGTAGAGAAAGTAGGTAAGGTATATTGCCGGAAGATACATCATGAAGATTATGTACTGTGGTTGTCTATTTTGAAAAAAGGATATATAGCAAAAAATACAAATGCGGTTCATGCTTTATACAGAGTGAGAAAACAATCTGTTTCTGCCAACAAACTGGCTGTTGTTTCTTGGCAATGGAATATTTACAGGAATGTAGAGAAAATCGGTTGTTTCAGCACCTGTTATTATTTTGTACATTATGCTTGGCGTGCATTATTGAAATGTAAAAAATAAAATATGAATTATAAGATTATTGATACGCAGAAGATTGTTGACTATATAGTTTCTTGTTCTGCTGTTGTTCGAGTTGAAGACATCATTCGGTACTCCGGTGCGGACAAATTGCGTGTATATCCCGCCCTCTTCGAATTGGAGCAAAGCGGCTTTCTTGAAGTCGTGGAGCGTGAAGAACTTGGAGCGCCGTTGGTAGTGCGCAGGAGAAAGGATGTTTTCCAAGTGGAGTGTGACCGTATGTAATACAATAAAACAAGTAAATGACGGGTAACAGCGGTTACTTTGTTTTAGGCGCAGCCGAAATCGCTTTTTTGAAGTGGTTTCGGCTGTTTTTATTTGCAATTATTATTTTTTAGTCCTCCAAATTGTATTTTAGCTTTTGGTACTTACGAATAGTTTCCCGTTGAAGATTCTCAAGTGTGCTTATTTCTATGGACAGTTGGCGAAGCCGGGGATTGGTTTCTTTAAGAATGCGTCCTGTCTTGTAGTCGTAGATATCCGGTACAATCTCCCGGTTCTTCTTACATTCATTCAATAGATAGGAAGCACAAGCGATGTAATGCTCTTTGAGGGCTTTACGTCTTTTTTCGAGTAGCGGACGGTAAGCTGCGTCTTCATTATATATGCGTTGGTAGAAACCGTCTAAGGCTACTTTACGGTCTTTCTTTTGCTCGCCATTGGCGGCTCTTTTATATAAAGAGTCGAGGGTGGTGTATTCAGGATAGGACTTCAACAGTGCTTCGAATTCTTTTTTAGCTTCTTCGTAGGCCAACCTTTTAGGTTCCAATTCCTGTGGCTTTATGGTGGTGGCAAGTTGTACCAACCGGGGCTCTTGGTTGAAGTTTGTAATTTTGGAGAGTTTTTTGCAATATTCGATGTACTTTTCCGTCATTTCCCAATTGTATTGTAAGGTTTTCTCTTGTAAATCGGTCTGTATGCTTGCCAGTGCATTTTCCAATTGAGTGATTGCATTTTGTAAAGAATCTGCCTTAGAAAGGGGTTGTGCAACTGTCGGTAACAGGCTGCAAAAGGCAAAAGACAATAATAAAATACTTTTTTTCATGATACTTAGATATTCTTGGTTAGTTATCGGGCAAATATAAATTCTTTACCTTACAAATCCAATAAATCTTTTACTTTTTTGAGAAATCAATGCAGGAGATGTTTTCTGCCCTAAACAATTTTTGCCATAATTTGCTTTCTGCTCTAAACAAATTCGTATCTTTGTGCTCCAAATAATTAACACCTCTGTTTCTATGCAAGAAAAGATTATTATTCTTGATTTTGGCTCACAGACCACGCAGCTTATCGGGCGCCGGGTTCGCGAGTTGAATGTATATTGCGAAATTGTGCCTTACAACAAATTTCCTCAGGGAGATGCAAGTGTAAAGGGAGTTATTCTTTCGGGCAGCCCGTTTTCCGTATATGATGGAAGTGCGTTTAAAATAGATTTAAACGAGATTCGCGGTAAATATCCTATTTTGGGAATTTGCTACGGTGCGCAGTTCATCGCTTACACCAACGGCGGAAAGGTTGAACCTGCAGGCAGCCGTGAATACGGACGTGCTCATCTGGCCTCTTTTGACAAGGAAAATGTACTTTTCAAAGGAGTGAAGGAAAACACTCAGGTTTGGATGAGCCATGGTGACACAATCACCGCTATTCCTGCTAATTTTAAAACAATAGCCTCGACAGACAAAGTGAAGATTGCCGCTTATCAGGTGGAAGGTGAAAAGATGTGGGGTGTTCAGTTTCATCCGGAAGTGTTCCATAGTGAAGACGGCACACAGATGCTGAAGAATTTTGTTGTGGAAGTGTGCGGTTGCAAGCAAGATTGGAGCGCCGCATCATTCATTGAAACTACAGTGGCCCAGCTTAAGGAACAGCTTGGCGATGACAAAGTGGTGCTCGGCTTGAGCGGGGGTGTTGACTCTTCCGTTGCTGCCGTACTGCTGAATCGTGCTATCGGCAAGAATCTGACTTGCATTTTCGTGGATCATGGTATGCTGCGCAAGAATGAGTTTAAGAATGTGTTGCACGATTACGAATGCCTTGGGCTGAACGTGGTGGGTGTGGATGCAAGCGCCAAGTTCTTTGCAGAGCTGGCAGGCGTGACCGAGCCGGAAAAGAAACGTAAGATTATCGGAAAAGGCTTTATCGATGTGTTCGATGAAGAAGCCCATAAAATAAAAGATGTGAAGTGGCTGGCACAGGGTACTATCTACCCCGACTGCATTGAGTCGCTTTCTATCACGGGAACCGTAATCAAGAGCCATCACAACGTGGGTGGTCTGCCCGAAAAAATGAATTTGAAGCTCTGCGAACCGTTGCGCCTGTTGTTCAAGGATGAAGTTCGCCGTGTAGGACGCGAATTGGGTATGCCGGATCACTTGATTACCCGTCATCCTTTCCCCGGACCGGGACTGGCCGTGCGTATCTTGGGTGATATAACTCCGGAGAAGGTGCGCATACTGCAAGATGCGGACGATATATTTATTCAAGGCTTGCGCGACTGGAAAGTGAAGGATGCCGAAGGCAATGAAACGGTGCTTTATCATCTGGTTTGGCAGGCAGGGGTTATTCTGCTTCCGGTACAGTCTGTAGGTGTGATGGGTGATGAACGTACTTATGAACGTGCCGTTGCCTTGCGTGCCGTAACTTCTACCGATGCCATGACCGCCGATTGGGCACATCTGCCTTATGAGTTCTTGGGCAAGATTTCCAATGATATTATCAATAAGGTGAAAGGGGTGAACCGCGTAACCTATGATATTTCGTCAAAACCACCTTCCACAATAGAGTGGGAATAAGTTATATTTTGGAATGTCAGATTGATAAGGATTTATCATTCTGACATTCTTTTTACAGACATCAGCTTCTCTGCATCGGGTATTGCGATTTCTCCGCGATGCAACTCCACCAATCCTTCCGTTTGCATACTGTTGAGTGCCTTTGATACTCCTGCACGGGTGTCATTGACAATTAGAGCCAAGTCCTCCATTTTTATTTTCAATACTTTTTCTCCCGACAGACGCTCTACGTGGCTGAGGATGAAGTGGGCGATGCGTGTCTCAAGATTATCATCCGCCACTTTCCATAAACGGCTGTGCAGTATTTGGGCGCGGTTGCTCACTATATTCATGTAGTTCAGGCGGAATATCTCGTAATTGAACAGCTCTTTCATTACGAAGGCTTTGCTAATGCTGACGGTATGTACTTCTGTCTTTGCCCGGTAGGTCGAAGCATATGACGTCTTCATGCCGAACATGGAGTAAGGCTCGATGAGGCAGGGGGCCGGAATATATTCCGTAAAGCTATAGGAGTCATCAGCGGATGATGTGGAAGAGACTATTTCTCCTTTTAGTACAAACACCAGCTCGTGGCAAGGGGCGCCTTCTTGCAGAAGAAGTTCTCCCGGCTTATGTTTCGTGAAATGCAATTTTACCTTCTCCAAAATGCAGGTGAAGTCTTCTTGGGCAAGTCCTTGGAAAAGGGGCAATTGTAATAGTGTATCGAACATTGTTTCCATATCATTTTCATCTTCTTGTTTCAGAACAAAAGTAGGTATAATCGGTCTCTGCCGTAAACACTTACCCTCTCTTTTTGTTTTTTTTATTATTTCTTAAACGTGCTACTCATTCAGTTTTAAGAATTTTTGCGGAATGCATAAAAATAGATTATCTTTGCAAATAAAAAAGGAGGGACGTATGTTTTCAGAGTTTAATTGGCAGCAAATGACCAGCGCTTTCATTGTACTGTTTGCCGTAATAGATATAATTGGCTCTATTCCTATCATCATTAACCTGAAAGAGAAAGGAAAGGATGTAAACGCCCTAAAAGCTACGCTAATATCGTTTGCTCTGTTGATAGGTTTCTTTTATGCGGGTGATATGATGCTGAAACTGTTTCATGTAGACATAGAATCATTTGCAGTGGCCGGTGCGTTCGTCATTTTCCTGATGTCGTTGGAGATGATTCTTGATGTTGAGATATTTAAGAACCAGGGGCCTATAAAAGAAGCTACATTAGTCCCGTTGGTATTTCCGTTGCTGGCAGGGGCCGGCGCTTTTACCACACTGCTCTCTTTGCGTGCCGAGTATGCCAGTGTAAATATTATCATAGCACTGGTACTGAACATGATATGGGTGTATTTTGTGGTCAGTATGACGGGACGAGTAGAACGTTTCTTGGGTAAAGGCGGAATCTATATCATTCGTAAGTTCTTCGGCATTATCCTGTTGGCAATCTCCGTACGCCTGTTCATGGCAAACATATCACTGCTGTTGGAGAGTTTTCATCATTAAGATTTAAAATCTGAATCTTCATCTGCAAACGGGTCCGGACGTTGAGGCCCGTATTTCATAAAAGCAACCGAACAGAGTGTGCCTGTGATGGCTCCGCTGAGATGTCCTTCCCAAGAGGTCGTTTCTTTGGCGAACTGCGGGAACATATTCCATACCAGCCCTCCGTAAAGGAAAGTTATTAATAAAGAGATTGCTATAAGCGGCATGTGCTTGCGTAACAGGCCGCTGAAAAAAAGAAAGAAAGCCAGTCCGTAGATGATGCCGCTTGCACCGATATGCCATCCCGGTTTGCCTATTAAAAAGGTAAGAAGTCCGCAACCCGTCCAAATTGCGAAAAATATATACGGTGCGATGTCTCGATAGAAGTAGAACAGACACCAAGACAGAAAAAAGAGCGGGATGGTATTTGCTAAAAGATGTTTGAAACTGCTGTGCACCAGCGGATGCGCGAATATGCCGAACACTCCCCGCTTCTCCATCGGGTACACCCCAAGACGGGTAAAGTCCCAGTCCATACCTGTCTCCAGAAATTTCAGTGTATATAAAATGAACAGTAAAAATAGCGGTATAACCGCTGCCAGAACTATTCGTCGGGCGTCATGCTTCATATATTGTACAAGGATTGGTTATTTTTGTACAATGCTACGAATTATTTACTTGAAAAACGAAAAAAAACTGACTTTTTATTTTGCGTATAGGCTTTAATTTGTATTTTTGGGCATCGCTACAAGCTTTGTAGCGCATATACCTGAATAATTAACCTTTAAATAATGCACAACTATGAGTTATTTACGATTTGACAAGACCTTGATGGTTAATCTGCAAGAATCTTTGCCAAGGGAGATACTTCGGACTAACAAATCGGGGGCCTATCATTGTACAACAATTGTAGATTGTAACACACGCAAATATCACGGCTTGTTGGTGATTCCCGTCCCCAACCTGGATGATGAAAACCATGTGCTGCTGTCTTCTTTGGATGAAACGGTAATTCAACACGGTGCTGAGTTTAATCTGGGGCTGCATAAGTATCAGGGGAATAACTTTAGTCCGAATGGGCATAAGTATATCCGTGAGTTCGACTGCGAGCATATCCCGGCAACGACTTACCGTGTAGGAGGTGTAATCCTCCGTAAAGAGAAAATTTTTGTACATCACGAGAACCGCATTCTGATTCGTTATACCTTGGTCGATGCCCACTCGGCAACAACACTCCGGTTCCGTCCTTTCCTTGCATTCCGCAGTGTACGCGAATATACGCACGAAAATGCCCAGGCAAACCGTGATTACCAATTGGTGGAAAACGGTATTAAAACCTGTATGTATCCCGGTTATCCGGAACTTTATATGCAGCTGAACAAAAAGAATGAATTCCATTATCAGCCGGATTGGTATCGTGGCATTGAATATCCGAAAGAACAGGAACGCGGATATGACTTTAACGAAGACCTGTATGTACCCGGCTATTTTGAAGTAGATATAAAGAAAGGCGAAAGCGTTGTGTTCTCTGCCGGTATTTCGGAGATTTCGCCGCGTAAGCTGAAACAGACCTTTGAGGCCGAAGCCGAGGACCGCACTCCGCGGGACAGTTTCTATCACTGTCTGAAAAATTCGGCTCACCAGTTCCACAACAAACAAGGAGATGAGCATTATGTACTTGCCGGTTATCCCTGGTTCAAATGCCGTGCACGCGATCTATTTATTTCTTTGCCCGGTTTAACTTTGGCGGTGGACGAACAAGATGAATTTGAAGATGTTATGAAGACTGCGGAGAAAGCTATCCGCGATTTCATAGAAGATAAGCCGGTAGGCTATAAAATTTATGAAATGGAGCATCCCGACGTACTCCTGTGGGCAGTATGGACTTTGCAGCAATATGCTAAAGAGACCTCGCGCGAACAGTGCCGTCAGAAGTATGGCAAGTTGCTGGAAGATATTATGAACTATATCCGTGGCAGGAAGCATGATAACCTTTTCTTGCATGAAAACGGTTTGCTTTATGCCAATGGTACGGAGAAGGCTGTAACGTGGATGAACTCTACGGCTAACGGTCATCCCGTAATTCCGCGCACCGGCTATATTGTTGAGGTGAACGCTTTGTGGTATAATGCGTTGCGTTTTGTGGCGGATATAGTGCGTGAGGGCGGAAACGATATACTTGCAGGCGAATTGGATGCTCAGGCTGAAATTACGGGAAAATCTTTTGTGGATATTTTCCGTAACGAATACGGCTATCTCTTCGACTATGTAGACGGTTATATGATGGACTGGAGCGTTCGTCCCAACATGATATTCGCTGTTGCCTTCGACTACTCTCCACTGGACCGTGCACAGAAGAAACAGGTGCTCGATATTGTGACGAAAGAATTGCTGACTCCGAAAGGCCTGCGTACGCTGAGTCCTAAGAGCGGCGGATATAATCCGAACTATGTCGGTCCTCAGATTCAAAGAGATTATGCATATCATCAGGGTACGGCGTGGCCATGGCTCATGGGATTCTATATGGAGGCATACTTACGCATCTATAAGATGAGCGGCATTTCGTTTGTAGAGCGTTATCTGATAGGTTTTGAAGATGAAATGACAAGCCACTGTATAGGTTCGCTGCCTGAACTGTTTGACGGAAATCCGCCATTTAAGGGTAGGGGGGCAGTGTCGTTTGCCATGAATGTGGCAGAGATTCTGCGTATTTTGAAATTGTTGTCTAAGTATAATTTATAAGAGGAGGAACGAAGATGAAAGTTTTAATGTTTGGTTGGGAATTTCCTCCCAAAATATATGGCGGTCTTGCAGTTGCATCATACGGAATAACTAAGGGACTGAGTTTGCAGGGGGATGTGGAAACAACTTTCTGTATGCCGAAGCCCACAGGCGAAGAAGAGAAATTCCTGAATATAATCGGCATGAACCAAGTGCCTGTTGTGTGGCGTGACGTTGATTACGATTATTTGAAGTCGCGTTTGTCGACGATGAGTCCGGAACAGTATTATGCATTGCGCGATCATATTTATTCGGATTTCTCCTATATGCACGTCAATGATTTGGGGTGTATGGACTTTGCCGGCGGTTATCCGGGAAATCTGCACGAAGAAATCAATAATTTCTCAATTATAGCCGGAGTGGTTGCACGCCAACAGGAGTTCGACATTATCCATGCGCACGACTGGCTGACTTATCCGGCAGGTGTACATGCGAAAATGGTAAGCGGAAAGCCGCTTTGCATCCATGTGCACGCAACGGACTTTGACCGCTCGCGCGGTAAGGTTAATCCTACCGTTTACTCTATGGAGAAGAATGGAATGGATTATGCGGACTGCATAATGTGTGTATCGGAACTTACCCGCCGTACGGTTATCAATGAGTATCATCAGGATCCGAGAAAGGTGTTTGCCATGCACAATGCGGTATATCCGCTCTCACAGGAGTTGCAGGACATTCCGCGTCCGGATCATTCCAAAGAGAAGGTGGTGACTTTCCTTGGGCGCATCACTATGCAGAAAGGTCCGGAATACTTTGTGGAAGCTGCGGCGCTGGTGTTGCAGCGTACCCGCAACATCCGCTTTGTTATGGCGGGTTCGGGCGATATGCTGAATGCCATGATTAATATGGCTGCCGAGAGGGGCATTGCCGACCGGTTCCACTTCCCGGGCTTTATGAAAGGAAAACAGGTGTACGAGGTCTACAAGAACAGTGATGTATTCGTCATGCCTTCCGTATCCGAGCCTTTCGGTATTGCGCCGTTGGAAGCCATGCAGTGCGGAACGCCCTCCATCATCTCCAAACAGTCCGGATGCGGTGAAATTCTCGATAAGGTAATTAAAACCGATTATTGGGATATTCACGCTATGGCCGACGCCATCTATTCTATCTGTATAAACCCGTCTCTTTTCCACTATCTTCAGGAGGAAGGCAAGAAAGAAGTGGACGGAATTACGTGGGAAAAAGTAGGCTTGAGAATCCGCGCTCTTTATGAGGATGTGTTAAGAAACTATGGTAAATAATAAAATACTGAATACAAATGAGAACTATCTGTCTTTATTTTGAGATACATCAAATTATACATCTGAAACGTTATCGTTTCTTTGATATCGGCACCAATCATTATTATTATGATGACTATGCCAATGAAACAAGCATCAATGAAGTTGCCGAACGTTCGTATATTCCTGCCTTGAATACGCTCATTGAAATGGTGAAGAATTCGGGAGGTGCGTTCAAAGTGGCTTTGTCTGTCTCTGGTGTGGCATTGGAGCAATTGGAAATCCATGCGCCTGCAGTAATCGACCTGTTGCATCAGCTTAATGATACGGGATGCTGTGAATTCCTTGCCGAACCGTACTCGCACGGTCTGTCTTCACTGGCCAATGAGGATTGCTTCAAAGAAGACGTAATGCGTCAGAGCGCCAAGATGAAACAAATGTTTGGCAAAGCTCCGAAAGTGTTCCGTAATTCCAGTTTGATATATAATGATGAAATCGGTGCTGTAGTGGCAAGTATGGGCTTCAAGGGTATGTTGACCGAAGGTGCCAAGCACGTCCTCGGTTGGAAGAGTCCGCATTATGTGTATCATTGCAACATGAACCCGAATCTGAAGTTGCTGTTGCGTGATTTCAAATTGTCAGATGATATAAGCCTGCGCTTCTCTAATTCGGAATGGAGTGAATATCCTTTGTTTGCCGACAAGTACATCAGTTGGATTGACGCATTCCCGCAGGAAGAACAAGTCATCAATATATTTATGGAACTTTGTTCACTGGGTATGTCGCAGCCGCTGTCTTCCAATATTCTGGAATTCCTGAAAGCGTTGCCTGCATGCGCTAAGGAAAAGGGCATTACTTTCTCAACTCCTACGGAGATTGTCACTAAATTGAAGTCTGTTTCGCAGTTGGATGTTCCATATCCTATGTCGTGGGTGGACGAAGAAAGAGATACGAGTTGCTGGCTGGGTAACGTGATGCAGCGTGAAGCCTTCAATAAACTGTATAGTGTTGCCGAACGCGTACATATCTGTGATGATCGCCGTATCAAGCAAGATTGGGATTATCTGCAGGCAAGCAATAACTTCCGCTTCATGACGACTAAGGATAGCGGTGTGGGCTTGAATCGTGGCATTTATGAGTCTCCGTATGACGCATTCACCAACTATATGAACATTTTGGGAGATTTCATCAAACGTGTTGATTCTCTCTACCCGATAGATATTGATAACGAAGAGTTGAATGCTTTGCTTACTACTATCAAGAATCAGGGAGATGAAATAGAAGAATTGCATAAAGAACTGGAAAAAGCGCAGAATAAGTTGGAGAAGGAGAAAGCTGCCGAGAAGAAAAAAGAAGCGAAGACAGCTCCTAAAACCGCTACAAAACTGGCTGCCAAAAAGCCTGCAACAAAGAAAGCTGCACCGAAGAAGAAAGCTGAATAAGCAACCTTTCCGATAGGTAATGAAAAACTCCCGTTCCGAAATATCCGGAACGGGAGTTCTTTTTATGTATCTGATTGATGGAACTTTTATTTATTAAAAGAAGTATAGGTTACTTCTATTTCCAAATCACTTCCGCCAAAGGCGGGATCTCCACCTTTAAGTTTGGCATAGGTAGGCTTTAAGTCATGCTGGATGCCAATCATGGAAGGAGTCTGGCTGTTCGTGTCGTAGGTCACAACTACGGGGATTAATACTACCTTATCCCAGTTTTTTCCTTCATCTGTTTTACTCCAGCTTTCTTCCCAGGAAGCTTCATCCCATGAACTTCCGGCAGTTTCTTTAGCTTTCTGCTTGGCGGCCTTTTTCTCGTTGATGCAGGCTGACACTAAGCGGGCTATGTTTTTAAAGGTGTATTGATTAGTTTCTACATTGTTGTGGGTTGCCACAAATGATGTGACATTGTCTGTCAATTCATTGTTTACAAAGAAAGAGTCCATATCTTTCATGCGTACCAATAAAACGGTTTGCGGCGCACTCATGCTGAATTTGTATTGTTTGTCCTGGCTATAGTTGGTGAAAGTCAATTTAACTGCATTCAGCGTATCATTGGTCAACTTTTCAGCTATTTCGTCATAGGGCAGGGTTGCTTCTGTGAAGATGCCCGCCGGTGATTTCAGATAACTCCAACCCTTTTCGCTGTCGCTGTTTACTTTTTCCTCCAGTTTTTCTGAGTTTTCAAATTTATTGGCTTGGATTACTTCTTTGGTGGAAGCAAAAGCAACGGCTGTGGCGTAGTATAAAGAGTCTGAACCCGCTTCACCGTCTTTGTCGGTGACTTTCTTGGTAAGCTTCACTCCCAGGCTGTCTACGTAATGGAATTGGAACTGCATCTGCAGGTCTACACGGTCTACATAAAGGATAGTCCCATCACCGTAATCAGTTTGCAGATAGACGCCCTTGAATACGTTTTCGATAAACTTCTCCGAGTTATCAAAATAATCATTCTTTCCTTCCTGATATTCACGGTTCAGCTTCAGAATCTTGTTTCCCAAATCTTTGCTCAATGGGAAAGTGATGTTGGGATAATAAATGGAATTGCCGCTTGAGTCAGTTGCATTTCTTACAGAATCGGGCACTGAGGTGTCATAGGCTGTATATGCTTTTCTGCCCAAGAGTGTTTCGTTGTTGTAATATTCCTTGACATCAATATTGGTGTACCGATACATTTCGGGCTTTTTACGTACTTTCAGCCAATCTTCGTCCAACTCATATGCACTCATTCTGCATGCATTTAGGGAGTCGCCGAACCAACTGGAGTAATAGACCACTAACTGGATTTTTTCTACCTCGTCTTTAACCATTGTACCGGTACCGCTTTTCCCGTCAGCGCTTTCTTTATATACAGCGGGGAAAGTAAAATTCTCCGTACAGTTCAATTCTGCTAAAAAGCTGGCTTCGTAGCTTCCGAACCCTTCGGATTCGGGATCTGTAAACTTACCGATATATCCCGTACTGGTTTTGGAATAAACTTTCTTTGCAAGAATTGATTTGGTAGTAACATTAAATTTTTCGGTTTGGGCTTTGATACCGTCTGAATCGGGCAACATATCCATGCCCAATGTTCCGGTGTTGTCATCACATCCGTAGAAAGCCAGGAGTGCTAAAAGCAATATTCCTAAATATTTTACTTTCATAATTGTTCGTCTTGAAATCAACTTTATTCTTGTTCTTCTCCCCAAACTTGGTCGTAGAAGTCGTTGCAGGCATCTGCGAAGTTTTCGGGAGATTGATAACCTAAGATAGGTTTACCGGCTTGCCGGGCATACTCCATGACTTCTTCGTTTACGTGTTCGCTTTGCTGAATAACACCGTCGGAATAGTCTATCGCCAATTTGCAGAGAGCCGTATAATCAATCGGCTCTTTCAAGTCGGTAATATCTTTCTTGGTGATACCCTTCAGAAGGAGCTTGCTTGCGAAATCGGGGTGAAACGGCTGCTTGAAGTCATCGTCATACAGTGAAAAGACTACTTTTGCATCTCTGAATGAAGGTTCGTCTTTGTATGCTTTCTTGATATACAGCGGTGCTAATGCAGTCATCCAGCCATGACAGTGGATGATGTCCGGACACCAGCGCAGTTTCTTAACAGTCTCCAGTACGCCACGGGCATAGAAGATAGCACGTGCGTCGTTGTCTTCGTACTCAACACCGTTTTCGTCAATCACTTGCAGGCGGTTCTGGAAGTAATCATCGTTGTCGATGAAATAAACCTGCATACGGGCAGACTGTATAGATGCTACTTTAATGATAAGCGGATGGTCGGTATCGTCAATAATAAGGTTCATACCGGAGAGACGTATCACTTCGTGCAACTGATTTCTGCGCTCATTGATATTTCCCCATTTGGGCATAAACGTTCTGATTTCTCTGCCTTTTTCTTGGATTGCTTGCGGCAGGTTTCTGCCTACAAGGGACATCTCGGATTCTGAAACGTAAGGGGTAATTTCTTGTGTTATAAATAAAACCTTGTTCGCCTTTGTCATAATAACAATGTTCTCAATTATTCTGCAAAGATATAAAAAAAATCGGGCAATAAAGCAAACCGGGCTCGTCTATAATTCCTTATGAATTGTTAACCGCTTGTATATCAGTAGAAAATAGACGAAATCTCACCTCCGGCTTTGGGACAACTTTTGCATTAATTTACGATATTTCTTCTTTATGTGGTAAATAATAGCTTATTTTGCACCGTTTTTGCAAACAACTAAGTTATATATAACCAATAAAAATGGAAATAGTACATACTATCAAGGACTTGCAGGCCGGACTTTCGGCTATGAGAGCCCAAGGTAAAAAGGTAGGTTTAGTGCCTACGATGGGAGCCTTGCATGCCGGTCATGCTTCATTGGTAAAACGTTGTGTGGCAGAGAATGATGCCGCTGTAGTAAGTGTTTTTGTAAATCCTACCCAGTTCAATGACCAGAATGATTTAGTCAAATATCCCCGTACGCTGGAAGCTGATTGTCGTCTGCTGGAAGAGTGCGGGGCTGCGTTTGTCTTTGCTCCGGCTGTGGAAGAGATGTATCCGGAACCGGATACCCGATGCTTCAGCTACGCACCCTTGGATACCGTTATGGAAGGCGCTTTTCGTCCGGGACACTTTAACGGCGTGTGCCAGATTGTGAGCAAGCTGTTTGATGCGGTACAGCCGGACCGCGCATATTTTGGTGAGAAAGATTTTCAACAACTGGCCATTATTCGTGAAATGGTACGCCGCATGAATTATCCGTTGGAGATTGTGGGCTGTCCTATCGTGCGTGAGGAGGACGGATTGGCCTTGAGCAGCCGTAATGCCCGTTTGTCCGTTGAAGAGCGCAAAAATGCTTTAAAAATTTCGCAGACTTTATTTGAAAGTCGTACCTTTGCAACTTCACATACAGTTGCCGAGACACAGAAATTTGTGGAGGATGCCGTTGCAGCCGCTCCCGGCTTGCGTTTGGAGTACTTCGAGCTGGTGGACGGTAATACGTTGCAGAAGATTGCCAATTGGGAAGATACCTCATATGCCGTAGGTTGCATTACGGTATTCTGTGGAGAAGTCCGCCTGATTGACAATATCAAGTATAAGGAGTAATAAACATAAAAAAGACAATCTTATGATGATTGAAGTGTTGAAGTCGAAAATCCATTGTGCCCGTGTTACGGAAGCTAACCTCAATTATATGGGAAGCATCACGATTGACGAGGATTTGATGGATGCCGCTAACATGATTGCCGGTGAAAAGGTTTATATTGCCGACAACAATAACGGTGAACGTTTTGAAACTTATATCATTAAAGGCGAGCGCGGTTCGGGTAAAATATGCTTGAACGGTGCGGCGGCCCGTAAGGTTCAACCGGATGACATTGTTATTATCATGTCGTATGCATTGATGGACTTTGAAGAAGCCAAGACGTTTAAGCCGACCGTGATTTTTCCCGACCCGGCAACAAACAAGGTGGTGAAGTAAGGTCTTTATCAGATAATAAAAAGAAAGTTCCGTTTGCTGAATGGCAAACGGAACTTTCTTTTTATGGTGAGGTTTCTTATTTCTTCAACTGCTCATTCATTGCCGCTGCCGCTTTTCGTCCGTCTCCCATGGCAAGGATTACGGTAGCGCCGCCACGGACAATGTCGCCGCCGGCATAGATGGTTGGTATAGACGACTGCATACTGTCGTTTACGGCAATGGTGCCTTTACGTCCTAATTCGAGTCCTTTGATGGAGCTGGGAACGATAGGGTTGGGAGATACGCCTACGCTGACGATAGCAAGGTCTATATCAATTGTTTCGGTAGCTCCCGGAATGGGTACAGGGCTGCGGCGTCCGGACGCGTCGGGTTCACCCAATTCCATCTTTTGAAGAACCACCTGCTTTACTTTTCCTTGTTCGTCGGCAATGTATTCTATCGGGTTGTGAAGTGTCAGGAACTCCACGCCTTCTTCTTTAGCGTGTTTCACCTCCTCCAAACGTGCGGGCATCTCTTCTTCCGAACGACGATAGATAATCATGGCGCGTTCGGCACCCAGACGACGGGCTGTGCGGACGGAGTCCATAGCCGTATTGCCACCTCCGATTACGGCTACGCATTTGCCGAAGGGCACAGGCGTATCGGAATCTTCACTGGCGGCGTCCATGAGGTTGACACGCGTCAGGTATTCGTTGGACGACAGGATGTTGATGGAATTTTCACCGGGGATATTCATGAAGTTAGGCAATCCGGCACCGGAAGCGACGAATATGCCTTTGAAGCCTTCTTCTTCCAGTTGCCCCACGCTTAATGTCTTGCCGATGATGCAGTCCTTAATGAACTTTACACCCATTTGGGCAAGGTTCTCGATTTCTACATCCACCACTTTGTTGGGCAAGCGGAATTCGGGAATACCGTATTTCAGTACGCCGCCGATTTCGTGCAGCGCTTCGAATACGGTAACGTCGTAGCCATATTTCGCCATGTCTCCCGCGAAAGACAGACCGGCGGGACCCGAACCGATTACGGCAATCTTGATACCGTTCTTTTCTTTGATTTCCGGTACGGAGATTTGTCCGCTTTCGCGTTCATAATCTGCAGCGAAGCGTTCCAGATAGCCAATGGCAACCGGCTTTTCGTTCATTTTTAAGTGGATACATTTGGACTCGCACTGCTTCTCCTGCGGGCAGACGCGACCGCAAACGGCGGGCAGTGCGCTGGTTTCTTTCAGCGTCTTGGCGGCTTCCAAGAACTCGCCGCGTTCTATATTTTTGATGAAACGGGGGATGTCTATACCTACGGGGCAACCCTCCATACAGCCCGGATTGGCGCAGTCCAAACAGCGCTTTGCTTCTGTCAACGCCTGTTCTTCGGTCAATCCCCGGTTTACTTCTTCTTTACGGCTGTGCGAACGGTATTCCGCATCCAGTTCGTTCATTTCCACGCGGGGAATGGCAGTACGTTCTTTGGCTTTCATGGATTTACGCAATTCTTGACGCCAAGCGGCATTGCGGCTCTTTTCGTCCGCTTCCCGAGTATTCTCGCCGGTAGCTTGGCAGGTTTGCGGTTCTTCCAACTTGTGCATCTCTTCACGTTCTATGTTTTTGAACGCACCCATGCGTTTCAGCATTTCGTCGAAATCTACTTGGTGACCGTCAAATTCCGGCCCGTCTACGCATACAAATTTGGTTTTACCACCGATGGTGATACGGCAAGCACCGCACATTCCTGTTCCGTCCACCATGATGGTATTCAGGGATACATCGGTAGGTATCTCGTATTTCTTTGTCAGCAAACAAACGAATTTCATCATAATGGCAGGACCGATACAGAAGCATTTGTCTACTTTCTCGCGTTTGATAACATCTTCCACGCCTTCCGTAACCAAGCCTTTGCGGCCGTACGAGCCGTCGTCCGTCATGATGATGACTTCGTCGGAACTTTCCCGCATCTCTTTTTCAAGGATAATCAGTTCTTTGGTGCGACCTGCCAATACCGTAATTACACGATTTCCGGCAGCCTTCAGCGCTTGCACGATAGGAAGCATCGGAGCCACGCCCACACCGCCGCCGGCGCAAACAACAGTCCCGAAGTTCTCAATATGGGTGGCTTGCCCCAGCGGACCAACAACATCGGTTATGTAATCGCCCTCATTCAGCTCGCACAGACGGGTGGATGAGAGGCCTACTTCTTGCACAACCAAAGTGATAGTTCCTTTTACAGGGTCGGCAGAGGCTATGGTCAGCGGCATACGCTCGCCTTTTTCGCCTACGCGTACTATTACAAAGTGTCCTGCCTTGCGTGATTTAGCAATTAACGGTGCTTCGATTACTAACTTGAAGACCTTTTCTGAGAAATGTTCTTTGCTAATGATTTTATTCATTATCTTATAATTTTGTTGGTATAATTACGTAATTTCTTTCAGAATGATAGATTTTGCAAAGATACGGCTTATTTGTTAATAACAAAGAATGTGCGGGGAAAAAAGAAGGCGGAAGAAGGGATAAGACGATTTTGAGGGAGGGGGAGGAAGGCTGTAAGCCTCATATCTTATAGCCCGGGGTAACACCCCGGGTAAGAACGGTATTTTCCTTTTGCGCCCTGTAAGGGCATAAGAATTAACTCCACAGGTATTCCTCCTTATACTCAACCTGATAACTTTTCAGGAATTCAACCAATTCCTCTTTGAAATTTTTCTTTGTGTGATGTTCTTTTTGGTTTCGGATATAATTGGTGACGGCGTCAACTTTTGATTGACTGACTGAAAATGCGGCATAACCGCTTTGCCATGCAAAATTGGAATATTGGGAATATTTGCCTTTTATCCATTTAGAGGAACTTCTTTTGATTTCTTGTAGTAGAATGGCGGTAGAAACGGTACTTGTCAATTCGCATAGAATGTGTATGTGATTGGCGGTGCCACCTATGATGATGCTTTTGCACAGGTTTTGGTTGATGATTCCACCTATGTAAGAGTGTATTTCATTCAGGTTTTTTTCCGGTAATAGGTCTTCGCGATTTTTGGTGGAGAAGATGATGTGTATGTAGATTTTGTTTAAGGATTGTGACATGATGTTTGGTTTTGCCCTTTCAGGGCGTAAGAGGAATGAGGGGATAATTAACCCGGGGTGTTACCCCGGGCTGTAAGCTATAAGGCTTTCAGCCTTCAGTTCTATGTTTCGGTCTTCAGTTTTATGTTCCAGTCTTCAGCTTTATGTTTCGGTCTTCAGCTCCGTCCCTCAGCCTTTTACTTCATAGCTTTTTGTTCTGACTTTCATTGCTCTTATTTTTGTAGTTCTAAGGAGTCACGTTGTTTTCTTCTTAGGCTGCCGGTCTTTGAATAAGAAAAGTGCGTCAGAATATGAAACTTCTATTATTCTGACGCACCTTTTGTTATTTTGGATGAGGAATGAAACCCCTTAGTCAATCATCTCAAATCCTGTATACGGAACCAGCGCTTTCGGAATACGGATACCCTCCGGAGTCTGGTTGTTTTCCAGTAAGGCTGCTACGATACGTGGCAGGGCGAGTGCAGAGCCGTTCAATGTGTGGCAAAGTTCTGTCTTCTTTTCTGCTGTACGGTAGCGGCATTTCAGGCGGTTGGCCTGATAAGTATCAAAGTTGGATACCGAACTGACTTCCAACCAACGTTTCTGTGCCTCAGAATATACCTCGAAGTCAAAGCAAAGGGCGGCGGTGAAACTCATGTCGCCACCACACAGGCGCAGGATGCGATAGGGTAGTTCAAGTTTTTGGAGCAATCCTTCCACGTGGTTCAACATTTCCTGATGGGATTCTTTGGAATGTTCCGGCTTGTCGATGCGCACCAATTCTACTTTGGAGAATTCGTGCAGGCGGTTCAAGCCGCGTACGTCTTTGCCGTATGAGCCTGCCTCGCGACGGAAGCATTGCGTATAAGCGCAGTTTTTGATGGGCAACTGCTTTTCGTCGAGGATTACGTCACGGTAGATGTTCGTTACGGGAACTTCGGCGGTTGGAATCAAATACAAGTCGTCTACTTCGCAATGATACATCTGCCCTTCTTTGTCGGGCAGCTGGCCTGTACCATAGCCGGAGGCAGCGTTAACCACCGTGGGAGGCATTATCTCGGTATAGCCGGATTTGCGCGCTTCGTCCAAGAAGAAGTTGATAAGTGCACGCTGAAGTTGTGCGCCTTTGCCTTTGTATACGGGAAAACCTGCACCTGTAATCTTAACACCCAAGTCGAAGTCTATCAAGTCGTATTTCTTGGCCAGTTCCCAGTGGGGAAGTGCGTCTTTGGGAAGTTCGGTTTCCATGCCGCCCATTTTCTCCACCACGTTGTCATCGGCGCCTACGCCTTCGGGTACACTGTCGTAAGGGATATTGGGGATTGTATAAAGTAGGTTCTGGAGTTCGGTTGCAGCCTGATCCATTTCTTCCTGCAATGCCTTGTTGGCTTCCTTGAGTTCGGCTACGCGATTTTTCGCGGCTTCGGCTTCATCTTTCTTACCCTCTTTCATTAACAGTCCGATAGACTTGGAAAGGGAGTTGACTTCCGACAGGTTCTTATCTAAGATTGTTTGGGTATTGCGTCGTTTGTTGTTAGTTTCCAGCACTTGCTCAATGGTTTCTTTGGCATTTTTGAAGTGCTTTTTCTCCAGTCCGCGGATTACCGCGTCGGTGTTGTCTGTAATTTGTTTAATGGTAAGCATATCTTATACTTGTTTTTATGATACTCTGGATTTGCGAGGACAAAGATAGTGCAAATCAAAAGTAATACAAAAAAGAAACTTGCTTATTTTTACGTTTAAAAAGAAAGGGATGCAATCTAACTGATTGCATCCCTTTGCTTTATTTTTTGTCCGGAAACTTATGCTTCTGCGTTTTCAGCGGGAATGATAGAGACAGATCTTCTGTCTGCCTTACCTACCTTGAACTGTACAGTTCCGTCTACCAAAGCGAAAAGAGTGTGGTCTTTACCCATACCGATGTTGTCACCCGGGTGGAATTCAGTACCTCTTTGACGAACGATGATGTTACCTGCCTTGCAAGCTTCGCCACCAAATATCTTAACGCCTAATCTCTTACTCTGTGATTCGCGGCCGTTCTTAGAACTACCGACACCTTTTTTATGTGCCATTTCTTCTTACTTTTTTAATTGATTAAGCTACTACTTCCTTAATTGTTAACTCTGTGAATTGTTGACGGTGACCGTTCAATTTGCGATGACCTTTTCTTCTTTTCTTGTGGAAAACAAGAACTTTTTCACCTTTTACCAAACCGGAAACAACTTCGCAAACTACCTTTGCGCCTTCTACAGTAGGAGCACCTACAGTGATGTTACCGTCTTTGTCTACCAAAAGAACTTTCTCGAATTCTACTGTCGCACCGGCTTCTGCATTCTGCATATGGTGTACAAACAGCTTTTTGCCAGCTTCTGCTTTGAATTGCTGACCGTTGATTTCTACAATTGCGTACATTTCTTATATATAATGTATAAGTTAGCTCCGTCGGGTGGTCTCTAATCACTTAGAAAGCACTTAATTAAACCCGGTGCGGAATAATCGGGCACAAAAGTACCTCTTTTATTTGGAACGGGCAAATGTTTCTTCCTCTTTTTTAAGACAATTAATATTTTCATGTTTAGACGGTTTTCCCGCGATAAGCCGGTGTTCCGGAAGCGGTGTCAGGCAACAGAAGCGTGAATTGCTATTCGTTCCTCCACGGTGGAACGAAAAGTTCTCCATGAAGGAACGATTTAAATCTTGCAGGAATTATGCGTAAGTAAGGAAACAGAAAAGTGCGACGAATACGGCGAAAAGTGCCAGCAGCAAGAGGATGCGCCGTATGTTTGTGTTCTTCGGAGCAACGACGGGCAGCGGCTCTTGCTCTAACAACTCTTCCAAGCTGCTCATTATCTTTTTGTGCGGGTAGCGTTGCAGTTCTTCGGCGGTGGTCATGCCATGCGTGATGCCTGCAAAGTCCACCCCTGCCTTTTGGGCTGTTTCCGCATCTACCGTACTGTCGCCGATGTACAGTGTTTCGGCTTTAGTGGTGTGTAGCTGTTTGATGGCAAGCAAGAGCCCTTCGGGGGAGGGTTTGGGTGTTTTTACGTCTTCTCCGCCGATGATGATGTCTAGAAAATCTTCAGGAAAGTGCTGGCTCAGCAGTTCTTTTATGCGATAGCGAAACTTGGTGGAGATGATTCCTATGCGGGCGCCGGAATCTTTTAAAGCTATCAGTACGGATTTGGTTTCAAGGAACAGTACCGTGTTGACGGTCATATGCGTATCTGCCTCTCTTACGTATTCTTTTTTGAATTCGGCAAGTTGCAGGGGATCGGTTACACCGGAAAGAATGGAAAAAGAATCTTCCAATGTCTTGCCGATGGTACGCTTAATGTCGTCGTCTGTGGGGCGAGTGTAGCCATGGCGGTTCAGCACGTTGCGAAAGCAAGTAACAATGCCACGCGAAGAATCGGCAAGCGTATAGTCGAAATCAAAGAGGTAGGTTGTATAATTCATAAGTTTTTTTGTGGGCGAAGTTATGAATAAATCGGAATTTTGTGTTACACTTGTTTATTGGATTTCTTAATATTAGCTGCTTTGCGCTTTATTGTATCCTACCTCCGCAGAGCCAGTATTGCGTATAGTACTTCTCTTTGAGACTGCTGACGATGACTCCCTGACTGGTGCTGGCATGAATGAACTTGCCGTCTTTCAAATAGATGCCTACATGGGCTACCTTTTTACGCGATGAGCGGCTGGTGAAAAACACCAAGTCTCCTTCACGCAGGTTGCGGCGGGCTATTCTGTGGCTTTCTTTTAGTTGCCCGTCCGTGCTGTGCGATAAGTGTATGCGGTAGGTTTTCTTATAAAGTTGGGATACCAGACCGGAACAGTCCGTTCCATGCTTGTTGTCGCCGCCGGACCGATAGGGAGTACCTATCCATCCGGCTGCATTGATATAGAGTTTGTGGTTGTCTGTCAATTCAATATCCATACCCAGACGCACAGAGGCTTTTGCCAGGGCCTTATAGTCAAAGCGGGGAGCGGCAGTATGGCAGGAACTTAAACAGAATACTAACCCTATGAGAGCAATTGTATAAGAAAAGGATTGTTTCATGCTTATTCTTCTGCGGGTGTTTCTTCGTCTGTACTATCTGCAACTCCTGTATCGGCTTCTTCTACGCTGACATTGAAATAGGCTTCCAGTTCCTTTTCTGCCGAATTGTTCTCGTTTTGTATGTCACGAATGATAATTCCGTGTTCCAACAAGGCGATGCGCGGGCATACATCTACCGTGTGGTTAAGGTTGTGACTGGAGATGATGACGGTGGCTCCGTGTTCTTCGTTGTACTTTTTCAGCAGTTGCTTGATGATGGACTGCGAACTGGGGTCGAGGAAGTTGAAGGGTTCGTCCAATATCAGTAGTTGCGGATGGTGCAGCATGGCGGAGATGATACCTATTTTTTGTTTGTTTCCGGCTGAGAAATTGCGTATGAACTTCTTCTGTCCCATGACTTCACCGTTCATGAAGCGTTCAAAGGGAGCGATACGTTCATCTACTTCTTCTTTTTTCAGACCGTACATCCTGCCGATGAAATAGAAATATTCCTCCGGGGTGAGATAGTCTATCAGGAAACCGTCGTCAATGAAGGCGCCGGTAAATTTCTTCCAATCCTCGTTTTTACATACATCTATGTCATTGATGGTGACATTGCCGCGGTCGGCTTGCAATAAATCCAGTATCAGTCGGAAAAGGGTAGTCTTTCCGGCTCCGTTATTACCTACCAAACCTAACATATCACCTTGATGGATGGTGTAGTTGTCGATATCTACGGCGGTCTTTTCGCCAAAGCGTTTTTGTAAATTATTTATCTGAATCATAGCCATAAATTATAAATCTAAATTATAAACCTCATTGTCTGCTGTCTCTGAATCCTTCCATATTCTTGTAGCGTCGTTTCATGAAACGATGATACACGTTCTTCAACCAAAAACGAGAAGTCAGTATAAATCCCGCACCGATTGCAATCAATATCCAAGCTGTAACGGTGGGACCGAAAAAGGCTGTCAGTGTAAAGTTCATAAGAAGGGGCACACCGAATGCCGCTCCGGAAATCAGGTTCTGTAGTCCGGTTCCCATATTTTGGCGGTTGGTCATTTTGGCATTCAAATCCACCGTCTTGTTGTTGTATACTGCCAATTGGAACAGGCAGAAGTAAACGCCACCGGCTACAAATATGGCCCAGGCAATGCAACTCAGTACAGATAGTTTGCCGCTTGCCATGGCGGGTATCATCAGGATTAGGGGTATGAGTATGGCAATGCTGTATAAGATATACTTGGCGCGGAGCAATGTATAGATAGACTCTTTGCGACTCATCAGCCCGTCAATATAATTGCCTTCGTAGCTCATCAGGCTCGACAGGAACAGAATACCGAAAATCACAAAGTTGTAGACCATGATAAAACTCTTCATCCCCTGGCCATCGTATACTTCGGTAAAACTCAGGGCGCAGGTAAAGGCTATGACAACCAAGAATACAGTGCGCAGGGCCGTCTTGCAGACTTTGTTGCGCAGTAGCATCTTCAGTTCCAGTCGCATATACTCTCCGATTTCACCGTAGCGGTCCAAGAACTTGTATTCGGATACATGCTTTACCTTAGTGTCTTCTACTTTGTTTATTTCGTTGTAAATCAGTTTAATCATTAGTCTGCGGTTGATGAACCATAGCACTGCGATAGCTGCGGATGTCCCGATGAAAGCAATAAGATGCCCGAGGATAAATTCTTCTCCCAAGTCGGTAGACCAATCAAATAGCAGGCTGTTTTCCGGTATGAACAGTCCGGCCGCTATGGCTCCGTACACCAATACCGGCAAGGCTATCCACCAGATGCGTTCGTTCATTAATGTGCGGCATAGCAGGAACCAGTAATTGTTGAGTACCATCAATAACCATATTCCGATACTATAGGTCAGCACGCCTGTTATACCATAGAATTTAGTGATGCTGATGATAGCGAACGGAACAAAGAAGAAGAGCCATATCAGGTTGAAACCGTTTAGTCCGGAACGTATCAGCAGGAAGTCAATGAGGCGATTGCGTCTTATCGGCAGCAGGAGGTAAGGTTTTACTTCTTGGGTGGGCGTCTTCTGAAACGGGAAGCGCATCAGGAAGTCCAAAGCAAGAACAAATATCAGTCCGCTGTTCAATACATGGTATGCCTCGGTTGAACTGTCACTGAAAGCAATAGCAAACAATGTTCCGAGAAAAATCAGATAGCCGGCCCAGAACACAGCCATGAAGTACATCCAGAACTTTCCGAATTTGTTCTTTTCATACATTGGGTTTCGCTTGGCAGCCAACTTTCCTTGTTTACGTAATTCTATAAAGAGGCTCATAATGGATGGGTGGTTAGTGTATATGAAAAAGGCTGCGCTGCCTTACGAACAACGCAGCCTTTTTTAGAAACTGTTTTTGAGGTTGGAAAGCTGAAAGCCTCTTTGCTGATGATATGATTCGTGAAGCTCTGTTCTACAAATCTAAAGGTCTACTCTGCAACTCTAAAGGTCAGCTTTACAACTCTAAAGGTAAATGCCTTTATTTCTTTTCGGGACTAATCATTGAAACAGTGATTTGATTCTTTTGTTTCAAGAGTTCGTCGGCAAAGCGCTGAACGTCCTTGGTGGTGATACTGTTAATGATTTTTTCGTAGTCCTTCACCGGGTTTACGCCGGTATACAGATACTCGTCTATGCTGTTCAGCCAATAACCGTTTTCTTTCAGGTCTTCGTTGTGCTTCTTCAGCATATATTCTTTCACCTTGTTCAGGCTGGCTTCGTCAGGACCGTTCTTGGCAAAGGCTTCTGCCTCGGCATAGATAATCTTCATCAGTTTGTCTTGTTTTTCGGGAGCTGTATTGAAGAAGATTTGAAGGACGGCTTTCTCCGTCGGATATTTAAGGAGTTGTCCTCTCGGATATACACCGTAAGTACCGCCTTCGTCTTCACGTACTTTTTCGGTGTAGATAAGGTTCAGAAGCTGGTCGGTCATGCTCATAAGGATGTCATTGCGAAGGTTGTATTGGCAAGTGCCGCTATAGCAGATGAAATTGTTTACTTTCGGAGTTTCCTGTTGGCGGATAAATTCATTCTTGTAGACACCCTTACGCATTGCAATGTGATTGTCTTTGAACGTTTCCTTGCGGTTGATGGAAGGCAATGAACCCAAGTAAGATTCAATCAGGGGTTTCACGGCTTCTACGTCAACATTTCCTACAAAGATGAAGGTGAAGTCGCTGGCATCTTTGAAGCGGTCTTGATACATAGACAGGATTTTGTCATAATCCATCTTGTCCACCATGTCAGCTTTCATACGCAGGGTTCTGGGATGCTTCATGTAGAGAGTGGAGGTGATGGAATCGCTGAATGAAGAGCCGGGATTCAGGTCCATATTCTGCAATTCGGCTTTGCTGCGGTTCTTGTAGGATGCAAAAGCGTCATTGTCACGTCTCGGAGCGGTGAAAGTAAGATAGGTGAGTTGCATCATTGTCTCAAAGTCTTTAGGAGAGCAATTGCCGACTACGGCCTCTGTCTTATCACCGATACCATAGTTTACGGAAGCTTTTTTACCGGCTAAAGTCTTTTCAAGTTCAATAGCGCTGAAATTACCCAGACCACCTAATGCTACCGCATCCAGTCCGTTGATGTTGATGATTTCCGAATCGGGGAAGAGTGAACTGCCACCCATACTAACACCTTTCATGCGGATTTCGTCAGCTTTGAAATCTGTCTTTTTAATGATGACTTTTACACCGTTGGACAGTGTCAGCATAGTAGTTCCAAAGATATCATCTTTCTTTTCAGAAACGATTTTACCGCCTTTCGGGGCTTCCTTCATCAAAGGCTCGTTAGAAACTTTGTCTACATACGGAGTCAGTTTCTCTGATTTTACTTCTTTCAGAAGATTCTTAAGAGCCTCTTCCGTAGGAAGTGTCAGACCTTCTTTTTCAGGACCAAACAGAGCAACGACTTGGTTACTGTCTGTCACCATTTGTTGCATCATTTGGTTCAGGGCAGCTACCGGAATAGCCGGAGCTATTTGGTTGATGATGGCATATTCGTCGGCAATTCCCGGAATAGGCTCGTTGTCGAGGAAGTGGCGGACATATTCTTTTACATAACTTTCGTTCTTACGTTTGTCGCGTTCTTGGAAAGCGGACTCCAAGTGGCGTAAATATTCTGCACGGGCACGACTGTATTCTGTTTCTGTGAATCCGAATTGGCGGGCGCGTTCTATTTCGCGGAGAATGGTTGAGATACCGTTTTCAATGGCATCTTCTTTGCAAACTACGACACTGGTGAGAGCATCCTTTGTCTTGGCTACGAAGAAATCATCATCGTATGTTGTAGCGTAGATGTAAGGTGGGTTGGCAACCTGGAGCAACTCGTTCAGACGTGCGTTCAGCATATTGGTGATGAGGGTCGCTGCATAGTTTTGCATCAGGTAGCCTACATTGTTCTTTTCTTCATCGGGAGTGGCTTCATGCTTGTTGAAAATGAAGGTTTGTACATATGGCTGTTCTTTGTCTTTGGCAACCAATATGATAGGTTCTTTATTGTCGGTTACAGGATAATATTCACGTTTGGCGGCATTGGGTTGTGAGGGAATGTCGGCAAATGTTTTTTTGATTAGAGCTTCAATGGCATCTACATCAATGTCACCTACCACTACTATCCCTTGCAAATCGGGACGATACCACTTTTCGTAATAGTCTCTTAGTGTTTGAGGCTTGAAATTCATCACAACATCCATTGTTCCGATGGGGAAACAGTTGGCGTATTTGGTTCCGGCAAACATCGTTGGAAGCATTTTTTCCTGAAAACGTTGCATGGCGCTCATGCGGGTACGCCATTCTTCATTGATAACGCCACGTTCTTTATCAATCTCTTTGGGATCCAGAATAAGATCGTTACTCCAGTCGTGCAGAATCAACAGACAGGAGTCGATGGCGCCCGGAGTGCCGACCGGTACGTTGGAAATGTTGTAGACTGTTTCGTCTATAGAGGTATAGGCGTTGAGGTTCTCACCAAATTTCACACCGATACGTTCCAGATACTGTATCAGGGAGTTACCGGGAAAGTGAGTTGTTCCATTGAAGCACATATGTTCAAGGAAATGGGCTAGACCGCGTTGGTTGTCTTCTTCTTGTATGGAACCTACTTTTTGGGCAATATAGAAGTCGGCCCGGTTGGCGGGAAGACTGTTTTTGCGGATGTAATAAGTTAATCCGTTATCCAGTTTGCCGATGCGGACATCCTTGTCGATAGGAATAGGGGGCATTTGTTGGGCAAATACCTGCTGGAAGTTACAGCATACGATTAATGCAACAATCCATAAGTTGCGTAATAAATGTTTCATCATTATTTGATTTTAAAATGTTTTTGCCTTATCTGTCGAAACGGTAAATAATAAATCACAAAACGTTTTTGTTTTTTTATTTAATCGCTTCCCGGATACGTACTAATTTAGTTAAAAGTCCCTCCAATAAATCCAATTTCAACATATTGGCACCATCGCTCTTGGCTATCGCAGGATTCTCGTGTGTTTCGATGAACAGGCCGTCTGCACCGACGGCTATACCGGCTTTGGCTACGGTTTCAATCAGTTGCGGCATACCGCCTGTGACACCGCTGGTTTGGTTGGGCTGTTGCAGGGAATGGGTTACGTCCAGTATGACGGGAAAACCGAAAGTCTGCATTTCCGGTATCCCGCGATAGTCTACTACGAGGTCTTGATAGCCGAAAGTCGTTCCACGTTCGGTTATCATGACGTTGTTATTTCCGGCTTCCACCACCTTGTCTGCCGCAAAACGCATGGCAAGCGGAGAAAGGAACTGGCCTTTTTTGATATTGATGATTTTGCCGGTCTTGGCTGCGGCTACCAGTAGGTCGGTTTGCCTGCAAAGAAAAGCGGGAATCTGTAGGATGTCCACATATTCGGCTGCCATTACGGCTTCCTCTGCAGCATGTATATCTGTTACGGTAGGTACTCCGAACGTGTCGTGTACTTTCTGTAGGATTTTCAATGCTTTTTCGTCGCCTATACCCATAAATGAGTCTAAGCGTGAACGGTTTGCCTTGCGGTAAGAACCTTTAAATACATAAGGGATTTGTAATTTATCGGTAATGGTTACTACACGCTCGGCAATACGCATTGCCATATCTTCTCCTTCGATGACACAGGGACCTGCCAATAGGAAGAAATTTCCGGCAGGATTATTTTTAAGTTCAATCATATATTTATAAGTTATAAAAAGTTCGTTTTTCAGTTTGGTATAATCAATGTTATCGCTTCGTGCAGCACTCCGATGTCCAATGGAAAATGGCGGTCGAGGATGCGTCCGTCCAAATCTACGGAAGCATTCTGTGCACGTAATACTTTTATCTTTTGGGTACGATAGGGCTTTACTACTTTGTGGTTTAGGATTCTCCCTTCCATCAGCATCCATATTCCCGAAAAAAGCTGTAATAATTCGGGGCGATAGATGACCGATACGTCCAGCCAGCCATTGTAGGGTACTGCGCTGGGGGCTTGTCCGTATCCCCATGCACTGCCTATACATATTGTCATAATACGTCCGCGTATGTGCTCTCCATTGATTTTAAGGTGCACACGGTATAGCTTCCTCTCGAATATCAATGAGAGGAATGCCATGAAATAAGAAAGGAACTTCACGCCCCAAAAGCGCTTGCACTGGTCGGTGATTTTCACGATGCTGGCTCCGAGACCGATGTTGATGGCATTCAGGAAATAGCGGGTCTTATGTTTTTCGCCGTCATAGTAGTAGCATGTGCCTACGTCTATTTTTCGGCGGCGATTATTGATGATGCAATCTACCGCTTCCTTATATTCCGAGCTCATCTCCCAATATTTGGCAAAGTCATTACCTATGCCATTGGGGATAATTCCGAGCGCAATATTCTCTTTATCCTCGGCATTGGAAAGCATGATACCGTTGATGGCATCGTTCAGTGCACCGTCACCGCCTACGACGACAATAGTACGGTAGCCGTTGCTGGCAAGGATGCCTGCCAGACGCTCTACCGAGCCGAACCCTTCGGACTGCACATAATCATAAGACACGCCTTTGCTATCCATATATGCCTTAATCTCTTTCCACCGCTTCTGCACCTTGCGTGTTCCGGCTTTGGGGTTATAAATCACCCCCCACTTATCAGGTTCTACACTCATCGGGTTATTTTACGATTTATTCCCTACGGTCATGACATATCTTTCATCTTTAACACATAGGTACGTTGACTATTTATGATTTTACTATTTGATACTTCACAATCATCTCTCAAAAGTACTAAATCTCTTTGAATTTTGACTTTACAAAGGCTATCTTTTCTTCCATAGGCCATCGGGCATCCATCCAGTGAATGGTAAAACCTCGTCTTTCCATTCCTCTGAACCAAGTCATCTGGCGCTTGGCAAACTGATGAATAGCTATTTCCAATTGGCTGAACATCTCATCATAGGTCAGCTGCCCGGTGATATGAAGTGTCAGGTATTTGTATTCTAACCCATAGTAGATTAAGTCGTCCGGATTGATACCTTGTGCTATCAATCGGCGAACTTCGTCTATCATCCCTTCTTCCAGTCGTTGGTGCAGGCGACGGGTAATTTTTTCGCGTCGCAGCTCCCTGTCTATATCTATACCTATGATGAGACTGTTTAAGTGTGGAAACGAACGTTCGTCTACCGGGGTATGGATATAATATTCTTCGATTTCAATAGCCCGAATAGCACGTTTCACTGTATCTACATCTGTTGTATTATGCAGATTTTTATAGCCTTTTAGTATTTCGGTCAGTTCTTCCAATGATTTATCAGCTAAATCCGCGCGTAATTTGGGATTTTCGGGTACGGGTAACAATTTGTAACCTTTGAGTACTGATTCTAAGTACATCCCTGTCCCGCCACATACAATAGGTAGGCATTCTTTTTGCTTAATGCTTTCGTAGGCAGTCAGGAAGTCGCGTTGGTATTCAAAGACGTTGTATTTGTATCCGGGATTGGCTATGTCAATGAGGTGGTAAGGTATTTGTTTGCCATTTACGATGTAATCGGCAAGGTCTTTACCTGTACCAAGATCCATATTCCGGTATATTTGTCGGGAATCGGCGCTGATGATTTCTGTATTGAGTTCTGCGGCTAATGCAGCGGCAAATGGGGTTTTTCCGGATGCTGTGGGACCTAATATGGCAATTAAATCATAGTCAGGCATATGATGGGTATTTGTTAATTAGAACACAAAGATAGTGTAATTTGCGTGTAGAATAAAAAGAAGCGGTTTATTTTATTGTGTAAAGGTGCAACTTCTTTTACGCATTTGAAGTGTATATCTGGAAAAAATGATATATAGCATCTTAAAATCTATTATAAAAGATGTTTTTACAAGATGCTTTTCATAACTCCTTTTTTGCTTTGCAGTTTCCTTTAACCGTTTAATATCTTTATAGCGATATTTGGTTGATATTAAATATTAATCTTGATTAATTATTTGATTTTTAAACTGTTATACAGGTGTGTGTTACATATAGGACAAAGAATGTAACATTGGAAAGAAAAATGTAATATTATCGAAGAAACATGTAATATGATTTTTTATGTCATTTAGGTGTGTTTTGTAATTTTGTTGCGGAAAAGCCAGTTTTGATATAAAGAACTGCTCATATTATGGAATACACAGATATGAAGAACAGATTTCTTTGATATGGCTCGAGTATGTTTAATAATTATAAAATCGAGTTTAATGAATAAAAAAACTTCTTTCGCAATTTTGTCGGCTTTGCTGCTTTCTGCCGGCGCATTAGGGGGATTATGTTCTTGCAGCTTGTCTAAAGCAAATGAAAAATTACCTGTTGTAAAGGATTCTACAGCCCTTTTTGATTATTTTACTTATAAAGGCGATGATGATTTTTATAAGGAAAATCCATTGCCTGATGATGAGTCTTTTTATAATCCTATTTTACCCGGCTGGTATTCAGACCCCAGTATATGTACTAATGGGGAAGGTGATTATTTTTTAGTAACTTCTACTTTTACTTATTTTCCGGGTGTGCCCATATTCCATAGTAAAGATTTAGTAAACTGGAAGCAAGTAGGGTATGTTCTCAGTCGTCCTTCACAACTGGTTAATATGAAAGGACAACACGTGAGTGGAGGTATCTTTGCACCGGCCATTTCGTATAATCCTCATAATAAAACTTATTATATGGTAACCACTAATGTAGGGGCAGGTAATTTCTTTGTGAAAACTCAAGACCCATTTGGTGAATGGTCCGATCCTATTATGTTGCCTGAAGTAGGTGGGATAGATCCGTCTTTTTTCTTTGATGAAGACGGGAAAGCCTATATTGTGAACAATGATGATGCTCCAAATTATAAACCTGAATATAGCGGACATCGTACTATTCGTATACAAGAGTTTGACGTAAAGTCTGATAAAACAATTGGTCCTCGTAAAATATTGGTAAATAAAGGCGTGCATCCGGAGGAGAAACCTATTTGGATAGAAGGTCCTCATATGTATAAGATTAATGGAAAGTATTTCCTTATGGATGCGGAAGGTGGTACGAGTACATGGCATTCTGAAGTTATTTTCCGTGGTGATTCTCCCATGGGGACTTTCGTTCCTTGGGACAAGAATCCCATATTGACACAACGCCATCTTAATGCCGGGCGTCCTAATCCGATTACTTGTGCCGGTCATGCAGACTTAGTACAAACGAAAGAGGGGGACTGGTGGGCTGTATTTTTAGCGTGTCGTCCTATAAATAATAAGTTTGAGAATTTGGGACGTGAGACGTTTTTGATGCCTGTAAGATGGAGTGAGGATGGCTTCCCTTATATAACGCAAGGAGATGAAACGGTTCCTATGATTCTGAAACGGGCAGGTGTAAAACGTGATGCCAATGTTACTTTTGGTAATTTTGAGGAGACTGAAGATTTTGATAGTACTTCTTTAGGAATGCAGTGGATGACATTACGTGCTCCTGCTACCGAATTG
Source organism: Bacteroides sp. AM10-21B (assembly GCF_003472565.1). Lineage (NCBI taxonomy): Bacteria > Pseudomonadati > Bacteroidota > Bacteroidia > Bacteroidales > Bacteroidaceae > Bacteroides > Bacteroides sp. AM10-21B. Next base: position 168,631 of record NZ_QRME01000001.1, on the reverse strand, counting down.
TATTCTTTATCTGGTGCTCCGGGCTTTTTAACCTTAAAGTGTGCAGATGTCAGTGCTGTGGAAAAAGATACTCCGGCTTTAGTTTGTCGACGTATGCAACATCATAAATTTGAGGCAACTACTCGTATGTTGTTTAATCCTTCTAATGAAAAAGAAAAAGCCGGTCTGTTGCTATTTAAAGATGAAAAGCATCAATATTTTCTTGCTGTGAATAGACAAGGGGAGACGAAATCTGTGTTCTTGGAACAAATAGGTGAATCCGAACGGGTTTTAGCCAGTGATGTTATTCCTGAAAACATAAAGGATATTTATTTGAAAGTGGTATCCAAAGGTACTAATTATGATTTTTATTATTCTTTAAAAGGGGAAGAAGAGTGGATATTGCTATGCAAGGATGTTGATGCAAACTATTTGTCTACGGCTACGGCAGGTGGCTTTACAGGTAGTATGATAGGGATGTATGCTACTTGTAAATGATAATTTTTGTTTAATGTAACATAAGTGATAATTTATGTTACATTAAACAAATGTATGTAACGTTGATATAGGGTATGTGGTACATCCCTATAATATTTTTTGTGTATTATCAAATATATTTGTAGTGCTGAGTTTGTAATAAATATAACTGTTAGCATTTATTAATCTTATACTAATAAAAATGAAATGTATATATGACGATAGCTAAGGCTATTGGGAAATGACTGATGATTAGAGAACAATGTAGTTAATTAACATCTTAAACTAATGGTAATGAAAAATGTAAAAAAAGAAAATCAAAAGATTCCTTACCTGTTTTTGCTTATGCTGTTCAGTTGTTTGACGGTGTCAGCGCAAAGAGGAATAACGGTAAGGGGAACTGTCTTTGACAGTAATGGAGAGACAATCATTGGTGCCTCAGTGGTATTAAAAGGTAATAATTCAATAGGTACAATTTCAGATATAGATGGTAATTTTATGTTGACTGTGCCCAATGATAATTCTACTCTTGTTGTGTCGTTTGTGGGAATGAAATCTAAAGAAGTGAAAGCGACTTCTAAAGGCTTGGTTAAAGTGACCTTGGAAGACGATTCTCAGCAGTTGGAAGAAGTTGTGGTAGTAGGTTATGGTCAGCAGAAAAAAGCATCGGTTGTGGGTTCTATTACACAAACGAGCGGAAAAACCTTGGAACGCGCCGGAGGTGTGTCTAGTCTTGGTGCTGCGTTGACTGGCAATTTACCGGGTGTCATTACTTCTTCTTCTACGGGAATGCCAGGTGAGGAGGACCCTCAAATTATTATCCGTACTAAAAGTTCTTGGAATAATAGTGAGCCACTGGTGTTGGTAGATGGTGTTGAACGTGAAATGAGTTCTGTAGATATTTCTTCTGTAGAAAATATTTCTGTATTGAAAGATGCTTCTGCAACAGCTGTTTATGGTGTGAAAGGAGCTAATGGAGTTATTCTTATTACTACAAAACGTGGTAAAGAAGGAAAAGCTAATGTTCAGATTAAAGCTAATGTGACAGCAAAGGTAGTGTCAAAACTTCCTAAAAAGTATGATGCTTATGATACTTTCTATTTGATGAATCGCGCTATTGAACGTGAGGCTTGTATCAATCCGGCTGGTTGGTCTAATTATACGCCGGCAGCTATTATCGATAAGTATCGTAATCCAGCTAATGCAGAAGAATGGGATCGCTATCCTAATGTAGATTGGGAAGATTTCCTTTTTAAGAAGAGTGCCATGTCTTATAATACTAGTGTTAATGTGTCTGGTGGTACAAAGAGTGTTAAGTATTTTGCAGCTGCCGATTTTGTGAGCGAAGGTGACTTGTTTAAGACTTTTGATAATAATCGTGGCTACAATTCAGGATTTGGTTATAATCGTATTAATGTTCGTAGTAACTTGGATTTCAGTTTAACTAAGACTACGAAATTTTCTACTAACCTTTTTGGATCGAATGCACAGCGTACCTTACCATGGGCCATGGCAGACAATGATGCTACTTATTGGAGTGCAGCTTATAAATCAGCTCCTGATGCTATGCATCCAATTTATTCTAATGGAATGTGGGGATGGTATGCCCCTCGTGATGCCGATGTACCAAACTCTGCTTATTTTTTAGCGACAGGAGGTACTGAAAAGCGCACAACTACTAAAGTAACGACAGACTTTATTCTTGAACAGGATTTGGCAATGCTGACTAAGGGACTGAAGTTTAAGGCTAATTTCTCCATGGATTACCATTTTGTAGAAAAAAGCCGTGGCATCAATGATCAATATAATGACTCACAGCGTATGTGGGTAGATCCTAGTACAGGAGAAATCTCTTATAAGTTTGACCCTGATTCTGGTACTGGTATTGATAAAGTTGAGAATCCTATTTATTGGTCTACTCAAGCAGGTAGTGCTGATATTGGTAGTACTTATCGTAAACTTTATTATTCATTTCAGTTGGATTATGCTCGTCAGTTTGGAAACCATGAAGTGACTGCACTTGGCCTTTTTAGTCGTTTGAAAGAGGCACAAGGAAGTGTCTTCCCTATTTATCGGGAAGACTGGGTTTTTCGTGTGACTTATAACTATGCTATGCGCTATTTCTTTGAAGCTAATGGCGCTTATAATGGTTCTGAAAAGTTTGGTCCTGATTATCGTTTTGCATTTTTCCCTTCCTTGTCCTTAGGTTGGATGATTAGTGAAGAGAAATTTATGAAGAAATTGAAATTTCTTGATATGTTGAAATTGCGTGCTTCTTGGGGAAGAGTGGGTGATGATGCTGTGGTTCAACCTTGGCAGAGATTTACCTCTGGTCGTTTCTTATACAAAGATCAATGGAAGAATAACGGTAATGCTGTAATGGGTAGTGTAAGTCCAGATAATTCACCTTATTCTTTCTGGTATACTTCAATGTTAGGCAATCCTAATATTTCATGGGAAACAGTAGAAAAACGTAATATAGGTTTGGACTATGCTTTTTTAGATGGTTTGATTGCTGGTTCTGTGGATATATTTAATGATACTCGTTCTGATATTTTAGTGGCTGGTGGTAGTCGTGCTATTCCATCATATTTTGGTACTACTCCTCCGCGTGCTAATTTAGGTAAGGTAAATAGTCATGGTTATGAGTTAGAACTTCGTTTGAACTATGTCTTTAATAATGGATTACGTACTTGGCTGAATACTAGTATGACCCATGCAGTCAATGAAGTTAAATTCAGAGATGACGCTCCTTTGTTACCTGCTTATCAGAAAGGAGCCGGACATGCCATTGATCAGGTAAATTCTTATATTGATCATGGAAATTTGGCTAGTTGGGATGATGTAATTGGTAGTACAGCTTGGACAACAGGAAACAATTATAAGTTGCCGGGTGACTATAATATTATTGACTTTAATGGTGATGGTATAGTAGATAAGGATGATAGTGCGCCATATCAATATTCTACTACACCGCAAAATACATATAATGCTTCTATTGGTTTTGAGTGGAAAGGATTCAGTTGTTTTGCACAATTTTATGGTGTGAACAATGTGACACGCGAAGTAAACTTCCCTACTTTCCGAAGTACGGCCCATGTAGCTTACGTAGAAGGTGATTATTGGACACCTGGTGGTACAGCTTCTTTACCTACTCCGCGTTGGGGAACAACAGTAGATGGTGCCGCTTCTGGCACACGTTATTGGTATGATGGCTCTTATATTCGCTTGAAAAACGTAGAACTTTCTTATACTTTTAAAGGAAATTGGTTAAAGAAATTAGGGGTGAACACTGCACGACTGTATTTGAATGGTGATAATCTTTATATGTGGACCAATATGCCTGATGATCGTGAGTCTAATACTGGCTTCAGTTCTTCAGATGGTGCTTATCCTACTGTGCGTCGTTTCAATATTGGTATTGACATAACTTTATAAGTGTAATGACTATGAATAAATATATCAACAGATTCTTTGTAACTTCAGCTTTTGCTGTAGTAGGCTTGTTGGGTACTACTTCGTGTACCGATTATTTGGACAAGTCGCCCGAAAGTGATTATCAGGCAAACGATCCCTATAAAAATTTTATGAACTTTCAGGGATTTACCGAGGAACTTTATAATTGTATACCTGTTGTTTCAAACAGCGAATATCATACTTGTTTTAATTATGGTGAAGATGTGTATTGGGAACCTCAAGAGGTTCGTTTACAAACTCGTAATGTAGATAATGGTGACTTTTGGGGATGGACTACAGCTTATTATGGCTATCCTAGAAGTGGGGGCTCGGCAGGTACCTCAAACCGTAGAGATAAGGGAGACTTATGGACTAATGGTTGGTATGCCATCCGTAAGGCTAATCTTGGTATTGCTAATTTAGAGAATTTGGTTAGTGCTACTGAAGAAGAACGTAATCTTATTGAGGGACAACTCTATTTCTTCCGTGCTTGGTTCCATTTTATGCTGATGGAATGGTGGGGTGGAATTCCTTATATTGATGAGGTGCTTTCTCCGGATGTTAATCCAACGCTTCCTCGTCTTTCTTGGCAGGAATGTGCAGAAAAGTGTGTATCCGATTTTGAACATGCAGCAACTTTATTGCCAGTTGATTGGGATGAAACAACAGCTGGTAAAGTTACTCTTGGAAAGAATAATATGCGCATTAATAAAATTATGGCATTGGCTTATAAAGGAAAGACTCTTCTTTGGGCTGGTAGTCCGTTGATGAATTGGGCTTCAGGAGGATCAAGAGAGTATAATGCAGAGTTATGTAAACGAGGAGCAGATGCATTAGGTGAAGCACTTCAGTTGACAGAGAAGACCAAACGCTATGAATTAGCGGATTTCTCAGAATATAACGATATTTTTTTACTACATAATTCTAATGGAAAATTGAATGGTGTAAAAGAAAGCATATTCATGGAAAATCTGCTTAATTATGATAGCCGGTGGAGGTGGAATATGATAAATGATTTCCGCCCTCAGTCTATTGAGTCTTCTGGTATCAAAAACTTTCCTACAGCTAACTATGTAAATTATTTTGGCATGAAGAATGGCTATCCCATTAAGAACATGACACAGGCAGATGCGGAATCAGGTTATGATCCTACTTATCCTTGGAAAGACCGTGATCCGCGTTTTTACAAAGTCATCATGTTTGATGGTGTGAAATTTAAGAGTACTGGTGGTGCAGGTGGGTCTGTAGAGCTTTTCACTGGTGGTCGCGAAAGTGAAGAAGTGAACCCTAATAAGGGATGCTTTACAGGCTATATGAATAGTAAACTCTGCCCGCAATTGATGAATACAATAGATGGCTATAAGGAAAATAATATAATGATACTTAATTTAATGCGTTTAGCTGATGTTTATTTGATGTATGCAGAAGCCACAGCGGTAGGTTATGGTACCCCTCAAAGCAAGGCTGTTACTTACTCATTGACAGCGGTAGAAGCAATAAATAAAGTACGTCAGCGCGCGGGCGTAGCTTCTGTACTAAATAAGTTTTTGAATAACACAATTGACTTTTTGAGTGAGGTTCGTCGTGAGCGTGCAGTAGAATTGGCATTTGAAGGTTTCCGTTTTATGGATCTTCGTCGCTGGATGTTACTGACCCAAAGTCCGTATACACTTAAGACAAAAATAGAGTTTGACCGTGCCGATCCCAATAACTATAATTATGATGCTCCGGAAGAAAATCCTGTAAAAAACTTGCGTGAGGTTGTTTTGTTCGAACGTCAATATACTGACAGACACTATTGGTATCCGCTTCCACGAAAAGATGTGAACATTTATGAAGGATTCTACCAGAATCCTGGTTGGTAATTACTTATTAACTAATAATGACGTTAAAAATGAAAAGAAAGTATCTATATATTGGCTGTACAATGCTTGCCATGTCGCTGTTTAATACGATGAGGCTACAAGCACAAGCGAATCAGGACAGCTTGGTAAATGTAGCTTTCGGTACGATTGCGCAGGAAGATGTAACGAATGCCATATCTACAGTTAGCACATCTGAATTGATGAAAAAAGTAAATAGTTCCAATAGTTTGGTGGGGCTAGAAAGTTTGGTCGGTGGATATACCGGTAATATCTGGGGACAAGGAGCTTTAGTTCTAGTAGATGGTGTACCTCGTAGTGCGAGTAATGTACGTGCTTCTGAAGTAGAAAGTGTTTCGGTACTGAAAGATGCGGCGGCTGTTGTACTCTATGGTAGTCGCGCAGCTAAAGGGGTTATACTTATTACTACTAAGCGTGGTAAGAATGAACCGATGAGTATAAATGTGAGAGCTAATGCTGGTGTTAATGTACCGAAATCTTATCCGAAATATTTGGATGCAGATTGTTATATGACTCTCTATAATGAGGCCTGTCGTAATGATGGATTGGCTGAGCGTTATGATGCGTCTACTATTTATCATACAGCTATGGGAACAAATCCTTATCGCTATCCTAATATTGATTTTTATAGTTCTGAGTATTTGAAAAAAGTGTACTACAATGCTGATGTTACCGGTGAGGTTTCCGGAGGTAATGAACGTACTCACTATTACCTGAACTTTGGGATGAACTATAATAATGATTTGTTGAAATGGGGTGAAGCAAAGAACAACTATGATATGAGCTTCAATGTACGTGGTAATGTAGATATGAAACTTACTTCATGGTTAAAAGCTACAACCAATGCAGCCGTTATTTATACTAATCAATATGATGGTCGTGGTGATTTTTGGGGGGCGGCATCAACCTTGCGTCCTAATTGGTTTGCTCCATTATTACCTATTAGTATGATGGATCCTAATTCTTCTTCAATTCAAGAATATATTACGAATAGTAATCATTTAATTGGAGGTAACTATTTATTAGGTGGTACATCGACTGATTTAACTAATCCGTTTGCCGATTTACTGGCAGCCGGTTATGTTAAAGAGAAAGCTCGTATGTTTATGTTTGATGTTAGTTTGACTGCTGATTTAAGTTCCGTTCTCAAAGGTTTGTCTTTTAAAACGGCATACAGTGTGGACTATACTTCTTATTATTCGGAAGCTTTTAATGAGACTTATGCTGTTTATGAGCCTACATGGGCTAATGTAAATGGTCAGGATATGATTATTGCTTTGCAAAAGCATAATAATGACAAAAAGGATGCTAATGAATACGTAGGTAAGTCTATGTACGATCAAACTATGATGTTTAGTGCACAATTCGATTATAATCGAACTTTTGCTAAACGCCATAATGTTACAGCCACTCTTTTAGGATGGGGGTATCAAATGCAGAGTACTGCAGATGAAAATCATGAAAGTAGTGACTATCATCGTACAAGTAATGTAAACTTGGGTTTACGTGCTGCATATAATTATAATCATAAATATTATGCTGATTTTAGCGGTGCTGTTGTGCATTCTGCTAAGTTGCCTGAAGGCAATCGTAATGCTTTCTCGCCATCAGTAACTTTGGGTTGGAGAATTAGTAGGGAAGATTTCTTTAAAGAGAATGTTTCCTGGGTGGATGATTTGAAGTTGACGGCTTCTTATGCAAACTTGCACCAAGATCTTGATATTGAAAACTATTATATGTATAAAGGGTATTTCTCTAAAACAGATGGGCACTGGGTTCAATGGCATGATGGAACAGCAGGTGGCTGGACGCCGACTTCTAAGCGTGGTGACAATTATGATTTAAGCTTTGTTACCCGTCAGGAATTTCGTGCTGGTATTGATGCAACGCTGTTCAAACGTTTAATTCGGTTGAATGCTAATTATTTTAGACAGAATACAAAGGGACTTCTTACTCAAGGCTCTTCTACAATTTATCCTTCTTATTTTCATATAAATGAAAATAATACTTTCTTACCTTGGATTAATTACAATGAGGATAGACGTAGCGGTTTTGATTTTTCACTGACAGCTAATAAAAAAATTGGTGATTTTGACGTAACACTTGGTTTCAGTGGTATGATCTTTAATTCTGAAGCTTTGGTGCGTGACGAAATGTACAATGAGGATTATCAAAGACGCCAAGGTCGGTCATTAGATGTTTCTTATGGCTATGTGTGTGAAGGTTTTTTCCAGAATCAGACTGAAATTGATGAGCATGCTCGTCAGACTTTTGGTACAGTGAAGCCAGGTGATTTGAAATATAAAGATATTAATGGTGACAAGGTAATTGATAGTAAGGACCAAGTAGAATTAGGAAAGAATGGTTGGTCGGCTCCTCCTTTCTCTTTTGGGTTGAATCTCACAGTAAAGTATAAAAATTTCTCACTTTTTGCTATGGGATCGGGACAAACTGGGGCTATCGATTTCAAAACAAGCTCTTATTATTGGAATCGTGGTACAAGTAAGTTTTCAGAAGTAGTGTGGGGACGTTGGACAGAAGATACAAAGGAAACAGCTACTTATCCGCGTCTGACGACAACTAATGGTGCAAACAATTATCAGACCTCCACTTTCTGGATGTATAAACGTAATTACTTCAATTTGAATCAAGTGCAGTTGACCTATGATTTCCCGAAGAATACCTTCAAGGGATCATTCGTTCGTGGCTTAAGTGTATATTGTGGTGGTAACAGCTTGCTTACAATTTCAAAAGAACGTAAGCATATGGAGTTGAGTACAGGCTTTCCGCAGTGTCGTAATTTTTACGCCGGTTTCAAAGCTGCATTCTGATTTAATAGGCTAATAAATAGATGATTATGAAAAAGAAAATATTACTTTTTATAGCGAGTGCCTTGATCTTTTCTAGCTGTGACGACTTGTTTGAACCAGCTCCTGAAAATCAACAGGGAACTGAACAAATGTATGATGATCCGGAATATGCACGAGGAATCTTGCATAATGTATATAGCCAGATTCCGGGATATTATGATAATAGTGAATATGCAACGGATGATGCTGTGACTAACCAGATGACTAATACTTTTTTGCAAATGGCTACAGGAGCTTGGACCAACTCTTCATATAATCCATTGAGTCAGTGGACCAACTCTTATAATGCAATTCAGTATATCAATCTGTTTTTAGAGAACGTGGGTGAAGTGAACTGGTCAGATGATGAGGAAATGAACAGTCTATTTGCGCGCCGTATGAAAGGTGAGGCTTACGGACTTAGAGGTATGTTTTATTATTATTTAATGCGTGCACATGCTGGTTATGGCGAGAATGGTGAATTATTGGGTGTGCCGGTTATTACAGAATATCAGACATCACAATCTGATTTTAACTTGCCACGTGCCTCCTTTCAGACTTGTATAGATCAGATTTATGCTGATTTGGCACAGGCAGAAACTTTATTACCTTTGGAGTATGAGGATGTCTCTACAGTGCCAGTTGATTTTCAAGCTCTGACAGAGGATGCTAGTAAATATAATAATGTTATGGGTGCTAAGGCACGTCAGTTATTTAATGGACTTATAGCTAAAGCTTTCCGTGCACGTACGGCTCTGTTGGCAGCTAGTCCTTTGTATCAAGATGCTTCTAATAATGCTACATGGGCTGATGCAGCTAATGCTGCAGCTGATGTACTTGATTATAAAGGTGGAAAACTTGCTGATAATGGAATTGAATATTATTCTCCTGCTATAGTCAATACTGTAGAAAATGGCATTAATCCGGATGAAATTCTGTGGAGAGAAGGCCGTACGAGTGGTGACAATACACAAGAGTCTCAAAATTTTCCACCGAGTTTGTACGGGACTGGTTATATGAATCCGTCTCAAAATTTAGTGGATGCATTTCCTATGGCTAATGGATATCCTATTAATGATGGGAATAGTAAATATAATGTTGGTGCTCCTTACGAAGGGCGTGATCCGCGTTTGAGTAAATATATTTTTTATAATGGTAGTACAATTAGTGAAAAAGAGACAACTATAAATATTGTTTCATCAAGTAAAGATGGTATCAATGTAACAGAAAATAGTTCTACTCGTACAGGATACTATATGAAGAAACGGTTACGTATGGATGTGAACTGTGATCCGGCAGCAACTTCTAAACAGCCACATTATAACCCTCGCGTCCGTTTTACTGAGATGTTTCTAACTTATGCCGAGGCTGCCAATGAAGCTTGGGGGCCAAAAGAGAAAAATGGAAGAAACTATTCTGCTTATGATGTCATTAAAGCTATTAGAAAGCGTGCAGGAGTGGGGGGCACAAATGATCCTTATTTGGAAGAATGTGCTGCTAGCCAGGAAAAAATGCGCGAACTGATTCGTAATGAACGACGTCTTGAACTCTGTTTTGAAGGATTCCGTTTTTGGGATGTTCGTCGTTGGAAGTTAGATTTGAATGAGCCGATATATGGGATGGAATGGAATGGTAACAGCTATCAACGAATCACGGTAGAGGAACGTTCTTATGAGGATTATATGTACTACTGTCCCATTCCTAACTCGGAGGTTTTGAAATATAGTAATCTTGTTCAAAATAAAGGATGGAAATAAAAATGATTGTAAATACATTCAATAGAATCTGGAATAATATGAAAAATAAATTAGTGTACTGTGGATTGGCATCATTGCTTCTGTCTTTCACGGCTTGTGAAAGTTCATACAATGAATTTCCTGACTTTGATTATCAGACTGTATATTTTGCTAATCAGTACGCATTGCGTACTGTTGAGTTAGGAGAAGATGAATTTGTTGACAATTCGATGGATAATGAGCATAAAGTTTCTATAAATGCAGCGTGGGGTGGTGGATACACTAACCGGAACAATGTAATTATTGACTATGTAGTAGATGAATCACTTTGTGAAAATCTCTACTTCAAAGGAACTGAGACTCCTTTAACTGTAATGCCGGTAACTCATTATAAATTAGCTTCTAATCAGATAAATATACCTGCAGGAAGTATTATGGGAGGAGTAGAAGTACATCTTACCGATGCATTCTTTGCTGATGAAAAAGCATTGGGGCAGAATTATGTAATTCCATTGAGAATGACGGATGTACAAGGAGCCGACTCTATTTTGCAAGGTAAGGCGGCAGTTGGGGATCCGGTCTTGACAAACAATGGACATTGGAGTGTACAACCGAAGAACTTTATTCTTTATGCAGTGCAATATGTAAATCCGCAACATGGAGAGTATTTGCGCCGTGGAGTGGATAAAGCAGTGATAAATGGTGCATCTTCAGAGTTGGTGCGTCACGAGCAGTATGTAGAGAAAGATGAACGCGTGTATGTAACTACAAAGAGTTTGAAGGACAATATTCTTTCCTTATCTACTCAAGACGCAGGGGGAGCTCTTTTTAATTACGATGTTAGCTTGTCTTTTGCAGATGACGGTACTTGTACAGTAGGTAGCGTTTCTGACGAACTTACAGTTTCGGGTACTGGTAAATTTGTGAAAGATGGAGAAAAAAATAGTCTTGGTGGTAAAGATCGTGATGCTATCTATTTGGATTATACAGTTGATTTCAAGGGGAAAAATATGCAGTATGCCACTAAGGATACCTTAGTGTTAAGTACTCGTGGAGTACAGGGCGGTGCGGCTTTTGAAATTGAAATCAAGTAGCCTTTTTATGAACCTTAAAATTAAGAGAATATGAAATATTTAAGTAATAGACTAATCGGATTTGCTATACTTGGAGCGACAGTTATGGCATGTACCGATGAGTATGACTGCAATCTTCAGGTAGAAAAGCCTGAAGATGTGGTTGTCAATGAATATTTGGCTAGTTTTGATTTGTTAAAATCGTACATCAGTCGTGGAGCTGACTCGCCGTTTAAGTTGACAGCAAATATGGCTTCGACAGATTTTGTTGCAAAAGAAACAGCCTATAGTACCATTCTTAACAACTTTGATGGCTTAGATATAGGAGGCTCATTCATGCCTGCTACTTCTGCGAAGGATGATAATACCTACGATTTAGGAGGAATGCAATTAGTAGCTGATGCAGCGAAAGAAGCAGGCGTGATACTTTTTGGTGGGACACTTTGTTCTGATCAAGGACAACGTGCAGCTTACTATGACGAACTGCTTCAGCCCGAAATTATTCCTATTGTGCCGGAAAAAGGTAAGACCGTCATTTGTGACTTTGAAAATGACGAGCTTGGTACATCATATGAGATGACTAATGGGAGCCAGGCTGTAGTAGAAAATGATCCTGACGGGAAAACAGGTAAAACGTTACATATAGGTACTGAAAGCAATAAAGCTAATAATTCATTTCCTGTATTAAATGTAAAGTTACCGGAAGGTCGAAAATTAGGTGATTATATAAATATAGTCCTTGATATGCGTATTGTCAATAATGATGGTATTTGGGGACAAGGAATAAAGGTTTTTATTAACAAGCAGGAGTTTGCTGTGGGTGTGAATGCTAGCAACTTTGGTTGTAAACCTAATGAATGGAATCGTGGGGCTATCATTAAGTTGAATGATAGCAAAGCCCCCGGTTTTAATTTGCCTGATAATTTGAAAGATCTTACAGAGTTCACATTGGCTGTAGGTTCACAGTCTGGTGCTGCACAATATTACCTTGATAACATTGTTATGAATTATGAAATAGAAGGAGGTGGTGTTACAACAATTGACTTTGAAGGTGATAATGTAGGTACACAGTATCCTATGTCCAATGGTAATCAATCTGTGGTAGAGAATAATCCCCAAGGTGAGGGTAAAGTGTTGCATGTGGGTACTACAGCTTCTCCTTGTTCGTATTCTTATCCAAAGTTTACTGTTAAGTTTCCAGAAGGCAGAACTTTAGGAGATTATACCGGTATTTCTCTTGATATGTACTTGATTGGAGGTAAAGGTGGCTGGGGAAGCGGTATGAGAGTAATTATAAATGGACAAGAATTTAATAGTGGAAAAGGGCCGTTCAATTTTGGTTGTGAGGCGGATAAATGGGGAAAAGATTTGATCCATATCACTTTCTTGAAAGAAGGTGCAACTCCGGAAGCTGGAAAAATTGTGATACCAAATACTATGAAAGACTTAACGGAAATAGATTTGGCTGTAGGGTCTGGCTCAGGTGAATGGCATGCTTATATTGATAATATAAAACTCCATTGGAAAGCCGCTGACATTATTATTCCTGTACCAGAAGAAGAAAAACCGAAAATTTTCACTAAAGAATTGGAAAAATGGATTGGTGGTGTGATAGATGCCGGTGGTGAAACCGTAAAAGCTTGGAATATTGTGGGAGAACCTCTTGATAACACAGTTAATGAGAATACTTTTGATTGGGCAAAATATTTAGGTCAGGAAGGGTATGCACGTAAGGCTGTAGCATTAGCTCGTGATACGGCAAAAATAGATCTTGATCTATTTGTAAGTAACACAATTGAGCAATCTGATGATGTTGTAGGCAAATGCGGACAACTTGTAGAATTGGTTAAATCATGGGAAGCTGATAATATAACTAAAATTGATGGTTATAATATCTTGCTTCATGCCAGCTATTCCCAAGATGTGGAAGTACAAAAGAATAATGAAACGGCAATTACAGGCTTATTCACCAAATTGGCTGCTACCGGTAAATTGGTACGTATATCCGACTTCAGCATGACAATGGTAAATAAAGAGGGTACTGCAATTCCTTGTTCTAAACTTTCTCTTGAGGATAGGGCAATTGCTGCTGAGTACTATACATTTATCATTAAAAAATATTTAGAACTTATTCCTGCTGACAAACAGTATGGCATCTCAATTTCCCGTTTGACAGAGAATGGAAACAGTGCTTTGATTTGTCCTTGGGATGCTAAGTATAACCGTACAGGAATGTATGTAGGAATTGTTGATGGCCTGAAAAATTAGTTTATGAAAATATTTGTTTTAAACCTATTTTTCGTTTTTATCGGTCTATCATTATGGAGTTGTTCAGATGATAATGGTAAAATTACAGATAATGAAGGGAAGAGCGTTTATGCGCTCTTCCTTAAAAATAATATAGAGGTATCTAACACTGGTGGCACAGCAATAGCTATTGTTGAATGGTCACAAACAGAATGGGAAATATCTTTTGGGACAGGTGATATTGTGGTAGATGTTACTCCTATGTCTGGAGGTAGCATAGAACAAGTTGAACAAACTACCCGTTTAAAGATTACTTGTACAGGTAATGATACCCATAAATCGAGAAGCCAATTTATTTATATAATCAATAAAACTACGGGTGAAAAGTCTGATTTGTTGATAAAACAAGACGTGGCATATCAAACACTAACTCTCCAAATAGATCCTTTAGAGAAGTATCAGCCTGTCGTTGGATTTGGTGGTATGTATAATCCTAAAATCTGGTGTGGAGGGTTTCTTATTACACCGGAGCAGATGAATAAGATGTATGGATCCAACGGTTTAGGTTATTCTATACTTCGTTTAATGATTTATCCAGATGAAACTGATTGGAGTGCAGATGTGGCAGCTGCAAAGATGGCTCAAGATAATGGTGCCATAATCTTTGCGTGCCCATGGGACTGTACTGATGCTCTTTCTGATAAAGTCACAGTAGCCGGAAAAGAGGTTCAGCATTTGAAAACTGAAAATTATGAGGCTTATGCTAATCATTTAATTAAGTATATTAATTTTATGAGACAGAACGGGATTAATTTATATGCAATATCCGTTCAGAATGAGCCTGATATGGAATTTACATATTGGACTCCTCAAGAAGTTGTAGCCTTTGTTAAGCAGTATGGAGCGAAGATACGTGCTACAGGAGTGAAACTGATGTCTCCTGAATCTTGTGGAACATCTCCCGATTATACAGATCCGATTATGAATGATATTGAAGCGTTTTTTAATACAGATATTTTGGTAGGGCATCTTTATCAAGGGTTTATCAATATTGAACAACCGGGGTATGAAAAGAATCGGCATGATTATATTTGCGGACTTTATTCCCGTTTAAGTGGAAAAACATGGTGGATGACAGAACATTTGTTTAATGATGGAGAAAAAGAAGAAGATTCGGGAAAATGGGAATTTAGCACATGGGAATATTGTTTCTCTCATCTGGCAAAAGAAATACATATGTGTATGGAAGGTTATTGCAGTGCTTATGTATACTGGTATTTGAAACGTTTCTATGGAATGATAGGTGATAATGATAAGAGGAGTCCTGTAGGAGAGGGGGAGATTACTAAAAATGGTTATATTCTCTCGCATTATGCACGTTATGCCACTAATACAATACGCATTAAGGTAACAGCTGATAATCAGGATTTATGCGCTACAGCTTATATTAATAAAGCAGGTAATGAGATAACATTAGTATTGTTGAATATGACTGGTAATACTCAGAAAGTTGAAATTCCTTTGGCGGGAATAAGGCAGATACATGCTGTTGAAACAACTGAGTATAAGAATATGGAAGCGATTGAGGCGAATTCATTGGAAAAGACTGATGGTAGTTATGTTATGTTATCTGGTTATAGCATAGCATCCGTTAAGTTAGCATTGTAAAAAATAGATGATATAAAGCTGTATATTTAATGCTTTAAGTATATTTCTTTGATTATCATTATCAGTAAAAAGGGTTTTAATTGAGTAAAGAACTTCTGATTGTTTAAAAAACTAAAGATACATTCGGTCCCTTTTGTTATCTTGGGACTGATTGTTTTGTGCATTTTATAATAAGAGTCCTGTGCTTTCTGTGAAGAAAGTGCAGGAGCACAAAACAAAAACGTTGTTTTTCTCTTACGTTTATTATATCCTTTGTAAAGATACAGCATAGGTGCTTAAAGAAAGATTTATATATAGCGTAAGAAGTATCCAGCCGGCAAAGACTCTGTTTTTATATACATGATAATTCGTTTTGATATATATCAAAATGAATTATCATGTATATAAAATAGAGGATATTCTTGGATTTCAGTTTGCATTTGTACCCCTTCCATCCTTCTGAGACCTTCTGTTTATACGGGATAGCGGGTGGAACCCATATCACAGACTACACATCCCGGTAATCCCAATGACACATCTCAGCTTCCCAAACCTCACACCTCAACTCTCTTAACCACGGGCATTTGTCCTGCAAACCACAGGCATTTGAGGAGCTGAGGTGTGAGGTTTGGGAAGCTGAGATGCGTCATTGGGGAAGTAAAAAGCGGGTTCCACCCGCTATCCCGTATAAACAGGAGGTCTCAGAAGGGTGGAAGGGGGGTGGCATGAAACTGTAAAACGAGAACCGATAGCCTTTGTGGCTTGAGTTTTCTCCAAAGATGTAACATGGACAAAAATATCTGCAACAGGCTTTGAGGGAGAATTGATGAAAGATTCTTTTCTTTGCAGTACGATTAAATTAGTTCATAATACAAACATGAAAAAGATTATCACATGGTTTAATGTTTTTGTGTTATTGGCGAATCTTGCTTCGTCCTCTTATGCACAAGTTATTGAGGATTTCAAACCCTCGAGTGTAAATCAATTAGGGAAGGAATATCCCCAAGTCAATTCAGAGGGAAGGGTGCGTGCCCGGATTTATGCACCGGAGGCCAAAAGAGTGCAGCTTGATATTGGCGGTGTAAAATATGATATGGTAAAAAATGAGAAAGGCTTTTGGACAGGAGAATCAGATTGTCAGCAAGAAGGTTTTCATTATTATCAGTTAAATGTGGACGGAGCATCGGTTCCCGATCCGGGCACGAAATATTTTTATGGTGCGGGACGATTGGGCAGTGGTATTGAAATTCCGGCACATGATGCTGACTTTTATGCTCTGAAAGATGTACCTCATGGATTATTGAGTGAGGTGAACTACTATTCCAAAATCACACAGGAATGGAGGCGTTGTTTCGTTTACACTCCGGCAGGCTATGAAACCAATACCGAGAAACGTTATCCGGTGCTTTATCTTCAACACGGCAGTTTTGAGGATGAAACGGGTTGGGGAAGTCAGGGAAAGGCGAATTTGATACTGGATAACTTGATTGCCGCAAAGAAGGCAGTTCCGATGTTGATTGTTATGGATAACGGCTATGCGGTCAGACCGAATGAACGGGCTCTCTTTCAAACAACGGTATTTGAAGAAGTGCTGTTGCAAGAGGTTATACCTATGATTGATACTAAATTCCGTACACTTCCTCAGCGTGAGAGCCGCGCTATTGCAGGTTTGTCGATGGGAGCGAACCAAACGATGCGCATTGCCATGAATCATCCGGAGTCTTTTGCTTATTATGGCGGTTTCAGTGGTACTTCCAATTATCCGAGTACGGAGCCTTTGGATGCAGATACCTTTCTGGACGGGAAATTTAAAGACGGGAAAATGGTGAACAGGCAATTCAAAACTTTCTTCTTGGGATTGGGCACTTCCGAACCCGTCCCTTTTCCGGGAGTGGTGAAAGCTTTCAGGCAAATGTTGGATAAACAAGGTATCCGGTATACTTATTACGAATCTCCCGAAACTGCACATGAGTGGCTGACTTGGCGCAGGGCTTTGCACCAGTATGCACAGCTGCTGTTTCGATAAAATAATCGTAGGGACTGATAATAGAATAGTAATTTAATACGAATATGAAAATGCGAAAAACTCTTTTCTTTTTATGCGGCTTACTTTGTTGTATATTGCCGCTGGCAGCGCAAAAGCCTGCAACAAACCCTGTAATTTATGCTGATGCGCCGGATATGTCTATGTTGCGTGTAGGGGATACCTATTACATGAGTAGCACCACAATGCATATGTCTCCGGGAGTTCCTATCATGAAATCTAAGGATTTGGTAAATTGGGAGTTGGTGAATTATGCTTACGATACGCTTGCCGATATGCCTGCCATGAATTTGGACAACGGTGAGAATACCTATGGACGTGGGTCGTGGGCGAGTTGTCTTCGCTATCACAAGGGATTGTATTATCTCTCTACTTTTGCTCAGACTACGGGTAAAACATACTTTTACACCACTAAAAATCTTGAAAAAGGACCGTGGAAGTGTACGGAGTTCTCTCCTGCCTACCACGATCATTCTTTCTTCTTTGATGAAGACGGACATATCTATATGATATATGGCAATGGAAAACTATTTCTGACAGAATTGGAATCGGACCTTTCAGGTGTAAAACCGGGTACTGAACGGGTGTTGTTAGAGAATGCCAGTGCACCGGCCGGAGATAAAATTATGCTGGGAGCTGAAGGGTCACAACTTTTTAAAGTAAATGGAAAGTATTATCTTTTTAATATTACTTGGCCACGTGGCGGAGTACGTACTGTAATTGTACATCGTGCCGATAAGATAACAGGACCTTATGAAGGTCGTGTTGTGTTTCAGGACCGTGGTATTGCACAAGGAGGATTGGTAGATACGCCGGACGGACGCTGGTTTGCTTATTTATTTGAGGATTGCGGTGCGGTAGGACGTATTCCTTATCTTGTTCCGGTGGAATGGAAAGACGGATGGCCGGTATTAGGCGTAAACGGACGTGCTCCTGCCAAATTGAACTTGCCGGATAGTCGTGGATTAATTCCGGGCATTGTGAATTCTGATGATTTTAACAGAAAGAAAGGGGAACGCGCTTTACCGCTGGTGTGGCAATGGAATCATAATCCGGACAACTCTCTTTGGTCCCTTTCTGCCCGCAAGGGATATATGAGGTTGACAACAGGGCGGATAGAAACCTCTTTTACACAAGCCAAGAATATGCTGACGCAGCGTACTATCGGTCCGGTTTGTACAGGTTCAATCAGTCTGGATGTTTCTGGTATGAAAGAAGGAGATTTTGCCGGGCTTTCCCTTTTCCAGCGTAAATATGGGCAGGTCGGTGTTAAAGTTACCGATGGTAGAAAATACATTGTGATGGTTAATGGAGGGTATGAGAAACCTATGGAGGTGGAGAAAGTGCCGTTGGACCAGTCTGTTGTTTACTTCAAGGCAGAATGCGATTTTAGGAATAGAGTTGATAAGGGATACTTCTATTATAGTTTGGATGGAAATCATTGGAAAGTAATCGGTAATGTTCTGAATATGGAATATACGCTTCCGCATTTCATGGGCTATCGTTTTGCTTTGTTTAACTATGCTACTAAGGAGACGGGCGGATATGCCGATTTTGATTATTTCAAGATAGAAGATCGTATCTCCGATTGCCGCCGGGCAGATATCAGTTATGCGGACGACAAGCTGGAGGGGCACAAATTGGATATATACCTACCCGATACGGGCAAGCCGTCTTATAAAGTGGTAGTACTTATTTACGGTAGTGCATGGTTTGCCAATAATATGAAACAGGCAGCTTTTCAAGCTCTCGGTAAGCCATTGCTCGACAAAGGCTTTGCGGTGGTTTCCATTAATCACCGTTCGAGTGGGGATGCCAAGTTTCCGGCACAGATTAATGATGTGAAAGCGGCTATCCGTTTCATCCGTGCCAATGCTGCCAAATATAAGTTGGATACTTCTTTTATAGGAATTACCGGATTTTCATCAGGCGGGCATTTGGCTTCTTTGGCAGGGACTACGAATGGTGTGAAATCTTATACGGTAGGGACTGAGACTGTGGATTTGGAAGGAAGTGTAGGGGCGTATTCCTCTTTCAGTAGTAGTGTGGACGCAGTAGTTGATTGGTTTGGTCCGATAGATATGACACGTATGGAGAACTGCAATACTACCAAAGGTGGGGATTCTCCCGAAGCGGCTTTGATAGGGGGGAGTCCTGCTGATAATTTGGATATGCTGGCTCTTCTCAATCCCGTTACCTACATAGATAAAAATGATCCTAAGTTTATTGTTATTCATGGCGAAGCGGACACTGTGGTTCCCAATTGCCAGAGTATGTTTTTCTCCGAAGCTCTAAAGAGGCAGGGACGCTTGGACGAATTTATTTCTGTTCCCGACGGGCAGCATGGCCCTGTCACTTTCAATGAAAACACTTTTAAGAAAATGACGGATTTCTTTGCGAAGGAAGCCGGAATGTAGGGGAATATATGTAACTCAAATGAATATGAATAAGTTTGTATTTCTTTTTACTATATTATCGTTGGGGATATGTAACGTAAAGGGTAATTCTTTAGATGTGGCTACAGGACGGGAAACTGTCAATCTGAATAGAGAATGGATGTATAAGATTGGCGATTATGAGAATGCGAAACAACCGTTATATGATGATACGTCATGGGAGCCGGTAGGCTTGCCACATTCTTTTAGTATCCCTTACTTTTTGTCTAAAGACTTTTATGTGGGATATGGTTGGTATCGGAAGCATCTTAAGATGGATAGAGCCGATATGGATAAGAGATTGTTCTTGGAGTTCGACGGTGTATTTCAGGAGGCAGAAATATATGTCAATGGACATTTGGCCGGAAGCCATGTGGGAGGATATACCGGTTTCAGTATTGATTTTACACCGTACGCAGTGGAAGGAGATAACGTAGTGGCAATAAGGGTCAACAACTTATGGCGCCCTACGGTAGCTCCACGAGGAGGCGAACACGTTTTCAGCGGCGGAATTTATCGTAATGTACGTTTGGTGAAAAAGCATACGGTACATTTGGACTGGTGCGGAACAGTAATCACTACTCCTTCGTTGGAGATGAATGGAGGGAAAGCATCGGATGTACAGGTAAAGGCTTGTGTGAGAAATACGGGTAGTAAACAAGGTGCTTACACGTTAATGTTGGTCGTGAGAGATAGGCTTGGTCGGGTGGTGGCGGAATGTTCCGGAACGGAAAAAATCAGTGCGGGCAAATGTTGTATTTACGACTTGAAAACGCCCGAAATCAAGTTTCCCGAACTTTGGTCACCCTATAGTCCGTCACTTTATACTTTGGAGAGTAAGCTTTATGCCGGAAAAAGATTGTTGGATGCAGAAGAAATTGTATTCGGATTTCGTTGGTTCAAGTGGACTGCAGATGAAGGATTCTTTCTTAACGGACAGCACTACTACTTTAGAGGAGCTAATGTACATCAGGACCAGGCCGGATGGGGAGATGCTGTAACTGATGCCGCTGCATATCGTGATGTATGCCAGATGAAAGAAGCCGGCTTTGATATGATTCGCGGATCACATTATCCTCATTCTCCTGCTTTCTCCGATGCTTGCGATCGTGAAGGTATGTTGTTGTGGTCAGAAACCCCTTTTTGGGGTACGGCAGGTCCAAAAGTTGATGGCGTATGGACTGCAGGAGCATACCCTGTGATTGCAGCTGATACGGCAGCATTCGAAGCTAATGTACTGCAACAGCTGGAAGAGATGATACGTATTCATCGAAATCATCCTTCGGTATTTGTATGGAGTTTGTGTAATGAGCCTTTTTTTACAGATGGCAGGTCTCTTCCCGGTGTAAGGCGATTGTTGAGACGCATGGTGGATGTGGTACATCGGTTGGACCCTACTCGTATGGCAGCTGTTGGAGGAGCTCAACGACCGTTGGGTACTGAACGGATAGACTTGATAGGTGATGTAGCCGGGTATAACGGTGACGGGGCTAATATTGATGATTTTCAGGAACCGGGTGTCTCATCAGTTGTATCAGAGTATGGAAGTGTAACAGCCGACCGTCCGGGAAAATATGCACCGGGCTGGGGCGACCTTGCACGTGATGAAGGTTGGAAAGGTCGTGAATGGAGGAGCGGACAAGCTATTTGGTGTGGTTTCGATCATGGTAGTATTTTTGGTAATGATATGGCAAAAATGGGAATTGTGGATTATTTCCGTTTGCCTAAACGTTCATGGTACTGGTATCGCAATGAGTATGCAAAGGTTGCACCACCCCAATGGCCGGTGGCGGGAAATGCAGCACGTTTGCAACTGATAGCTTCAAAGTATGATAAGATAAAAATAGATGGTACTGATGATGTACAACTTACGGTACTCGTACTTGATGCAGATGGTCGTGAGTTGAGTAATAGTCCTATTGTTACACTACGTATACTTTCAGGTCCGGGCGAGTTTCCCACAGGGAAGTCTATAACGTTTGCTCCGGATAGTGATATTCGTATTCAAGATGGCAAGGCAGCTATAGCATTACGTTCGTATTATGCAGGTAGCACATTGGTTGAAGCTTCTTCACCAGGGCTTCAGCCTGTTTGTATAACGTTGGGTTTTACCGGTACGGCTGTTTATAAGAAAGGAGAAAGTCGTGAAGTGGAAATTCGTCCATATGTGCGATATGTTAATAAATCTGAAAAGGATTCTTTGCAAACTTACGGCGTTAATAATCCGACATTCTCTTCCAGTTCGCAGGAAGGACATTCTGCAGGATTGGCTGCAGATGGAGATAAAGACAGTTATTGGCAACCTTCGGATAATGACAGCTCGCCTTATTGGATGTTGGATACAGAACGCGGATTGCAGCTTTATAGCGTAGTGGCCGAGTTTGTGGAGAATGTAGGTTGCTGTTTTAATGTTGAGGTTTCTGCAGATAAGATTGTATGGCAAACGATTGGTAACTATGATTGTTCTTCTAATGGAGTACGGAGAGTAGAGATTGTTCCTGAGCAATTGATAAAAATGCGCTTTGTACGTTTTTTGTTTACAGATCGGCAAAAAACAGCAACGCCAAAGTTATCGGAAGTTAGAATAACAGGAAGTCTGCCGGAATAGGACTTTCTTGGAAAATATGCCGGCAAAACACGATATTAAATGACTGCCACATGATAGTAAAATACAAACTATCATGTGGCAGCACATTTATGGGTGTAAGATGTTTTACAACTTAACCTTTATTTTCTTTCCTGTATAAGTTACAGTCTTACTATTACCGTCTATCGTTTTCACAATGAATTGCCGCTTTTGCAACATACCGTTGTATTCTCCTTTTCGTGCACCGATTGTAAGAGTCTTGTTGGCATTATTCCAGTTCATCGGAATTTCGGTATAAGCTCCGTTTTCATAATTATAATTATCTCCTTCGTCCTCATAAAGGGTGAAACTTCCGTTATCGCCGGGGTATATGCATAAAGTCAGATTATCCCACTTCTTTTCACCTGTGTACTGTACTTCCGGTCCGAATGGAACAATACTTCCGGCACGTACGAAGAGAGGAATACGGTTGATTGTAGTGGAAACAGTGAGATTCTGTCCACCTTCTACGGCTTCATTTGTCCAGAAGTTATACCACCGGGTATCGGCAGGCAGATAAACCTTCATGCTCTTAGGCTGGGTAAAGTCTGCAAACAGAGGTGTCTCAATTGTTTTTTTATTGTCACGATTCCAACCTTCGTTTTCCTTGAGATTCTTTTGTTGTACTTCCGGGGTATATTGGGCATGAAGCACCGGCGCAACAAGAAATGCCTTACCGAACATATATGCGTTGTTTACATTCCATGTTTGTTTATCATTTAAGAAGTCCATGAAGAGTGCACGCATAAAAGTAGAGCGATTGTGTGTTACATCCCAAGAAGTGGAATAGATATAAGGAAGCAAAGTGTAACGTAGCTTAACAGCATCAACTAAAGCATCATAAACAGGTTCCCCCGCCTTGCCATACCAATAGAATTCACGGGGGACATCGGCACCATGACTGCGCATCATTGGACAGAATACGCCAAATTGTAACCAACGGACATAAAGTTCCTGATACATTGGATTACGGGTGGCACTGTTGTCTGCCCAACTTTTATTGTATGAACCGGCAAAGAAACCACCGAGGTCGGAATTCCAGTGTGGCATACCGGTCAGTGAAAAATTGAGTCCTGCCGTTATCTGTTTACGAAACATATCCCAAGAGGATTGAACATCACCGGACCAAACATTAGAACCGTAACGTTGCTGTCCCAAGAAACCGGAACGGGTCAGGATAATGACACGTTTGTCTTGCGTCAATGCACGTTGATGATCGGAAACACCGCCTACACTAACGAGTGGATAGGCATTACGTACACTGCGGTAAGAGCCAAGACCGGTTTGACGATCGAAATCGCTTTCTTTGTGGTTAAAGTGATCGGGTTCTGTAGAATCCATCCACCATCCATCCATGCCAAGTTGGAAGATTCCTTTATTGAGATGCTCCCAATAAATGTCGCGGGCTTTAGGGCTGTAAGCATCATATACACGTACTCCGGAAGGGTATTCCAAGTTAGGTGGCCATCCGTCCACACCGGATTGCGGCCATGTTTCGATGTCAAAGAGTAATCCTTCTTTGTCTAATGCTCTGTAGGGCTTGGTGGCAGGACCGAATGATGACCAAATGGAAATCATCATACGGGCATTTAAGCCATGTATCTCGTCAATCATATCTTTGGGACGGCTAAAGGCGGGATTCTGAAAATCCATAGCATTCCAAAGATAATTATGTCCCCAATATTGCCAGTCTTGGATGATACAGTCCAATGGAATCCCCAATTCACGATATTTCTTCACGACTCCTACTGTCTCTTCTTGGCTTTTGTATCGTTCTTTGCTCTGCATGAATCCATAACTCCATAACGGCATCATCGGCACATCACCGGTCAGTGTGCGTACTTCGGCTATAACTCCGTCGGCAGAACCACCGTACATGAAGTAATAGTCTATGCAATCTCCTACTTCAGAACGGAAAGAGGTTTCTTTCTCATTGTCTGTATATGTAGTACCTGAATAGTTGTCCCAAAACAATCCATAACCTTTAGTGGACTGGAAGAAAGGGGAAACGTCTTCCACATTGCCTTGAACAAGATGTTTAGTTATGCCACGTTGCATCATTTGTCCGTTTTGTAACTGCCCGAGTCCATAAAGCCCTTCTTCTTTGTCTGTTGTGAAGCCCTGATAAACGGTATACGTAGGGCGTCCGGCATCATTGAAAGGTGTAAAAGCTTTGTTGTTTTCCTGTTCGCTAAGTAATGTATCACCGTTAGGCTTGCTATAAGTTATAATACCTGTTTGGATATTGAGGGTTACCGTAAGCGATAGGCTCTTCATAACAATATGGTCATTTCCGGAAGTGGTAACTTTAATACCGGAATTGATAGGTTGGGCAATGACGGAAAGGCTTTTCTTTTCTACATTTTTGCCTTGGGGAGTTTTTAGTACGCGAAGACTGTTAGGACCGAACCACTGAATTTCCACATCGGTTTGTTTACCGGAAATAGTGGTTTTGATGCCCGATAAAGTCTTTTGAAACTCTTGTGCCCATGTCCATGACACAAATAGGCATAAAGCCATGATTGTAATACTTCTTTTCATAATTGGTTATATGCTGTTTTTTTAAATTATAATTTATGGAATTCCCACCAGTCCAGCATGAACAGATTCTTTTGCTGTAATCGGTTTCCTTTAAAGACGAAATAGAGGTCATGTACTCCTTTGACATTTTTAACCTTGGTTTCAAATACGTTTATTGCGTCTTTGGTATTGGTTATATGAACTGTTCCTATACACATCCCTTCTTCCGAGTCTATACGGATTTCGATGGAACCGCCATAGAGATGACAAGAGGCAGCTACTTTGAATAGGTTCGCTCCTTTTTGGAAGTCTACGCCTTTGACCATCAAATATTCGCCTTCGTCTATACTGGTTACTAATTGGTTGCATCGGTCGCTACTCCATATATTCTTAGGCGTGGTCTTCAATCCATATCCCCATGCCATGGTTTCGGCTTCTACTTTGCGATAAGGATTAAAACTTTCAATTTGCTCTAATTTACAATCCTGGAAATAGGGGAGCTCGCGGATTGTTCCGTCTGCATTGTATTGCATTTCGGCTACAGAAACCGAACGGCGCTCTGCATGACGGCTGGTCTCAAGTCGGAAAAGGTCATAGTTCAGTCCAAAGCAATAGGACTTGCCTTTATAATCAATAATACCGGGATGATTTCCGCGGGTTCGGGGGGTATGGTCCATGATATGTCCTTTGTATTTCCAGGGACCGGTGGGATTGTCGCTCATGGCATAACCGATACCTTCGGGGCAACATGTTGAGGCAAATGCCATATAGTAGTGCTTACCACGTTTATAGAACCAAGGACCTTCCTGATAGTCTTGTATCTTGGGAAGCTTTACAATGTCACTTGCGCAAGAGATCATGTCTTTGTTGAGTTTGACATAATAAAGATTCGGATTTCCCCAATACATATATGCTTGTCCGTCATCATCAATAAAAACGCTGGGGTCGATGTCATCCCAATGTTCTTTTTGCCATACAAGCGGCTTGCCTATCGGATCTTTGAACGGACCATAGGGGGAGTCGGCAACCAGTACGCCGATACCATGCCCGTGGATGGGACAATACATATACCACTTTCCATTACGTTCTACTACACATTCGGCCCATGCTCCGTTATCGCCTTTGTACCACTCGAAATCTTTGAGTGATGCCACAGCTCCACGGTCTTGCCAATTCACCATATCGGTAGAAGTGTACAACAGCCAGTCTCTCATTTTAAAACCTTCCGCATCGTCTTCGTCATGGGTTGTATAAAGGTAAACGGTGTCATTGTGTACTATCGGTGCCGGGTCGGCTGTGTACTTTGTCTGGATAACAGGCATGTTCAATTTGGGTAACATGCTTTCTGTGTTTTGTGCCGTTACCCAGCCGGATATTAGAAGTGATATGCCGGCAATTCCTACTTTTACATTTTTCATGATATATTATTTTTATGTTTGAATGATATTGCAAAAGTAGCCTGAAACCATTTGAACATCGATTACGAATGTTGCAGAATCCAACACTCTCGTTGAAAAGGGGGGGACTTTACCGATTTTTCCATTGGTTTACGTACTGTGAAGGGCGCATGCCAAATTCTTCTTGAAAACACTTGCTGAGATAACTGGAAGTACTGAACCCGACAAGGTCGGCAACTTCAGCTACTGAGTAGCCTTCTTTCAGAAGCTGGGCAGCTCGTTTTAGGCGTATGGAGCGAATAAAATTGGTAGGTGTCTTTCCCACTACCGAAATAAGCCTGCGAT
Source organism: Bacteroides sp. AM10-21B (assembly GCF_003472565.1). Classification (NCBI taxonomy): domain Bacteria; kingdom Pseudomonadati; phylum Bacteroidota; class Bacteroidia; order Bacteroidales; family Bacteroidaceae; genus Bacteroides; species Bacteroides sp. AM10-21B. Next base: position 141,917 of record NZ_QRME01000001.1, on the reverse strand, counting down.
ACAATCCGGTTCGATCCATTCCCATATCACGACTCAATACTTCTACCGAATACTCAGAATTGTCGAGGTTCTGTTCTACAAATTGTAACACTTTTCGGAGAAAGGCTTCATCGGCAACCGATAATAGAGAATTGTCTGATGCAGGCTTTTGAGCCGTTTTAAGTAATTCTTTCCGTTTTTCTTGCTGCTCCAGCAATTGGCGCATATTGATTAGTAACTCTTCTTGTGTCCATTCATTTTCACCAGGTGACAAAGGGGATAATATACCTTCTGAAAGCTGGTTGATTAATTCTCTCAGTTCAGTAGCATTAGTTCTGATTTTTTCAAGTTGCAACTTGTCTTTTCCTTCGTTCATGTATTTCAGTATACTGTCCAAAGGAGAAATTATTCGGTTGATAGGTTCTTTCAGCTCTTCATGGACATTTTGTAGAAAAGTGGTTTTCATCTCATCTAACTTTTCTTTTTGGTCACGCTGCATTTTCCGGCGTTTATGTTGTATATATATAATGGTAAAGAGCAAGATGCTACCTATTGTCAGTAGAACATAGAATATATAGGCATATGTTGTTTTCCAAAATGGAGCTTTTACAGTAATCCTCATTTCTGCATATTGGTCCGACCATACCTCGCTATTGTCGGCAGATTGCACTCGGAAAATGTAGGTTCCGGGAGGAATGTTGGTATAGGTGGCGTATCCTTTACCGGTGGAAGAACGGATTTCTCTTTCGGAATGATCAATACCTGTCAGTTGGTAGCGATAGTATGTCTGTGTGGGATTGATATAATTCAAAGCGGAAAATTCTAAAGAAAAAAAGTTCTGATTGTGGTTCAGTGTGATTTCTTTAGTTTGGGTAATAGGTTGAGATAGTATTTGGTTGCCATTGTAACTTTTATTATTTTCTATGTTTTCTCCCAATAATTCCAGCCCTGTAAATAAAGGAATTGAGTATGTTTTATTTGTTGTAATAGGAGCTATTATGAATTTGTTGAATCCATTGATTCCACCCCAATAAATTGTTTTGTCGGTTGCTGTAAAAGTGGAACGTTCACAAAATTCATCAGTTATAACACCGTCGTATTGGTTGAAATTGGCGAATGAGTAAAGTGCCGGCTTTTGCAAATCACTGGAGGTTATACGCGTTATTCCGTTGGAAGTAGATACCCAGATTGTATTGTTGTCGGTCTGAATAATGGAGCGTATGGAGTTGTTTACTAGCCCGTCGGTTGTATAGAATGTCTTTTGCTGTCCGGTATTTGGGTTCCATAGTAATAATCCGTCTTCCAAGCCAATCCATAATTGCTTTCGACTGTCTGCCATAATGGAATTGCATGTATGAGAAGTGGAGTTAAAGTGATATTCTTTCTTTTTATGGTTATAGATGAACCACCCTTTCCGTTCAATGCCTGCCAAGCAGTCTTCTCCATAAGGAACCAATTGGTAAATGGTAGAATTGCTTATTTCGGGTACTCTCGTTACTTTTTCAAATTTTTTGGTTTCGGGAGTAAATGTTCCGAATCCTTGATTGTCAATACATATATATAATGTTTTATCCGGTAGTTGCATGATGGAACGGATGGAATGTCCGGGCAATATATACTGTTTGGTGCTTCCTTCCGGTGTTATGCAATATAATCCCTGTCCGCTAGTGCCCAACCAGATGCGTTGCTGGCTGTCTTTAAATAGAGTATTGCAATGAACAGAGGAGAACTCTTGTGAGTATAAGGTTACATTGTCGTCGGAAGGTGTGTAGTAAAACAAACCTTTCTTCGTTCCTATTAATATATTTTCTTTCTCATCCGCAGTAAAAGCGGTTATGGATATGTTTGCATCTGTGGAGGTGGGAAATAGGCTGTTTCCGATGTTTTGGAAACGGAAACGGTTAGGGTGATAGTAGAGTATTCCCTGATTCAGGGTTCCTAACCACATTCCTCCTTGATAATCGTTATAGATAGTGCTTACTTCTGTATGTATAGTACGCCCGTCCACCAATTTGAGGTTAGGTATATATTGTTTCTTTACTAATCCGGCATCAATGTTCCATAATCCCATATGGCAACTGACCCATATGCTGCCATCTTTATCAATAGATAGACTGTTCAGCCAATAGTCGGTTTGAAGTACAATATCCCATTTCTTTCTTATTATATCATAATTTAGCATGACTCCGCCTCTGTTGCCATTACGCAGCTGAAAGAAAGTATTATTGCCGGGGACTACGTAAGAAGTGTTTTCGTACTTTCCCTTGGGAAGTTCGTCGGGTAATTTTTGCCTGTATATTTCTGTGCATGATTCAAGATTATAGCACACCAGTAAACCGGAACGGTAAAAAAGGTATAGTTGGTTCTCCACTACACCAAGGTCATAAAGTTGATCGATACCATCACCCGTCGAGGATATATGGGGCAGAAAAGTTTTAGCTTTCATTCTTTCCTTGTTTACACGGATTAATTCATCTTTATCGTTTATGACCCATATATCCTTGGTTTTATCCATAAAGAAATCTTTTAAAGGAGAAGTAATACCCAATGTGGCGAGTAAACTGTCCGGTTGTGTCACAAAACATTCACGCTTTATATCCACAACCATTAGTTGATGTTGGTTTTTGATCCATACATATCCATGAGAGTCTATGTATTCGTGATGGAAGCCTGAGTATGCAGATAATGGACAAATATGTTCCTCATTATAGTGTAAATAGCTGAAGTCTGTTCCATCGTACAGATTTAATAAGCCTTCAGTTATTATCATTATGCGACCATCCGTTAATTGGGCTATATTACGTACCCTGTTCCCGGCCAGACCGACTGTCCCGTTAATCGGAGTAAAGACACAGTATTTTTCTGCGATGACAGGTAATGAAAGAAATAGAAATAGTAAATTAATTATGTATTTCATATTGCGTGTTTCTCTTCGAGGACAAAATTATGGAAACTTTTATTATACTCGATGATTTCAACAAAGTTTTTGGCGAAATATGGTTTTATGATGGCTTTTAATGATTTTAGACGAGAGATATGTGGAAAAGGAACCAATTTGTAACATAGACGAAAGTTTCTGAAACATGGTTTGAATGTAAATTGACAAAGGATGCTTTCCTTTGCAATATATCGTTAACTAAAGAAATAATCTAAAAAGAAATGGTAAAGCATATTTTATTTTTTTGTGTATTCGTTTGGGCTACTACCAGTGTATTTGCCGGAGAAAATAAATTGTATAGTCCGGATGGCAAGTTGTGTGTTACTGTATCAGATGAAGGGGGGATGCCTTCTTACAGTGTGGTATATGATGGAACAGTGTTTCTGCAGAAGTCTCCATTAGGGCTTAATACGAATCTTGGTGATTATACTCGGCAAATGACCTTAAGTAGGGTTGGTTCGTTATCATCTGTCAATGATAAATATCATCTTCTAACAATCAAGAATAGCCGTCCGCAATATCAGGCAAATGTACAGACTTATACATTTTCTAAAGAAGGGAAGGCTATATATGATGTTGTCTTTCATGTTGGTAATCATGATGTTGCTTTTAAATATAAAGTTTATCCACAAGATAATATATTGTGTTGTATAGTAAAACAGGAGGCTACAGGCTTTGTACTTCCTAAAGGTAGTACGACTTTTCTTTGCCCGCAATCGGCACCGATGGGAGGATTTGCAAGGACATCTCCGAGTTATGAAACAGGTTATACTGTAGATGATGTACTGGGGAAGAATGGCTGGGGACATGGCTATACATTCCCCTGCCTGTTCAAGAATGAAGATAAGGGATGGATTTTGATTTCTGAGACCGGAGTTAGCAGTGCATATTGTGGAAGCCGTTTATTTGGGAAAGAGGGGGGATTATATACAATCGGTTTTCCGCAAGAAGGCGAATATAATGGAAATGGAACTGTGGCACCGGGTATAGCATTGCCGGGAGAAACTCCTTGGCGTACTGTTACTGTTGGTAACACGTTGGCACCGATAGTGGAAACAACCGTTGCTTTTGATGTAGTGGAACCATTATATGAGGCTTCTCGGGAATTTCAATACGGTTGTGGTACATGGAGTTGGATTATTGGTGGCGACAATAGCATGAATTATGATGAACAAAAACGCTATATTGATTTTAGTGCAGCTATGGGGTATGGTTCTGTATTGGTTGATGCGTTATGGGATGTCCGGGTAGGACGGGAGAAAATTGCAGAATTGGCTAACTATGCTGCATCTAAAGGAGTAGCACTTTACCTTTGGTATAATTCCAATGGTTATTGGAATGATGCCCCTCAATCTCCCAAGGGAATTATGAACAATACGATTGCGCGCCGGAAAGAGATGAAATGGATGCAAAGTATCGGTATACGTGGAATAAAAGTTGATTTTATTGGTAGTGATAAGCAAGTAACTATGCAGCTTTATGAAGATATTCTTGCAGATGCCAATGATTACGGCTTGATGGTTATTTTCCATGGTTGTACATTGCCTCGAGGATGGGAACGGATGTATCCTAATTTTGTGGCGTGTGAAGCAGTACTTGCCAGTGAGAATCTGCATTTTTCTCAAGGTAGTTGCAATGCAGAAGCATTCAATGCCTGTTTGCATCCGTTTATACGTAATACGGTAGGAAGTATGGATTTTGGTGGCAGTGCTTTGAATAAATATTATAATGCAAAGAATGAACCGGGAGGAAGCCGTCGTGTAACTTCTGATGTATTTGCATTAGCTACGGCTGTTCTGTTTCAGAGTCCTGTACAGCATTTTGCTTTGGCTCCTAATAATTTGACAGATGCTCCTGTTTGGGCTATGGATTTTATGAAAACAGTTCCTGCGCTTTGGGATGAGGTGAAGTTTATTGATGGCTATCCGGGAAAGTATGTAGTGCTTGCCCGCCGTCATGCAGAAACTTGGTATATTGCCGGAGTAAATGCGCAGAAAGAGCCATTGAAGCTGAAAGTAAAACTCTCTATGGTTGATGCAGGAAAAGAACTAATGATGTATAGTGATAATAAAAACTTGGAAGGAGAGTTGCAAATCGTAAAACTAAATAAAAAACAGGAAATACAAATTACTATTCCTTGCAATGGCGGAATGGTGATGGTTAGTCGGTAACTTAGAACGTGAATGTGGACGTTATCTTAAAACTTATATTTTATGGCAAACACAAAAAAAATGAAAACAGTTTTGGCAGCTTTATTATTGGCTCAGGCAACAGCTTTTGGACAAACAGTGATACCTTTGGTGTACGATAAAGAGTGTATGAACGATAATTACCAAATTCCTGAGATGCCTTCCATTGACAAATTACCCGAAATAGCCACTCTTCCCGATCCTTTTGCATGGGCTGACGGAAGTGGGAGATCAATGGATTTTAAAGATTGGGAACGTCGCCGTTTTGAAATAGCCTGTCAGTTGCAGCATTATGAATTAGGTATGAAGCCTGTTGTTTCAAAAGATAGTATAGAGGCAACTTTAGATAACGATACATTGCGGGTCGTAGTGCACGAAAATGGTGAAACATTGTTATTGACTGCCCCTATTAAATATCCTAAAGGTGACGGTCCTTTTCCTGCTATTATCGGAATAGGCAGACCTACAGGTTCTCTCCCATATCAGTTGTTTGATAAGAAAAGTATTGCGCAGATTACGTTTAATTTTGCACAAGTCATGTCTCATACGCAAAAACGTGGTACTGAACCGATCAATCGTTTATATCCTAATCAGACAGATATGGGGGCCTATTGCGCATGGTCATGGGGAGTCAGTCGACTGATTGACGGACTGGAAAAGCTTGGAAAGAAATCTCGTATTGATCTTTCTCATTTGGCTATATCCGGTTGCTCATTTGCCGGTAAAATGGCTTTGTTTGCGGGAGCTTTTGATGAGCGGATTGCATTAACTATCGCTCAGGAACCTGGCGGTGGAGGTGTTGATGCTTGGCGTGTCTCTGAAACTTTGGGAAATGTGGAGACTCTGGGACGTACGAGTTATGCATGGTTTTTGGAGAGTATGCGGCGATTTGCCGGTAATAATGTAAATCGTCTTCCTATTGATCATCATGAACTGGCAGCTTTGATTGCTCCTCGTGCTTTGTTGGTGCTTGGAAATACTGATTATGAATGGTTGGCAGAGGAATCGAATTATGTGTCTTGTCAGGCTGCGCGAATGGTATGGAAGGCTTTTGGAATAGAAGATCGTATGGGATTTTCCATTCAGGGGGGGCATATGCATTGTATGCTGCCTGAAAGTCAGTATTCGGAAGTGGAATCTTTCATTGATAGATTTTTATTGGGTAAAACAAATGTGGATACATCTGTTACTAAAGCGGAGGCATTTGGAGATATAGACTATTTAAAGTGGATGCCTTGGGCTGTAACAGATTTGGAACAATTAGGCGGTAATGGGCAGCCTTATAATAGAGGTGCTTTTGAAACAAGGCAGTATCGTAATCTTTTTGCAGAGTTAGGCTATAAGCAGAAAGACATAGATAAGAAACTAAACTCTGTATTTGAGAGTGTTTTTTATGGACCGGATAAAGTCTATTTTGAGGTCGGAGACTCGATGGCTTATATCAGTGACATAAAAAATCATGATGTACGTACAGAAGGAATGTCTTATGGATTGATGATTGCAGTCCAGTTTGACAGGAAAGATATTTTTGATCGTTTATGGCGGTGGGGGAAGAAATATATGCAGCATCAGGAAGGTCCTCTGAAAGGATATTTTGCATGGAGTTGCAAAACGGATGGTACACGTAATGCTCAGGGGCCGGCTTCTGACGGAGAACTTTATTATGTAACATCACTTATTTTTGCTTCTAATCGTTGGGGAGATAAAACGGGGATTAATTATCTTGCTGAGGCGCAAAATATTTTGGATTGCTCTATGCAGAAAGTTGGTATGGATCGTGTAGCACCCTTTATTAATTTGGAACATCAGTTGATAACATTCACACCGGATCGTTTTGGAGGACGGTTTACAGATCCTTCTTACCATGTCCCCGCTTTTTATGAGGTATGGGCTCGGTGGGCAAAAGACGGCAGAAGTGAGTTTTGGCGAGAGTGTGCTCGGAAAAGTCGTGAATATCTACATAAAAGCATTCATCCTGTAACAGGGCTTAATCCTGATTATAATAATTATGATGGTACTTTGTTGGGTAGTAAACGGGTTATAGGAGATGCTTTTCGTTTTGATTCATGGCGTGTACCTATGAATATAGCACTGGATTATTCGTGGGCATGTGCAGATAAAAAGTGGCAACAAGAATATGGAAATAAAGTACAAAACTTTTTTTATACTCAAGGTATAGATACTTTTGTAGATCAATATAACGTGGATGGTACATCCGTAACAGAATTGTTGGGAGCCGGAGGTTATAAAAAGTTGAGACATTCATTGGGATTGGTTGCTACTACGGCTGCGGTATCGTTAGTGTGTACGCACGATAAGAGCCGTGAATTTGTCGATCGTTTGTGGAATGCCAAACATATTCCTTATGATGATGGATATTTCGATGCTTATTATGATGGATTACTTCGTCTATTTGCTTTTATGCATCTGAGCGGGAATTATCAAATTATATTTCCGAAAGGATATTAACTACTATAAACTTGAAAAACGAGAATGAAAAACAAAGTGATTAATTTATTGCTGGTATGCCTGTTTTTAGGAGGTTGCTCAGCATTGTATGCGCAAGATAAGAATTTCCATATTTATTTGGCTTTCGGCCAATCGAATATGGAAGGTAATGCAAGGGTTGAGTCACAGGATAGCATAGGAATAAGTGAACGTTTCCTGATGATGTCTGCGGTAGATTGTCCCGAACGTGGGAGAACAAAAGGGGAATGGTATAAGGCTGTACCACCGTTAGCGCGTTGCCATACAGGATTGACCCCATGCGACTATTTTGGACGCACTATGGTGGATAATCTGCCGTCGAATATAAAGGTAGGTGTTATCAATGTGGCTATTGGTGGTTGCCGTATTGAGTTGTTTGATAAAGAAAATTATGCGGAACATATTGCTTCTCAACCTGATTGGCTGAAGAATATAGTGAAGTCATACGATAATAATCCCTATGGTTGGTTGGTAGACCTCGCGAAAAAAGCACAGAGAGATGGAGTAATAAAAGGAATTTTAGTACATCAGGGAGAATCAAATACCGGTGATAAAGAGTGGCCGCGAAAACTGAAGGGCGTTTATGAAAACTTATTGGCAGATTTGAACTTGAATGCAGCAGAAGTGCCTTTGTTAGTAGGAGAAGTGGTACATGCTAATCAGAAAGGTATCTGTGCGAGCATGAATGAAATTATAGATACGCTACCACAGGTGATTCCTACCGCACATGTTATTCCGTCTGCAGGCTGCCCGGCAGCTGGTGATAATTTGCATTTTACAGCTCGGGGGTATCGTATGCTTGGTGCTCGTTATGCTGAAGCTATGTTACAGCTATTGGGCTACAAGGCACTGATAAATAAGCAGGAAGCAACCCGGATGAAACTGTGGTATGCAAAACCGGCACATCGGTGGGTAGAAGCGCTGCCTGTTGGTAACTCTCGTCTGGGAGCTATGGTCTATGGTGGTACGGATAAGGAAGAAATTCAGCTTAATGAAGAAACTTTTTGGGCCGGTGGACCTTACAGTAATGATAATCCGAAAGGAAAAGACGCTTTGGCTAAAGTGCGTGAGCTTGTATTTGCTAATCGCTTGACAGAAGCACAAAAGCAGATAGATGAGAGTTTCTTTACCGGGCAACATGGTATGCGTTTTCTTACAATGGGGAGTCTATTCATTAACCAACCTGAACATAAGAAAGCTGAAAGTTACTATCGTGAACTGGATATAGAAAATGCCATAGCCGTAACCCGTTATGTGGTGGACGGAGTTACTTATACGCGTACCATATTTTCATCATTTACGGATGATGTAATTGTTGTGCGTATGGAAGCTGATAAACCGAAAGCGTTGAACTTTGATTTGAGTTATAATTCGCCATTAGAACATATGGTAACGGCGAAAGGAAATGAGTTGATTGTAAAATGTAAGGGTGTTGAGCAGGAAGGAATCCCTGCCGCGTTGGATGCCGAATGCCGTGTATTGGTAAAGCATGACGGAAAGTCTGGTAAATCGAATCAATCTGTAATTATTAATCAGGCTACCGTAGCTACTCTTTATATATCTGCAGCGACAAATTTCGTGAATTATCATAATGTGAGCGGTAATGCCTCAAAACGTGCTTCTTCTAAGTTGAAACAAGCTGTAAAGACTCCCTATGAACAGGCTCTTGCCAATCATATAGATACTTATAGAAAACAGTTTGACCGTGTGAAGTTCTCCATACCTTCTACCGAAATGTCTGCGCAGGAAACAGACAAGCGGGTTGCAGCTTTTGCTGATGGAGATGATCAGAATCTTATGACACTGATGTTTCAGTATGGTCGCTATTTGTTAATTTCTTCTTCACAACCGGGAGGTCAGCCGGCTAATTTGCAAGGATTGTGGTGTGGTAGTGTAAATGCTCCTTGGGACAGTAAATATACGATTAATATCAATACAGAAATGAATTATTGGCCTGCTGAGGTTACAAATCTATCGGAAAACCATCAACCTCTTTTTGATATGATAAGTGAGTTGAGTATAACTGGCAAAAAGACGGCTGAGACTCTTTATGGAGCACGTGGTTGGGTGGCTCACCATAATACGGATTTATGGCGTGCCTGTGGTCCGGTAGATGCCGCTTATTTTGGTATGTGGCCTAATGGAGGAGCTTGGTTGGCTCAACATTTGTGGCAACACTATTTATTTACCGGTGATAAAGAATTCTTACGCCAATATTATCCTGTAATGAAAGGTGCAGCTGATTTCTATTTGAGCCATTTAGTGAAACATCCTAAAAACGGTTGGTTAGTAACAGCTCCTTCTGTATCACCTGAACATGGTTATGCAGGTTCCTCGATTACTGCCGGATGTACGATGGACAACCAGATTGCTTTTGATGCACTTTATAACACAATGCTTGCTGCTCGTATATTGGATGAACCTCAATCATATCAAGATTCATTAGTTACTGCTTTCAAGCAATTGCCACCTATGCAGATAGGACGTTACAATCAGTTGCAAGAGTGGTTGATAGATGCTGATAATCCTCGTGATAATCATCGTCATATTTCGCATCTCTACGGATTGTATCCCAGTAATCAAATTTCGCCGAGGCTTAATCCTGAACTTTTTCAAGCTGCCAGAAACACGCTTTTACAGAGAGGTGATGCTGCGACAGGATGGAGCATTGGTTGGAAGATAAACTTTTGGGCACGTATGCTTGACGGTAATCATGCTTATAAAATTATAAAGAATATGCTTCGTATTCTTCCGGGTGATGACAAACAAAAGGAATTTCCCGAAGGTCGTACTTATCCCAATTTGTTTGATGCTCATCCGCCTTTCCAAATAGATGGTAATTTTGGATATACGGCAGGTGTAGCCGAAATGTTATTACAAAGTCATGATGGAGCAGTACAATTGCTTCCTGCTTTGCCTGAAGAATGGAACGAAGGAAGCATCAGTGGTTTGGTAGCCCGTGGTGGATTTGTTGTTGATATGCAATGGGATGGGGCACAGTTGCTTAAGGCTAAAGTATATTCGCGTATTGGTGGTATATTACGCATTCGTAGTTATGTACCTTTAAAAGGAGAAAATCTAAAACCTGCCAAAGGTGACTGTCCGAATATGTTGTACGCACCGGCAGAGATTGCAGAACCCTTACAGTCAAAGAACTTGAATGTACTTCAGTTACCCATACTTTATAAAGTATACGAATATGATGTGGAGACGGAACCCGGTAAAGAGTATTTGTTTGAGAGAGCTGGATTGAATTGATAAAATGTTATAGAAGTAGTATCAATATGAACTTAAAAAAAATAATTATTTCTATTGCTTTGCTTATTTTCTCATTGGGGATTATCGCACAGCAGCAGGAGATTTTCAATAATCCGGTAATTAACGCTGATGTACCAGACCCGTCGATGATAAGAGTGGGTGATTACTACTACTTGGTAAGTACTACTATGCACTTGATGCCTGGTTGTCCGATAATGCGTTCAAAAGATTTGGTACATTGGGAAACTATTAGTTATGTATTTCAAAAACTTACTGATTTGCCTCGTTATGACTTGAAAGAGGGTACAGTGTACGGTCGCGGACAATGGGCATCAAGTATTCGTTATCATAACGGGCAGTTCTATGTGTGGTTCTCGCCTAATGACGAACCTCATCGGGGGTATATCTATACAACAAAAGACCCGGCAGGTGAATGGACTTTAGTCTCTCGTCCGCCTCATCACCATGATGCGTCTTTACTTTTTGATGATGATGGTAAGGTTTATCTCTTTTATGGAACAGGGCAATTGCGTCAACTAAAGAGTGATCTTAGCGATGTAGAACCCGGTGGTATAGACATGAAAATATTTGAACGGGATGCAGATGAGCAGGGACTGTTGGAAGGAAGCCAGGCATTCAAATACAATGGAAAATATTATCTGATGATGATTTCGATGGACTGGAGTATACCGGGAAGACTACGTCGTGAAGTATGTTATCGGGCTGATAAAATCACCGGTCCGTATGAGAAAAAAGTTATCCTTGAAACTGAGTTCCAAGGATACGGAGGCGTGGGACAAGGTTGCATCGTTGATTCACCTGATGGTAATTGGTATGGATTTATTTTTCAGGATCGGGGAGGCATAGGACGTGTGCCCACTTTGATGCCTTGTCGCTGGGTAGATGGCTGGCCTATGTTGGGTGACGCCGAAGGACGTGTTCCTGAATCAATGCTAATGAACACTTTTCCGAATGAATGCAAGGGAAGTATTATGGGGAGTGATGATTTTAGTGATACAAAATTGAGCCTTAACTGGCAGTGGAATCATAATCCGTTAGATGATTGTTGGTCGCTGACTGAGCGTCCGGGTTTTTTGCGTTTGAAAACAGGACGGGTAGTAGACAATTTGTTTTTGGCTCCTAATACTTTGACACAACGAATGAACGCTCCCGAATGTAGCGGAATAATAGCAATGGATGTGTCAAAGATGAAAGATGGTGACATCGCAGGTTTTACGGCTTTCAACGGCTTATCCGGAGTACTTGCTGTCTTAAAGGAAAATGGAGAAAAACATTTGGTAATGTCTACTCAGTCTGTTAGTCTGTCAAAAAAAGATAAAAGAGTGACGGATGTAAAGGTAGAGGAAAAGGAGCGTGTGGCTTGTAAAAAAGATTTAGTTTACCTTCGCATTGACGGTGACTTTGCAAATAAAAAAGATGAAGCTACTTTTTACTATAGCTATGACAATAAGGAGTGGATACGAATCGGGGAGCCCTGTAAGATGATTTTTGATTATACCAGATTCTTTATGGGAAGTAAGTTCGCTATTTTTAATTATGCAACGAAATCTTTAGGCGGTTATGTAGATATAGATTATTTTAAATATGATAAATAAAAGGAATGCACTATGGAAATGAAAAAATGTTTGGGAATATTGTTACTCTCAACTTTGTGTTTGGATGCAGGGGCTATAGATAATAAGGGGATAACCTTTAATCAGTTGGCATCCGATAGATTTACGCTTGTAGAAAACGGTACTCCTAATGCCATATTGATAGATGAGTTGGAAGATGCCGGTGTAATGATAGCTGCGAAGAATCTTCAGAGTGATTTTAAGAAAGTAACAGGTAAGGCGGCTGATTTGGAATTTGAACCACGTGCAAAGCGTATGGTTATAGTAGGTACTCTTAAAAGTCGTTTTATAAAAGAACTTGTGAAAGCGAAGAAGATAGATGCTTCATCGCTGAATGGTAAGAATGAAAAATACCTGATGACAGTAGTGACCGCTCCTTTAAAGAATGTGGAGGAGGCGTTGGTTATTGTAGGTAGTGATAAACGAGGAGCAATTTACGGAATATATGAGTTATCAGAACAAATAGGTGTTTCTCCTTGGTATGATTGGGCTGATGTTCCGGTTATTCCCCAGCAGAATTTATCTATCGTTCGCGGAAATTATACGGCAGGAGAACCGGCTGTGAAGTATCGCGGTATTTTTCTGAATGATGAAGCTCCTTGTCTGACCGGTTGGGTGAAACACACATATGGTACAAACTATGGTGATCATCGTTTCTATGCACGTGTATTTGAATTAATTCTGCGCCTGCGTGGTAATTTTATGTGGCCTGCCATGTGGAGTTGGAGCTTTTATGCAGATGACCCCGAAAATAGCAGGACAGCCAATGAGATGGGAGTTATTATGGGAACCTCTCACCATGAACCTATGGCACGTAATCACCAAGAATGGGCGAGAAAACGTAAAGAGTATGGTGTGTGGGATTATACTTCCAATCAGAAAGTGATTGACCGTTTCTTTCGCGAAGGTATTGAACGTGCTTTAAATACGGAAGATTTGATAACAATTGGTATGAGAGGTGATGGTGATACCCCAATGGGTGGAAAGGAAGGAGAAGATGATAAATATGTACCGCGTGATAAGGAGAATATGCGTTTAATGGAAAAAATCTTCAAAAACCAGAGACGTATTATCAAAGAGGTGACTGGAAAAGCTCCTGAAAAACGTCCGCAAGTATGGGCTATTTATAAAGAAGTGCAACGTTATTATGATATGGGGCTTAGAGTGCCGGATGATGTTATTATGTTGCTGAGTGATGATAATTGGGGAAATGTACGCCGTTTACCGAATGCTGAAGAAAGGAAACATCCCGGAGGATGGGGTATATATTATCATGTAGACTATGTGGGGGCACCTCGTAACACTAAATGGCTTAATGTGACTCCGATTCAGAATATGTGGGAACAGTTGCAACTGACGTATGATTACGGGGTTGATAAATTATGGGTACTCAATGTCGGCGATTTGAAGCCGATGGAATATCCTATTACTTTATTTCTTGATATGGCTTGGAATCCTAAACGTTATACTGTTGATAACTTGTTAGACCATCCACGTCAATTCTGCGCTCAACAGTTCGGTGAAGAACAAGCGGGTGAAGCTATGCGTATTTTGAATTTATATAGTAAATATGCCGGCAGAGTTACAGCTGAGATGCTTGATTGTGAAACTTATAATTTAGAGACCGGAGAGTGGAAGCAAGTGTCAGACGAGTTTATAAAACTTGAAGCGGAAGCATTGCGCCAATATATGGCACTCAAACCGGAATATAAAGATGCGTATAAGCAATTGATTCTTTTTCCGGTTCAGGCTATGGCCAATTTGTATGAAATGTACTATGCACAAGCCATGAACCATAAACTCTATAAAGAGAATAATCCGCAGGCTAATTATTGGGCAGATAAAGTTGAAATGGCTTTTAAGCGTGACAAGGATTTGTGTTACGATTATAACAATGTAATGTCGGGTGGTAAGTGGAAGAACATGATGATACAGAAGCATATCGGTTATACTTCTTGGAATGATAATTTCCCAGCAGACAAGCAGCCGGAAGTGTATCGCATAGCAGAACCTAAAGAGACTGGTGGATATGTCTTTAAATCCCAAGACGGTGTAGTGGCAATGGAAGCCGAACACTATTTTGAGAAGAAGGACGCTGCCGAGGCACAATGGACAACTATCCCATATATGGGACGTACGTTGAGTGGAGTGGCTTTGATGCCTTATTCTAAGGATGTTACAGGGGCCTCTCTTGCATATAGGATGGAAATTCCTAAAGATGTTACGGAAGTTAATGTTCACGTCATAGTGAAGTCAACGTTGGCTTTTCATGATGTAAAAGGACATAAATATGAAGTAGGGTTTAATGGTGGTAATGTGGAAACAATTAACTTCAATGCAAACTTGAACGAAGAGCCGGAGAATGTATATAGTGTATTCTATCCGACTGTTGCCCGGAGGGTAGTTGAAAGTCAAGTGAAACTGAAACTTCCTGAGACACAGGATAATATTCAAACTCTTATACTGAAACCATTGCATCCGGGAATCGTGTTTGAAAAGATAGTAGTAGATTGCGGCGGATACCAGAATACTTATTTATTTATGGATGAATCTCCTTGCAGAAGAAATAAATAGATATTTTTCTTATAGATAGATAAAGCGGACTCTTACAGATTTATTTATGTCCTTCTGTAGGAGTCCGCTTTATTTGTATCATTCCGTATCAGAAGATGTTGAGTTTAAATGTTGCTCCATATAGGCAGTAGGTGTCATGCCGTATAACTCTTTAAATGCAGTTGAGAAATAAGCTACATTAGTAAATCCTGTCAGGCTTGCAACCTCATTGATGTTCTGACGTTTGCTTGCCAATAAGCTTGCAGCTTGTTTCAGCCGGATATTGCGTATCAGGTCACGGGTGGACTGATTGGTTAGTTCTTTTAATTTACGGTGAAGATGAACACGACTAATTCCCACAGTGTCAGCTACCAACTCAACATTTAGTTTAGGGTTGGCTATATTGTCATTGATGACTTTCATAATACGGTTCAACAGGCGATCATCCGGTGAGTCCATCTCTAATTTTTGCATCCGTTCTTCTTGTTCCTGGCTACCTTGAAAATTATTTCTTAACCTTTCCCGGCTCTTTATCAGATTAAAAGCACTCTGTCTGAGAATCTCAATGCTGAAAGGTTTTGTTATATAGGCGTCTGCTCCTATGCTGAGACCTTCCAGATTATCTTCTTCACGGCTTTTTGCTGTAAGCAGAATAACGGGAATATGATTGATATTGATGTTTTGTTTTATTTTTGAGCAAAGAGTTATACCGTCCATTTCAGGCATCATGATGTCACTTATAACTAAATCCGGACTTTTCTTGAGAATTTGTGTAAGGGCTTCTTTTCCATTATTGCATTCTTGCATATGGAAGTCGCTGCCCAGTTCTCGACAGATATAACGGCGAATTTCTTCATCATCTTCTACTACCAAGACACGATATTTGGATTTGGAACGTATTTTTTGAGATGTTTCTGTAATAGGTGCCGCTGGTAGGGCAGTTGTTATATGTACAGGGCTGTTTTGGGGCACTGAATTATCAATTTCTTCCGGTGTAAGATGCGCCTTTCCTAATGGCAGGCGGATAATGAAACGGCATCCGGAGGTCTCTTTATTGTTTTCGACAGTAATACTGCCATGATGTAATTCTACCAGTGAGCGGGTGAGGTGTAGTCCGATTCCTGTTC
The DNA here is from genome assembly GCF_003472565.1 of Bacteroides sp. AM10-21B. NCBI lineage: Bacteria > Pseudomonadati > Bacteroidota > Bacteroidia > Bacteroidales > Bacteroidaceae > Bacteroides > Bacteroides sp. AM10-21B. The sequence goes on along the minus strand of NZ_QRME01000001.1, from coordinate 125,752 downwards.
CGATGTTTGAGTTGTTTTGGCTGTTTCGTATTTGATAAAAACGATCGAAGATACGCTCCAATTCAGTTTCATTGATACCTATTCCGTCATCCTCTATGCTGATTTCAAAATAATGGCTCAGTGCTTTCTGGGCGGTATTGGGATTATTACCGGTACACAAATGAACTTTTATTTTTCCATTTTCCGGTGTGAATTTAAAAGCATTGGAGAGTATATTCAAGACTACTTTATCAAAGTTTTTGGGGTCTATCCATGCTTTTAACTCTTTCACTTCGGAGTGGAAAGTCAATAGGATATGTTTGGTATTAGCTTGATATGTAAATGTATCATACAAATCTTGTATGAAACTTACCATATCTGTTTCCTGAAACTTAAGTTGCATCTGACCTTTGTCTATTTTCCGAATATCCATAAGTTGGTTGACAAGTCTCAAAAGGCGTTCAGCATTGCGATAGATAATATTATAACTCTGTTGACGCTCTGTATCGGAATCGTTCGCCATTAGTTTCTGAAGCGGACTGATAATAAGCGACATCGGTGTTCGTATTTCGTGAGAAATATTGATGAAAAATTGCAGTTTGGCTTCATTCAGTTGCTCGGCGTGTATATGCTCTAACATTCTTTGGCGTGCATGGTAGCGTTGCCGTATTTGTACAATGATGAAAGCGACAATGATGATTGCTGTCAGGCAATATATGGTTTTGGCCCACAGTGATACATACCAAGGTGGAGAAACAATAATGGTCAGTTGTTTGATTTCAGAATAGGAGTTATAATCTCTGGCTCTTACTTGGAAGTGATAGGTACCCGGTGTCAAATCACTGAATGATACTCTGTTGACTCCGGGTTGCAAATTCACCCATGTATTATTATTGAATATATAAGAGTAGCTGATACGTTCAGGGCTGTAAAACTCCATTGCAGAGAATTCAATACTGAATGAATTGTCTTTGTACGACAAGTGAAATTTGTCGGCATTCATTACAGAAGTCTTAATAATGTCATAATGTCCGGATTTCATGCCTAATTTTACAGCTTTATCATGAATGTAGAAGTCTGTAATACGTATTTCGGGCTTTTTATTGGGGCTTGTTATTTCCTTTGGGTTAAAATAAGTGATACCGTTAGTACCACCAAATATGATTTCTCCTTTTTTCCCCGCAAATGATACTCCTTTGCTGAATTCGTTTCCTTGTAGACCATCGCTGGCATAGAAGTTGACAAATGTTTGTGCTTCGGGATTGAATCGGGATATACCGAAATTGGTACTTATCCACAAGTTACCATCCAAGTCTCCCTCAATGGCGGAAATGGAATTGCTGGGAAGCCCATCGGATATGGTATATTGTTTGACTTCCTGTGTTTGGTGATTCAACTGTTTTAAGCCCTGTGAAGTTCCTATCCAGATGTTCTGATGCAGATCTTCATACAGTGCATAAATAACATCTCCTTGCAGCAGGCGGTTTACTTTGTAGGTAGATACAAAACTCATTGTTGGTATATCCAAACAGCCTAAACCGTCATATGTACCGATATAAAGCTTGTCATTGCAGCTGTACAACAGGCAGTTAATCCATGAATTATGTAACATGTTACCTTTGAGACGATATTCAAGACCGCTTTTAGGAGTCGGGCAACGAAACACATCTTTTGTGTCCAGATTGATACGATAAAGCCCGGCCCCCATGGCGCTTACCCAAAGCTGTCTGTGGTTGTCCTCTATAATACTGTAGATACTTTGTACTTGCTCTTCGTTTTTATACGGCAAAGTTACGTATTCGCAATGTCCGGTTTGAGGATTTAGTTTTGCAAGACCGTCTCGGTACGAACCTATCCATATGTTTCTGTCCGAGTCTTCGCAAATACTCATAATGGTAGATGATACCGAATGCCCGATATCGGGGCTTTGTTCAAAATGCGCCTTCTGTTTACCGTCCGGGGCGATACAATAAATTCCGTCATTATCTGTACCTATCCAGTAAGAGTCGTTGTGGTCTTTGTATACAGACATAATGCAGCAAGAACCGATTGTGTTATGAGTAGAAGATTTATACCCCATATATTTGAAGTTATTGGTAATGGGAGGGACAATCATAACTCCTTTCTGGAAAAATCCCAACCAAAGATTACCTTGTTTGTCTTTGAGGATAGAATGTACTTTGGACTTATTAAAATTGAAACTGGTAACGTTGATAGGACTCTCCATTATCTGTTCTTTCTGTACCTGATATACTTTCATTCCATTTCCGTCAGTTCCAATATATATTTCATCTTGATTCATGGAATATAAAGCTTTAATCGGTAATTGCGGATAGGAAGGGCATTTTATATGAGTGAAACAGTCGGTCTGTGGATTGTATTTGAATAGTCCGTTCTTCAAACATCCTATATAAATGTTTCCGGCCTTATCCTCACAAATGGAAGAAGGCCATATCATTTCTTTTTCATTTGGGTAATGTTTCAGTTTCTTATTTTTGTCTATGCTGTATATTCCTTTGTCATTAGTGATGACCCATAGTGTACCTTTTCGGTCCTCGTAAAGCTGGTTGATGAGGTAGCTTGGAACCAATGTGGGTAATTGCTGGGCTTTTATATGCCCTTCCTTCATGCTTAAAGAGAATATGCCATGCCCGGATGTTCCTATTAATACTTCTCCATTACTACGTTCAATGATGGTAGATATATTCGCACCTAATGTACCCCCGTCTTCAAAGGTCATGGGAATGGTGGAAAAGATACCTGTTGCACGGTCATAAGCCTGTAAACCGTTTAGTGTACCTATCAGAAAAGCTCCCTTTGTGTCTTCAAAAAGAATACGGACATAGTTGTTTAAGAGTGAATGTTCATCGTATGCGTTGTGTTTGTATACACTGAACTTGGCTCCGTCATATCTATTCAGACCGTCTTCGGTAGCTATCCATATTATTCCTTCTTTATCCTGATAAATACTATTAATCATGCTGCTTGACAGTTCACTGTCTACAGTAAACAGTTTGCCCTTTTGACCATAACATAAAATGGACAAAAGGAGATACAAAAGAGTAATTGCTGATTTCTGTTTCATAGTATATTATTTGGGCTGACAAATTTACATAAAAAAACTTCAATAACATAATATGTGCTTATGATAAAAAGCGGATTCATATTTGTATAAATCAAAGATTGTGAAATGAGGCATAAATGTGTATATTTGTACGGTTTTTAAACTTTTACTTATGTTGATAACCCTTATAATCCTTGTCCTTTCCGCTGCTTTTTTTGTGGCGGGTAAAGTCCGTTCGGACATTGTTGCACTTTGTGCATTGATTGGTTTGCTTGTTTTTCAGATTCTGACTCCGGAGGAAGCATTGTCAGGTTTTTCAAATTCGGTTGTAATCATGATGGTGGGGCTGTTTGTAGTAGGTGGAGCTATCTTTCAAACAGGCTTGGCAAAGATGATAAGTTCTCGTATTCTGAAACTGGCCGGTAAAAGTGAGTTGAGACTTTTTTTGCTGGTAATGTTGGTGACCTCAGCTATCGGAGCTTTTGTCAGTAACACGGGAACGGTGGCGTTAATGCTTCCTATAGTTGTGAGTTTGGCTGTAAGTGCCGGTATGAATCCAGGACGTTTATTGATGCCTTTGGCCTTTGCCAGTAGTATGGGCGGTATGATGACGCTTATCGGTACACCTCCGAACCTTGTTATTCAGAATACGTTGACGGGTGCGGAATTCGAGCCTTTGTCCTTCTTCTCATTTCTGCCTGTGGGTATTGTTTGTGTAATAGTAGGTACATTGGTGCTGCTACCCCTTACCAAGTGGTTCTTGTCTAAAAAGGGAAAAGGGGAGAATACGTCCCTGTCAGGGAAATCACTGAACCAACTGGTGAAAGAATATGGATTGTCAAACAATTTGTTTCGTTTGCGTGCCATTAATGAGTCACGCTTGATAGGGAGAACGGTTATCGAACTGGATATCCGCCGTAAGTATGGACTGAATATTTTGGAAGTGCGTCGCAGTGAGGCTGCGCAGCACAAGTTTCTTAAAACTATTACTCAGAAATTGGCATCGCCTGACACAACGATATGGGTAGGTGACGTGCTTTACATTACAGGAGACGTTGCAGACGTAAACCGCTTTGTCGGAGATTATTTGTTGGAGATGATTGATGGGCATACTACCGAGGAAGCTGTGAAAGCGGACAACAAACTCGATTTCTATGACATCGGCATAGCTGAGATTGTATTGATGCCTTCTTCTAAAATTATCAATCAGACGGTGAAGGAAGCGGGATTCCGTGATAAGTTCAACGTAAATGTACTGGGAATCCGTCGTAAGAAAGAGTATATCTTGCAGGATTTGGGACGTGAGCATATGCATAGCGGAGATGTACTGTTGGTACAGGGGGCATGGCAAGATATTGCACGCTTAAGTAAGGAAGATACTGAATGGGTGGTACTGGGACAGCCTTTGGATGAGGCAGCTAAAGTGACACTGGATTATAAAGCTCCCGTAGCTGCGGCTATCATGGCATTGATGGTAGTAATGATGGTGTTCGACTTTATTCCGGTGGCTCCCGTTACAGCTGTTATGATAGCCGGTTTATTGATGGTACTGACCGGATGTTTTCGCAATGTGGAAGCCGCTTATAAAACGATTAACTGGGAAACTATCGTACTTTTTGCCGGAATGTTGCCAATGTCTTTGGCTTTGGAGAAAACCGGTGCTTCGGAATATATATCCAATAGTTTGGTAAACGGATTGGGAAGTTACGGACCGATTGTGCTGATGGCCGGTATTTATTTTACAACTTCATTGATGACAATGTTTATCAGCAATACGGTGACAGCTGTTCTTATGGCTCCTATCGCGCTTCAGAGTGCGATGCAGATAGGAGTTAGTCCTGTGCCATTCTTGTTTGCGGTGACAGTAGCGGCAAGTATGTGCTTTGCTTCTCCTTTCTCTACCCCACCCAACGCATTGGTGATGCCGGCAGGGCAATATACTTTTATGGACTACATAAAGGTGGGGCTTCCTTTGCAGATTATTATGGGAGTAGTAATGGTTTTTGTGCTCCCGTTGTTGTTTCCCTTTTAAGGGGTGGGTAGGAAATTTGTTTCAATGGGTGGAACCGGAAGTTTCCTTCGTTGAAACTTGCAGTCCCACCTTGTGAAACTTCTTGTTCTTGTGCATGAAACTTTTGGTTTTGACGCCAAATACCAAAAGTTTCATGCACAAGAACTATTATTTTAACTCTTATCTGTTCTTATTCAGAAGTTCTTTTGTGGGGCATTCATAGTTGCTGATAGGAAGATGTACTTTCTGTAAATCTTTCAATTCGTGTATGGGGCGTTCAATATCATGGGGAATGGGCATACCGGAGAACCCCTGAAAGTAAAGCAGACAGGCATCTTTCCACCAAACGGCATCACGAGCTTGTATCTTTAAATGAGACTGTACTTCGCGGAAACGTTCTGCATCAATGTATTTCTCTGCAGCATCCCATATCTTTTGAAACTCTCTGACTTGGTGGACACCCTTGTCATAATGGTAGCATAGTTCATCCCATAGGCTGCGGCCGCTTTTCATGCGGTATGTCCAAGGAGCATGGTGGAACCACAGGAGATATTCTTCGGGACACGTGTTGATGTTATTATATTGTTTTGCCAGATTTTCCGGATATTGTGCAACGGCATTGCTTCCTTTGCTACTGCGGTCAAAGCCTATTCCTTGTTTATCAGCATTGTGGTAGTAAGAAGGAAGCCAGTCGGGACGGGCGCTGGGTACACTGCACCAGGGTTCGGGACCGTAATGATGCCCCCATGCAAAAATATGGTGCAAACCGAGCGGCATCATATAGTTTACTACAGCTTCATGACTGTCAAGCATCATCTTTTTTAGTTGACGCAAATCTTCAATAGGATTGAAGGTCTGTTTCAGCCATTCATCAGCGATACTTTCAGAGGATAAAGAAGGCTGCCATGCCAAGCGTCCGAAAGCATACCAGTTGGCTTGTGCAAAGGTGTGTCCGCACCAATTCACATCTGTACCTATGTTGGCAACACCAGCTATCGCTTTCAGAGAAGCAGGGGCTACAAATTCAAAGAACTCTTTCCACATCGGAGCCAGGTAGGCGATGTGATTGGAATGTCCCAAATATTCTTGTGTCACTTGAAACTCAGCCATTAAAGGAGTGTGCTGCATAGCACCGAACAACGGGCTGTACGGTTCACGGGGTTGGAAATCTATCGGACCGTTCTTTACCTGAACAATAACGTTCTTACGGAACTGTCCGTCCAAAGGCTTGAATTCCAGATAGGCTTGTTTGGCACGATCGGCATCGGAAGGGCTATATACAAAAGCTCGCCACATAACGATACCGTTGTAAGGTTTCAATGCATCTGCCAGCATATTAGCACCTTCGGCATGGGTGCGTCCGAAATCACAAGGACCGGGTTGCCCTTCCGAGTTGGCCTTTACCAAAAAACCGCCGAAGTCCGGAATGATGCGATAGACTTCTTTTACTTTATTTTTCCACCAACGGATAACTTCTTTGTTAAGAGGGTCGGCAGTACTTAAACTATCGAGTGCCATGGGGGATGCGAAGTTTACGGACAGGTAAACGCGCAATCCGTACGGACGGAAGATGTCTGCCAGGGCTTTTACTTTTTGCAGGTATTCGGCAGAAAGAATTTTAGGCGAAGCGTTTACGTTATTCAGCACCGTACCGTTGATGCCGATAGAAGCGTTAGCCCGGGCATACGCCTCGTATCTGTCAGAAAGGGTATTAGGCAGTTCTTCCCAATTCCAAAGTGATTGTCCTGCATAGCCACGTTCTATGGTACGGTCCATATTATCCCAATGATTGAGGATGCGTAGGTTGTAGGCGGGATTCTCTATCACTTGAGAGTCGTTCAAGCTCTGTCCGGTCTCTTGTAATCTGAGCAGGTGATAGCTGGCATAGAGTAATCCGGTCTCTGTGGGAGAGGTGAGTACAACTTTGTTATCTTTGTATTGAATGCGGAATCCCTCCGGTTGCAATTGCTTGTCCTTCTGTATAATGAGTTGAACGGGAGCCCCTGTCCATGCCCGCTGTAATTCCTTGACGGCTATATCTAATGTAGGCGACTGGCGAGGAGCCGAGATTTGCGCATGTGCATTGGCCGGTAATCGAAGCCACAAATGGCTACCGTCTTCGGCAGCCATTTGGGTTACGAATACTATTGCAATATAGAAAAGCGAAAATATTCTGTATTTCATGTTATATTAGGGTTATTGTCCGTCAATAGTGATTATCTTTCCGTTGACATCGTATTCCAGTTCGCATACTTTCAAGCTGCGAAGCCATGTCTTTCCGTTGGAAGGTACACAGTCGTGATGGAACAGATACCATTTTCCTTTATATTCTGTAATGGCATGGTGTGTGGTCCAGCCAACTACCGGAGTAAGGATGACACCTTGATAAGTAAAAGGTCCGTAAGGATTATCTCCGATGGCATAGCACAGACGATGTGTATCACCGGTAGAGTAGGAGAAATAATATTTACCGTTGTATTTGTGCATCCAGCTGGCTTCAAAGAAACGTCGTTCATTGTCGCCTGCCGTCATCGGCTTACCATTCTCATCTAAAATGATTATAGCTTTCGGCTCTTCTGCAAACTCCAGCATATCTTTACTGAGTTTGGCTACGCGAGAAGAAAGAGCCAACTCATTACCCTCGGGCAAAGCGGCGCATTCCAAGGCTTTGTTGTCGCGATAGCGTTGAAGCTGTCCACCCCACAGACCGCCGAAATACATATAGAAATCACCGTCGCCATTATCAAAGATAGCGGGGTCGATGCTATAACTGCCTTTTATCGGATTGGCTTGAGGAATGAACGGGCCCTCGGGTTTGTCACTGATAGCTACACCAATGCGGAAAATGTCATTTTGGTCTTTCAAGGGGAAGTACATATAATATTTTCCGTCTTTCAAGGCTACGTCGCAATCCCATAATTGGCGGCCTGCCCAAGGTATGTCTTCTACTTGAAGCACTACTCCATGGTCTTTGATTTCACCGTTCATGATGTCATCAGTAGAGAAAACATGATAGTCTTTCATGTTGAAGTGGTCGCCGTTGTCGTTTTCTTCTATGCCACTTTCCCAATCGTGGCTGGGGTAGATATACACTCTGTCATTAAAAACGTGTACGGCAGGATCTGCCATATAATCTCCCGGTACTAAGTATCTCATCTCTTTTTTCATGGTGAAGCGAAATTAGTTATAAGTTATTGATTTATAAGAATTGAATTATTACTTTTCTTTTTCCATTTTATTGTAATCTCCCGGTTTATTATAATCTCCTGTGGTGTATATGCCTACCATAGTACCTGTAAAGCCGCCGGCTGTTTGGGTACTGAGCAAATCGGCGGAAATAGGTTCGCCGACTTGTGTCCAGTCCTGTTTGGGGCTGAAAGAATAGGAGAAAGTATAATAAACACCTTTGTCCGTAGTTTGCGTTTCATTACCTGTTACTTTCAGATAAATCTTTTTATCGGCATCGGACTGTTTCAACGAAACTGTAGTCTCTGCTGCTGTATCTGTATTACGCTTATTCTGGCTTCGGCTGGAGACGGTCAGCTTTAAACAAGGTTGGTCTTGCGCATCCAATGTCTTGCCAAAACGAATGTTGCACTCATCGTTGTGGAATAGTATGATACCGGCAAAATCTTCCGGTGCTGTGGGTAAAAAACTGACAGTAGTCTGCGCATCGAATTCATTGTTTGTAATCCAACGTCCGATAGCAGATGGTTGTTGGCGGTCATTGATTTTTATGCTGCGGGCAGTCAATGCCAATTTCCCGCTTTTGTCTATTTCATAATAAGAGTTTTGTGGAGTACGGATGAAGAATGCTTCATTAGCCAGTCCGTCAGTTGTCCAAAGCGGAGTGGGAGCAAGAGTACGGTTGGTGTAACGAATGGTTTTGCCTGCAGGAAGAATTATTGGTTGTCCATCTTTCCAGTTAACCGGGAGCAGAAACGTTTCACGCCCCATTACATCATGTCCGTTACGGTAGGGGCGTACTGCAAGGAAAACAGCATACCAATCACCTGATGGGGTCTGCACCAAATCAGCATGGCCTGTGCAAGTTACCGGATTGGTCCGGTCTTGCGGCAAATCACGTTGTGTCAGTATCGGGTTGATGTTGCAAGGTTTGAAAGGTCCGAAAGGAGAAGAAGCCGAGAATATGACTTCACAATGATTGGGACCTGTACCACCTTCTGCCGCCATCAGGTAGTAAGTACCATTGATGTGATAAAGGTGAGGCCCTTCTATCCAACTGGGATGCTGTGATTTGTCTACACCACCATCTATAATCACTTTTTGTTCTCCTACGGTACAGTTATTTTTCCAATCAAATTCGCGTATCCAGATGGCACGATGTCCGCTGTATTCAGGTTTACCTGCCGGAGCGTCATTATTTACAATATAGGCTTTACCGTCTTCGTCAAATAAGAAACCGGGGTCTATTCCTCCTACTTCAGGTAAGAAAATAGGATCGCTCCATTCTCCTTTTTTAGGATTATCGGTTGTTACGAAGAAGTTGCCGCCGCCATCTACGGCAGTAGTTATCATGTAAAAAAGCTTATTGTGCGGATTGTATTTGATGTCCGGGGCATAGATGCCGCCGCTGATACGTAGACCATCTTTCAACGGTAGTTGTGAGGGACGGTTCAGTACATATCCCAATTGCTTCCAGTCTTTGAGATTGTTACTGTGCCAGATAGGAACTCCGGGATAGAACGCGAATGACGAGTTCACCAAATAGTAATCATCTCCTACACGGCAAATGCTTGGGTCGGGATAGCAACCGGGAAGCAGAGGGTTGGTCAGTTGAGAACCTTCTGCATCGGCTTGTTTCTGTTCTTCACCTTCTACTGAATATGTAAAATTGTCGAATATAGCAGTCTTAGGTGAAAGCAATTCGCGTAAGAATGGTTTCGGTTCGTGATTACGGTCAAAAAGGAGGGGATATTCCTTACGTCCTCTTACAGGAAAATCATTTTTCCATGAGTCACCATCACTTACTCCCCAAACGGTTACGCGATCCATAATATCGGCATGCCTTATGAAAAGGTCAAAGAATGCTTTCATGCGAGCATTCCAAATCTTGGAAACAGAATCTGGTAAGGCATCCGGATAGGGATTCATAGCTTCTCTAAAGGCAACGGTATCACTGATGTTGGCTCCATCGTGTACGGTAGGCAGTGCGCTCATTTCCCATTCGGTGATCATGATTTTTACACCGGTAGAAGCAAAGGCGAGCATACTCTTTTCAAACTCCTCCACACTGGGGTAGTCCATGCCCATATGTCCTTGCAGACCTACAGCGTCTATGCGCAGGCCCTTTTCTTTCAGTGATTTCACCAACTTCACTACTCCGTCACGCCGTCCGGGATGGTGCATACCGAAATCGTTGTAGTAGAGTTCGGCATCCGGGTCGGCTTCATGAGCATACTGGAATGCAAGAGGAACATACTCCTCACCTAAGATTTCATAAAACTTACTTTTTCGGTATGAACCGTCGGTTTCTATTGCTTCATTCACTACATCCCAACTTTTGATACGCCCCTTATAGCGGCTGACAATTGTTGTAATGTGGTCTTTCAACCGCTGCTTCAGAACTTCGGGCGAGACGTTCTTTCCTTCCTTGTCTACACAGAACCAGGGAGCTAGCTGAGAGTGCCACACGAGACAGTGACCGATAACGGTCATTTCATTCTTTTCGCCATACTCTACTATGGAATCGGCGGCATCGAAATTATATCTATCCTCTTCAGGATGAATGTTTACACTCTTCATGCAGTCCTCTGCAACGATAGAATTAAAATGCTGTTTTATAAGCTTTGTTGCTGCACTGTCTTTGCCGGCTACCTGTCGTGCATTTAATGCTACTCCTATAAGGAATTTATTACCAAATGCTTCTTTTAAAGACGGTTCTGTTGCTACTCTCTTTTCACTACTGCATGCAGCAAGTATTGCAGCCACAATAAATAAAAGTATGTGTTTGAGCTTCATGATATGTTATTTAGCGGTTAACTTTCAATAATCAGCTTTACTTCTCCGTTCTTTCAATTCAGCTTGCATATGTTCGTTATACTCTTTGGTGATAGGGTAGAAGTATAGTGCAATAACACCTACGAAGAATGTTGCTGCAGGAATCAAACTGGATGAAAGTACAATACCATGTATGGCGGAAGTCGTTTGTTCTGTACCCGCTCCTGAAACATAACCGAAACCAGACAGGAGGAATCCCAGTATGGCACCACCGATACCTAAACCGGCTTTCAGGGCAAAGACAACACCGGCAAAGACGAAACCTGTGGCACGTCGGTAGTTGACGTATTCCGAGTGATCGGCTACATCGGCAATCATGGCCCAAAGTAAGGGTACTGTCGGGGCATATGCAAGGCTTTTGAGGAAATTCAGTACGAACATTGTTTCCACATCTGTTTCGTTAGGGAAGTAGAAGAAAGCTGTGAACAATGCGGTTAGTGCCAAGCATATGATAAATACACGTTTCTTTCCGTAACGGTTTGCGAGGAAACTGGATAGTAAGATTACACCAAAGAATTGAACTAATGCCCCTAACATATTGAATACACCGAAACCTACTTCATATGCCTTGTCCGGACTGCTAACTATCAATCCAAAAGCATTTAATATAGTATATCCTATTCCATCTCCGGCTTTGGTTGCCACTAATCCTATTTTGTCGAGGAAAGCATAAAGCGCACCGGCGTCTACATAATTTTCAAAATAGTAGTTCATTGCACTTCCCCACATGGCAAGAGTAGTGAATATGAATAGTGTCAAGATGAACATGGCTCGCCACGGTATACTCTTGAAGACATCTTTAATATCCTGTTTGGTATCTGTTTTCTGATTGGTTGGCGGTGTAATCCTTTCACGTGCAGAGAAGAAAGTTATAAAGAGGAATATTAGACCGATAGCTGCGAATAATGAAACTGTACAAAGCCATCCATGTCCCTTATCTCCCGATTCACCGGCAAACTTGCTGACCAACGGCAGAGTTAAACCTTGTACAATAAATTGTGCGATAGTGGCTGCCACAAAGCGGATACTGGTAATGCTATTACGTTCTTTAATATCACTGGTCATGACACCTCCCAATGAAGCATAAGGAGTATTATTGAATGAATACAAGGTCATCAATAAAGTGTAAGAGATTGTAGCGTACAGAGCTACAAGTCCTTTGTCCTCGATTCCCGGATTGTAGAATGCCAAAATATAAAATACCATGAATGGCAGAGCCGTCCAAAGTACCCATGGACGGTATTTACCCCATTTAGATTTTGTACGGTCTGACAGAATACCTACCGTGGGATCTACAAAGGCATCTACAATACGTGCTAACAGCATTACGCTACCGGCAACGGCTCCTTCCAGACCGAATACGTCTGTATAAAACTTAGTTTGGTAAATCATCATCATCTGGAACACAAAGTTCGCAGAACAATCTCCGAGGCTATAGCCGATTTTTTCGACCATGGACACTTTTTGGTTAAGTGTATTCATTTTTTTATTCTTTATAGGTTTAATCATTTCAAGAGTTTGCGTATTATCGTTTCATACTATTTAAAGCGCTTTCGGCAATACGTTTTCCTAAAGTCTTTTTATCAAGCGGATGGATATCATTCCATTCTCCTAAATCGCTGTTTTGTATGAGATAAGTGTCCTGATTGGCAGAAGCAGCTTTGGCTTGTTCTTGACGCATTTCCGCCCAAGCTTTGCGGCCGCCGATATCATCTTTTGATAGAAAGTCTGCCAATTCTACAATATAGAAAGGCAGTTTCGGTTGATTGAATGTATGACGCCAGTCAGCAATCATGGCTGTCAAAAGTTTTGTATATTCATTTCGACGTGCTACGTTTGATTCGCCTTGATACCACAGTACGCCCCGTATGGAATAGTTTTGCAGTGGAGCTATCATGGCATTGTACAAACATACCGGTTTGTAACAGAAGAACATCATATCCGGAGAGGGCGGCATGGGAGCTCCTAATCGATATTTCCATTCCTGTTTCAGATTAATTTCTTCGTTGTCACAGATTATCTTGTATGGCTTTTCTTGTACGAAGTTCGGCTGACCACCGTTACTGATAATGCGTACGGTTATATTGTTTTCTCCGGATTTTAATACACCGGCAGGTATCCGGTAGATACGGGGTGGATACTGATAACCGGTGGTTCCGACAAAAATTCCATTGACATATACAGAATCAGCATCGACAATACATCCCAAACGTAATGTCGCTTCTTTACCAGTCCATGCTTGTGGTATTTCTATATTTTGGCGCAGCCAATGTGAACCGCCAATAGGGTTTAGACCATTATTCCCCCATGATGTCGAGAACATATTTACTGTTTGCCAATTGTGGTCATCATAATCGGTTGCATACCAAGGCGTCGATTCGTGTAATCCCGCGTCGCCACGATAGAGTGACAGGTTCCAACGGTAGAAGCTTTCTCCCTCAAGTTTCTTGATGTGAGTGCAGTGGGCATCGTCTTCATACAGACGTTTGGTATTGACGTATAAAGGAAACTCTTTTAATCCGTCTTCGCTAATCCATGCCTCTACCGGTGTACCTCCCCAACTGGAGTTGATAAGTCCTATAGGTATACCAGTCTTTTCGTACATCTCCTTGGCGAAAAAGTAAGCAAGAGCGGAAAAATCCATAACATTTTCTTGTGTCAGCGCTTTCCAACTTGTTGAAGATAATTCTTCTTGTGGCGTATGGAAATTGTATTCTTTAGGAATAATGATATGGCGAATTTTTTCATTGTTGTAACTGAGGATTTCTTGGGCAAACATATCCATCACTCGTTTTACTGGGAGTTCCATGTTTGATTGCCCCGAACAAAGCCATACATCACCTATTAATATGTTATTCAGTTTGATGTCATTGATTTGCATTTGGTAAGGTCCACCGGCTTTCAGCGGTGGCAGTGCGATACTCCAATGTCCGTTGGCATCAGCAGTAGCATGATAGCTTTTTCTCAGTAACTTTACGGTAATGTATTCGCCTGCGTCTGCTGTACCCCATACTTTGACAGGTCGCTCACGTTGCAGTACCATTCCGTCTGAAATTAAAGCAGGCAACTTTACCTTTGCATCTACCCATGAGGAAGTGCAAAGGCAAAGTAACACTGCTACTCCTAACCTAATTTTATCATAAACCAAACTTTTCATCATTCTATTTTTTATTGTATATCTATGTTTACAGGTAATTCATTCATTCTATCCGGATTGCTTACTGATACTCGTACAGCTGTATGTGCAGTATCTTGAATTCTCCTACAGAGATACGTACATGGCGTCCCTGATGATCTTGGTCGCCATTAAGCCGACGGATATAGCGGAACTTTCCGGTTTTGTCCACTGTCACTTCGTCTATATATCCTATGCCACACCGCTTCCCACGGAAGGTGGTTGTCTTGTTTTGTGCATATTCGTTGCCCAAGGCAAATCCGTCTTCGCCCAACTGCTTATGGCTTTCAGCGGCTTGTTTTTCCGTGGTCTTGGCAAATTCCAAAACAATACCGCTACCGGCTAAGATATATTCATTTATAGATAGTCTTATAAGGATACCTCCTCCTTCGGGCCAGATACTGCCGTCGGTGGCGCGCGAGTCCCAAGGTAGGGTGAAGTAGTGGCGAGCAGTTATGGTGAGGTCGTTGTCCGTAAAAATACGTTCTTTGTCTGTTTTGTCAAAAAGTAATCCTTTCATCACATCCTTACCCTGATAGCGGGTAATCAGGGGTGTCAACTCCTTTAGTTTGGCATAGCTTTGTACCAAGGGGGCGGTAGGTAATTCGCTACCGTCTTCTATGGAGAAAGGGCTGATGCCAATGGCGTCATGTTCACCGAGTATGTAGAAGGCGCGTACACCGTTATTGTCTGTCAGACGTATTTCAGGAATGAAAAGAGGATTGTTGTGCAATTTATATTGTGCTACCCAGTTCTTGAACCCATCATCGTACAAGTCAGGGGCAAGAATATCAATACTCGGCGCTCCACAATGCCATACATCAATTAAATGCGCTAATGGGCCTGCTGAAGGGTATTCGCCCGGTTTACGTCCACGGCTATTCATTGCTGCATTGACATATAACGGGATATTATATGTGGAGCGGGCAGTCTGTGCCAGTCGTTCCACATATTTGGCATAGTGCCATGCCATAAAAATCTCATCGGTATAAATATCAGCTCCGAATACTTCCTGCCAATTACCCTGTTTCTTGCATCCTTGACTTTCCCATTTCTTTAGCATTTGCGGGTGAAGTGTTTTTTTGTTTTTTTGTAAATAGGTCATGAATTCTGCAGGTATGGGGGCATTAAATGCTTTATTGGCTTCGCGTGAATAATCGCGTGCATCTTCCAGCATGCCGATTTCATTTTCTATTTGTATCATAATCACTGTACCTTCTTCTTTGTCGGCAGCGGCTATATGTTGCATCCATTTGGAGAATGCTCGGTGATCGGCATCTTGCACAGTTGCAGAAAAAGCACTGGCTATTTCAAGTGGTTTTCCATTTTGAGTGTATGCACGTGGATATTTTTTGTAGTTTTTTTTAAACCATAAAGGAGCATAACAACTCATTGAATTCTTCCAAGCGCCAAACCATAAAAAGACAATTTTCAGATTGTTCTGGCGTGCTTGTTGCAGGACTTTATCCGTAAGTGTGAAATCAAAATTACCTTCAATCGGTTCTATTAAATCCCAATAAGCGGGAACTAATACTGTATTTAATCCCATTTTTTCTAATTTCGGGAAAATACGTTCTATGTCTTGTGTGCAAGCCGCTGATGAATTACCCAGCTCGCCTCCTAATATAAGGAAAGGAGAACCATTTACAACAAGTTGAGTAGCAGTGCCCTGTTTTTGCAAACTACTGTGTTGTGCAATGATGCATCCAATGGTAAGGTAACTTAAAATTAAAAATGAAATTAATCTCTTCATACGGTTTTCAAATAAGCTGTCTTTATGAAACTTTACAAAGGTAGATAACTGCTTTTTAATTTGCTTTAGAATATGTATCACAAAGCTTATTGTATGTTACATCTTTTGTCTTATATGTTACATTAATCGTCACACTGCATTATGCATCTTGTTTTTGGGGGTTTTGTGGAGCTTCTGAGTACTGCCGATTATATTATAGTTCTTAGAATCGAACGGGATTTTTGAAAATGGATAGCTGTGATTTGTAGTCATTGTATAATGGTACTTTATGTCGTTTGAAGGCTTGATATGATGTTGTATTTGTCGTTTGTTACATAAGGAAAAGAAAAGGTAACACTATGAATGATATTGTAATTTTAGTGAAAAAAAGCGTAACATATTTTTTCTCTCGTTTAGGAGGGATTGTGTAATTTTGACACAATCAATAATCCGACTTAGAGTATGAAAAGATTTTTGTTAATTGTTTGCCTTATTTTCTTATCCTTTACTGTTCTATTGCCGCTTTCAGCTAAAGTTCGACTTCCTCGTCTGGTAAGTGATAGAATGGTATTACAACGTGATGTGGAATTAAAAATATGGGGTTGGGCTTCTCCCGGAGAGAAAGTAACTGTACGTTTTCAGGGAAAACATTATAATACAGAGACCGATGCAACGGGAAGTTGGCAGGTTCTTTTGCCACCGCAGAAGGCCGGGGGACCTTTCCTTTTGGAAGTGAATGAACGTGTGATTCGCGATGTTTTGGTGGGAGATGTTTGGCTTTGTTCCGGTCAATCTAATCAGGAAACTCCTATTGCGCGTCTTACAGAGATGTTCCCTGAAATTAATGTGTCGAACAACCATATGATACGGCATTATAAGGTACCTACTCAGAATTCTGTAGGAGGGTTGAAGGAAGATATTGCAGGTAATGCCGGTTGGCATTCAGCTGTTGCTTCCGATGTGTTGAATTGGACATCATTAGCTTACTTCTTTGCTCAGGAAGCATATGATAGATATAAAGTGCCTGTAGGAATGCTGGTGTCTAGTTTGGGTGGTTCGGCCATAGAAAGCTGGGTGAGTCAGAAAAACTTAAAAATGTTTCCTGAATTAGTTTTTGATAAGGCTGCTTTGGATAGTATGAGATTAGCAAAGCAAGATAAAGGAGCTGGTAAATGGCAACAGAAAAATATGGATGATATGGACTGGGCTACAATGGAAGTTCCAGGGTATTGGCGGGAAAATGGTATCCATACAAGAGGTACTGTATGGTATAGGAAAACCTTTAGTGTCCCCGAATCTATGGTGGGAAGACATGCACGCCTTTATATGGGGACACTGGTTGACAGTGATTCCATTTTCGTCAACGGTACTTTTGTAGGTTTTACTTCCTATACTTATCCTCCACGTAAGTATGATATTCCGGCAGGAGTTCTGACAGAAGGCAAAAATGTGATAACTGTAAGGCTTACTGCGAATTCTGCAAATGGCGGTTTCGTCAAAGGTAAGAACTATAAAATTGTAGGAGATGATGCGGAAATAGAACTTACCGGCACTTGGAAATATAAGATAGGCATTAATCAGAATGAAGTTGTAAAATATGCCGATAGACTAAAGAATTTGAATAAGGCAGGTTCTGGGCTTTACAGTGGTATGATCTATCCAATTAGTAATTATCAGGTGAAAGGAACTATATGGTATCAGGGTGAAAGTAATACCGGACGTCCGCAAATATATGCTTCTTTATTGGAAGCTTTGATTAAGGATTGGCGGGAGCTTTGGAATATGCCTGATATGCCTTTCTTATTGGTACAGTTACCTAATTTTATGGAAAAGAATGATAGCCCTTCCGATAGTGGCTGGGCGAGGATACGCGAGGCTCAATTAAAAACGGCATTGAATGTACCTTACACTTCTTTGGCGGTTACTTATGATGTGGGTGAGTGGAATGATATACATCCATTAAACAAAAAGGTGGTTGCACAGCGGCTTTTCTTGGGTGCTCGTAAGCTTGTGTATGGAGAGAAAATTACTGGTTCGGGGCCTCTATATAAAGAAATGAAAGTGGAAGGTGATAAGATAATCTTGACTTTTACAGAAATCGGTCGTGGACTGATTTGTAAAGAAGGGAAAACTCTGAGACATTTTGCGATTGCAGGTGAAGATCAAAAGTTTGTATGGGCAGATGCCGTGATACGAGGTAATAAGGTTATTGTAAGTAGTAAGATTGTGAAGAATCCTGTTGCAGTACGTTATGCTTGGAGTAACAATCCGGAGGATGCTAATTTGTGCAATAAGGAAGGATTGTTAGCTTCACCTTTTCGGACGGATAATTGGTAATAATTTATTTTCAATTTTTCATATTTATATTTTATAATCATTAAACAAAAAAGCATGAACAACAAAAAAACGTTATTAGTATTGTTGGCAGGTTTGGCTCTAAGTTCTTGTGCTACACGTGTAACAACGGAAAATGAAGCTTCTTTGAAAGAAGTGTTGGGCGACAAATTCTTGATAGGTGTTGCTTTGAATACAAAACAATCTTCCGGTATAGATACTGCGGCTGTTAAGATTGTGAAGCGCCATTTCAATTCGGTTGTGGCGGAGAATTGTATGAAATGCCAAGTGATTCATCCGGAGGAGAATCGTTATGATTTCAGTCAAGCGGATGAGTTTGTAAAGTTCGGTGAAGACAACGGAATGTACATCATCGGTCATTGTTTGGTTTGGCATTCTCAACTTGCTCCTTGGTTCTGTGTTGACAAGGATGGAAAAAATGTATCTTCAGAAGTGTTGAAGCAACGGTTGAAGGACCATATAACAACTATAGTTAGCCGTTATAAAGGACGTGTTAAGGGTTGGGATGTTGTGAATGAAGCAATTCTTGAGGATGGATCTTATCGTAAGAGCAAGTTTTATGAGATTTTAGGTGAAGAATTTATACCTCTTGCTTTCCAATATGCTCATGAGGCTGATCCTGAAGCAGAGTTATATTATAATGACTATAATATGCATGAAGCCGGAAAACGCGAAACTGTCGTAAATTTAGTAAATGACATGAAATCTAAAGGTCTCCGTGTGGATGCTATCGGAATGCAGGGACATGTAGGTCTTGACTATCCTTCTTTGAAAGATTTCGAGGAAAGCATGGTTGCTTATGCTTCTACTGGTGCTAAAGTAATGATAACAGAATGGGATATGACTGCTTTGCCAACTTTAAAGCGCACTGCCAATGTATCTGATACAGTAGCTTACAAAAAGATGTTGAATCCTTATCCGGAGTCTTTGCCCGATAGTGTTTCCCAACAATGGAATAGTCGTATGTCTGAGTTCATGGACTTATTTATTAAACATTCTGATATTGTGAGCCGTGTGACAGCTTGGGGTGTGAGTGACGGAGATTCTTGGAAGAATGGTTTTCCGGTGAGAGGGCGTAAGGATTATGCTTTGCTGTTTGATCGTGATTATCAGCCGAAAGAGTTTATAAAGAAACTATTAGAATAGGGTATAAGAGAAATTTCAGGATTTTGAAATATAATAGGTAAGTTATACAAACACAAAACACTTTTATAAGAACAAACTTTTATTTTGATAAAGGATTGCTGAATGAATTTCACCCACGTACAGAGTTTTTCTATACGTGGGTGAAACATTTTTACAGACGTTTGATAATGATAGGCTTATGATTTTCATCATGGTAAGGCATACCATAACGATTGGATTTTACTCTACTTTTTATTAGAGAATCGATCGGAGTTTTTAGAGGTCTCACACCTGTGGGAAGTTCTTTGTTGGAGAAAGTCTGGAAATAGCCTATACAAGCATCTCTCCACCATTCTGCATCATTTTTCTGAATATCTAATTTTAGGGTAACTTCATCAAATATTGTCTTACTGATATAAGGTTTGAGACTTGCCCACGTTTCTTGGTACTTTTCAACTTGTGAGATTCCTTTGTCATAATGCAGGCATATTTCGTCCCAAAGTTCTCTTCCAGAAGAGAGTTTATAGTCCCATGGAATATGATGAAACCAAAGAAGTAGATTCTCAGGACAGGTTTTGAGAGAGTTGAATTGTGAGGCGAGCGGTTCATGGTATTGGTCTACATTAGCAGAACCATTACGAGTACGGTCAAATCCTACTCCGTCTTTGTCGGCTTTGTGATAGAATACAGGTGACCAATCCGGTCTTATACTGCTTTCCCATGGTCCCGGTCCATAGTGTGATCCACCGAATATATGATGGAAACCAAGTGGCATCATGTAATTTACGGCTGTTTCGCGGGAACTCATCATTATATCTTTGACAGGGATAAGAAACTTTTGTTCATAGGCTTGGAAGGTCATTCCTTTAGGTCGGATGAAAGTTTGGTGTACCCATTCGTCCGCAATCTGTTCGGCACTTAACGTAGGATTCCATGCTAAACGACCGAATGCATACCAATTGGATTGGGCAAAAATATAGCCGCAGAAATTAGGATCTTGACCGGTATTTGCAACCCCTGCAATAGCTTTCACCATTTTAGCTACAGTAGAACCTTTTCCATCTCTGTAAGTATCACTGTCAAGGCTTTCTTCATAAGTAGTACCATGATAGACAAGATGATTAGAGAAACCAAGATATTCTTGGGTGATTTGAAATTCCATCATCATGGGAGTTTTGTATAGCTGTCCGAATAATGGACTGAAAGGTTCACGCGGTTGAAAGTCAATAGGACCGTTTTTGATTTGAATAATAACATTATCTGCAAATTGTCCGTCAAGAGATTTGAATTCTTCCACCGCTTGGTTAGCCCTGTCACTACTGGTAGGACTATATACAAAAGCTCTCCACATGATAATTCCACCGTAGGGAGCCACTGCTTCTGCAAGCATATTTGCACCATCGGCATGGGTTCTGCCATAATCTTGCGGTCCGGCTTGTCCTTCAGAATTTGCTTTTACAAGGAAACCGCCAAAGTCGGGAATGGCAGCATATATCTCAGCAGCTTTATCTTTCCACCATTGGCGAACTTTTAAATCAAGGGGATCTCCTGATTTTAACCCGCTGAGAGTGATAGGACTTGTCCATTTTATTGAGAGATAAGTGGTTATTCCATACTCTCTGAGAATATTGGCAATTTGAGATACTCTTTTAATATGTTCTTTATCAAGTATGTGAGGATTGGCATTAACATTATTGAGCACAGCACCGTTTAGTCCCACAGAGGCGCAGAGCTCACCATAATGATGAATTCTCTTTACAGGAATCTCTTCTGCAGTCCATTCCCACATGGATAGTCCGGCATAACCTCTTTCTACAGTATCATCAAGATTATCCCAGTGATTGAGAATACGGTATTCGTAATATGGCTTTTCGTGAATATCCAGTCCTGTATCTGCTTTGCCGAGAACTTCTGCTCTTTGTAGTGCATAGACTCCGTAACGAATGGCAGATTGGGAACCACCACTGATATAGCGTTTGCCATCAGCATCATAAATGTGATACTCTTCTTTAGTAAGGCTGCTATCTATCTTAGTTACGACAGAGTTAAGAACATCTTCGTAGCTGCGTCCGTTTGCAAGCCAAAGCATAGTTCCATCCTGTTCTACAGGTTCAGGAGTGCTGCATGCTGAAAATGTCAGTATGGAAAAAAGAATAATACTAAGTGTTTTAATGTTTTTCATATGGGTATCTATTTAATAAGTTTAGAAGAAGGTGCTCCAAGGTATGTTGGCTTTAGACCACCGAAGTCTATAAGTATTTTTTCCATTACGATTCCTGAATCTACAAATCTGAAGCGGAGAGTATGTCTGCCGGCTTGACCAAAATCTGCTTCCATATCTGTTTTTATGATGCTGGCAGCTTGCCAAGGGCCGAGCCTCCCATCGTAATGACCGTTAAAATTGACAATCTGTTCTTGACCACCGTCTATACTAATGGCAAAGCGTAGCCCTTTATTAGCATTGAAATTGAGAGTAGGGGCAAGTAGTATACTTAGTTTTGCCTTGCCTGAAGACATTGTTTCAAGTTCGTATTCTACATAGGCATTGTTTGGGGTTATGGAAGCTGGCAAAGTGGTGATAGCACATTCTGTCTTGCCAAGGTCGGGAATGACACTAACTTTATGGTTGACCTTAAAATTACCTGCTTCTATAGAAATATATCCGTCTGTTTCCTTGTGGCAGAGGTAAACGGTGTCTTGAGATTTTCTCACTTTAGGCATTACTTGTGTTTCTGGCTGTTGCCAATTGGTGTATCCGATATGCACCTGATCCATTATATGATTCCATTTCCCATTTGCAATTTCATAATTATAATGAGCACAGAGTAATGAATCTCTTTTGTATAATTTTTCGACACGCTGTGCCCAATAGTTGATTTCGGCAGGAGATTCTACCTTGGCATTCATTGCTACAGAGTAATACATTTCGTAGACATTCTGCATAGCCTGAATGGGGAATAGGACAAGTTCTTCGTAAGCATCGTACCAATGAGGATCGAGATTTTGATAAACTCTTAAAGCTCGTAGTTCTAGATTATTCCACTCTTCTACAACAGTGTTCCACTCGTCATAATTGAACTGATATGTGTTTGCATTTAGAAGCTCGGGAGTCACTCTACGGGCATATTTGCTGTAAAGTTTAATAATATCTGCTATTTCTTCGGCATATTTATTGCCAAATTGCTGTGCAGCAAAACTTATGGTGTGATCAAAAATATTGTTAGGATTGAACGCTTTAGGTTGCCAAGCCATGTCTAGGAAGAACTGAATAGGGTATTCCATGGGTTTAAGGTCACCTACATTTACAATCCAGAGCTTTCTCACACCGTATTCATAACAGAGGTTCATTTGTTCCCATACACGCTCTACTTGGTTGCAGTTTAACCATTTGTAGTTTCTTGGACCTCCTACGTAGTCAAAATGGTAATACATTCCATAGCCGCCCTTGCGAGGCTTTTCTGTTAATGAAGGTAGCTTTCTTACATTGCCCCAATTATCATCACAAAGTAATAATGTTATGTCATCGGGAACGCGCATGCCGTTGTCATAATAATCTTGTACCTCCTTATATAGAGCCCATACCTGAGGTATATCAGAAGCCTTTCTACCTGTAACTTTAGTGATAATTTTGCGTTGCTCTTTGACTATGTTTTGTAATAAGTTAATATTGGCATTTTCGCTCATAGGCATATCTCCATCTCCACGCATACCTATGGTAATTACGGATTCCCAATTTTTGCAACGTTCTATACCTTCTGTCCAGAAATTTTGAAGTGTGGCAGTGTTTTGGGTATAGTCCCATGCGCCTGTCCCGCGACGTTTCCAGTCTTGTTGTGCTAGCCCCATAGGCTCATGGTGGGAAGTACCCATTACGATTCCCATTTCATCAGCTAAAACTCCATTTTGTATATCATCATCATAGAAAGCGCTGGCCCACATGGCAGGCCACATGAAATTACCTTTCAGACGAAGTATGAGTTCAAATACTTTTTCATAAAACTGACTGTTAAATCCGCCGAATGTTTTCTGTGCCCAATTCCCGAGTGAGGGCCACTCGTCATTCAAGAAAATACCTCTATATTCTATGGCAGGCTCACCATCTGTATAACTTCCCGGGAGTATTGAGATGTTATTTTTATGTTGCACAGGTACATCCGCCCAATAGTACCAGGGAGATACGCCCATTTGTGAAGATAACTCATAGATGCCATAAATAGTACCTCTTTTATCACTACCTGCAATCACTACAGCTTCCTCTACTCCTTCGAATGGTTGTTTGACGGTACATAGGATATACTTTTCACGTTTTCCTTTTAACTCATTGGCTGAGATTTTTCCTGATGCTATTAGCCGTTTTATCCAGTTGCTACGATTGATAGAACCAATAATCAACAGTCGTTTTTCGGTTACAGAACTTGTGATTTGGGGTTTGACGTTGGTCACTGTTTGTGCGTCTGTTTGTAGATTAGTAATGGCACGGAGTACCCCTTTATATTCCTCGTTATCTATCAGTATAGGATAAGATTTTTTTTCTTGTATCCATTGAAAGCCGACAGCGTCATTTGTTATAAAACGTTCTGCAGCTTTTAGTGGTAGCTGCCAACACATACTTGCTAAAAACAAAATAATACAAAAAATGCTATTTCTCATAATATTAATATTTATAAAAAGCCGCTTGCAGATACTTTAGAACATCTACAAGCGGCTTCGATGAATACCTATTGCGAACTTATCTTAAAAAGATAAATTATCTATATTCAGGATTTTGATAGTTCTTTTTCTCTTCAGGGGTCATTTCCATACCGTCAAGCTGTCCTTGTGGAATAGGACGCAGGTAATGTCCGGGCTTGATGGTACGTGTATAAGTCTTGACTTCACGGTCCCCTTTGTCGTTTCCACAAATTTGGTAAGTGTCAGCATACTCATTCCATTTTTGTGTACGTACAAGGTCGAACCAACGATAACCTTCACCGAAGAATTCACGTGAACGTTCATCAAGGATATAGTTGATATCAATTGTTGTTGGGGTGTCATTTGTCAAATCAGAACCATAATCCAAATCCTTTTCTTCTTTCTCTGCATTGCTGAATGTCCATTTGCCTGCACGATCACGTAAAACGTTGACTAACTCACGTGCACTTTTATTAGGTTTAGTCGTTGCGCCTTTTACTGCAGCTTCTGCTGCAATCAAATAGAGCTCAGAAAACTTGGCAATATTGTACGGACGTGTACTACCGGCATTAGGTTGACCGACACCGGTACCGTTGTCAGTACGATAAGGACCGAGTTTCCAAAGTCCCGGATATACGCGACGACTGATTGCACTGGGACCCATTACATAATCAGCACGTCCTGCTATAACTCCAGCCCCGGTATTACTATCTCCTGCTCCTTTCTCTGGATATTTGATATCAGGATCATCTTCAGAAAGGAAAGTCAATAACGGTTCTCCCTCGGCTACTGCAATGCCGTTAGCTCCTGTAACACTTGTCCATTCGTTTCCGTTTGTAGACCAGTTACCGCGGTAAACTGTTGTAAATGTTCCATCGTAGCGGGAATCTTTTGTTTTGTCTTTAAAAGTATGTGTAAATACACTGTGAGGAGGAGCCATACGTGTCCACGGGCGACCATAAGCTTGTTCGGCAACGCGAATTACCGGTGAAATAGTTTTACCGTCTTTATCTTTGGCCTGAATATCCGTATAGTTCCAATTCATCATCCAACCGGCAAAATTATCAGGAGCTCCACCGCTACCATACGTCAAGCTACCGCCGTTGTAATATTCATCTTCTTGGGTATGATCAGCATACAGTAAGATTTCTTTGTTTCGGTCGTATGGTCCTGCATTGACTTGATAGAAACTCTCCATCAAACCATATGCTCCGGGATTGTCAATTGCTTCAGTTGCAATATCATATGCTTGCTGATAGTACCATGCAGCATCATGCCCGTCAGGATCTGTACGATTACATTCCGGATATGTGGGGATGTTATTGGGGTTTTCCAACCACCAGCCATAGGTCAGATATGCTTTTGACAGGTATAAGCGTGCTACTGTTTTAGCGACTCCACCTGTTACACGAGGCTTCTCCGGTAGATTAGTGACAGCTGTTTTTAAATCAGGAAAAATCGCTTTAGTGTACACTTCGGGAACAGTGTTACGTACGGAAGTGCGTGAGGTAGAGATGTTGAATTTTAACTCACCTGCACCCAAATCCAATGGCACGCCGCCAAATGTCTGTACTAATAAGAAATAATCCATACCGCGGAAGAAGTGTGCTTCTGCAAGAAGAGCGTCTGAAACACCTACTTTGGAGCCGTTCTCAATAACGCCGTTAGCCGTGTTGATATTTGAAAAGGCTGTTCCCCATAACACGTCTGAACGGCTACTGCTTGCTGTCAGACTTCCTACACCCGATAAATCGGCATCTTTAAAATTGCCGTCAGCCGACTGGGCATAAGTCGCTTCATCTGTTCCTGTCAGGCAAGAATTGTAATAGTAAGCTTGCCCATAGATGTAACGTAAGTGTGCATACATAGAAGTAATACCGCCTTCTACACCTCTTTCTGTTTGGAAGAAGGTTGGTTCATAAATACTACGTGGCTGTTCGTCTAAAATATCTGAGCAAGAAGTTGCAAAGATCAAGGCTAATGCCGTAGTTCCCAGAACTCTTATATTAGTAAATATTGGTTTCATAGTTTTAAAGCTAAATTAGAATGTCAAGTTAATGCCGAATAAATAATTACGTGTGGAAGGAGAATTGGTTCCCACTGTAAGGAAACGACTCTGAATGCCACTTGTAACAGCTACGTTTTCATTACCGTAAGAGTTGGTTTCCGGATCCAAACCGGTTTCTTTATGGAATGGAGAGCATATTACGAACGGGTTCTGTATAGATACATAAGCACGTAAACTTTGGATGCCGAAATTTTTCAGCCATTTCTGTTGATCGAAATTATAGCCTAAAGAGATATTACGGACTTTCCAGTATGAAGCGTCAAAATATCCTAAAGTACTACCATATTTAGGGTTGTCACCACTTTGAATACCACCTGGTTTTGGATATTTGGCATTAGTGTTTTCTTCTGTCCAATAGTCTACATCTACTTGACCACGACGACCAGTCAACATATTCAGGTAACCGTTAGCATGGTGTAATGTACTGATAAGTTTACCGCCACACTTGAATGCTGTAATAACATTCAAATCGAATCCTTTATACGCAACACGCGTACTGAAACCACCCGTAAATTTGGGTTCCATACTGATAATTTGGCGGTCATCCGGTCCGATTTTACGAGCGGGAGTCCCATCTTCATTATATTCACCGGTATATTTAACTTTGATCATACCTACATTTCCACCCGGTTCTAAAATTGCAAGATAAGGGTCACCTTCTTGCCATAAGCCAATCTTTTCATAATCGTAGATTACATCAACGGGATGACCTACAAACCAGTTATTGGCTTCATCGCGTTCTGCTCCGGATGCCAATTCGGTCAATTCATTGCGATTGGCTGATAAGTTAAGGCTGGCATCCCATGTCCAACCATTATAATTGTCAAGTATTGTTCCGTTTAAGGTGAGTTCGACGCCTTTGTTTTGAGTTTTTCCTACGTTGCCTACATAGCTGCTTACACCGGAAGTTGCAGGAAGATTAACGTTCTGCAGCAAATCAGATGTTTTTTGTATATAGTATTCTAATGTTCCTGATAAGCGACCGCCGAATAATGTGAAATCCAAACCGAAGTTCCAGGTAGAAGAGTATTCCCAACCTAAATTGTAATTGGGCAATGCAGATACATAATAACCGGTAGCATAACCTGTTGGTCCGAAGTTATAAGGACGAGTGGATAATTTTCCCCATGTGGAATATGGACTTACAGCCTGATTGGAGGTTTGTCCGTATCCTACGCGCACTTTAAGAATATCCAGCCATTCAATATCATCCATAAATGATTCCTGACCGATATTCCAACCGGCAGATACAGCCGGATATGTATGCCATTGATGACCTTTTGCCAAACGTGAAGAAGCATCAGCACGAACAGTTGCCATTAACATATAGCGATTGTCATAAGTATACATGGCACGTCCCATCCAAGACATCAGTCCGCTTTTCTGATAATCCCAATTATCTGGATTAACGGTAATTGTACCTTCTGCACGACCTAAATTGTAATATTGTAAGTACTCTGCCGGAATATCACGTGCTGCAATATTTGATTTGGTATAAACAGTTTCTTCGGCTGAGTACATTCCTACTATATTCAATTGATGTTTACCGAATGTACGGTCATAAGTTATCAAGTTTTCTATAGCCCAGTTTGTTGTTTCAGAGTGGGTTAATGATGCGGTAGAAGGAGTATCTTCTGTTGTGCTGTTTACGCCCTCACCAGTGAAAGTACCACCTTTGGTAGAACGGTAGTTCAGACCTAAATTGACACGATATTTTAATCCTTTTACCCATGGACATTGTATTTCGGCAAAAAGGTTGTTATAAGTACCGAAGCCTTTCTGTTCGTTCAGCCAAGTATCTTCCAAACTTTCTACAATATCACGTGTTACAACAAAGTATTCATCTTGGCTGTTTATTTTTACTGTTCTCTTCAGGCTTCCATCCTCATTGTACGGATTAGCAATAGGAGAGTTTGCCAATACATTATACAAACCGATATTAGAACCTTTTGTTACATTATAGTTGGAGTTGGTTGTTAATCCGAAACGGAAGTACTTACCTACCCCTTGATCAAATGAACCACGTAAAGAGTAACGCGTATAATTCTGTGTAGGAATAACCCCTTGGTCTTTGTAGTAGGCAGCTCCGAAACTGTAGCTTCCTTGATTTGTACCTCCTGCTACGCTGACATCGTGGCTTGTTACCATACCGGTACGATACATTAAATCCTGCCAATCTGTGTTAACATCGTCCGATTCATCTAACGAATTATCAAATTTGCCGGCATACTTACGCATTTCGGCAAACTTCTTTCCATCCATCATCGGGTATTTTGAGAATACGGATTTTGCACCGACATAGCCATTGTATGTGAATTTGGCTGGTGTACCTTGTGCTCCTTTGTTTGTGGTAATCAAAATAACACCATTGGCACCACGTGAACCATAGATAGCTGTGGAAGAAGCATCTTTCAAGATATCCATACTTTTGATATCGCCGGGGTTGATATCAGAAAGATTCCCCATAAAAGGAATACCATCCAATACTACTAACGGATCGTTGGAAGCCGTTAGAGAACGGGTACCACGAATTCGGATTTGCATAGTAGCGCCCGGTTGTGAAGAAGTCTGTGCCATGTCCACACCGGCTATACGATTTTGTAGAGCGTATGTAATGTTTGTTGCCGGCATTTCACGCAGTTTGTCGCCTCCTACTGATGCGATAGAACCTGTTACGTCTGATTTTCTCGCTGTACCGTAACCGATAACGACTACTTCTTCCAATGCTTTGGAGTCTTCTTTTAATGTAATGTTGAGGTTTGCATTTCCTTTAACGGCAATTTCTTGTGTTATATATCCGATATAAGAAATTACTAAGGTCGCATTTTTCTGTACTGTTAACGAAAAGTTTCCATCCAAATCGGTTATCATACCATTGGTTGTTCCTTTTTCCGTAACGTTGGCGCCAATAACCGGTTCACCGAAATTATCTTTTACAATACCCTTTACCGTGATATTCTGAGCGACACTCCACAGAGGTATCAGGCAAAGTAATAACAATAGCCCTAAGGACCTAAAATAATAAGTTGTGCATTTCATAAAAAAACAAGGTTTAAATTGAATAAAAATGTTAAATCAAAGTATAAGTTCATTAAGGTTCTTTTTATGTTTTCATATGCTATCGTTTTAGTTAAACATTTATTTTATATTTTAAATGACTAAAGAAATGAGGTGTATATCCTCAACTTTCTGACATAGGCAAAGTTAGTTAGCATTTGTAATATGGTAGGGTATAGATGATACTTATATTTTATTTTTTGTAACATACTCTTGCAACTGTGTTACATTCTTTTTTGTGTATGTTACATCAATAAGGCGTGGTGGTTGTAAATGGATTTTTTTGCAATAAAAATAATTAAAATTAATTCTTTTTTACGGTGGAGCCATGAAGTTTTTTTATCACAAAAGTTACATATGTATCGAATAAACCTGCTTTTTGTTTATCTTTGTCAGACTTTTGTATCTAATAAAAAAGAAAGACTATGAAAAGATGCGTTTGGAAAGTACTTGTAGTATGTTTGTGTTGTATAGCTCAATACAGTGAAGCACAGACGGGAAAAGTGTATACTACAGATATGGGCTTATCCAGTAGCTTAATTAATCAGATATTTCAGGATAAACAAGGCTTTATTTGGGTCACAACTGAATATGGGTTAAATAAGTTTGATGGTTTGCGCTTCACCAATTACCGGCATATTTCAGCTGATTCATCTTCTATCAGGAATAATTATGTACGTACTTTGTTTGAGGATAGTCGACGTAATCTGCTGGTGGGGTGTATTGATGGGTTAATGAAGTATGATCGTGAAACGGATAGTTTTTTGGAGATTCCAATGTTTCGTGCGGGTAAGCGGGTTTTTCCACATATAACGCAGATGCAGGAATTGCATAATGGAGAAATCTGGATGACAACTACCGGGCAGGGAATGTTTCGTTTGGATGAACAGCAAAAGCAGGCAGTTTCTGTAGATAATCTTTTAAAGCAGTCGAATTACAATTTTCAATCTTGTTTTTATGAAGATTCTTATTATAATATTTGGATAGGAACGTATGGAAACGGCCTGATTTGTTATATGCCTGCAACGAAAGAAGTGCGTGTATTTAAATATCCAACCCTCAATGACAATAATGTTGCCGCCATAATAGAAGATAAGGAAGGGAATCTTTTTGTAGGGACTCAGAAGCAAGGTCTGTCACGTTACAATAGGCAGGAAAACAACTTTATTCCGGTTCCTTATACAGGAGACGGTCCACTGTCCGTTTATTGTATGTCATTGGTGAGCGGGCAATTGCTGGTTGGTACTGACGGGCAGGGACTGAAAATGTATAATTCTGCAAAAGAACAGTTGGAAGACTATACTATTAATTCTGCCCCAATGGACTTTTCGGAAGGAAAGATTCATACAGTGTTGGAAGATAAGGATAAGAATTTGTGGTTAGGGCTATTTCAAAAAGGGGTAGTCTTGATACCGAAACAAGATAATCCTTTTGAATATTATGGTAGCAAGTCTATTTACTATAATCCTATAGGACAAGGCTGTGTTATGTCTATTTTTCAAGACAGTAACGGTCATTTATGGGTTGGTGCAGATAATGAAGGTATATACGAGTTGGATGCAAACGGGAAGAGGTTGAGACACTATCAGCCGGGGAGTTCCGCCCATTCTGTTGCTAATACGATAATGTGTATTTATGAGGATACGGATAAGAACTTATGGCTTGGTTCTTATACGCGGGGAGTTGCAAGGTTTAATCGGAAAACCGGAGAATGTGACTATTCTTTACCTATTGATAATGAAAAAATATTTTCGATAACTGAAGACAAACAGAAGAATCTATATATCGGGACATTAGGTTCCGGCTTTTATCAATATAACTTGAAGACCGGAAAGTTAAAACATTATGAATCTTCTAAAGATGAAACCGATGACTTGAAGCGGAATGAGCTTGTCAACGATTGGGTGAATTATATATTTTGTGATAGTGAAGGGCTGATATGGTTGGGACATTATAAAGGAGTAAGTTGTTTTAATCCGTCAACGGAGAGTTTTATTAATTATAAAAAGGTCAACACTTTGATTTCCGGATGTGTGGGGTATGTTATTCAAGAGGACCATTCGGGTAAGATTTGGGCCGGTACTACGGATGGGTTGTACAGTTTTGATAAGACAACGAATGAGTTGGAAAGGTTTGCAATGGCAAACGGATTGCCAAACAATGTGATATGCGGGCTTAGTGAAGACTTCCGGCATGATATTTGGATTAGCACTTATATGGGAATCAGCCGGTATGATGTACAAAATAACCGTTTTATTAATTACTATTCGGGAGATGGTTTGCAGGGCAATGAATTTATGCACGGCGCTTTCTATACGGACAAGAATGGAAAGATATATTTTGGTGGTATCAACGGTATCACTTGTTTCTCTCCCGGAAGCATAGGAAATACCTCCAAAGAAACGAATGTATGGATAACGGACTTTTACGTATTTAATCAGCCGATACATAAAAACAGTCTTTCAAACGGAGACCCCATAATCCATACATCGGTGCAAGAAGCCAATCTGTTCCGGTTGTCTTATTTGGATAATACATTCAGCATTATCTTTTCCACATTGCAGTACAACAACCCTGAGCAGATATCTTACCAATATAAAATTGATGAATTAGGCTCTCAGTGGCTTAGTACAGAACCGGGAGTAAATCGTGTGACCTATAATAATTTGCCGCCCGGTAAATATACTTTCCGGGTACGCGCACTTAATTATGGCAATTACTCGGAAGTGCGTACAATCAAGATTCTGATAACCCCTCCCTGGTATCAAACATGGTGGGCGTATTGTTTTTATGCAGCTTTGTTTGGATTGTTGGTGTTGGGTATTGTCAACTATATCTTATCGCGTATGCGGCATCGTCGTGAAATCATGAAGCGTGAACATGCAGAGCAGCTCAATGAAGCGAAGTTACAGTTCTTTATCAACATTTCTCATGAGATAAGAACTCCTATGACGCTTATTATTAATCCTTTGGAAAAATTGTTGGCGGATAAGAAAGACTCAGAGTTACATAAGACATACTTAATGATTTATCGTAATTCTCAGCGCATCCTTCGGCTGATTAATCAGTTGATGGATATCCGTAAGTTAGACAAAGGGCAGATGTTTCTGAAATTTCGTGAGACCGATATGGTGGGATTCATCGATGACCTGATGCAGACATTTGAGTATATGGCGCGTAAAAAGAATATTCATTTTACTTTTGAGCATATGATGCCTCAACTGAAGGTATGGATAGACTTGAATAATTTTGATAAAGTACTGATGAATATTCTATCTAATGCTTTTAAATATACTCCGGAAGAGGGCGAGATACAGGTCAGTCTGGCAACCGGTCATGACATGGCGCGTAAGGACGCACTACGCGAGTACTTTGAGATTGCCATAACAGATAGCGGCATCGGTATTGACCGGAATAAGATAGAACGAATCTTCGAACGCTTCTATCAGATAGATAATGATGTAACGAAGTCTAATTTTGGTACCGGTATTGGTTTGCATTTATCCCGTTCGTTGGTTCAATTGCATCATGGCGAAATACTTGCAGAAAATAGAGAGGATGCTCCCGGCAGCCGCTTTATCATACGCATACCATTAGGGTCGGCTCACTTGCGTACCGATGAGTTGGAAACGGTGGATGCGGAAAACGTGATATACCACACTGTAGATAAACCTGTTTTAGCGAAACTGGAAGAAGAGTTAATAGAAGAAGAGGAAGAGCCTAAGGCCGCTATTAAGGCAAAGACACGCTTGCGGGTATTGGTTGTGGAAGACGAGGACGAGATTAAGGCATACCTGAAAGCAGAATTATCAGATGAGTATAAAGTCGAAACTTGCAGTAACGGTAAGGAAGCGTATGATTTGGTTCTGCGTGATACCCCCGACTTGGTTATTTCGGATGTTATGATGCCTGAAATGGACGGGTTGACTCTGTGTCGCAAGATAAAGTTGAACACGAACGTGAACCATGTCCCCGTAATCTTACTGACAGCCAAATCCAAGCCGGAAGATACGTTGGAAGGAATGGAAACCGGGGCAGATGCTTATATGGTGAAGCCATTCAATACAGAGTTATTGAAAAAGACTATCGCCAATCTGATTGCCAACCGCAAATTATTGCGTAATAAATTCAGCGGGGCACAGCAGCAAGAGGATAAGATGGAAAAAATCACCATGAAGTCCAGTGACGAGATATTGATGGGTAAGATTATGAAGGTGGTGAACGAGCATTTGGACGACCCTGCGCTGAACGTTGAAATGCTTGCTTCCGAAGTAGGATTAAGCCGTGTACACGTGCATCGTAAGTTGAAGGAACTGACCAATCTTTCTACCCGCGATTTTATTAAGAATATACGTTTACAGCAGGCGGCCGCTCTATTGGCACAAGACCAAAAGCTTACTATTTCGGAGATTGCTTATGCTACAGGATATACTAATCTGTCTCATTTTTCCAGTTCTTTCCGTGAGAAATACGGAATGTCACCGAAAGAGTATATGAGCCAGCATAGATAGTTCTGTTCTGGAATAGGAGGGATGCTAAAAATCTCTTGGTTATTGAGTGTGAAAGGCGAGTTGTGCGTATTCCTTTTCAAAACGATTACAAGATGAGAAAAGCTATATTACTATTACTGTTATCGGCAGTTACAGCATTACAAGCACAAATTGATACCCGTACTCTGAAACTTTCCCGGGAGCATCCCCGCTATCTGACGACTGCCGATGGGAAGCAGGCCACCCGTGACTTGATTAAGAATGAATCATGGGCAAGAGAGGTCTTCAATAAGCTGAAAGAAAAGACGGATACCTATACCCGGCTGACAGAGGCGCAACCGGACTGGCTCTTGTCACGTCTTGCCATGTACTGGAACTCGCACGCCACCGATGTATATATAAAAGGTGAAAGTTTCGACCATGCCGGTGGAGCGAAGGCACCCGTTCCTACGGTGCGTTTTACCGGGACACGCGGCACATTTGCCACCCATGGTCGCCCCAAACTGGCGGATATCGTTCCTTATGACGATGATAAAGACGGTAATATTACTTTCCATAACAACTCTCTACCCGGTCGCCCTTTGGAGAAAGTCCATCCTTCCAAGACAGGGCGTAACATTGAAAGCTTGAATCGTGAGATTATGGGAATTGCCCGTGATGCAGCTTTTCTTTATTGGCTGACCGATGAAGAACAATATGCCCGGTTGGCTGCCGGAGTGTTCGACACCTATATGCAGGGCATCTATTATCGCAATGTCCCTGTTGATGCAAATTATGGTCATCAGCAGACACTGGTTGGCATGAGTTCGTTTGAAGTAATCCATGAAGATATTCTTTATGAGATTGTTCCTCTTTATGATTTCCTGCATGGGTATCTGGCCGTTCACTATGCCGATAAGATGAATATCTATGCCGGAGCTTTCAAGAAGTGGGCGGACAACATCATAGCCAATGGAGTACCCCATAATAATTGGAATCTGATGCAGGCGCGCTATATCATGGACATTGGCATAGTGCTCGAAGATGATAACCATTATGCCGATGGCAAAGGGCGAGGCTATTATATAGACTATGTGCTCAACCAATCCAGTATCCGCCAGTGGAGTTTGAAAAAACTTGCCGACTACGGGTACGACCCTCATACGGGCATTTGGGCGGAATGTCCCGGTTATAGTGGCGTAGTTATGAATGACTATGCTAATTTTACGAACATCTTCGACCGTAATTTGCATTGTGACTTAACGAAAGAATTACCGGTACTTCCCAAGGCTGTTGCAGCTACTCCCCAGTATTTGTTTCCCAACAGAATGATATGCGGCTTTGGAGATACACATCCGGGGTATCTGAAAACCACACCCGTTGTCCGGATGATTGAAAACGCCCAAGCCAATGGCAAAGAAGAACAGGAGAAGTATTTCACCGCTTTGCTGAAATGCCTTAATCCTGATGCCGGCAAGAATACGGCGAAAGAAAAGGTACGTGTTTCCGTCAATGCTTTTTTCGACGATAAACCCTTGGAACTAAGGTCGGATGTCAATGCCGGTAAAATAGAAGATTATGTGTCTCCTTTGTTCTACGCTCCAAACGTGTCGTGGCTGGTACAACGTAATGGCATGAATCCACGCAATAGCCTGATGATATCTTTGAATGCCAGTGATGGCAATCATATGCACGCCAACGGCATTTCAATGGAACTTTATGGCAAAGGGTATGTGTTGGGGCCTGATGCCGGCATCGGCTTGTACCTTTACAGCGGACTGGATTATGCTGAATACTACTCTCAGTTTCCCAGTCACAACACTGTATGCGTAGACGGTATTTCCAGTTATCCGGTGATGAAGAGCAACCATTCGTTCGAATTGCTTTCCTGTTTTCCGGCATCTTCTGCAGCTGTGGCGGTGAAAGATAAGTTCCCTTCCGTTACGTATAGTGATGTCTATTTTCGTGAACCGGAAAGCCGTGCAGACCAGATACGTATGATGAGTATTGTCACCACCGGTCCCGAAACGGGCTACTATATAGATGTTTTCCGTAGCCGCAAAGAGCTTGGCGGAGACAAGATGCACGATTATTTCTATCATAATCTGGGACAAGAGATGACCTTGACGGCAGCCGACGGCACAGATTTAAACCTGAGGCCTACTGAGGAACTTGCATTTGCCGGGGCCCATCTGTATGCCTATTCTTATCTGTTCGACAAGAAGTGTGCCCGGACAGGCGAAGATGTAAAGGCCGTCTTTACAATTAAGATGCCCGATAAAGATGATATCCGAATGAATATGTGGATGAAAGGAGAGGAAAACCGTACGGTGTTTTCAGCTCTTAGTCCTATGACAGAGGGGCTTAGCCGTACTCCGGGTATGCCTTACAATATTAAGGAGCAGCCCACATTAACCTTTGTTGCCCGTCAGGAAGGAGAAGCATGGAATCGTCCTTTCGTGGCGGTTTATGAACCTTCAACAGTGAAAGAAGCCGAACAGATTACCTCCGTTACTTTTCCGGAAGTGAAGTGCGGACAGCCGGGCAGCCATGTTGGAATTTGTGTAACACAGAAAAGCGGGCGCACCGACTATATCCTGTCTTCAGACAGTGCGGCGCATCTTTGTTCGATGAACAATGGTATGAAAGCCTCGGCCACCTACGCTTTGTGGAGTAATCGGAAAGGAGAAGATTGTACACTCTTTTTAGGGAATGGTACGCTGTTGCAAACTCCTGCAGTGGTTGTCAAGGCGAATGTTCCGGTGAGCGTATTGCTTGAAAAAGGAGCGGACGGATGGTACTGTACGGCTTCGGGTGCTTGCACCATCACATTGAACGGAAAAACGTATAAGATAGAAAAGAGCGTGACGGAGAAGACAAAGTTATAGACAGAGATATGCAATGAAACGGAAACTATTATTCATATTGTTTGTACTGATAAATTGCGGCGTAGTTGTACAGGCACAGTTGAAAACCTATCCGGAGGGATTACATACAGGACTGCCTCACAATGATGACTATACGGTGCGTGTCCGTATACCCGGTGGAGAGTGGCAGGACTTGTTTGAATATAAAGTACAGGTAGATTTGGATAAGCCGCAAGATGCTTCTATGGTGCAGTTTGATATGGGGAGTCCGGTAGAAGTAATGGTAAAAAAGAATAATGGTACAGTACGTGAGGTTGCCATCCGCCCCTTGAATAATAAGGTAGTTTACAGGCAAGTACAGAATACTGTCTTTTTCACTTTGGATAAGCCTCAAAACCTTTCAATAGAGTTTGACGGAGACCGTTTGCACAATTTGCATCTTTTCGCTAATCCTATGGAAGAAGAGGTCTACTCAAAGGAAGCAAAAGGCATTATGTTCTTTGGTCCGGGTGTACATCGTCCGAAAGATTTGCCCAATAATCAGATACGCATACCAAGCAATACTACAGCCTATTTGGCTCCGGGTGCAGTGTTGAAAGCTAAACTTCTGGTAGATAATGCTGAGAATGTGCGTATTATAGGTCGCGGAATATTAGACCATCCTGTCCGCGGCATTGAAATAACCGATTCCAAAAATGTGTTGATTGATGGAATTACGGTTGTAAACCCCGAACATTATACGGTGTTCGGCGGCGGTTCTTCGGAGATAGTAATCCGTAACTTGAAAACTTTTAGTTGTAGAGGCTGGAGTGACGGCATTGACCTGATGTGTTGTCGTAAGGTCTTTGTTGATAACGTTTTCCTGCGTACAAGCGATGATTGTGTCGCGCTCTATAATCATCGTTGGAATTGGTGGGGCGGTTCGAGCGATATTACCGTACAGAACTCTGTTTTATGGGCGGATGTTGCGCACCCTGTTAATGTAGGAGGTCATGGAAATCCGGACTCGTCGACGGGCGAGGTTATTGAGAACCTGACTTTCCGTAATATTGATATTTTGGAGCACGATGAGGATGATCCGATGTATCAGGGATGTATGGCAGTAGACTGTGGTGATAAAAACCGGGTACGTAACGTCCTGTTCGAGGATGTCCGTGTAGAGAGTATTCAGGAAGGTCGCCTTTTCTATGTCAAAGTACGTTTCAATCCTAAGTACGACAGACAACCCGGCAGCGGCATCGAAGGCGTCACATTCCGTAATATCACCTATACAGGTGTTGGTGAGAATCGTTCGCTGATTCAGGGATTAAGCCCGGACGGTATGGTGAAGGATATAATCTTTGAAAATATCAGTATCAACGGAGAGAAAATGAGAGATTTGAAAGAATTCGTTATAAATGAATTTGTTGCTAATGTGAAAGTACAATAACATTTCTCCGTTAGCCTCATTGTAAATGTCGATATGGCTATGGCAAAATGCCGATATGCTTGTAACTAAACCTCGTTTTCCAACTGCGGGCTCTCCGGTTGGCAGTTGCGTGCTGCCGGGCCCGCAGTTGGAGGCTCTTCGGCCCGCAATTGGAAAACGAGGTTTTATTACTTGTAAAAATACAAAATGAAGCTGATGATAGGGGATTATATCTAACGAATGTATGGTTAGAGTGTAAGAAATGAATCTGTTACATCAGCGGTCAGGTTGGCTTATGCCTTTCTTCCTTTCCAAATGCTCGTAACTTTTTTATGTATCATCATAACATTCAGTAAAGATACTACGAGGAACAGAACACTACCTGTTATCCAACATGGAAGCAACGATTCTGTTTCCAATTGTGGAAAGAGCGTGCTGATAATTTCTGTATAGTAACTGCGTATCCATGCTACCCCGCTGACAGACAATAACAATACTGACAGATTCAAAACGATTGTCAGAATATTGTAGGGAAGTGCTACGCGGTTCGGGCTGTATCCTATCAGAAGCAGGTTCTCCAGTTTTACGGTATTCTTTTGTAACAGTAAGAAAATGCTTAGCATCAGGATGTAAAAGGATAAAATGCTGATGAATAATCCTACTCCCATGACAATACCGGTAATGAGACGCAGGAAATAAGTCGTTTTTCCGGCATCCAGACTATCGCCTTCGGTTTCGTAACGGTTCTGTTGGAAATAGTTGCTGATGGCTGTGTCGGTAGGGTTCTTTACTTCAACGATGAGGCGGGAAGGTTGGGCTTCTTTGCCGGGAGCAAAACTCTTGTTTGCCCAGTCCATAAATGTTTGTGGGACAAGAATTGTATTCAGGCGGTTGGAGAAGCCTACAATCTTGCCTTTGAATTGTTCTGTACGTCCGTTGCCCCGTAACATGATATCCATTTGTATCAGATTCATGAGGCCTTCGGAGAGCTTAGGCAGGCTTCGGCTTTGTGCAAAACCGAAGTTATATAGATTCAGGTAATTACGGGGGATGATAATAGGTATAATCGGAGAGGTTTCATCAAAGTGCCATTTGTCCAGATTTACATCTACATACTCGTCGGGTACAGACTCAAAAAACATTTCGGTGGAAAGGTGTATTCCGGCTTCCTGCATTCCCAAGCCAGCGGACACTTTGAATAAGGAGGGGGTGAAAGCTCCCACGCTTTCGGTGAAAGGTTGCTCTTTCATCTCCTCGATTTCTTTTGGGGAGAAAGTATTGCTTTTTCCGGTAAAGCTGCCGAGTGTACTGATTCTTTTGGTGGCGATGATGTAATTCTTCTTCATGAAGCTGTCTCCCTGCGTAAAGATAGGGAGTGTGTCCCGATAGAATTGTATACTCAGTAATACAATCATCATACCAAAGAGGTTGGCGAGGAAAAATCCGGTCAGCTGACCTACACTGATATGTTGGCGGAGAAGTTTCCAAACAAGTTTGTTCATGATTTTGAATTATGATTTATGGATTATAGACGGAGGGTTTCATCGTACTTAAGCTCCAAGTGCTTTCCAATGGATGTTACAATAATTCCGGCACCTTGTTCTTCGGCTTCTTCTATGAGTAAACGTCCCATTATGGCACTGTTTTCATCATCTAAATGGCTGATAGGTTCGTCCAAGAAGATAAAGTCAAACGGTTGGCAAAGGCTACGGATAAAAGCGACACGTTGCTGTTGCCCAAAAGAAAGTTTACCGGCTCTTTCATTGATTTTATCGGGAATGCCGATTGCTTCAAAAAGAGCGAGAATTTCTTTTTTCTTCTTGTAGTTGGTCAAGCGATTCTTTAATAGGATATTCTCGAGAGCGGTCAGTTCCGGAAAGATACGGAGTTCCTGAAAAAGGATACTGAGCGAATTTTTTCGTATATCTGTCCATTCGTCAACAGAGAATGAACGGATGTTTTGTTCGTCAAAATTGATGATACCCTGATAGTCGCGGCGATACCCGTAGATATAACTGCATAAAGACGATTTTCCGGTCCCTGAGCCTGCTTCTATCAAATAACGTTTCCCCTTGCTGAAAACGATGTCTTGATGCCATATCTGTGAAGTAATGGTGTCACGGTCGGCAAAGACCTGAGGCAGGGTTTGTTGTAAATGAATGTGGTTCATTAATTACAAATTATTAATTACGCATTAAGTGTGCTGAACACTAATCACTAAACGCTGGCCGCTAATTACATTCCTGCAAATAACTTGGCAAAGTCAACTAGTTGTTTTAGGGCATTCTCGTTCTTTTCGCTCAGAACAATTGTGAAGTTTGTCCGGTTCTTGTCTCCCCGCAGGTTCAATTCTTCAATTTTCATGATTAACTGATAGAGGATATTGATTTCCGGTTCGTCTGATGCATATTCCATAAGCACGCGGAGATTGCTCAATGTGAGCAGCTCATCGCTGGTCAATGAGATATTGAAAGGCCTTCCGTGTATCATGCTCATCATGGCTTTCTGTAACTCTCGTGAGTTTTTGGGGTGGAATGGCTGGTTGTTTTCTTTGGTATCTCCTTTGAAGTCGGCACTTTGTAAAGTGGCGTATATGCGTCCATTCTCAAACAGTACATAACCCAGCAGTTGTGTGCCGTGCGGCCAGTTCAGCACACCGCGAACATCCATTGGAAGAGCATCGGGAGTTGCCAACAAACGTATATCTCCCTTTTGCTGCATCATCGGAGTAAAATATTTATTTGTATGGATGCTCTTGTCTGCGGTTTGCTGCATAAGGGCGGTGATAGCCGGTTGTAATTTCTGTAGTTGTT
The DNA here is from genome assembly GCF_003472565.1 of Bacteroides sp. AM10-21B. NCBI lineage: Bacteria > Pseudomonadati > Bacteroidota > Bacteroidia > Bacteroidales > Bacteroidaceae > Bacteroides > Bacteroides sp. AM10-21B. Next base: position 84,937 of record NZ_QRME01000001.1, on the reverse strand, counting down.
CCGAACTGCCACCATACACTCCGAGCAGCGTACCGTTATTGTAGGCAAGCAGTATTCCGGCATCTTTTATTTCGGTACTCTGATAACCTTTGGCTTTTACCGGAGCGGTGCATAGTTGTTCTTGAACAAGTATTTTAAGTATGGCTTCAAACTTTTCCAGATCGGTAATCTTTAAGGTGATTGCTGTGTTGTGCAGGGTAGGAGCCTCGAATAGGTAAACCGGAGCGTTCCAGTCTATTCCACTTTCTGCGGGATTATTCAGCAAGGTTTCCACTTCTTTTTTCAGGTTGGTATTCTTGCTTTCGAGAAGCAGGCCCAACAGTTTTTGCAAGGCGGCTTGGTTGTCTGAATGGTTCAGTCCGGCTTTATTGATAATGCTCTTTATGTTGAGTGCCGCTACTTCAGTGGCATTGGCAGGGATTACATGGGTATATTCTGTTTTTGGGGCAGTTTCATTACATGAACCCAGACACAGCACTATCAGCAGGACGGGGAGTAAATAGAAGAAAATACTTTTTTTCATATCGTATTATTGATTTTGTAAGTTCAATATATGGCAGGCTACAAGCGCTGCCGTTTCAGTACGCAATCGGGAACGTCCAAGACTAATAGGCTCGAAACCGTTTTCAATGGCTTTTTTCACTTCTTCTTCGCTGAAGTCACCTTCCGGTCCAATCAGTACCAATGCGTCTTCTCCTTTCCGGATAATATCTTTCAATAAAGGTTTGTTGCCTTCATAGCAATGTGCAATGAATTTGCGGCCTTTGAAAGGCTGGCTGACGAATTTATTAAAATCAGTCATTTCATTCAGTTGTGGCAAGCGTGCTTTTAGGGATTGCTTGATGGCGGAAATCAGTATTTTAGCAATACGTTCGGTCTTGATTATTTTGCGCTCTGAGAAACGGCAGTTAAGAAAAGTGAGTTCATCAAAACCTATTTCAGTAGCTTTCTCCGCAAACCACTCCGTACGATCCATGTTCTTGGTGGGAGCCATTGCGATGTGCAGATGCCCGTTCCATAATGGTTCTTGGTGAATGGTTTCGAGTATGTTGACAAGACAGCGCTTATTCGTTGCAGTACCAATTTCTGCGCGATAGAAGTACCCTTTACCATCGGTTAGCATTACTTCGTCACCGGTTTGCAATCTTAATACGCGGATAGCATGAGCGGCTTCTTCTTCGGGCAACTCGGCTTGCAATTGTATGTCGGGAGTATAGAATACATGCATGATTGTTTATTGTTTTTTGTGTTGATTGATAATGTCCCTCAGTTGGGCGGCGCGTTCGTAATCTTCCTCGTCTATGGCTTTTTGAAGGGCGACTTTCAACTGCTCCAAAGTCTTTTGGGGTGCAGTATTGCCTGTATTGTCTTCGTTCTCATTTATAGTGATGCTATGTTCTGTTTTCAGGCATTCGGCTTCCAGTATGTCATCGTATATGAAGATTGGAGCATTCATGCGCAAGGCAAGGGCCACGGCATCGCTGGTACGTGCATCAATACGAAGGATTGTTTCTTCTGCCTTCATGTAGAGATAGCAATAGAATACTCCATTGTCTACTTTATAGATGAGTACACGCAATAAATTAACTCCCAGTGCTTTGAGGATGGAAGCAAACAGTGTATGTGTTAGCGGGCGGGGCGGAATAATACCTCTCATCTCAATCATCATGGATTGTGCTTCGGCACTGCCAATAATGACCGGCAATTGTCGTGGGCCATTTACTTCGCCCAATACCATAGCATAGGCACCAACCTGCGCCTGGCTATTTGAAATATTCAATACTTGCAGTTCAATCTTCTTTTTGTTCATTCTATTATTCTACCACCTTGTCGGTTTCTTTTTCCGTAGTATGCTTATAACGGAATACGATTCCGAATAATATTCCAATAACTAAGGCATAACCTGCGAATATGAGCCATACAGGCGTCCACTCACGACTTATCAAACCGCCACCGGGAGCATATACAGAGAATGCGTCTACTACGGCACCACTGGCATATCCGCCTATGATTGCTCCCAATCCGTTTGTCATCATAAAAAAGAGCCCCTGTGCGCTGGCACGAATACTTGGATGGGCTTCCATTTCAGTGAATAGTGAACCAGAGACATTGAAAAAGTCAAAAGCCATGCCATATACAATCATGGAAAGGATTAGCATCCACAACCCGCTGCCAGGGTCTCCTAAACCAAACAATCCGAAACGGAATACCCAGGCAAACATACTGATGAGCATAACACGTTTTATTCCGAAATGTTTCAGGAAGAACGGAATAGCGAGAATGAATAACGTCTCGCTCATTTGGGAAATGGAGAGTAAAATTACAGAGTGCTTTACTCCGAAAGAGTCTGCATATTGAGGAATAGAAGCAAACGAACTTAAGAATAAGTCTCCATAAGTATTTGTAATTTGCAGCGCTGCACCTAACAACATGGAGAACAAGAAGAAAATTGCCATCTTCTTACGTTTGAAAAGTACCAATGCATCAAGTCCAAAAGCGGAGAGCATCGTTTTTCCTTCACTGCGGGCTGGTGGGCAACCGGGAAGAGAAAAGGCATAAAGTCCTAAGATGATTGCTGAAATAGCCGCTACATAGAGTTGTGCGGGACCAGTTTTGAATCCGGTAAGGTCTACAGCCCACATGGCGCAAATGAAACCTACCGTTCCCCATACCCGTATCGGTGGGAAGTCTTTTATCAGGTCGAGTTTATATTGTTCCAGTGCATTGTACGAAACTGTATTGGCCAATGACAGTGTGGGCATATATACAAGCATATTGAGTAGCATTGCCCAATACATATGACTGTATGTAGTGGCAGTGGATGCATAAATCAGAGCACCGGCACCGATAAGATGGAGTATGCCGTAAAGACGTTCGGCATTTACCCATTTGTCGGCGATAATTCCCATGAGTCCGGGCATGATAAGCGAAGCGATTCCCATGGTTGCAAAGATTGCGCCAATCTGGCCGCCTTCAAAATGTAATGTACCGCCCATATAGCCGCCTAATGAGATAAGCCATGCTCCCCAAATAAAGAATTGGAGAAACTGCATAGCTGTGAGTCGGAATTTGATGCTCATAATATTAGCTTTTTTGAATATTGTTGAATTGTGTAATAGGTGCAAATGTACGACGCAACAGGCAGAAAAACAAGAAGTGTATATAAAAAAAGAAGGCTATCTATCCCAGACAGCCAATCTTTATTAACCTTAAATCTAATACCATGAAAAACACAGTGCAAAGATAATGGGTTTTATGTTATACAACATAATGCTTTGATGTTTTTCTTCTTTGTATTAACATGATTTAATATTTTGGTGTTTATTCTACATATAAAACAAGCCCTTTCAGGTATTCTCCTTCGGGGTGGTAGATGCTTACGGGATGGTCGGCAGGTTGCGTCAGTTGGTGCAGAATGCGTACGCTGCGACCGGACATGGCAGCTGCGGTGAATACAGCTGTACGGAAATTCTCTTTGCTGACGGCTTGCGAACAAGAGAAAGTGAAAAGTATGCCACCCGGTTTGATTTTCTCAAAAGCCTTGACGTTCAGTTTGCGGTATCCTTGCAGGGCATTGCGCAATGCGTCGCGGTGCTTGGCAAATGCCGGCGGGTCCAGAACGATAAGGTCGTATTGGTCGCCCATGCGGTCAAGGTACTTAAAGGCATCTTCTGCATAGGCGGCATGGCGGCTATCACCGGGGAAATTCAATTCAATATTCTTATTCGTCAGGTCAATGGCCTTGGCTGAGCTGTCTACGGAATGTACCAGTTTGGCATTGCCGCGCATGGCATAGACCGAGAATCCGCCGGTATAGCAGAACATATTCAGTACGCTGCGACCATTGGCATAGCGTTCCAGCAATGAACGGTTTTCTCGTTGGTCCACAAAGAAACCTGTTTTCTGACCTTTCAACCAGTCGATATGGAATTTTAAGCCGTATTCCATAGCGATATTATCAGTACTTCCACCTTTCAGAAAACCATTCTCAGGATAAAGGTCGGCTTTGAATGGGAGAGTTGTTTCGGATTTATAGTAGATATTGTCAATCTTATCACCCATAACCTCGGTTAACGCATCGGCTATTGCCATACGGTCGAGGTGCATACCGGCGGAATGTGCCTGCATAACGGCTGTACGGGCATAGATGTCAATCACGAGTCCGGGCAGGTTGTCCCCCTCACCATGTACCAGACGGTAAGTGTTGTTGGTGGGGCTCTCGGCAATGCCAATGCTGCGTCGCATATCGTAGGCTATACTAAGCTTACGTTTCCAAAAGTCGGTATCGATGGTTTCATCTTGACGGAAGCTAAGTACGCGAACAGCAATACTGCCAATCTGAAAATGTCCTTTAGCTATAAATTCTTTCTTGGATGTATAGATTTCGACAACTTCTCCTTCTTCTGGCTCTCCGTCGAAATGTGCAATAGCACCGGAAAATACCCAAGGGTGGAAACGTTTTAATGATTCTTCTTTGCCGGACTTTAGATATACTTTATACATAAATTATAATTAAGATGTGGTAATGCTATAATGTGGTTGTGTGGCAACTCTCTTCGGTTGCCATTTCAAAATCACCGGTACGCTTCAGTTCCTGCAACCGGTTGTATATGTTTAGGCAAGCCCACGCATCGGTGGCTGCATATTGCTGTTGGGACGGTGTCAGCGCTTCGGCTTCCCAATTAGACAGACGCTGGCTTTTTGATATCTTTTCATTAAAAAGAATCGCATAGATTTTTTGCAGGCTTTTATCTTGGATACCGAATGTGCGGACATATTCTTGTAACTCGACACAGGCGCGTTGTTCAAATGGGGCACGTTTGTGCAGCATCATGAAGTCGTCACGCAAGGAGAGACCGACTTTGGTTACGCCGGGATTTTCGAGCAGCATGATAATCGGAAGAGTCAGCCCGGTGAGATTGAGACGGAAAAGGAAACAGTGCTCTTCCGATGAAATTTGCAGTAAGGCTACCTTGTGAGATTGCCCCTTGGTGAAGGAAGGGCGTGTCTCGCTGTCAATGCCCAGTATGGAACATCTTTTTAAATAAGCCACCGCACGTTCTGCCTCCTGAGGGGTTTGTACTATATGTATCTCCCCCGGAAAGACAGCTTTGGGCATTTCCTTTACTTCTTCTTTATCTATACTTCTTTTGATAATCATAGTTTACAGTTTATTCCTCTTCCTCTTTATTGTCTTCCTCTTCCGGTTGGTTGTATCTTACGTCATGCAGGGCACGCAAAGTATTCACTAACTTTTGTCCCCAGTATAGGGTAAAATGTTCTTGGCAGACGGCGAGCGAGTCGTTCATTGTTTCATTAAGCCCCAGCTGGAATACGAAGATAAAGTCTCTGATGTCTTGATAGATGTCGGCCAAGTCTTCGGAAATGTTTCTTGTGATAGGTTGGTCACTGTATTTCATGTCCGATACAAATACATCAAGGTAGTCGTCTTTCTCGGCGAGAATACCTGCCAGATTCATGCGGAGTATTTCGTACGTTTCCTCTGTTACAAATGTCTCGAGGGCTTCATCGCCTATCGTTTCGCACTTGGGTAGCATGGAAGCTTTGAGATAAAGCAAAGGAAGTATTTTTAAGGATGTATCGACGAAGACGGAACGTTTCATGGTTTCCGTCTGTTCCAAGAACTTGCAGAACTCGGCAGCTACGGTTACGAATTCCACAACATTACGGTCGAATATCACTTGACTTTCTTTTTTCATATCTTCTTGATTTGAAACGCAAAGGTACGAAAAAGGTTTGAAAGCATTACTGCATAAGCTTTTTTTTGTTACTTTTGCGTCATTATACGGATATTAGCGGAATAGATTTTATGGTCAAGAAAAATACAATCAAAGATACGGAACGCTCTCTTTCTCTTTTCGGAAAGATAGCCGCTGTTTTAAAGAATGAAACCGTCCATTTTGTTGTCGGTCTGATACTGGTAATCTTCTCGGTTTACCTGTTGCTGGCCTTTTCGTCTTTCTTCTTTACAGGAGCGGCGGATCAAAGTATTATAGATTCCGGTAATACGCAGGATTTGATTTCTACGCATAATGGGGTGAAGAACTATGCCGGTTCACGTGGGGCACAGCTTGCCAGTTATTTAATAAACGAATGCTTTGGCATATCATCTTTCTTTATTTTGGTATTCTTGGCCGTGGCTGGATTAAAACTGATGCGTGTCCGTGTGGTACGTTTATGGAAGTGGTTTATTGGATGCTCGTTGCTGTTGGTCTGGTTCTCGGTATTCTTTGGTTTCGTGTTTGTGGACCAATATAAAGACTCTTTCCTTTATTTGGGCGGTATGCATGGGTATAATGTCAGCAATTGGCTGGTGTCTCAGGTTGGGGTACCGGGTGTATGGATGATATTGCTGGTTACTGCCATCTGTTTCCTTATTTATCTGAGCGCACGTACTGTAATCTGGTTGAGGAAACTCTTTAGCCTTAGCTTTCTGAAACATAATGAAAAGAAAGAAAGCGAATCCGGTGAAGCGCCGGAAGAGTTTACGGACTCTTGGACAGTGAAAGGAAAGAAGCCGCAGACTGTGGCTGAAACATCCTCTGATGTGGAAAAAGAGGGACCAGCTCAGAAACCGGATGAATCCGGTAAAGAGGAAGAGGATGATGAGGATAGCCATGAGATAACGCTCGATTTAGGAGAAGTGGCAAAGGATAAAGCCACAACAGCCAATGAGGAAGGCGAAGTGCTGATGACGATTGAAACTCCGTCTCCGGATATAACTTCCGCCATTCCGCCTTCGGTGCAGCAAGGAAGCAATGAACCTGTTTTTGAAGTGGAAACAGTGGAAGATGAAGAATATCGCGGTCCGGAGATAGAACCGTATAATCCTTGTCTTGATTTGGAAAACTATCATTATCCTACAATCGATTTGATGAAGCATTATGATAATGCCGAACCTACGATTGATATGGCAGAACAAAACGCTAATAAGGATAAGATTATCAATACACTGCGTAGCTTCGGCATCGAAATCAGTACTATTAAGGCTACGGTTGGTCCTACGGTGACGTTGTATGAAATAACACCGGAACAAGGTGTCCGTATTTCTAAGATACGCGGTTTGGAAGATGATATTGCTCTTAGCCTTTCTGCCTTGGGCATCCGTATCATTGCTCCGATACCGGGAAAAGGAACAATTGGTATTGAAGTTCCTAACTCCAATCCGAAGATTGTTTCCGGGCAGAGCATTATCGGCAGCAAGAAGTTTCAGGAATCTACGTACGATTTGCCGATTGCGCTGGGCAAGACTATTACCAATGAAGTCTTTATGGTGGATTTGTGCAAAATGCCGCACGTGCTCGTTGCCGGTGCTACCGGTCAGGGTAAGTCTGTAGGACTGAATGCTATCATTACTTCCTTGTTATATAAGAAACATCCCGCAGAACTGAAGTTCGTGCTGGTAGACCCGAAGAAAGTGGAATTCAGTATCTATTCGGTGATTGAACATCATTTCCTTGCCAAACTGCCCGACGGTGAGGACGCCATTATAACGGATGTAACCAAGGTTGTTCAGACTTTGAACTCTATCTGTATTGAAATGGATACACGCTACGATCTGTTGAAGGCTGCACATGTACGTAATATTAAAGAATACAATGAAAAGTTTATCAATCGCCGTCTGAATCCGGAAAAAGGGCATAAGTTCATGCCGTATATCGTAGTGGTGATAGATGAGTTCGGTGACCTGATTATGACAGCCGGTAAAGATGTGGAATTGCCCATTGCCCGTATCGCCCAGTTGGCGCGTGCCGTTGGCATACACATGATTATCGCTACACAGCGTCCTACGACAAATATTATTACGGGTACGATTAAAGCTAACTTCCCGGCACGTATTGCTTTCCGAGTATCGGCTATGGTGGACTCCCGCACTATCCTTGACAGACCGGGAGCTAACCAGTTGATAGGTCGCGGTGATATGCTGTTCTTGCAAGGCGCAGATCCTGTTCGTGTGCAGTGTGCATTTATTGATACACCGGAAGTTGCGGAGATTACGAAGTTTATAGCCCGTCAGCAAGGTTATCCTACGGCATTTTATCTGCCTGAGTATGTAGACGAGAACGCAGGCGGTGACTTGGGTGATGTGGACATGGGGCGCCTTGACCCATTGTTTGAAGACGCTGCCCAACTGATTGTTTATCAACAGCAGGGTTCCACTTCACTTATCCAGCGTAAGTTTGCTATTGGTTATAACCGTGCGGGACGTATTATGGATCAGTTGGAAAAAGCGGGAATTGTAGGTCCGGCACAGGGTAGTAAGGCGCGTGAAGTGTTCTGTGCGGACATAACGGATTTGGAAGCGCGTTTGAACAATTTGTAATAAACCAACGTTTGAATTACATGAAAATCAAAAGCTTTTTGTTTACTTTTTGGATGCTTGGTTTGGTTTTGCCCGTAGCTGCGCAACAGTCGGATGCCAAAGATATACTTGATCGTGTGGCGGATGCTTTCCGCAAAGAAAATGGGATAAAACTGACTTTTTCGGTTCGTGCACCTGAAGGAAACTCGAATGGTTCCATTTGCCTGAAGGATGACAAATTCCTGTTGGAAACAGAAGGTATGACGACGTGGTTTGATGGACGTACGCAATGGAGTTATCTGGCTTCCAGTGATGAAGTCAATGTTTCCGAACCTACTCCGGAAGAATTGCAGGGTATTAATCCTTATGCATGGTTGTCCCTCTATAAGAAAGACTATAAATTGAAAGTGGCTAAAATAGGTAATGCTTCGGATAATACAACCTACAAAGTAGTGATGACCGCTACCAAACGGGATCAAGATATACAATGTATTATCTTGTATATAGAGAAACGCTCTTTTCGTCCTTTGAGGCTTAGTATGGTTCAGAGGGGGAGTAAAGATGCAGTATTGGTGCTTATAAATTCCTATCAAACAGGAAAAAAATATGATGACGGCCTTTTTGTATTTGATAAGAAAGCATATCCTACGGCTGAAATAATTGATTTAAGATGATGAAATGTACTATTTATAACAGAATAATAATATGGAAGCAGAAAAAGTAAAATGTTTAATTATAGGTTCCGGTCCTGCCGGATATACAGCGGCTATTTATGCTGCGCGTGCTAACCTTTCTCCCGTCCTGTATGAGGGCTTGCAACCCGGTGGTCAGTTGACTACCACAACCGATATTGAGAATTTCCCCGGTTATCCGGAAGGTATTAACGGTACGCAGATGATGGAAGATTTGCGTAAACAGGCCGAGCGCTTCGGCACAGATTTGCGTTTCGGTGTGGCTACGGCTGCCGACTTGAGTCAAGCTCCGTATAAGATAACTATTGACGAAGAGAAGGTTATCGAGGCGCAAACCATTATCATTGCAACCGGAGCGGCTGCCAAATATTTAGGATTGGAAGACGAGAAAAAGTATGCCGGTATGGGTGTCAGCGCTTGTGCTACTTGCGACGGTTTCTTCTATCGTAAGAAAGTGGTGGCAGTAGTTGGAGGTGGAGATACAGCTTGTGAGGAAGCCTCTTATTTGGCAGGCTTGGCAAGCAAGGTATATCTGATTGTGCGTAAGCCATTCTTACGTGCTTCCAAGATTATGCAGGAACGTGTTATGAACAACGAGAAGATTGAAGTCTTGTTTGAACACAATGCGGTAGGACTGTACGGAGATAATGGTGTGGAAGGCGTGCACTTGGTGAAACGTATGGGTGAACCGGATGAACAACGCTACGACTTGGCAATCGATGGTTTCTTCTTGGCTATCGGTCATAAGCCTAATTCTGATATTTTCAAACCTTATGTTGATACGGATGAAACAGGTTATATTCTGACAGCTCCCGGCACTCCCCGTACAAAGGTTCCCGGAGTCTTTGCTGCAGGAGATGTTGCCGATCCTCACTATCGTCAAGCCATTACGGCAGCGGCTACAGGGTGTATGGCAGCTATTGAGGCAGAGAGATTCTTGCTAAGTTAAAATGAAGAATTAAGAATTTAGGCTGCGCAATAATATTTGTTATACTACATTTATTTATTGCGCAGCCTAAATTCTTAATTCTTCATTCTTCATTCTTCATTTAGCCTATTTTACTTATCTTCTTCAGTTTTTCTTCATCAATAATCTTAATCTTTCGTCCGTCAATGGTAATCAGGCGTTCCGTTGCAAACTGTGAAAGCGTACGGATAGCATTGGACGTCGTCATGTTGGAAAGATTGGCCAAATCTTCACGAGACAAGTAGATGCTTAATGTAGAACCGTCTTCTTCCAAACCATAACTTTCTTTGAGGAAAATAAGAGACTCAGCCAAACGTCCGCGAATATGTTTTTGGGTGAGGTTTACGGTACGCTCGTCGGCAATGCCGAGGTCTATGGATAATTGCCTGATAAAAAACATTGCTAATTCATTGTTTTGTGATAACAATGTCATAATGGCTGTCATTGGTATCAGGCATACCAATGAAGGTTCAAAAGCGCAGGCTGCGGTCACATAATCCGCTTTTGCGAAATAAGGACGGTATCCAAAGTATTCGGTTGGCTTAATCATTCGGATAATCTGGCTTCTTCCGCCTACACCATCTTTATAGATTTTGACTTTTCCATTCAGTAGACACATCAGATTAGTGGGTGTCTCACCTTCACAATGAATAATCTCGTTCTTTTTATAATTCTGGAGCGTAAAATGGTTAGCGAGGAATTCTCGCTGTTCTTCATTCAGGGGTGACCATATATCGGGAATCAACTCCGGAACATTAATATCAGATAAGTTTATTTTTACCATAAATGCTGCAAAACTGTGTTGTACAGCACAAATGTAAAAAGAAAAAATTAAAAACGGCACATTTGTATCAAAAAATTGCAATAAAGGGCTTATGAATGATGAATTGTTATTCGGCATGACAGTACCGCCAATTCATCATTCATAATTAATTTAGCGGCAAAGCCGCTAAATTATCATTTAGTGAATAACAGTTCCCTGTATTTCGGCAATGGCCATATCTCATCGTCTATTTCCATTTCAAGATTGTCAATATGTTCACGAATACTTTCCAGATACGGACGTACAGTTTCTTCGTATGCAAAGGCTTTGTCTTTATAATTGTCCATATGATTGGCTACTTTGCGTGCTTCCGTCATTTCGCGTACCTGCATCTTGATAGCTGTCACGCGGTGAGATATTTCACGTATCAGTTCTTTGCGGTCAGCGCTAAGAATTTCATATTCTTCGGGGGGGAATGTCTCGCGTAGTCCTCGCAGATTTTCCAGTAAGCGGTTCTGATAAATGACCGCAGTCGGAACGATATGGTTAATGGCAAGGTCGCCCAAAACACGGCTTTCAATTTGCACCTTCATGGTGTATTTTTCTAACTCTACTTCAAGGCGACAGGCTAATTCAGTTTCATTGAAGATACGTTCACCGATAAGTACGGAGCGGGCTTGATTGTCCATATAGCGCATCAGGGCTTCCGGCACATGGCAGATGTTTGTCAATCCGCGGGTGGCAGCTTCTTGTTTCCATTGCTCGGAATAACCGTCTCCTTCAAACCGGATAGGTTCGGAAGCGATGATGGTTTCTTTCAATATGCGGAAGATGGCTTCATCCTTGCCGACACCTTCTTCCATTAGTTTTTCAATGGAAACTTTGAACTCGTTCAGCTGATTGGCCATTGCTGCATTGATGGCAATCATGGCAGCTGCGCAGTTGGCAGATGAGCCGGCGGCGCGGAACTCAAAGCGATTGCCGGTGAAAGCGAAGGGGGAGGTACGGTTACGGTCTGTCGTATCCAATAGTATCTCAGGAATACGTCCGATACCCAGTTTAAGAGTCGTCTTTTCTTCGGCTGTCATTTTGCTGTTGCTTACCTGACGGGCTATTTCGTCGAGGATAGAAGATAATTGCTTACCCAAAAAAATGGACAAAATAGCGGGAGGAGCTTCATTGGCACCCAGACGATAGCTGTTTCCCGCACTTGCAATGGAAGCGCGAAGCAGGTCTTGGTTTTTATATACCATCATCAGTACATTCACAAGGAATGTAAGGAATAACATATTACCTTTCGGGTTTTTCCCCGGAGCAAAGAGATTTATTCCCGTATCAGTGCAAAGCGACCAGTTGTTGTGTTTACCCGAACCGTTCACGCCGCTGTATGGTTTCTCGTGCAGTAGTACGGCGAAGTTGTGTTTGCGGGCAATGCGTTTCATCAAGTCCATAACCAACTGGTTGTGGTCATTGGCGAGATTGGCGTTTTCAAAGATGGGAGCCAACTCAAATTGGTTGGGGGCTACCTCGTTGTGGCGTGTTTTGACGGGGATGCCCAGTTTGTGGCATTCTATTTCCAGCTCTTTCATAAAAGCTGTCACACGTGGTGGGATAGAACCGAAATAGTGGTCTTCCAACTGTTGGTCTTTGGCTGACGAGTGCCCCATTAATGTACGTCCTGTCAGACATAAATCCGGACGTGCGTTGTAGAGTGCGGAGTCTACGAGGAAATATTCCTGTTCCCAGCCCAAATTGGTATATACGCGTGTTATGTTTTTGTCAAAAAGCTGGCAGACGTCCGTCGCTGCTTTGTCTACTGCTGCGAGTGCTTTGAGCAAGGGAGTTTTATAGTCCAGCGCCTCACCGGTATAAGAGATGAAAATGGTTGGAATACAAAGCGTGGTTTCCACGACGAAGGCCGGTGAAGACACGTCCCATGCCGTATATCCGCGTGCTTCGAATGTATTACGGATACCACCGTTGGGGAAAGAAGAGGCGTCCGGTTCTTGCTGGATAAGCAACTTCCCGGAAAAGCGTTCAATGACATCTCCGTCTTCTCCGAACTCGATGAAGCCGTCATGTTTTTCGGCTGTTCCGTCCGTCAGGGGTTGGAACCAATGCGTGTAGTGAGTAACATTCAGGGACTTGGCCCAGCTTTTCATTCCGTTTGCTATTAAGTCGGCCATTTCCCGGCTGATGGGAGTGCCTTTTTCAATAGCGTCTGTAACGGCTTTGAAAGCTTCTTTAGGCAGGTATTCCTGCATCTTTTTACGGTCGAAAACGTGGCTGCCGTAGTAATCGGACAACTTGTTTGAAGGGGTGATGACTTCAAGAGGGCGACGATTGGCGAGCTCTTGCAAAGCAAAAAATCTCATTTTTGACATATTAGTCTCTTCTTTTGTTGGTTGTTGGGTGCAAAATTATATGTTTTTTCTGAATTACCCCCTATTCTTTAGGGGGTAATCTTGGATTTTTATATGTTTTTTGAAGAATTACCCCCTAAAAAAGAGGGGTGTGCTTCGAAATTATGCTTTTTAGGGCCTTTTTTAGCTTCGTAAAATGAAAATAGAATTTAAGTGGAAGTTATTACTTTTTTTCTATATTTGTTCCCACATAAGACGATATTGCGGTTGAAACATCTAATATGCATATGGATAGGAGTCTGTCTCTTGTGTGCAAGTTTGCAGAAGGCGGGTGCTACAGCTGTTCCCCGGTCGTATGCAGGGCAGAGAGCTTATGCGGATTCCATTATGGACAAAGTCATCTTCTTTGCGCCTTTTTATGAGCGCATTGTCGATGAGTATAAGGCGGAGCTCTATATAAAGGGTTGGGCGAATATCCGTAAGAAGAATCGTTTGCTTCGCTTTATCCCTTCCATGTTTCGCATGAAGAAAGGTGTGCGGGAGTATATGATGGAAACACACAGCGAACTGCACTATACCGCCCCTGATATTTACGACCAGAAGGTGAAGGCAAGTGTAGGTACTACTTCCGAACTTTGGGAGTTAGACGGTCGTTTGCTCGAATACTTTCATATCAATATTTATTCTTCCACCTTATTATATGATAAACTTCTGTCTCCGTTGGCAGCCAATGCCAAGAAGTACTACACTTATTATGTAGACTCCATAATGGGTGAAGTGCATAACCGTGAGTTTCGTATTCGTTTTATGCCGAAGAGTAAGAGTTTTCAGCTTGTGGGTGGCTATATGATTGTCAGTGATAACGTATGGAGCGTGCGTGAAATACGTTTTTCGGGGCGTTCCGAATTGCTTCGCTTTAATAATCTGGTGAAGTTGGGCAAGGTGGGAAGCAGCGACGAGTTCTTGCCCGTTCATTTCAATGTCGATGCCACTTTCCGTTTGCTGGGTAATGTGGTGGACGGCAGCTATACGGCAATGCTCAACTATAAAGATATTCGTCAGCATGCTCCTGCAGCTGCAGTCAAGCGGAATAGGCTTAAGAGCAAATACGATTTGTCCGAGTCTTATACCCTTTTGACGGATACGAACGCCTATCAGCGTGACACGGCCTATTTCAATACTTTGCGTCCCATTCCGTTGACTTCGCATGAGCAGAAGTTGTATGAGGATTTCTTTTTGCGCCGTGATACACTTCTTTATAAGCGGAAGCCCAAAAACAAGCGGCTGGAGTTTTGGGGGCAGATAGGGGATGCGTTGGTCAGCCGGTATACCGTAGACCTTGCCAAGATGGGAAGTGTGCGTTGCTCGCCTATCATCAACCCTTTGTTGTTAAGTTATAGCGGTAGCAACGGTTTCTCCTATCGCCAGGAGTTTAAATACAACCGTTTGTTTACGGGAGATCGCTTGTTGCGTGTCGTCCCCAAGTTAGGTTATAACTTCAAGCGGAAAGAGTTTTATTGGTCAATCAATTCTGATTTCGATTACTGGCCTCGCAAACGCGCGGCCCTGCACGTCAGTGTGGGTAATGGTAACCGTATTTATAGCAGTGATGTGCTGGATGACCTGAAAGCTATTCCCGACAGCATCTTCGATTTTGACCAGATTCATTTGGATTATTTCAAGGATTTATATTTACAGATACGCCATAGCTGGGAGATTGTAAACGGGCTGACCTTGGACGTGGGACTTTCTTTGCATCGGCGTACGGAAGTGGAGCGTTCAAAGTTTGTTCTTGTCTATCCCGATACTCCGAATGTGATGTCAACAGGCATCTCGCCCATTTATCCGGGTTTTGACCCTTCAATTCTGAAAAAGTTCCGTCACAGTTATAACAGCTTTGCACCTCGTGTACGAGTCACGTGGACTCCCGGTCAGTATTATTACATGAGTGGTGATCGTAAAATTAATCTTCATTCCAAATACCCTACAGTTTCTGTGGACTGGGAACGTGGTATCAGTGGGGTTATGAACAGCACCGGAAAGTACGAACGCATAGAAGTGGACTTCCAGCACAACATTCCTTTGGGACTGATGCGTGACATTTATTACCGCTTTGGTTGGGGAGCTTTTACGAATCAGAAGGAACTCTATTTTGTGGATTTCGCCAATTTGGCACGCTCCAATCTTCCTGTCGGTTGGAATGATGAAATCGGCGGAGTATTTCAGTTGCTCGACGGACGCTGGTACAACTCGTCCCGTAAGTATGTTCGCGGGCATTTCACGTACGAAGCGCCCTTCCTCTTGCTGCGTCACTTGAAGAAGTATACCCAGTATGTACTGAATGAGCGTTTGTATCTGAATGCTTTGGTTGTTCCTCACTTGAATCCCTATCTTGAAGTCGGATATGGCATCGGTACGCATATCTTCGACTTTGGCGTTTTTGCGAGCTTTGCAAACTGGAAGTATCAGGAAGTAGGAGTCAAGTTTACGTTTGAGTTATTCAATAGGTAAACAGAAATGGGAGATTATAGGAATTTATACTTTATCTTTGTCGCAAAAATTTAAGGTTATGGGAATCGTAATAGGTATAGACGTAGGTGGAAGTACCACTAAAATCGTTGGAATCAATAAGGGGCAGATACAGTCTCCGATGTTCATAACGGCGGCAGACCCGGTGACTTCCCTGTTCGGAGCGTTCGGCAAGTATATCTATGATAACGGAATTCAGTTGTCTGATGTAGAGCAGGTGATGCTGACCGGTGTGGGCAGTGCATTTGTGGACAGTCCGCTTTACGGGCTTCCCACCCGCAAGACGGATGAGTTCATAGCCAACGGGCTGGGTGCGCGCCATGCTACGGACATAGACCAATTGATGGTTGTCAGCATGGGAACAGGTACATCCTTTGTGAAAATCAACGGGGATGAAATCCAGCATATCGGCGGTATGGGCATCGGCGGAGGAACTTTGCAAGGACTTTCGCGCTTGTTGCTCAAAACGCACGACATTCATCAGGTGGCTGATTTGGCTGCAAAAGGCGATGTGACCCGTGTCAATCTGCAAATCGGTGACATCTGCAACAATGCATTGCCCGATTTACCCGTGTCTGCCACTGCCTCATTGTTCGGAAAGGCCGACAGTAATGCTTCGCAGGAAGACATAGCCTGCGGCATCATTTATACCGTACTCCAGACGATAGGCGGTGCGGCTGTCCTTTCCGCTTTGAACAGTCCGGTGAAGGACTTTGTGCTGATAGGCAATCTTACCCAACTGCCGCAATGTAGGGAAGTGTTCCCGAAAATGGAAAGCATCTACCATGTCCGTTTCCACATCCCGCCCTATGCGGAATATCGCACGGCTATCGGAGCGGCTTTGGCATATATCAAAGAGAATTCCTAATATATATAAGGTATAAATCTTTGGAAATCGGGCGTAAAGAACGGATATTTTCAGAAAGAACTTTTTGTCATTCAAGAAAATACTCCTATCTTTGCGCCCGATTTAATATGAGTAAACATAAAGTCTCACTTAATTAACGAGTTAAACAATTTATTTATTAATGGAAAATTTAAAAAATGTCGCTCCCATTGAAGACTTCAACTGGGATGCTTACGAAAACGGCGAATCAGTAGCCAGTGCAAGCCACGAAGAACTGGAACAAGCGTATGACAACACGCTGAACAAAGTTAACGACCGCGAGGTAGTTGACGGAACCGTAATCGCAATGAACAAGCGTGAAGTAGTTGTGAACATCGGTTACAAATCAGACGGTATCATTCCTTTGAATGAATTCCGCTACAATCCTGATTTGAAAATTGGTGATACTGTAGAAGTATACATCGAAAATCAGGAAGACAAAAAAGGACAGTTGGTTCTGTCTCACCGCAAAGCTCGTGCTACCCGTTCTTGGGATCGCGTTAACGCAGCTTTGGAAAATGAAGAAATTATCAAGGGTTACATCAAGTGCCGCACTAAGGGTGGTATGATTGTTGACGTATTCGGTATCGAAGCATTCTTGCCGGGTTCTCAAATCGACGTTAAGCCTATCCGCGACTACGATGTATTCGTTGGCAAAACTATGGAATTCAAGGTTGTTAAAATCAATCAGGAATTCAAGAATGTCGTTGTATCTCACAAGGCTCTTATCGAAGCTGAACTGGAACAACAGAAGAAAGAAATCATCGGTAAACTCGAAAAAGGACAAGTTCTCGAAGGTACCGTTAAGAATATCACTTCCTATGGCGTATTTATCGACCTGGGCGGCGTAGACGGTTTGATTCACATCACAGACCTTTCTTGGGGCCGCGTTAGCGATCCGAAAGAAGTGGTTGAACTCGACCAGAAGCTCAACGTTGTTATCCTTGACTTCGACGATGAGAAGAAGCGTATCGCTCTCGGCTTGAAACAGCTTACTCCGCATCCTTGGGACGCTCTCGACCCGAACTTGAAGGTAGGCGACCACGTGAAGGGCAAAGTAGTCGTTATGGCTGACTACGGTGCATTCATCGAAATCGCTCCGGGCGTTGAAGGTTTGATTCACGTATCTGAAATGTCTTGGTCACAACACTTGCGTTCTGCACAAGACTTCATGAAGGTAGGTGACGAAGTTGAAGCAGTAGTTCTGACTTTGGACCGCGAAGAACGTAAGATGTCTTTGGGTATCAAGCAGCTGAAAGCTGATCCTTGGGAAACTATCGAAGAAAAATATCCTATCGCTTCTAAGCACACAGCTAAGGTTCGCAACTTCACTAACTTCGGTGTATTCGTAGAAATCGAAGAAGGTGTTGACGGATTGATTCACATCTCTGACCTGTCTTGGACTAAGAAGGTTAAACATCCTTCTGAATTCACTCAGATTGGTGCAGACATCGACGTACAGGTTCTGGAAATCGACAAAGAAAACCGTCGTTTGAGCTTGGGTCACAAGCAGCTCGAAGAGAATCCTTGGGATGTATTCGAAACTGTATTTACAGTAGGTTCAGTACACGAAGGTACTATCATCGAAATGTTGGATAAGGGTGCAGTAGTTGCTCTGCCTTATGGTGTAGAAGGTTTCGCTACTCCGAAACACCTCGTTAAGGAAGATGGCTCACAAGCTCAGTTGGACGAGAAACTCGAATTCAAAGTTATCGAGTTCAACAAGGACGCTAAGCGTATCATCCTGTCTCACAGCCGTATTTTCGAAGATGTAGCCAAGGCGGAAGAAAGAGCTGAGAAGAAGGCAGCTAAGAAGTCTACCGGTAAGAGAGAAGAAGCTCCCGCTTCAATCCAAAACCAGGCCGCTTCTACAACTCTGGGTGACATCGATGCTCTGGCAGCTTTGAAAGAGCAAATGGAAGCCGGAAAGAAGTAATTACTTCTATATATAAATAAGATGAAGGGTACTTGTGGTAAACACAAGTACCCTTTCTTTTTGGGAGTTGTGATGAATACCCTTATCTTTGCATCATCATGGAGAAATTTGAACTACATATTCTTGGCTCCGGTTCGGCATTGCCCACCACCCGCCATTTTCCTACTTCGCAGGTAGTGAACTTACGTGATAAATTGTTTATGATAGACTGCGGTGAAGGTGCACAGCTGCAATTCAGGAAGTCACGTCTCAAGTTCTCGCGTCTGAACCGTATCTTTATTTCCCACCTGCATGGTGATCACTGTTTCGGGTTGCTGGGACTTATATCTACGCTTAATCTCTTGGGACGTACGGCGGACTTGCATATCCATTCCCCTAAAGGACTGGAAGAGCTTCTTACTCCGATGCTTGCTTTTTTCAACCATCAGATGACTTACAAGATATTCTTCCATGAGTTCGGAACGAAAGAAGCTGCCTTGATTTACGAAGACCGTTCGCTGACGGTGACCACCATTCCTTTGCGTCACCGCTTGCCTTGTTGCGGGTTCCTGTTTGCCGAGAAGCCGCGTCCCAACCATATCCTGCGTGATATGGCAGACTTCTACCACGTGCCGGTGTACGAACTGAACCGCATTAAGAACGGTGCAGACTACATCACACCGGAAGGAGAGGTAATACCCAATGCCCGTCTCACCCGTCCTTCGGCAGCTCCGCGTCGCTATGCCTATTGTTCGGACACGATTTATCTTCCCTCTATAACGGAGCAGATAAAGGGGGTGGATTTGCTTTTCCATGAAGCCACTTTTGCCGAAGATGCCGCCCCGCGCGCCAAAGAAACATTCCATACCACTGCCTCGCAAGCCGCGCAAATAGCCCGTGACGCGGAAGTGAAGAAATTGCTGATAGGTCATTTCTCGGCCCGCTATGATGATGAGCAGGTATTGCTGGATGAGGCTCGCGCAGTCTTTCCGGATACGCAGCTTGCTAAAGAAACGCTTTGCATATCGGTGTGAATTAAACTTTTACTATCTTTGCTTCCCGAAAGCTATAAATGTGAATAGAATATATGAATTCTTCTTATAATGAACGCGAAGTGTTGGCGCTTCTTCAAGAGGAGAGTACGCAGAAGCGGGGATTCGAGATGATTGTTGCACAATACAGTGAACAGTTATACTGGCAAATCCGGCGCATGGTACTTTCACATGAGGATGCCAACGACTTGCTTCAGAATACCTTTATCAAGGCATGGGTCAATATTGATTACTTCCGGGCAGAGGCCAAGCTTTCTACCTGGCTCTATCGTATTGCCCTGAACGAGTGCCTCACTTTCCTGAACAAACAGAGGGCTGCCAATACCGTTTCGTTGGACGACCCCGAAGCCGATGCTCTTCAGAAGTTGGAGAGCGATCCTTACTTCTCGGGCGACAAGGTTCAAATGGCTTTGCAGAAGGCTTTGCTCACATTGCCCGAAAAGCAGCGTATGGTGTTCAACCTGAAGTACTACCAAGAAATGAAATACGAGCAAATGTCCGATATCTTCGGTACTTCGGTGGGGGCTTTGAAAGCATCCTATCATCATGCGGTGAAAAAAATAGAGAAGATATTGGGAGAAGATGATTAAACCTTTAACGTGAAAAAATGTCTAACCAAACAGAGAGGAGAAGAGCTTATGAAAGAAGAAGATAACATACTCAGGAAGATAGGGAGGGAAAATGCTTTCCACGTTCCCGAAGGGTATTTTGAGAGCTTCACTTCGGAGGTTATGAACCGGCTTCCCGAAAAGGAGAAACCCGCTTTCGAGAAGAAAGAGGTTACGATGTGGGAAAGAGTAAAACCGTGGGTGTATATGGCGGCTATGTTTGTAGGCGCGGCGTTGATAATCCGCGTGGCTTCCTCCAACCATACGCCGGATGAAACAGACCGTATGGCTGCCGATGAAGCGGAAACAGAAATGGAATATATCAATATGGCGGTGGACAACTCCATGCTTGATGATTATTCATTGTATGTCTATCTGGCCGATTCCGGTGCAGAATGACTTATGGACAACTTTAACTGATTGAAAAATAAATGAAAAAGCTGATTGTTTTATTAGTTATGATGTGCAGTTTCGCACCGGTACTCCGGGCTGCGGACGGATGCGACCAACATTTGTCTCCCACCGAGTTTCGTGCCAAGCAGAAAGCATATATTACAGAGAAAGCCGGGCTGACAAAGGAAGAGGCGGCTAAGTTTTTCCCCCTTTACTTTGAATTGCAGGACAAGAAGAAAGAACAAAACGATAAAGCATGGAGTTTGATTCGTCAGGGAAAAGACGAAAAGACTACTGAAGCCCAATATAACGCAATAATGGAAGGAGTGTACGATGCGCGTATCGCTTCCGACCATTTGGACAAATCTTATTTTGGAAGGTTCAAGAAGATATTGTCCGCCAAGAAACTCTATCTGGTGCAGAAGGCTGAAATGCGTTTCCATCGGGACTTGCTGAAAGGTATGCGCCATAACGGCGACAATAAAGACAGGGCTCCGAAACGCCAATCGGGCAAGAAATAAAAACACATCATCTGTTTGCATGAAACGGATGATGTGTTGAGGTCTGATAGACTATCTGTTTGGGTCAAACAGATAGTCTATTTTTTATTCTCCAATGCTTTGGCTTCTTCCCATAGTTTGTCCATTTCTGCCAGCGTCATATCGTGCAGGTTTTTTCCTTCTTTGATGCTGTGCGCTTCTACATAGTTGAAGCGGCGGATAAACTTCTGATTGGTATGTTCCAGTGCATTGTCCGGATTTATTTTGTACAGGCGTGCGGCGTTGATGAGACTGAACATCACATCTCCGAACTCTTCTTCCGCTTTCTGCTTGTCCATATGGGCTACTTCTGCTTGGAATTCCTGTATTTCTTCTTTCACCTTATCCCATACCTGTTCGCGTTCTTCCCAGTCGAACCCGACATTGCGGGCTTTATCCTGAATGCGGTATGCCTTGATGAGCGAGGGAAGGGCGGCTGGCACACCGCTTAGCACGGTTTTGTTGCCGCCTTTCTCTTTGAGCTTCAGCTGTTCCCAGTTCTCGGATACTTGTCCGGCAGTCTCAGCTTTCACATCGCCAAATACGTGGGGATGGCGGAAGATGAGTTTCTCGCAAAGGCGGTCGCAGACATCTTTTATGTCAAAATCTCCGGTTTCCGAACCAATCTTGGCATAGAAAGCTACGTGGAGCAGTACGTCTCCCAACTCCTTGCAGATGTCCTGCTTGTCATCGCGCATCAGGGCGTCACAAAGTTCATAAGTCTCTTCAATGGTGTTGGGACGCAGGCTTTCATTCGTCTGCTTCTTGTCCCAAGGACATTTTACCCGCAGTTCGTCGAGTATGTCGAGGAAGCGGCCGAAGGCTTCCATTTGTTCTTTTCTTGTAGACATTATTTTGATATTACAGTTTAAGTATTAAAGTGAATCAGGAGTTAACTCCCGACTCTTATTGTTTACAGGTTTGTTGTCATACGAAATCAGCAGTCCTATCACTTCCGAATAGTTTTTCCGTCCGCTTTCTATCTTGTTCCCTTTCAGGTATAAGTCATATATAAGGTTCTGGATGTCACCGATTATGGGGTTATACTTCTTCATCCAGTACTCACTGTTCTTCTTAGCCAGTTCGATAATCTCCGGACGTATGCGCCGGAGGAGTTGTGTGTATTTTTCTTCGTCCATAAGTCGGCGGGCATTGCCCAGCACGTGCGGCAGTATAGAGAGATAACCGCTGAAGCGGATACCTTGTATCTGCGAACGTGTACATACTTGGTAGGCATAGAAGTTAGCTTCCGCCTCACTGGTGATACCTAACAAGTGGGCAAGTTCATGGGCATAGGTAGCGGGATATTGTACGGGAAGTAAATCTCCGTTCAAGGTAAACTCGCAGAAGAAAGGTCCCATGCTGCCTGTGACGCCTACCATGGAAATCAACGGAGTGAACAACATGGTCTTTACGCGGGGCGATGGATGAAAGGGGCGATGCACACCTAAGGAATCACTGATTTGATGGTATGCCCGTACGCTTTCGCTACGAACCGATTCCTTGTTGATAGACGTAAGGCCGGTGTAGGAATTATTCAGGTTCTCGATATAATTGTCCGTAAATTTTTGAAAAATATCAGGGGTGTAGGCGGTATAAGGGATGTGTGTCCGTTCGTAAAAGTTCTTTTGCGAGTAGTTCAGCCCCCATGCCAGATAGAACCATACGTACACCCACAAAAGGTACTTTACATCTTCCAGCAAGATGTGTTTCCACTTCTGTTTGCGGATGCAACGCGCATAGACGGGGTAGAGAAGTACACCGGCAATGCTTAGCGCAATGAACAGGTCGCCGATGGCAAACGGGACAAGGCATGAGAAAGAAGAAAGCCCTTGCGCGATAAACGGATATACGTGCTTGGCATAGATGTCTCCCCAGCCGGGCACCATCTGTACACACCACACAAGCAGCAAAAAAAATATCAAAAGCAATGAACTGCTCTTGATTCTTATTCCCGATATTGTTAGGCTGCGTTTCATCATTCTCTATGTTCTTAGGACTTCATTCCGGGTACAAGCCTTTGGTACTTTCAGTTTCATGCGTTGAAACTCCCGGTTTTGTTTGTTGAAACTCGTGCGGTACTGCGTGCTTGTTCCGGAAACTCCGTGTAAAATCATCATTTGTAGAGCAAAGGTATACAATTCTTTTCATTGCTTTTGCCGGATAAAGCTATTAATTTATTAATTTTGCGCCCATTATAACAAAATATAGATTTTAGAAACATGGAATTAGCAAGTAAGTACAATCCCGCTGACGTAGAGGGAAAGTGGTACCAGTATTGGTTGGACCACAAATTATTCAGTTCTAAACCCGATGGTCGTGAGCCCTACACCATCGTCATCCCGCCCCCCAACGTCACCGGTGTGCTCCACATGGGACACATGCTTAATAATACCATTCAAGATATCCTTGTACGTCGTGCCCGTATGGAAGGCAAAAATGCCTGTTGGGTTCCGGGTACGGACCACGCTTCCATTGCCACTGAGGCCAAAGTTGTGAACAAACTTGCCGCACAGGGCATCAAGAAAACAGACCTGACCCGCGATGAATTCCTCAAGCACGCTTGGGAATGGACGGACGAGCACGGCGGCATCATCCTGAAACAGCTTCGCAAGCTGGGTGCTTCCTGCGACTGGGACCGTACTGCCTTTACCATGGACGAGAAACGCAGCGAAAGCGTGCTCAAAGTATTTGTAGACCTCTACAACAAAGGGCTGATTTATCGCGGCGTGCGTATGGTGAACTGGGACCCGAAAGCCCTTACCGCCCTCAGCGACGAGGAGGTTGTCTACAAGGAAGAACATAGCAAGCTGTATTACCTGAGATATTACGTTGCCGATGATGATATGTCCGGTGAGACGGGAGTCGAGGGAGAAGTCGTTCACCGCGATGCTTCCGGTAAGCGTTATGCCGTAGTGGCTACTACACGCCCCGAAACAATCATGGGCGATACGGCGATGTGCATCAATCCTGCCGACCCGAAGAACCAGTGGTTGAAGGGCAAGAAAGTGATTGTGCCGTTGGTGAACCGTGTTATCCCCGTTATTCAGGATGATTATGTAGACGTGGAGTTCGGTACGGGTTGTCTGAAGGTAACCCCTGCACACGACGTCAATGACTATATGCTGGGCGAGAAATACAACCTGCCTACTATCGACATTTTCAATGACAACGGTACACTGAGCGAAGCTGCCGAACTCTATGTCGGTATGGATCGCTTCGATGTACGCGAACAGATAGAGAAAGACTTGCAGAGTGCCGGACTGTTGGAAAAGGTGGAAGCCTACACCAACAAGGTGGGCTTCTCCGAACGTACCAACGTGGCAATCGAGCCGAAGCTCTCCATGCAATGGTTCCTCAAGATGCAGCACTTTGCCGATATGGCCCTGCCTCCGGTAATGAACGATGAGTTGAAATTCTATCCTGCCAAATATAAGAACACGTATAAGAACTGGTTGGAGAACATCAAAGACTGGTGCATCAGCCGCCAGTTATGGTGGGGACACCGTATTCCCGCTTACTTCCTGCCGGAAGGCGGATATGTGGTAGCCGCCACTCCCGAAGAGGCTTTGAAGCTGGCACGGGAAAAGACCGGAAATCCTGCCCTTAAACCGGAGGATTTGCGTCAGGACGAGGACTGTCTCGACACTTGGTTCTCTTCTTGGCTGTGGCCCATCTCTTTGTTCGACGGTATCCTGAATCCGGGTAACGAAGAAATCAACTATTATTATCCCACCAGTGACCTCGTGACGGGTCCGGACATCATTTTCTTCTGGGTGGCGCGCATGATTATGGCGGGTTATGAATACGAAGGCAAGATGCCGTTCAAGAACGTCTACTTCACGGGTATCGTTCGTGACAAACTGGGACGCAAGATGTCCAAGTCGCTCGGCAACTCACCCGACCCGCTGGACTTGATAGCTACCTACGGTGCCGACGGTGTACGTATGGGTATGATGCTTTCGGCTCCTGCCGGCAATGACATCCTTTTTGACGATGCGCTTTGCGAACAGGGACGTAACTTCAACAATAAGATATGGAACGCTTTCCGTCTGGTGAAGGGTTGGAGGGTAGACGATACCAAGCCGGTTCCCGAAGCTGCGCGCTTAGCTGCCGAATGGTTTGAATCCAAACAGAATGAAGTGGCTGCCGAAGTGGCCGACCTTTTCAGCAAATATCGCCTGAGTGAGGCCTTGATGGCAATCTATAAGCTGTTCTGGGATGAGTTTTCTTCTTGGTATTTGGAAATCATCAAGCCGGCCTATGGTGAGGGTATCTCCGGTTACATCCATGACTGTACATTGCGTTTCTTCGATAACTTGCTGCACTTGTTGCACCCCTTTATGCCATTCATTACAGAGGAAATCTGGCAACATCTCTATGACCGTACGGAGGAGGAGATTGAAGAAGAACACATCAGTCTGATGGTGGACAGAATGACGATAGACACTGCGGTTTGCAAAGATTTGCTTGTTCGTTTTGAAGTGGTGAAAGAAGTTATCAGTAACGTACGCTCCATCCGTTTGCAGAAGAACATTGCCCAAAAAGAGGCTTTGGAGCTGCAGATTGTCGGTGAGAACCCGGTAGCGGCTTTCGATGCTGTCATTATGAAGATGTGTAACCTCTCTGCCGTAACCGTAGTTGAGGCTAAGGCTGACGGTGCCGCCGCTTTCATGGTGGGTACAACGGAATACGCCGTTCCTTTGGGCAATATGATTGATGTAGAAGCCGAGATAGCCCGTATGGAAGCCGAACTGAAGCATAAGGAAGGTTTCTTGCAAGGTGTCTTGAAGAAGCTCGGCAACGAGAAGTTTGTGAATAATGCTCCCGCTGCCGTTATTGAGATGGAACGCAAGAAGCAGGCGGATGCAGAGAGCATCATCAACTCACTGAAGGAAAGTATCGCCGCTTTGAAGAAAGCGTAACACACACCTCTGATATAAAAGAAAAGGTCCGGACTTCAATCAAAGTCCGGACCTTTTTTATTTGGGTTGTATTATTCGTTATTTCTCCAATAAATCTTTCAGGAAAGCGTCCAACTCCTCATCCAATCCTTTCAGTAATTCTTCGTTTACCAGCAAGGTGTCATCATCCAACAGTAAAAGTTCGGCTATGGTTTCTTTGTCGTCATCTACCAGTACGAAGGAGAAAGGTTTCATGATGGTCAGCTTGTCGAAGATGCCTTGATTCTTCATGTTGCAGAGCAGGCTACTTAAGATACGCTCTATATTTTCGTAGAAATCATCGTTTTCGTAAGTCATCCATTCTTCAATGGTGGCATTGGCAAGTTCTTGGTCATCATCATCGAATAGGAAGAATTCGCCCGAATTTTGGTTGGCTTGCAGATGAATATCCGTAACGATGGTTTGTTCACAACCGCAAGTGTATTTGCCGATTGCCCGCTTGATAGTTTCTTCGAGGAGAGATAATGCCGATTGACTGAGTTTCATAATTGCTTTTCTTTACTAAATGGATGTTCAAAGGTAGAGAAAATAATTAATAATTGATTAATTAATACTGAAAAAAAAGAGAACACCGTCTATTTAGTCATTATTGAATCGCTGCATTTGCATATTTAGGCGGGATAAGCCTTCTTTTCGTTTCTCTAATTCGGATACGTAGAGGGTTGTAAGGACGTAGTAGGGGAGGTCGGACTGGGTGAGGTGAGTCAAATCTTTTTTATCCACGCCGTCCACAATGCGAGCTTCGGCTTGGGCTTTCAGCGCCCAGTCGGCAGCTTCGATTATGTTGTCCTGCATTTCGTAGCCCACTGCCAGATTATAAGCCGCCTGCATCTTTTTCTTTCCTTTCTTGGAGGCATAGGTCTGTTTCCACAATTCAATGGCTGTGTCCCATTTATTTTCCCTGACGTACACAGCGGCGTCACGCATATTTACAGAACCGCCGCAAAAGAGGTATCGGTTGGCTGTTTTCCAATAAGGCAGCAACTTCTTTACGGGTATGGTTCCGGCAAACTCGGAGGCTTGTTTTATTACATCTTCCTCGCTGATGAGGTGGGTCTGTACAAACGGTCCGTTCCCGGTTTCTTCCCAAAAGATGCTGTCCTTGCTACTGATAGTAACCATAGGAGTGCTACGGTTGGGCAGATAGACTCTGACGGTGGGGTATATCTTGGCGTCCACTGTTCCGTAGTAGATGCCCCAGTCGCGCATATATTTTATTTTGCGGGTTGTGCATATCTGTACGTTTTCCAGCGCGATGAGGAAGTCCACATCCAGATTATGTATCAACCGGTTCACTTCTTCCTGCGATAACACTCCTTCACGCGGAGTTATGTCGCGGGCGCGCAGGGCGGAGTCACAGATAACCACTTCGTTGAAGTAGTTCTCGTTGGCAAGGGACTGGGCGAGCGACTCGGTGGTGATAGCTGCATCACCGTTGTAATAGTCTACCTTCCGGGCTATTTCAAAGTCGTCTTTCTTCTTTTCTTTGGCAAGGATGGGCTTGTTTTCGGGTACTTCGGGCATATTGTTTACGATGGCCACTCGTTTCAGGCTTGCCGGGAAGCTGACGTCTGCGGGCATCATATAGTCGATGGAAAGCTGTTCAACGCTTTGGCAGCCTGCCAGAAGTAGCAGGCAAGACAGTAACAGATAATGAGAGTATTTAGTCATAGCCTTAATTCTTTGTTCTGAAAACAAAAGTAATCTTTTACTTGAATAAATAAAAGAGGATGTGCCAAAATGTAAAAGCCCTATCATTCAGTCATTCAGAGGAGCTTGTGACGAAGAATCTCTTCTCTTGTATGCAGAGAAGAGATTCTAACAGCTATCTTACGCATTTCTTCCGTGGCAATTCTTGTACTTCTTGCCGCTTCCGCAAGGACAAGGGTCATTACGTCCCACTGTCTTTTCAACACGGATAGGCTCGCGCTTCTGTTGTTCGCGCGTATCCTGTTGGGCGGCGGCCTGTTGGTTCGGATCGTTCAAGTCTTGCTTTTGTTCGCGGTACTTGCTTAAGTCCTGCCGTTGTTCGGGAGCGGCTTGGCGAACTTCCTGCGGTTCCTGTACAGGAATCTGTCCTCGCATCAGGATAGAAACGGTCTGATTGTTTATCTTGTCTACCATCGTATCGAACAGGTTCACTGACTCCAGCTTGTAAATCAACAACGGGTCTTTCTGTTCGTAGCTGGCGTTCTGTACGGAGTGCTTCAAGTCGTCCAGCTCGCGCAGGTTTTCCTTCCATGCTTCGTCGATGACGTGTAGCAGGATAGACTTCTCGAAGGCTTTCACCACTTCCTTGCATTCGCTGTCATAAGCGGCTTTCAGGTTGCAGGATATGTTGTACATACGTTTGCCGTCCGTGATGGGAATCAGGATGTTTTCGTACATATGTCCTTGGTTCTCGTACACTTGCTTGATAACCGGGTAAGCGATTTGCGCCATACGTTCGGTCTTGCGTTTGAAGAGTTCCATGGCGGCGTCGAAAGCCTTGTCGGCCAGCTTCTCTTTCTTCTCGTTGCGGAATCCCTCTTCGGTGAACGGAGTTTCCATGGCAAGCGTCTGGAGAAGATCCATTTTGCAGTCCTCGTAAGTGGGAGCTTCGATGGCGTTGACGCAGCGGTCCCAAATCATGTTCACGATATCCATACCGATACGTTCGCCCATCAGAGCGTGGCGACGTTTGGTGTAGACTACGGTACGCTGTTTGTTCATGACGTCATCGTACTCCAACAAACGTTTACGGATACCGAAGTTGTTTTCCTCCACTTTCTTCTGTGCGCGTTCGATAGACTTGGAAATCATGCTGTGCTCAATCATTTCGCCTTCCTTGAAACCGAGCTTGTCCATGACGCCGGCAATACGGTCGGAAGAGAACAGACGCATCAGGTCGTCTTCCAATGATACGAAGAATACGGATGAACCGGGGTCGCCCTGACGTCCGGCACGACCACGCAACTGGCGGTCTACACGACGTGACTCGTGACGCTCCGTACCGATAATGGCAAGACCGCCCGCAGCTTTTACTTCCGGGCTCAGCTTGATGTCCGTACCACGGCCCGCCATGTTGGTGGCGATGGTTACGGCGCAGCTCAAACCGGCTTTGGCGACGATGTCGGCTTCTTTCTGGTGCAGCTTCGCATTCAGCACGTTGTGCTCAATCTTGCGCATGGTCAACATCTTACTCAGCATTTCGGAGATTTCAACGGAAGTAGTACCCACCAAGACGGGGCGTCCGGCTTCTACCATCTTCTCAATCTCTTCGATGACGGCTTTATATTTTTCGCGTTTGGTTTTGTAAACGCGGTCGTTCATGTCATTACGGGCAATGGGGCGGTTGGTCGGGATAACGACTACATCCAGTTTGTAGATGTCCCAAAGTTCGCCCGCTTCCGTTTCGGCGGTACCGGTCATACCGGACAGCTTGTGATACATACGGAAGTAATTCTGCAAGGTAATCGTGGCAAAGGTCTGTGTGGCGGCTTCCACCTTCACGCCTTCTTTGGCTTCGATGGCCTGGTGCAAACCGTCGGAGTAGCGGCGGCCCTCCATGATACGTCCGGTCTGTTCGTCCACAATCTTCACCTGGCCGTCGATTACTACATATTCGTCGTCTTTCTCGAACATGGTGTAAGCCTTCAGCAACTGGTTGATGGTATGTACACGCTCGCTCTTGATGGCGAAGTTTGTCATAAGGGCATCTTTCTTGGCAAGGCGTTCCTCGTCTGTCAGTTCCTTTTCATTTTCCAGTTCGGAGAGTTGGGCGGTGATGTCGGGAAGCACGAAGAACGTGGGGTCTTCAGAGTTGCCGCTAATCAGGTCTACGCCCTTGTCGGTCAGGTCTACGCTGTTCAGTTTTTCTTCAATCACGAAATACAGCGGGTCGGTAACCTCGTGCATACGCTTGTTGTTCTGCTCCATGTAGATTTCCTCGGTCTTGAGCATACCGGCTTTGATGCCTTGCTCGCTGAGGAACTTAATCAGCGCCTTGTTCTTGGGCAAGCACTTGTGGCTGCGGTACAGGGCAAGGAAGCCCTCTTCCTGTTCTTTCTTGTCATCCGAAGCAATCAGGCGTTTGGCATCGGCAAGGTATTGCGTAGCCAGCTTCTTTTGTGCTTCTACCAGACGTTCCACTTGCGGACGGAGTTGCTCGAAGAGCTGGTCGTCGCCTTTGGGAACCGGACCGGAGATAATCAGCGGAGTACGGGCGTCGTCAATCAATACCGAGTCTACCTCATCGACGATGGCATAATTGTGCTGACGCTGTACAAGGTCTTTCGGGCTGATAGCCATATTGTCACGCAGGTAGTCGAAACCGAATTCGTTGTTCGTACCGAAAGTGATGTCGGCAAGATAAGCCTGGCGGCGTGCGTCGGAGTTGGGTTGGTGTCTGTCGATGCAATCCACGCTCAAGCCGTGGAACATATAGAGCGGGCCCATCCATTCGGAGTCACGTTTTGCCAGATAGTCGTTCACGGTTACTACGTGCACGCCGTTTCCGGTCAGTGCGTTGAGGAATACGGGCAGGGTGGCCACCAGGGTCTTACCTTCACCGGTTGCCATTTCCGCAATCTTGCCTTTGTGCAGTACCACGCCACCGAACAACTGTACGTCGTAGTGTACCATGTTCCACAAAGTATCGTTGCCGCCTGCCATCCAGTGGTTCTGGTAAATGGCTTTGTCACCCTCGATGCGTACAAAGTCTTTGGTAGCGGCCAGATGGCGGTCAAAGTCCGTAGCGGTTACTATGATTTCCTCATTTTCGGAGAAACGCTTGGCTGTTTCCTTCACGATAGAGAAGGCGACGGGCAGAACCTCGTCCAATGCCTTTTCGTAAATATCCAGTATTTCCTTTTCTATCTTGTCTATCTGGGCGAAGAGTTCTTCGCGTTCTTCCAGTTCGGTGCTTTCAACGCTTGCTTTCAGTTCTTCTACTTTGGCGCGTTGTTCTGTTGCCGAGTTGCGGATGTATGCTTTCAGTTCTTCTGTCTTGGCACGCAGGGCATCGTTGTCCAATGCGGCTACTTCCGGATAAGCGGCTTTTACTTTGTCTACCCACGGTTTTATTTCCTTCATGTCGCGGGTGGCTTTGTTGCCGAAAATCGAGCTTAAAATTTCATTAAATCCCATTATGTATTTGTTTTATTATTATTTACTAAGTTTAAAAGACGTGCAAAGTTACTGATTTTGCAACAGATAACGTAAAGTTACACAGATTATTTTAGGGGCTTTGTAAAACTTTGCGCCCTCTGTAGCGAGCCTTTATCAGTAATTGAGGGGAGTGGCTGTGCACGCGTTGGGGGCGCGGATGCGCATCGCACTCGACAGGGTAGGGGCGACACGGTCTACGGTGACCGGTATGCGGATGGTTTCCGGCTTTATTCCTTTGCTAAGAAGAATAAGGGGGGCGGGTACGGCGGCAGCGCGCACCACACGGTTGTCATTGCCGTTTTCCTGCATGACAGTCCATCCCGGAAGGACTTCGATAATCAAGTCGCCGGAGCGATGGCGGTGAAAACCGTTGCGTATGCGGTCTATCTGTGGCGACCAAGAACCCAAAAGCAGATGATAAGCGGAATATACTTTGTTTACCCCGCTGAATTGTACCAGAAACTCTGCCGACTTTTGCTGAACTTCGGCAAGGTTCAACTGCTTCTCTTCTATTAATTTACGATTGAGATATATCTGTTGGTTATAAAAACCCTCTACATATTGCCCTTCGCCGTAAGTAGCCATCAGATACATATTCAGCAAAGTGGCGCAGCGGTTCAGGTAGAATTCGCCGCCGGGGATGCGGTAGATGCCGATGTCCGCCCCGTCCGGGTCGGTATATCCCGTAGAGACGATGCACAGGAGCACGTTCTGCAGACCCACCTTGCTTTCCAGCATATCCAGCAGACGAGCGATGCTGCGGTCTAAGCGTGCATAGGTGTCTTGCATCTCCATGGCGCACTCTTGCGTGCTGCGGTGGTTGTAGTTTCCTGCGTAGTAGGTGATTGCAAGCAAGTCGGTTATTTCATCCTTGCCGATATTGCTTTTATCCAGCAAATCCTCTGTCACACGGTTTACCTCATCGTTGATGAGCGGGCTGGTTATCAGACGGCGGTATTTGTTGTCTTTTTCCAATTCAAATTTATATTTGAAAGGGATAGTGCGCCATTCGGGCAGGAATGTATAGCTTGTGATGGGGTGGAGGGGATTCCACTCCATTTCCTTGATGCGGAAGTCGGGTGACTGCCCGTCGTTGTACTGGCTCAGCCACCAGGGATATTCGCCGTAATAGGTGGTTCCGCACCATTTGCCGGTCTTGTGGTTCAGCCAGAAGGCGCCGTTGCCGCTATGTCCTGCCGATAGTACGGCGGCATCGCGGAAAGGGGCGACGGCATACACCAATGCGGCGTTTTTAGTGGCTATTTTAAGCTCGTCGGCAAAGGTGGAAGTCAGCAGTTGTGTAGGAGCGGTGTTCTGGTCGGTATAGTTACCCATGAAGGCGGAGTCGTCTACACAATTCTTCGGGCGCAGGGTTTTCGGGTCAAACCAGCGTTCGGCAATGATGCCGTTCATGGATGGTGTAGTGCCCGTGTACAAAGCGGCAATGGCCGAAGCGCGGTCAGCAACATTGAAGGAATATTCCGCTTGGCGGAAGACCCTGCCCTCCCGTAACAGCCGTTTGAAGCCTTTTTCTCCATACAATGACGAGAACGCTTCCATATAGTCCGTGCGCAGTTGGTCAATAGTCAGCGTCACCACCAACTTGGGAGAGGGTGGTAGCGGCTGGGCTTGCAGGCTGCTGAATGTCAGTGCGAGTATGGAAGTTATCAGTCCTTTTTTCATTATTTTTTCTTATCGTATGTGAGAATTAGGTTGCTTGCAGAACGTATCAGCAAACAAAGTGCCAAAGGTAACACAGCTAACGGAAATCTTTGCGGTATTACGAGCCAAAGCAATATAAAAAGTGTTAAAACTATGAAGTTTGCCAGCATATAGCGGCTTCTTTTCCTTTTTCGCACCCTGTTTAGCATACATGGCAGGCATAAAAGGTGAAGCGGGTGGAATACAAACAGCAGATAATTGGGGCTGACGGCAGGGTGCTGGGAAAACAAGGCGAGGAATGCCAAAATACATCCCGCCACTCCGGCGGCGAAGAACAGGACGAGGTCAATTCCCCAAAGCGTCTTTCTCCGGCGTATGCCGTAGATGGTGGCGGCTGCGGTCAGTATGAACAGGAACAAGGCGGCCTGCATGGGGGTGAAATCGTTGAGGGGTTGTTCGGCTTCTCCGCTTCCGGTTGTTATAATCTTCTCCTCGTTGAGCACCAGTGGGCGCGACTGTCCTCCGTTGTCTGTAATTCGGGCCCGGTTGAAGTACTCTTGTACATAGAAAGGGACAAACATCATCAGTCTGCGGTTGATGGCTTTGTCAGCTTGGCTGCCCATACATAAATCCATGCCGAAGCGTGACCAGGGATGTCCTTCGCTGTATTTGTGCAATAAGTCGCGAAAGGATGTTCCGGTGTTTGCATCGGTCATATTGTCAGCATATTGCAGCGTGCCGTCAATGGATTTCTCTATCAGGTCGCGAGGACGCGTGGCGCAGTTGTCGTAAAAGAAGTTGTAGCGATATACCCGGTTTTCGGGGCGGTAATTCTCTTCGAGCAAGGCCACCAGTTTCTCTTTCTCCTTGGAGGTGAGATTCAGTTCTTGCTGCCAGACATCGCGCTCCAGGTAATAATATTCTGCGGCAAAACGTTCGTAATTGCCGGCACCCAGCTGGTAGTCTGTTTCGCCGAGGGCAAAGCGGAGAATAAAGTTCGGTGCGTTGAAGTTGAATATGCCGTAGTTGAATACGGCGTCGATACCGCGTGTATAGTTCTCGTATCGTATGGCTGTATGTCCGAAAAGGGAATATATTTCTTCGCCCGAAGCGCACGTCAGCAGGCTGATGCGTATGGAGTCAGGGGCGTTTTTCGTGGATTCCTGTGCCCGGGCGGCAGGCGGGCAGAGGAGAAGGAAGATGGAAAAACAGAAAGTTAGCGAGTACAATTTCATTTGTTTTTGTTTTAAAGTGAATTCGCATAATTAGTTTATACTATCTGTCATTCAGAGCGTAGCGAAGAATCTACTCTCTTGATGTATACACAGAGAAGAGATTCTTCTCTACGCTCTGAATGACAGATGCTCTTGATATAAATTAAATTTCAACACTTACTTATTACCACTGATTTGAATCGAGTTTGTATCTTGTAATTCGTTACAAAGATACGCTTAAAATCTTAGAATGGCAATTATTACGGAAGCTCCTTTTGTTTTTTTTGTGCCGGGTTCAGCCTGTTTCTTTACTATGTTCAAAAAGTTTTTTAATGTACATCAAAAAAGATTTTCACTGTGGTGGAAATCTTTTTCCAATCTAACGGAAAAACTTATTTCTTTTCGATAAAAATCGCCGTGTGTACGGGGAGGGTATACCCCCCTCTTTATAATAACGGCGATTTTTCGATAAAAAAAGAAAAGATTTAGCGCGTGCGCCCGAATCCTGAATATTGAGCGTGGTTTATTATTTATGCGCGATTATATATAAGGAAAATGCTTGTAAATATAGATGAATGCTTTGTAAATATAGATGAATGCTTTGTAAATAAAGGGGAAAAGTATGTAAACATAAGGGAAAATAAACGAAAAAAAACACTATCTTTGCATCGCTTTAAAAACATGCTGAATGAACCTTATTATCGATATAGGAAATACCGTTGCAAAGGTGGCGGTATTTAAAAATAAGGACATCGTAGAAGTGTTCTATGATTCCAATCAAACGCTTGACAGTCTGCCGGGTATCTGTGCCGAGTATACGGTGGAAAAGGCGATTGTAGCTACCGTTATAGACTTGAACGAACGGGTGTCAGCGCGATTGGAACAGCTCTCCATCCCCTTGTTGCGGCTGAATGAAAAAACGCCGCTTCCGGTAGATAATCTTTACGAAACTCCCGAGACATTGGGGTACGACCGTATGGCAGCTGTGGTGGGGGCTTATGAACAATTTCCGGGGAAGGATATTCTGGTGATAGACGCCGGAACCTGCATCACCTACGAGTTCATTGATGCCGCCGGCCGCTATCACGGCGGAAACATCTCGCCGGGTGTGCAAATGCGCTTCAAGGCACTCCACGAGTTTACGGGAAGGCTTCCGCTGGTGTGCCGCGAAGGACGACGCCTGTCGTTGGGTAAGGATACCGATACGGCAATGCGCGAAGGAGTACTGAAAGGTATGGAGTATGAAATTTCGGGCTACATAATGGCTATGAAGCATAAATATCCTGAACTTTTGGTTTTTTTAACGGGCGGTGATGAATTTTCTTTTGATACAAACTTAAAAAGTATCATCTTTGCAGACAGATTTTTAGTATTGAAAGGATTAAATCGAATTTTAAACTATAATAATGATAGGATATAGACAAACACTCTTGGTGTTCTTGCTCATGATGTTGTCCGGAGCGGCAATCGCTCAAAATAATACGAATTCTCCCTATACACGATATGGATACGGACAATTGGCAGACCAAGGTTCAGGTAATAGCAAAGCCATGGGTGGTATTGCATACGGATTACGGGATAAATACCAAGTAAATTTCGCAAATCCGGCATCCTATACGGCGATAGATTCGCTTACTTTTATTTTTGACGGCGGTATCTCCCTGCAGAATACGAACTTTAGTAACGGTACGGTGAAACAAAATGCCAAAAACTCCAGTTTCGACTACATTACAATGCAATTTCGCTTGGGCAAATGGGCAGCCATGAGCTTGGGATTGCTGCCTTATTCGAATGTGGGATATAGTATGGCGGAGTACAGGGAAGATTCTGAATATCCTTCCCAATCCAGCGCATTGCAGTATTATGGAGACGGCGGATTGCACCAGTTATATTTGGGAGCCGGATTTAAAATATTTAAAAATCTTTCCGTTGGTGCGAACATTTCGTATCTTTGGGGAGATATAACACACACAAGGGCTATGACATTCCCGAATAACTCGTCCACTTTGCCGCTGACTACGCAGACGGGCACGTCCATACAAAGCTATAAGCTGGACATCGGGGCACAGTACACGCAGTCGTTCGGCAAGAAGCATGAAGCTACATTGGGAGTGGTGTTCTCTCCGGGACACGATTTGAGCAACGACTCGTATGTGCAAGACCAGTTGGGCGACAGCAATACGGGTATGACGATAAACAGCCGGGATACGGTTGCAACTTTCGGTAGTCCGATGAGTTTGGGCGTGGGTCTTAGCTATGTGTATGATAAGCGTCTGACGGTAGGAGCCGATTTTACTTTCCAGAAATGGAGTTCGGTGACTTACATGAATGCGAAAAACGCTTTCTGCAATCGTACAAAGATAGCTTTGGGAGCTGAGTTCCTTCCTAATCCGTTGGGAAGAAGCTATCTGGCTCATGTGAAATATCGTTTGGGAGCTTATTATTCCCAACCCTATTACAAAATAAACGGTATGCGTGCTGCCAGCGAATATGGAGTGACTGCCGGTTTCGGACTTCCTATTCCGCGTACGCGCTCCGTATTGAGCCTCTCGGCCCAATACGTAAGAACCGAAGGGAAGACAGCTGCATTTCTCAATGAAAATACATTGCGCGTCTGTGTAGGGGTGACCTTTAATGAACGCTGGTTCTTCAAACGGAAAGTTGATTGATGTTGAGTGGTGAAAATAGACAATATAACAACTAAAAATTAAATACAATGAAAATTAAAACGCTTGTCGCTGTTTTGCTCCTTTCGGGTGGAGCAACCAGCACTTTCGCACAAAGTGATTGTAATGCCAACAGTAGTATCTCGCATGAGGCGGTAAGAGCGAAAAACTATAAGGACGCCTACGCTCCTTGTATGGAAGTTCTGAAAGATTGTCCGACGCTGAGATATTACACTTATACCGATGCGCAGAAGATCCTCGTAGGCTTGATGAGCCAGATTAAGGATCGTAATTCTGCCGAGTATAAGAAGCTGTTTGATGAGCTGATGGCTGTACATGACCAGAAAATGAAGTACATTCCTGAGTTTGCTACGAAAATGAAGGGTGTGCCGAGTGTAGCTTCTGCACTGGGTACGAAAGCTGTGGATTATCTGCAATATTCACCGGCTCCGGATTTGAATCAGGCTTATGCTTGGCTGAAAGAATCGGCTGAGACTGCCAAGGGTGAATCGGACGGTGCCGTACTGCACTATTTCATTGATGTGTCCATGCAGAAAGTAAAGGCGGATACAAACCATACAGACCAATTCTTCCAGGATTATATCAACGCTTCACAGTATGCTGACGATGCTATCGCAGCCGAAAACAATCCTAAGAAAAAGGCGGTTCTGCAAACAATCAAGGATAACTTGGTAGCTATGTTCGTAAACAGCGGTGTAGCCGATTGTGAGTCTTTGCAGAATATTTATGGTCCGAAAGTTGAAGAAAACAAATCAGACTCCGCTTTCTTGAAGAAAACTATCACTATCTTGAAGATGATGAAGTGTAATGAAAGCGAAGCATACTTTAAGGCTTCCGACTATTTGTATCGCGTTAATCCGAGTGCCGATGCAGCTGTAGGTGTAGCCTATATGTACTATAAGAAAGGCGACTATGATACTGCCGTGAAGTACTTCGATGAAGCGCTGGGTATGGAAACCGACAACTCGAAGAAAGCTGAAATGGCTTATGCTACCGCAGCCGCTTTGTGGCAGGCAAAGAAACTGTCTCAGGCAAGAACTTATGCCCAGAAGGCTATCAGCTTCAACGAAAGCTACGGTGAACCTTATATCTTGTTGGCTCAAATGTATGGTTCAAACCCCAACTGGAGTGACGAACCTGCATTGAACAGATGTACTTACTATGTAGTTATCGACAAACTGCAACGCGCCAAAGCCGTAGACCCGAGCGTTACAGATAAAGTAAATGAACTGATTTCAACCTATGCACGTCATACTCCGCAGGCCAAAGACCTCTTTATGTTGGGTTACAAAGCCGGTGACCGTATCACGATTGGCGGTTGGATTGGTGAGTCTACAACCATCAGATAAGAATATGTCGCTACAACCCAACGTTGTCGAACATAAGCATATGAGCATAACCATTGCCCTTGGGGTGATGGTTATGCTTCTTTTATTTTCTTCCTGTTCCGGACGCAAAAAAGAAATGGGAGCTGCCATTACCGAGCGTGATTCGTTGCCGGTTATGGATACCAAGGGGGTTACAACACTGATTTCCGACTCGGGTATCACCCGTTATCGTGTCAACACGGCGGAATGGCTGATTTACGACCGTAAGAACCCGCCTTATTGGGCGTTCGAGAAAGGTATTTATTTGGAGAAATTCGATTCCGTATTCCATACGGAAGCCAGCATCAAAGCCGATACGGCCTATTATTATAATAAGAAAGAGCTGTGGAAACTGATGGGGAATGTGCACATACAAAACCTGAAAGGCGAGAAGTTTGACACCGAACTGTTGTACTGGGACCAGAACAAAAAGCGCGTGTACTCCGACAGGCGGGTGCGCATAGAACAACCCGACCAGATAATCTATGCCATTGGCTTTGAATCGAATGAACAATTGACAAAATACCGTTTCTTTAAGACG
Organism: Bacteroides sp. AM10-21B; assembly: GCF_003472565.1. Taxonomy (NCBI): domain Bacteria; kingdom Pseudomonadati; phylum Bacteroidota; class Bacteroidia; order Bacteroidales; family Bacteroidaceae; genus Bacteroides; species Bacteroides sp. AM10-21B. Next base: position 46,324 of record NZ_QRME01000001.1, on the reverse strand, counting down.
GAAGGCATCTTTTATGTAGACGAGGATAGCGCCGCTCCTTCCGATACGTTGAGAACAGACAGCATCAAATGATATAATGGATACTATTATTTACCTGTTAATAACCATGGCTTTCTCCGCCTTCTTCTCGGGTATGGAGATTGCTTTTGTTTCCGTGGATAAGCTTCGTTTTGAAATGGAACGGAAGCCGGGTGTCACGTCGAGCATCCTTTCTTGCTTCTTCCGCAACCCGAATAATTTTATCTCCACCATGCTGGTGGGGAATAACATAGCACTGGTCATCTACGGTATCCTCATGGCACAGATTATTGAGGTGAGTCTGCTGGCAGGAATGATTGAGAATCATTTTATTATGGTGTTGGTGCAGACTGTCATATCCACGCTTATCATCCTTGTGACGGGTGAGTTCCTGCCAAAGACCTTGTTCAAGATTAATCCGAACCTGATGTTGCGGGTCTTTGCGGTTCCTTTGTTTATCTGTTACGTCGTTTTGTTTCCTGTATCAAAGTTCGCTTCCGGGTTGTCCTATCTCTTCTTGCGCCTGTTTGGCATGAAGATAAACAAGGAAGCGTCCGACAAGGCATTCGGTAAAGTGGATTTGGACTATTTTGTCCAGTCGGGCATAGAGAACGCCACCAATGAGGAGGAACTGGATGCGGAAGTGAAAATATTTCAGAATGCGCTTGATTTTTCCAACATAAAGATACGCGACTGCATAGTTCCCCGTACGGAAGTGGTGGCTGTGGATGTGACCGCTTCGCTTGAGGACTTGAGAAACTTGTTTGTGGAATCGGGCATCTCCAAGATTATTGTATATGACGGCAATATAGATAATGTAATCGGCTATATCCACTCCTCCGAGATGTTCAGAAACCCGGCAGACTGGAGAAACAACGTCAAGGAAGTACCCATTGTGCCCGAAACGATGGCGGCGCACAAGCTGATGAAACTCTTTATGCAACAGAAGAAGACGATTGCTGTCGTTGTAGATGAATTCGGCGGTACATCCGGCATCGTCTCTTTGGAAGACTTGGTGGAGGAAATATTCGGCGATATTGAGGACGAGCACGATAACACTTCTTACATCTGCAAGCAAATAGACGAACATGAATATGTATTGTCCGCACGCCTTGAAATAGAGAAAGTAAACGAAACATTCAATCTCGAACTGCCGGAATCGGATGAATACCTTACGATAGGCGGGCTGATACTGAACCGTTATCAAAGCTTCCCGAAGTTGCATGAAGTGGTCGTTATCGACGAATATCAGTTCAAGATAATTAAGGTGACAGCCACTAAAATAGAGTTAGTGCGGTTGAAAGTCACGGAATAATTTCGTTTCAGCGTAAATTTTTAAAGAATAAATAGATGCGTATTAGCATTTTTTGTATCTTCGTGCGCTAAAATGAACTTTGGAAAGAAAATAATAATAAACAAATAATTCATATTAACTAAAATGGCAACATTACAAAACATTCGGTCTAAAGGGCCCTTATTGGTGATTGTTATTGGTTTGGCGCTGTTTGCCTTCATCGCGGGAGACGCGTGGAAAGTACTTCAGCCGCACCAGTCACAAGATGTAGGTGAAGTGAACGGGGAAACAATTTCCGCTCAGGATTTTCAAGCATTGGTAGAGGAATATACGGAAGTCGTGAAATTTTCCAGTGGCTTGAACGCTTTGAGCGATGAACAAACCAATCAGATTAAAGACGAAGTATGGAGAGCATACGTAAACAATAAATTAATTGAGAACGAAGCTGCAAAACTGGGCTTGACTGTTTCTAAGGCTGAACTTCAGGCTATTATTGATGCCGGTGTACATCCGATGCTGCAACAGACTCCGTTCCGCAATCCGCAGACCGGCGCTTTCGACAAAGATATGCTGAAGAAGTTCTTGGTGGATTACTCTAAAATGAACAAGGCTCAAATGCCGGCTCAATATGCAGAGTACTACAACTCTATGTACAACTTCTGGGCTTTTGTAGAGAAGTCGCTCGTACAGGCTCGCCTGCAAGAAAAATACCAGGCTTTGATTACAAAGTCTCTCTTCTCTAACCCCGTTGAAGCGGAAGATGCTTTCAATGCACGCGCAGACCAGTCTGACCTGTTGCTGGCAGCCGTTCCTTATTCCTCTATTGTAGATTCTACAATCGTTATCAAGGAATCTGACCTGAAAGAGGCCTATGACAAGAAGAAAGAACAATTCAGACAATATGTGGAAACCCGCAGTATCAAGTATATCGATGTACAGGTTACTGCAAGTCCGGAAGACAAAGCGGATATTCAAAAAGAAGTGGAAGAATACACTGCACAATTGGTAGAGACTTCTTCCGACTATGCAAACTTTATCCGCTCAACCGGTTCTACCCAGCAATATGTTGACTTGTATTATACAGACAAAGCGCTGCCTTCTGATGTTGTTGCCCGTTTGGATTCTGTGAAGGTAGGCGGTGTTTACGGTCCTTACTATAATGCATCGGACAATACAATCAACTCTTTCAAGAAATTGGCTGCTACCGCTATGGCCGACTCTATCCAGTACCGTCAGATTCAGATTGCAGCTGAAGACGCTGACAAGACCAAGACTTTGGCGGACAGTATCTATACAGCCATCAAGGGTGGAGCTGACTTTGCGGAAATTGCCAAGAAGTACGGTCAGACAGGTGAATCGACTTGGATTTCTTCTGCCAACTACGAAGGCGCTCAGGTGGACGGTGACAACCTGAAGTATATCACAGCTATCACGACTTTGGGTCAGAACGAGTTGGCTAACCTTGCTTTAGGTCAGGCAAACGTTATTATTCAAGTTATGAACAAGAAGGCTGTGAAAGATAAATATAAAGTAGCCGTTATCAAGCGTCCGGTTGAGTTCAGCAAGGAAACTTATAGCAAGGCATACAATGACTTCAGCCAGTTCATCGCTACCAACAATACGTTGGAAAAGCTGGCTGCCAATGCCGAAGATGCCGGTTACAGACTGTTGGACAGAGCTGATTTGTATAGCTCGGAACATACCATCGGTGGTGTGAAAGGAACAAAAGAAGCCTTGAAATGGGCGTTTGGAGCGAAAGCCGGTGAAGTTTCCGGTCTGTACGAATGCGGCGAAAGCGACCATATGATGGTAGTAGCCGTTACGAGCATTGTTCCGGAAGGTTACCGTCCGTTGTCTATGGTAAAAGACCAGCTGAGAAGCGAAATCCTCCGTGATAAGAAAGCCGAGAAAATTATGGCTGAAATGAAAGCTGCCGGTGCGACTTCTTTCGACCAATATAAGAATATGGCGAACGCCGTTAGCGACTCTGTAAAGCACGTAACTTTTGCTGCTCCGGCTTACGTTCCGGCATTGCGCAGTAGCGAACCGCTGGTAGGCGCTTACGCTTCAATCGCTGAATTGAATAAGCTGAGTGCTCCTATTAAGGGTAACGGAGGCGTATTCGTTCTGCAGCCTTACGCTAAGGAAAAACTGAACGAAACTTACGACCAGAAGACAGAAGAAGCTACATTGGAGAATATGCATGCACGTATGGCAGGCCAGTTCATCAATGATTTGTATCTGAATGCCGATGTGAAAGATAATCGCTATCTGTATTTCTAAGAAAGGAAGAATAAAGTTATAATACTTGGGAGAGCCGTTCGATAAATGTCGAACGGCTTTTTCATTTGTGCAACTTTATTCCTACCTTTGCAAAAGATAACTTAATGTGATTAGTTACATCAGCGTATTTGAATCAGTAAAAAGACAATCAGAATGAAACAACCTCTATTAGGGCTTACATTAACCGAACTGAAGACAGTGGTGAAGAATCTGGGAATGCCCGGATTTGCGGCCAAACAGATTGCTTCATGGCTATATGACAAGAAGGTGGCTTCCATAGACGAAATGACGAATCTGTCGTTGAAACACAGGGAGTTGCTGAAAGAAATCTATGAGGTGGGAGGTGAAGCGCCGGTAGATGCCATGCGCTCTGCAGACGGTACGGTGAAGTATCTGTATCGTGTGGGAGACGGGCATTATGTAGAGGCTGTTTACATCCCGGACGAGGATAGGGCTACGCTGTGCGTATCTTCCCAAGTGGGGTGTAAGATGAATTGTAAGTTCTGCATGACAGGCAAGCAAGGCTTTACCGCTAACTTGACCGCCAATCAGATTGTCAACCAAATAAATTCTTTGCCCGAACGCGACAAGCTGACCAATGTGGTTATGATGGGTATGGGAGAGCCGCTGGATAATCTTGACGAGGTGCTGAAAGCATTGGAGGTGATGACGGCCTCCTACGGTTACGGTTGGAGCCCGAAACGGATTACACTCTCTTCCGTAGGGCTTCGTAAGGGGTTGCAGCGTTTCATTGAAGAATCGGACTGCCATTTGGCAATCAGCCTGCACTCGCCCGTACCCTTGCAACGACGCGAACTGATGCCTGCCGAGAAAGCCTTCTCCATTACCGAGATTGTAGAACTGTTAAGAAACTATGATTTTAGCAAACAGCGCAGACTATCCTTCGAGTATATTGTTTTCAAGGGAGTGAACGATTCGTTGTTGTATGCCAAGGAGTTGCTGAAGCTGTTGCGCGGGTTGGACTGTCGCATCAACCTGATTCGTTTCCATGCTATCCCCGGAGTTGATTTGGAGGGCGCCGATATGGAGACGATGACGACGCTTCGCGATTATCTGACATCGCATGGATTGTTTACTACGATTCGGGCTTCCCGCGGTGAAGATATATTTGCTGCGTGCGGTATGCTTTCAACGGCCAAACAGGAAGAGAATAAAGAAGAATTAATATAAATTATTAACTTTGGCGTCAAGCTTATATGGCTTTTTCGTAGCTTTGTAAAAACTAAAATACATAGATATATGAAGAAACACCTGTTTTATTTGAGTATGGCCCTGATACTTGCACTGTTTTCGGCGTGCGGTAACGGCAAGAAGGGTGTGTTTACTCCGACATCCAGCGGTCGGGCGTATGAAATTTTGGTAGTGGTTGATCAAGGGTTGTGGGAGCGTCCTGCGGGTCGTGCCCTTTACAATGTACTTGATTCTGATGTACCGGGCTTGCCCCAGTCGGAACGTTCATTCCGTATAATGTATACTTCTCCGGCAAATTATGACTCTACATTGAAGCTCATCCGTAATATTATTATTGTGGAGGTGAACAAGGATTTGTACACGCAGCCCAAGTTCAAGTATGCGAAAAACGTATATGCCGCTCCGCAATCCATCTTGACTATCCAAGCACCGGACGAAGCCTCTTTCGAGAAGTTTGTCGAAGAAAACAGACAGGTAATCGTAGACTTCTTTACCCGTGCCGAGATGAACCGTCAGATTTCAGTGTTGGAGAACAAGCATAATGACTATGTTTCTACGAAAGTAAAGAGTATGTTCGACTGTGACGTATGGGTTCCCGGTGAACTGACCGCAACCAAACAGGGAGAAAATTTCTTCTGGGCAGGTACGAATGCGGCTACCGGAGACCAGAACTTCGTTATCTACTCTTACCCATATACGGACAAAGATACATTTACGAAAGAGTACTTTGTGCATAAGCGCGACTCTGTGATGAAAATCAATATCCCCGGTGCGAGAGAAGGTATGTACATGGAAACCGACTCGTTGATGACGGATGTGCGTCCTATCAATGTGCAAGGCGAATATGCTTTGGAGGCCCGCGGCCTGTGGCGTGTGAAGGGTGACTTTATGGGTGGCCCGTACGTTTCCCATGTCCGTTTGGACAAGGCTAATCAGCGTATTATCGTATCTGAAATATTTGTATACTCACCCGACAAGCTGAAGCGTAACTTGGTGCGCCAGATGGAAGCGTCATTGTATACGCTTAAGTTGCCCGGAAGCAAACAGGAAGGAAACGAAATGCCTTTGGCAGTAACAAAAGAAGATTCTACTAAAACAGAAAAATAAGAATGGAAGATAATAAAATAAGAGTCGGCATCACTCAGGGAGACATAAACGGAGTAGGGTATGAGGTGATTTTGAAAACGTTCTCAGACCCTACGATGCTGGAACTATGCACTCCGATTATTTACGGCTCGCCCAAAGTAGCCGCCTATCACCGCAAATCGCTGGATTTGCCGACCAATTTCAGTATTGTAAACTCGGCATCTGAAGCTGCGCCTGAGCGTCTGAGCGTGGTGAACTGTACGGACGATGAAGTGAAGGTGGAGTTCTCCAAGCCTGACCTTGAGGCGGGCAAAGCTGCACTTGGCGCTTTGGAAAAAGCCATTGAAGAGTATAAGGCGGGACTGATTGACGTTATTGTCACAGCACCTATCAACAAGCATACTATCCAGTCGGAAGAGTTTTCCTTCCCCGGACATACGGAGTATATCGAGGAGAAGTTGGGTGACGGCAGAAAGGCTTTGATGATTCTGATGAAAGATGACTTCCGGGTGGCGCTGGTGACAGGTCATATTCCCGTAAGAGAGATTGCATCGACTATTACCAAAGAATTGATACAAGAGAAACTGGTAATCTTCAACCGTTCGTTGAAACAGGACTTCGGTATCGGAGCGCCGCGCATTGCCGTACTTTCTCTGAATCCGCATGCAGGCGATGAAGGTCTGCTGGGTACGGAGGAACAGGAAATAATCAGTCCTGCCATTAAAGAACTGGCGGACAAAGGTATGTTGTGCTACGGTCCATATCCGGCTGACGGTTTTATGGGTTCCGGTAACTTTACCCATTTTGACGGCGTACTGGCGATGTACCATGACCAGGGACTTGCCCCGTTCAAGGCATTGGCAATGGACGAAGGCGTGAACTATACAGCGGGACTTCCGGTGGTGCGTACTTCACCTGCGCATGGCACAGCCTATGACATTGCGGGAAAGGGACTCGCTTCCGAAGATTCTTTCCGTCAGGCTGTCTATGTGGCAATCGACGTGTTCCGTAACCGCTTGCGCGAGAAGGAAGCACACGCCAACCCTCTGCGGAAACAATATTACGAAAGACGTGACGACAGTGACAAACTGAAACTCGATAGTGTAGAAGAAGATTTGTAGTATGACGAAAGCGGAAATACAACAAGTAAAATTACGTTTTGGCATCATCGGTAATAACGAGGCACTGATGCGTGCCATTGATATTGCCATTCAGGTAGCCCCTACCGACTTGTCGGTGCTGATTACCGGAGAGAGTGGTGTGGGTAAGGAGAGCTTCCCGCAGATAATCCACCAATACAGCCGGAGAAAGCATGGACAATACATTGCCGTAAACTGTGGCGCCATTCCCGAAGGTACGATTGATTCGGAACTCTTCGGTCATGAGAAAGGTGCTTTTACAGGTGCCATCGGTGAGCGGAAAGGTTACTTCGGTGAAGCGGACGGCGGAACGATTTTCCTTGATGAAGTGGGCGAACTTCCCATGCCTACGCAAGCCCGTTTGCTTCGTGTGCTCGAGACGGGCGAGTTTATCAAGGTAGGTTCGTCGAAGGTGGAAAAGACGAATGTACGCATCGTAGCCGCTACCAATGTGAATCTTACGCAGGCTATTGCCGACGGACGTTTCCGCGAAGATTTGTACTACCGTCTCAACACAGTGCCCATTCAGGTTCCGGCTTTGCGCGAACGTGGAGAGGACGTGGTGCTGTTGTTCCGCAAGTTTGCATCGGACTTCGCCGAGAAGTACCGTATGCCTGCCATCCAGTTGACGGAGGATGCCAAGCAACTGCTGCTGGCATATTCATGGCCCGGTAACGTACGTCAGCTGAAGAATATAACGGAACAGATTTCCATCATCGAAACCAACCGTGAAATCAACGCTTCTATTTTGAAGAACTATCTGCCCGAACAAAACAATGCACAGCGTTTGCCGGCACTGTTTGGTGTGAAGAACGAAAGCAAGAGCTTTGAGAGCGAACGAGAAATATTGTATCAGGTGCTTTTCGATATGCGTCAGGATGTAACCGAACTGAAGAAACTGGTACACGAGATTATGACCGAACGGGCGGCTGTGGGAAATCAGGCTGTAACGCCTGCCGCTTACTATACGCCTGCCCCTGCGGTGGTGGCTTCTGTGCCTGCTGCCGGTGTGCCTACCATAATACATCCTTCCGTAAAGCCGGCTTCTGAAGTGGATGATGATATTCAGGATACGGAAGAATACGTAGAAGAGTCTCTTTCATTGGACGAAGTGGAGAAGGAGATGATACGCAAGGCTCTTGAAAAACATCACGGAAAACGCAAAAGTGCGGCTAAGGATTTGAACATATCGGAGCGCACGCTATACAGAAAGATAAAAGAATATGGATTGGATTAAGAAAATAACACTGGTATCAGCGTTAGCGGGTTTGGTGTGCGTGGTAGCTTCCTGCCGCATCTCCATGGGACTTGCCCCGATAAGTTCTATTGATTACAGTAAAGTAAAGACCATCACGATTGCCGAATTTCCTAACCGTGCTGAATTTGTGTACGCTCCCATGACTACGGAGTTCAACCAGAAGCTTAAGGATATGTTTATCCAACAGACGCGTCTGCAACTGGTGAACGCTAACGGTGATTTGGAAATAGATGGTGAGATAACCGGTTATAACCAATATAACGAGGCTGTAGCTGCCGACGGCTTTTCTTCTAAAGTGAAGCTGACCATGACTGTCAACGTGCGTTATGTGAACAACACGAACCACGAGGAAGACTTTGAACAACAGTTCTCCGCCTTCCAGACTTACGATTCGTCCTTGCTGCTGACTGACGTACAGGATGACTTGATAAGCAAGATGATAAAAGATATCACGGAACAAATATTTAATTCAACCGTAGCTAACTGGTAACCGAGGAATGACTTCTGCCTATTTGCAACAATGGATACAGCATCCTGAAATATTGAATAAGGACACCTTGTACGAACTTCGCACATTGGTGGTCCGCTATCCTTATTTCCAGTCGCTCCGGCTGTTATACCTCAAGAACCTCTATTTGCTGCACGACATTACATTCGGTGCGGAACTGCGTAAAGCTGTATTGTATGTGGCCGACAGACGTGTATTGTTCTATCTGATAGAAGGAGACCGCTACACCCTGAAATCCCGGAAGCCGTCGTTGCTTTCTTCCAAAGTGCTGGAAGAAGAGCCCAGCGTAGACCGTACGCTCTCCTTGATAGATGCTTTTCTGGCAACTGTTCCCGAAGAACATTCGCAAACCACCGAACTGAATTATGCAATGGACTACACTACCTATCTGCTGCAAGACAACGGACAGGCTGATTCGGAATCGGCCGATGGGCAAGAAATTCCTAAATTGCGCGGACACGAACTGATAGACGGTTTTATCAATAAGAGCGAATCGACGGAAATGCCTGTGCTTGAAAGACCGGTATGTCTTGAGGAAGAACCGGAAACTTCGGACGAGGAAGAAGAAACATCGTTTGAAGAAGAGGTCGTAGAAGAAGGCATGGATGACAGCTGTTTTACAGAAACTTTGGCAAAAATCTACATTAAACAGCGAAGATATGATAAAGCACTTGAAATTATTAAAAAATTAAGTTTGAATTATCCAAAAAAAAATGCTTACTTTGCAGACCAAATCAGATTTTTGGAGAAATTGATTATTAACGCTAAATCAAAATAACAAAATGTATTTATTATTAGTTATCTTAATGGTGATTGCATCCGTGCTGATGTGTTTCATTGTGTTGATTCAGAATTCCAAAGGCGGTGGTCTGGCTTCGGGCTTCTCATCATCCAATCAAATCATGGGTGTACGCAAGACTACTGACTTTCTGGAAAAGGCAACATGGGGTCTCGCTGTATTTTTGGTGGTGATGAGTGTTGCTTCCGCTTACGTCATTCCTTCGATTTCTCACAAGGGCGGTGATGTAATTCTGGAACAGGCACAGCAAGAAGAAAAAACAAACCCGTACAATATGCCCGTAGGTACGGCTGCTCCGCAAGCTGAACAACCGGCTGAAACGGCTCCTGCAACAACAGCTCCGGCGGCTACGGATGCTGCAGAACCGGCTGCCAACTAATATTCGAGAAATTATTTCGTTTCTTGACAGGTGGGATTGTACAATTTATATTGTGCAATTCTGCCTGTTTTTATTTATTGTCTTTTATATTTAGTTACTTTTGTAACCGGATACTTATTAAAAGCTAATATTTATTATACCATCTGTCATTCAGAGCGTAGCGAAGAATCTACTCTCTTGATGTTTACACAGGGAAGAGATTCTTCGCTACGCTCTGAATGACGGATAGCATCATGATATATAAACCGAATTTAATCAATCATTTATTATAATATTGTAATGACAACTACTGACAAGATTCACCAGACGCTACGCGATTCGGCAGGTATGCGCTGGTTTGTGCTACTGCTTTTAGCATTCGCCATGTTTTGTTCATATATCTTTATGGACATACTTTCACCTATTAAAGACCTGATGCAGTCTACACGCGGTTGGGATTCAACGGCATTCGGTACGATGCAGGGTTCTGAGACTTTTCTTAATGTATTTGTGTTCTTCCTTATTTTCGCAGGTATTATCCTCGACAAAATGGGAGTACGCTTCACTGCAATCCTTTCCGGAGCTGTGATGCTTGTCGGTGCCACCATTAACTGGTATGCGGTGACAGACGCTTTTCAGACAAGCGGACTTCAGACTTGGTTTACCAACAATCTGAACTATATCCCCGGTTTTGACGAACTGGGCATTTCACCATTCTATAAAGGTATGCCGGCATCAGCCAAGTTTGCAGCAATAGGTTTCATGATTTTTGGCTGTGGTGTCGAAATGGCGGGTATTACTGTATCCCGTGGTATCGTTAAGTGGTTCAAAGGCCGTGAGATGGCTCTTGCCATGGGTTCGGAAATGGCCCTTGCCCGTTTGGGAGTTGCCACTTGCATGATATTCTCTCCGGTATTTGCCAAGTTAGGGGGCGTTATCGATGTTTCCCGTTCGGTGGCATTTGGCGTTGTATTGTTGCTGATTGCACTTATCATGTTCATTGTCTATTTCTTCATGGATAAAAAGCTGGATGCGCAGACCGGTGAGGCTGAGGAGAAGGACGATCCGTTTAAGATAAGCGACCTCGGTACTATTCTGTCAAGTAGCGGATTCTGGTTGGTGGCGTTGCTTTGCGTGCTCTATTATTCAGCCATATTCCCGTTCCAGAAGTATGCCGTGAATATGTTGCAATGCAATCTGGTATTCAAGGAAGTACCTTCCGATTCTTTCTGGGCCACCAATACGGTGACGATTCTCCAGTATTGCATCATGCTGGTTGTTGCAGGCGCTTCTTTTGCAAGTAATTTTATGAAGAAAGTAAGCATGAAGTACGGCTTGCTTACCCTTGCCGGGGTATTGTTGGTTGTCTTCTGCTACATGGGCTATATGCGCCAAAGTGCAGAAACGGTGTTTGCCGTATTCCCCTTGCTGGCTGTGGGTATAACCCCGATACTTGGTAACTATGTTGACCATAAAGGTAAGGCGGCTTCGATGCTGATGATTGGTTCCATGCTGCTTGTGCTTTGCCATCTTACTTTTGCATTTGTACTTCCGGAATTCAAAGACAATGCGGTAGGAGGTGTCATGATAGCTTATCTTACTATCTTGGTGCTTGGAGCAAGTTTCTCACTGGTTCCCGCTTCTTTATGGCCCAGCGTACCCAAACTGGTTGATGCCAAGATTATAGGTAGTGCTTATGCGCTTATCTTCTGGGTTCAGAATATCGGTCTTTGGCTCTTCCCGCTTCTTATCGGAAAGGTGCTCGACAAAACCAATACGCAGCTTGTTGCTGACTTGAAGAATGGCGTGATTACTCCGGAAGAGGCTGCCGTATCGTATGACTACACCGCACCGCTTGTGATGCTTGCCTGTCTTGGCGTTGCTGCTTTGGTGCTGGGATTTATCCTCAAGATTGTCGATAAGAAGAAAGGACTTGGTTTGGAAGAACCCAACATCAAAGATTGATAACGATAATGTCAGGGACAAACGGAAAAGTAAACTTATTGGATGTTGTTCCCGCCCGGTGCGGACACATCACAACCGAATGGGAAGGGGAGTGCGCAGTGCTCTCCTTTCCCCGGTTTAAATATGACTGGATGCGGCGTTTCTTATTGCCGAAAAGTATGTCGGCTGATATTCATGTGAAACTGGAAGAGCATGGAACTGCCGTATGGGCTTTGATAGACGGACAGCGGACTGTGCAGGAAATAATCACTCTGCTTGCCGAACATTTTCAAAATGAATCTGATTACCCTTCCCGCGTCACGACTTATATTACGCAGTTGCAGAAGGATGGGTTTGTGCAGTTGAAAGTTAAAAGTTGAGAGTTGAAACTTTCAACTCTCAACTTTTAACCCTTTAATTGTTTTCTCTGTCTACTTTTATCAGCCCGCCTGTAGCTGTATCGAACAGCACTTTCACAGTGGAATTTTTGTTGAATAATACGGGCGCAAGGTATTCTATCGTACCGAACTGCGTGATGGGCAGTTCACCGTCAAATAATTTTTTGTTGTTGCCTGTCAGTGTGATATGGGCACGTCCCGGAACGTTGTAGGCGATTCCGTCTACTTTCTTTTTACCGTCGTCTTCGGGAATGGCGGGAGTTTTCATATCAGTTACGGAAATATAATACGGTTCGCCTGCCAAATCATCATTGGCTACTACGCCTAATCGCTTGGAAAAGCGGAAAGCCACTTCGTTGTTCATTTCTTTAGGTGTGATACGGATAGTGAACGTCTGAGGTTCTTCTTTCAAGGTACCGGAGAACATTTCTGTCATGGCACGCTCCTGCAGGTTCAGGTTGTCGAGCATGATTCTGAGTTGTGCTCCGTCCTGCGGCATATTGTCGGCTTCGCCACGAAGAAGGGCGTTCTTGCTTTCGCGGATGTTGTAGATTTCTTTGGCTACCAACTCCGCCATTTTAGCTCTGGAGCTTGCCATGAGTATCTCTTCCGTCAGAAACTTACGCGGGTCTATAATCTCTTGTGCGGCAGCGGTTATCTTGGTTGCCGGTATTGTGCGGTTGCTGAGCGGCATATTGATGGAACGTACGATGCCGTCTTCGGTAAGTTCCATTAGCGGGGCTACGGTCTTGTCTTTCAGCTTGACGAAGTAGACATTATCTTTGTCGGGCACGCCTGTAACACGTGTTTGCAACTTATCGATGGTCCAATAGATATCCGGGTCGGCAGACACATTGCTCATGCGCAGGTAGCGGTCTGCATACTTGCAGAACTCTCCGGGCATATACGTGTGTTTGGTAGCTTCCACTACAATCTCTATTTCGGTTTTGGGCAGGAGATAAGTTACTCCGTAGTCCTTACCGCGCATTATGCCGGTGCTGACATCCGTTTGGGCATAGGTGCTTGTGGCTATTAAAAGCCCGGCAAGCCATATCATCTTTTTCTTCATATTTCTCTGTCTGTTTATAACTGTGAATTAAAAAACAAAGTTAACGAAGTTCTTTATTCCCGGAACCCATTTACGAAAGATTAACTAATAGTTGAATGTTGGAATGAGTACCTCCGCTATTCCTACGCGGTCGTCATTCACTACAATACGCAAGTCACTGGCAGTCGTTCCTTTGAAAGAGTAGGAGATGAGTTGGTCGTACCGGCTGACAGTACCCGAGTAAACCGTCAGGAATTGTCCGCCACCGCCCGAAAGCTGTATTTCAAATTCTGCGGGCAGCTTGTTCTCACGTTTGAAGGCGATGGATATTTCGTCTATTTTGGCTCCGTTCTTCAGGGCAAAGGTGATATAGTCTCCCTTGTTGCCTTGCCAAGCGGTGTTGATTTCTCCGTCGAGCACCTTCGATGCGTTTTCCATATCGGTACTTGCCGTTACGGGGCTGACGGGTTTCCGGCTTTCGAGTGCTTGCAGACGGCTTTGATAATCTTCTACGGTGAGTATGCCGTTCAGGCGGATGTCTTCGGAAGAAGCGCCTGCCATAAGGGCGAATTCTCCCGGTTCTACTGTCCACTTCATGTCGGCGTTCAGTAGTTCGAGGTGCTTGCGGTCCAGTGTGAAAGTCACCTCTTTGGTTTCTCCGGGGTTCAGGTGGATGCGCTCAAAGCCGGCAAGGTTCTTTTCGTAGGTGGTGACGCTGCTTAGGATATCACGGATATAGAGCTGTACCACTTCATCGCCTGCACGTTTGCCGGTATTGGTTACTTTTAGCCGTACGGTGGCTTTCTGATCGGGAGTGATTACTTTGGGAGTAATTTCGAGGTCGGAATACTTAAAGTCAGTGTAGCTCAGACCATAGCCGAAGGGGTATAGCGCACCGTTGACGCGCGACATATTGCCGTCCGGTCCGGGATTCTTGCCGCCATCAATCTGTGAAGCCGGTTTGCAGGGGAAGTTGAACGGTATCTGGCCTACAGTCTTGGGAAAAGTGACCGTCAGCTTGCCGCCCGGGTTATAGTCGCCAAAGAGGATGTCGGCTATTGCCGTGCCGCCTTTGGACCCCGGATACCAAGCTTCGAGAATGGCGGGTACAAACTTGTCTGCCCAGTTTATGGACTGCGGACGGCCGTTAATCAATACCAATACCACGGGCTTTCCCACGGCTTGTACCGCTTGGAGTAGCTTTAATTGGTGTCCCGGAAGTTCCAGACTTGTGCGTGACTTGTTCTCGCCGCAGGTACGCTGACCGCCGCCCAATACCACTACTGCCACATCAGCTTGGCGGGCATTGGCTGCGGCACGGTCTATCTCGGCCTGTTCGGCAGGGGTGAGGGGGTATTCTATAATTTCACTCTCAGGCCAGTGTCCATCTACGAGGTCGCAGCCTTTGGTGTAAAGCACCTCTGCCTTGCCTTGCACTTTCTCGCGTATTCCTTCGAGAACCGTGGTGACCTCTACGGCAAGTGGCCCGTAGTGGGTCAGAGCATAACCTTCTTCATCGGCATTCGGACCGCAAACGGCAATCTTCTTTATTCGGTCGATGTTCAACGGAAGTGTGCCGTCTGCATTTTTCAGTAATACAACGGACTCGCGGGATGCCTGCAGGGCAACGGCTTCATTGGCTTCTTTTTCCACTTCTTCGTCCGCTCCGGCAAGATTGGTTTGGTAGGGAGTGTCGAACAGTCCGATAAGGAATTTCACCCGAAGAATGTCGCGCACGCGGTCGTTGATAACCTCTTCGCTCAGTCCGCCTTCTTTTACGAGTTCGCGTAGCGGAAGTACGAAAGAGTCGGGCGAGCGGAATGTACAGCGCACGTTGAGTCCTGCCTCCACACTTTGGCGTACGGCCTCTTTCATGTCTTTGGCGGTGTTGTGCTTGGTGTAGAGATATTCCACCGCATCACTGTCCGAAACTACATATCCGCGGAATCCCATTTCCTGACGCAGGCGGGTCATCAGCCAGTAGTAGCTGCCTTGTATGGGAATGCCGTCGTAGTCGTTGTAGGAACTCATTACGCCCAATAATCCGGCTTCGCGGATTACCCGCTTGAAGGGGTAGATGTGGATATTCTCTACTTCGCGCGGTGACATTTGCGGATCTACGCGTGACATACCTTCACGCGCTCCCTTGTTGTTGCTGTATGCGGCAAAGTGCTTGGCGGTGGCGGCTACCTGATGATTGTGTTGCAGTCCGCGTACCATTTCGATGCCCAGTTCGGCAACGAGGTAGGGAGATTCACCGTAGACTTCTTCGTAGCGTCCCCAGCGTTGGTCCCGACCTACATCGAGAATGGGAGCGTAGACGTTGGTATAGCCCAGCATACGTGCCTCTCGTCCGGTGATAAGTCCTACTTGGCGGATTAGTTCTCGGTTCCATGTGTGCCCTAAGCCCAGCTGGGTGGGGAAGTTGGTGGCTTTGTAACTCTCTATGCCGCGTATACCCTCATTGGTGAAGTCTACGGGAATACCGAGGCGGGTGTCTTCGACAAAGAAGCGTTGTACCTCGTTCAGTGCCCAGGCATGGCGTGAGGCGGGCCAGACGTTTTCATTGTCCGAAGGCGGCAGTCCCCATTGCCGGAAGCCGTTCAGATGCTCGTCGATAGCGCCGATGCCGTCCTTCCAAAGCATCTGTTTCCATTCGGGGGTAGGGAGGTCGTCTTTCAGCACTCGTTTGTAGCCGTAGAGGGTAACCATTTGACAGGTCTTTTCTTCGAGTGTCATCTGCTCCAAGAGGTTTTCTATGCGGGCTTCGAGCGTTGCAGCGGGATCTTCGTATGTATCTTTGATACCGTTTTTGTTGAAGTCTATCCAACCCTTATGGTACATTTCGTTTCTCACCGGCTTGTAATGTGCCGGTAGCTTTATGGTTTTCTGTGCCGACAGTAATGCGCCACTGCCCAATAGCAAGGCGGCTACAATCAATCTCTTCATGGTATGGTATGCTTTTAATAGTTTTCTTCGGGTGTCAAAGATATGGATTTTCGGAAACAGAGGAGGACAAAATTGTCCGGACTACGGACATTTATTGTCCATGACATGGGAGAGTTTTGTTCCATACGGTTGAAACTATCGGTTTCGTGCGTTGAAACAAATAATTTGCCGGACAGGAATTATAATACGGAAATTAATTCGTATCTTTGCCGCCACATAACTGCTGCAGGTTATAAATATCCGGGGTTGACTGGATTTGACAGCGGGCAGAAATGGTAAGTAAGCATGCAGTGCGTCGTTGATTTGCACTTAAATCTCAGTCTTCAAAATTTTATCTGGCGAAAGACAATTTGCTCTTGCTGCTTAATCGAATCATAGTAGATTAGCTTAATCCCGACACAAGGTGTTGGGACGAGACATCACTCGGAAGCTGTTGCTCCGAAGCGTTCCGGCAAAGTGGTGCAGTTACATCGGGGATAGTTCGTACTTGCCTCGGAGTGCGGATGAAACTTTAGAGGATAAGGTAACGGTTGATGGCTTTGGTTCTGTCGTTACACGAAAATTTAGGCAAAGATAAGCATGTAGAAAGCTTATGATTTCCTCGTTTGGACGAGGGTTCGATTCCCTCCAGCTCCACCGGTAAAAAGGACTCATTCATTGAACGTTTATATTCAATGAATGAGTCTTTTCTTTGTTGTGAATCGGATATTTCTTGCGGTATATGTATAAAGATTATCGGATCAACGTAAAAACCTGAGGGATTTTCTTTTTATATAGACTGACTATGTTGTATGCATAAAAAAGAAAATCCCTCAGGTTTTTACGTTGATCCCTAATTTTGCCTATTCTTGGAAAAGAAAAATCCCTGAACTTCTTTGAAATTCAGGGATTTACATCGTTTTTCTTTCTTGAAAAGTGGTGCCACCAGGAATCGTAATCTACGCCCAAGCGGCTCTATATCATCACTTTTCAGAATCGCCTCAACAGCAATCTCCTCCTATTGCTCCACCGTTGGACTTCTGCGTTCTGCGCATCGCTGCATGTGGTTTCACGCAGCAAAGGTAGTGATTCTGATTGAAAAACCAAAAGAATTAAGCGATGATGTAATTATTCCCCTTCTGGAAAGAATTGTTGAGGTTTTACCAAGGGAGATAAGCCGGGAAAATATTTCCGAAATGCCTCACGATAGATACGACAAATATCCTCATCAGTAATTTCATCATCTATGATTTTATACAGAGCTCCATCATGAAGCGGAAGAACGAGATCTACTTTCCAACGATAGCGATTATAGACATCGATTAAAGCCTGCTTGAATATAAGTGACCCTATGCTTTGAATCCTGTGATTAAGTATTTTATGGCAATCAGTATCCATATTAAGAATTCTGCTGTTTCCCAAAAAGGAAGAAACTTTAGGAGCGTTTACCAGTGATTCTAAATCGCCTTCAGAGCAATAACGATTAAAGAATCCTTTAAGTTTCTTAGCGCATACCCCTCCATAGATAAAACAGTAAAAGAGAATCTTAGCCTCTGATCTATCGCAATTAGCGATTCTCTCAATTTCTGAATAAATCCTGTTTTTTTCATAAAGGGATATCAATTCTTTCCTATTCGTAAGACCCGCAAGTATACCTGCTTCAAACTGACTGTAGTCCACATACAAATATCTATGATTGACAAAGGTCTGATGGGAGCAGTTAAATAGTCCACGAAATTCTTTGCTCATATTTTGTAATGACGGATTACGCAAAATAATACGCGATGTGCGACTACCCACGGGTTTTACTACAGGCGTGACTATATTCAGATTCTTCCTTATAGCACTCAAATATGTAAGTATCCTAAGATTGCGCTCCGCTTTTTCCGCATCACGAAATGGTTGAAGCTCAGGGTATTTCTTACATAAAGCCTTTAATCTCCCATATTTCAGATAATGAATTGGAAGATTCAATTGATTATACAAAGCCTCCAAATTCGGCTGCACCTGACCGGAATCAAGCTGAATTCGATTTAGGGCACGATAGAGCTTTTTATGCTGCACCTGACAAAACTCCTCAAGTTGATCATTCCGAAACTCTATGCCACGAGCGACTAAATCATACAGCACACGATTTACGGGTATTTCTATTTTCTCAATACGTGGCCATTCTTCTTCTCCTCGCCTTTTCATTTCCTGATAACAGTCTATCATAAGTCTAAGTGCTTCTTCATGTTGTTCCTCGGGTCGCAACGGCAGTTCCCGACCAGTATAATACAAAACCATTTCATGTGGAGACCAGCACTCATTCTGTTCTTCACAATACTCCACGGATTGGCGAATTTGCAGGTCTAGACATTCAAAATCAAGCAAATCAAATCTACTGATACCACCATAATTATTACAAAGCAAATGGATAACTTCCGTTATCTGACACGTAATGATTCTGTCGTGATAGAAGAGCCCATTTCTTGTCAAATTGATTACTATGCGCTGATCGTCTGCTACGTCACAGCCATAAAGACAACAATCAAGATAGATTACCACATATTCTTTTTCTTTTCTCATAAGCCAGAGTACATATCGGTGTATAGGTTCTTATTGGGGGATTTGAAAAGATAGGATGAAACTTGTCCCATCAGAGTGAGTTCTTTTTCTTTATTCCGATGCAGGAACACTGACATCGAAGCAAGGGGCTTAAGGTTCACGGGTAGCATACCTGACACAGATTCCGGATTAAGGGAACGACATGCTATCAATGCCGCCCTTATCTGCATATAACCATGGAATCTTTGCTTGCCAAGCATATTCATGATAACTCGCACGTAGGCAGGACGCACCGAGCACAAATAAATTATTATCGCTGCATTTTCTATGCGATGCGTGGCGTCGTTTCGCTCTAATTCTACAGCAGCATATCTCACCAACTGTTCATCATTGTATTTCAGATGAGCCATGAGCAGCCAAAAATGATATGCCTGCCAAGGATAGATGTCGCACTCCTTACGCATAAGCATGTTTGCAATCATGCGTTTGGCATCGTCTAAATCCCGATCATGCTTTACACAAGAAATCAACCTACAAATTAAAGGTGTATCAACAGGTGCAACCTTTAAGGTGTCAAGGAAGAAAAGCATATTCCTATAGAAATAATCCCAATATGACACAAGCGTAATTGGATAGTTACAAAGTATGTAGAGAAGGAATTTCTTTTTACGTTGTATATCTTTTGTATGCTCTTTAGAATTTCTTTTTAACGAATCCATGATTTCGTGAAGAGTGTTTACTAATAAAGCGATGCCGTTTTCGCGTCGTCCGAGATCTTCGCTCCTGATGAGTTGTTTTATCTTTTGATTAGTGTGATTATATAGACTCAGTCCTTCACGAAATTCGTCGACCTCCTTTTTGTTTTCGAGGGTTATACAAACCACCTTAGAGGAGTTTAGGCAAAGATTAAGACGACGCAATTCACCTTCGAGCGATTGCAACACATTGCGGGCACTAAAATAATCTGGTGCCATAAAATAAATGTCATCCATAAAGCGACAGTATTCTATAGCTTGTGCCTGAATCTGGATATCAACATGACTGAGATAGAAGGTCGCCAATAATGAGGATGCGTCACTGTTTTGTGGAAGTCCACAGTTCGTTTGGGAGTCCGAAATTTCTGAAAACATTTGCTCAAGCAATTTTATTGCGTTGAGAGCATCCGCATCAGTTGCAATTTCACGTAAGAAGCCTATAAGCGTCGCATGCGATATGTTATCAAAATAATTCACCACATCGCACTTGAATAGGCATCCCTCTCCTTTTTCGAGCCATTCGTCAATTAGATAATTCATCTTTATCCACTGATTTACACCGTTTGCTATAAGTGAATTATCCTCAGAACGATTAAGACGAGCTGCATAAACACGAGAGGAGATATATTCCTCCATCAACGGTGCCAATTTTTTTACAATAGCAATGTAAAGCAAACGATCAACAAAATTACCGACCATGGCCTTACGCTGCACCAAAGATTCCTTAGGAATATATAACACTTCCATTTTCTGGAATTTGTAATGTTCACGAACATCTTGGCTCGAAAAATAGTCGAGGACAAAATCTTGATTGCATAAATCCACATATTGCAATGGGTCGAAAAACCAATCGTCAATCATATCGCGGCGCAAATTCTTTAGTGCAGTATCAAGATTCAATCTCGTTCCATTAACACTCATCTCTCGTAGGTCAATGATGGTTTTGTCCTGTGCTATTCGAGTTTTAGTAGAAGCTCCTCTTCCTAATTTCTGCCACTTCCTTTCATAAAGCATTTCATTTATCTCGTCCCAATCTACTTGGGCGAGCATAAGCTGGTTCATTTCAAAATCAACAAAGGGATACTTTGAAATAACACTCACCATATAGGGAGCATCTGCAAGATATACGCCACCGCCTGAAATTCCATGATAATGATGGATATTTTTAATCTCGCTATTGCAATGTACCAAATGCTTATCGTCAGGATGATAATTTAGCTCAAAAGGTATAGAATGATCTCGCCCAAAATTAGGACAAGCGTGACATTTAAGAAGACACTCCTTATTTATCTCGCTATAGTTTTTCATCCAGACCTTGACAACTCGTGGCAGATAGGATTTTCGTACACGGATTATGGCAACATCCCAACGAGGATGGAAAAATATATTTTCATCCAAACTTTCAGAATACACCTCTAAAGTAACAAAGCCTTCCTCTGCTGCGACCATAATTGACAAATCAGTGATATCTGATAGTTGTGGATTTACAGTAGAGTCTTCTGACAGGATGTGTTTAGCTGTGACAACATAATTATATTTACTACCGGGAGATGTGACGTATAAAAATCCTGACCCATGACTATCTTGGCCCGCTACCCTCGCATCTATTTTGCAGGCATTATATTTTAAATTCAGTTTGTCCATCCAGCTCAAATTTATACTTTTTCTGTTCTGCTTCGGATATTTTTAGCTTTTCACTTAGCTCTTGGTGATAATTAAGATGAAAACGGATTTTATCATCTGTACGACGTCCCCAGTTCAATACCTTAAGCATCATTTTTTTATTCGGATGAAAATGAACCTTACCGTTCGTGAGTACTACGTAATCCGAGCATATAATTTTTTTCAAAATCTCGTGTGTGATGTTCTTGTAACTGCCATGATGAGGGAGCTTTAGCAAATCAAGACGCAGGGGATTGGTCTCAGAATAGTCGGATAATGCATCTAATAAGACTTGGGGCGTACTATCGCCAGGAAATAGATAGTTGTGCTCGCCATCAGTAAGTAACAATACAATTGAAGAAGCGTTGACTTCTGTAGTATCTAATACATTGTCATTCAGATAGTGTTCCAGCTCTTCAAACGTAGCATTCCAGTCGCATTTGGGAGACGACAGAAATTCTCCCACCCCATCCAATATTTTGTCACAACCACCATATAGGATTTTCAGCAACCAGTTATTCCCTAGTTCAAATACTTTGCCTCGTGTTAATTCTCTGTCCCATTTTACATGAAAATCTTCCAAAGCGCTCTGTACTGAATTGGCTTGACGAATAGATAGATAATTTTCTTTATTTACAGTCGGCATTACCATTTGTGCGGAATTGAACCACACGTTGTCAACTATTTCCCAATTATCTGAATCCATAGCAAACACTCCTCCGATGTGGTCATAATCATAATGGGTTATAACAAGAAGATCAACTCGCTGACCTTGTGCTCTTACTTCATCAATCAAACAAGAATATGCATCGGAATCTGGCGTGCCTGAATCTATAATTACATTCTTATCATTATGACGGATGTTTATACAGTCACCATGTTTTGCTCGTAAAAATGATATCGTCATTGTTTTTAACTTTGTAATTTCTGTTTCATTTTCATATACCATCTAAAACAGGCAGAGCAAGTGTGGAATACAGTTTGAACAAAAGATGCAATACTTAATTATATATGCTCTTAATGTTCATTGCAATTCTATTGAAACTTAATTTCCGCAATCGACGGTTATTGTATTCCTGCCTAACATTAGTATAGAGTCATGTCTTCCTATACTTCCACTTTTTAACGATTGTATTCCGTGAACCGTCTCTGCCAAAGAATGACTTCTGGTTCAAAGATAATAATATTATTTTGAGCCATAGTCGTTACTATCTTTCAATCTTTTGATTTCCCTATCAAAATCGCTTTCAAGCAGTTCCATTTCACGTTTGCGGTAGATTTCAAACTCCTTTTCTGCCTTCTCAACCGCTTGCTTATGCGAAATGTTCCCCTTGCCAATTAAGACCTTTCGTTTGTGAGCGATAATCTGATTGTCAAGTGCCTCTATCCAATCTTTCATGGTCATGGGATTCATTTCCAATGCTTGGAACTCTGCAAAGTCCAAGAAGCCGGAGACAAGCAAGTTCAAACGTTGAAGTTCAATCTCCGACAGATAATTCTTGGCAATCTTCACGTCATCCTTGGTCACATAGTTACCCTTGAAGTTCGTCATGCCCACAAATGGCTTTTCATTGTCCACGCGATTGTAGATAACTTCCGCTGCCGTATTCTCGTGAACGGCATAATGCAATTTGTTCTGCACAGTGGCAAAAAACATCTTTGTCATCTCATCGCGTGGGTCATAGTCCGTGGCAGTTGCATAAATATCCGTAACCTGTTGATAGAAGTTGCGTTCACTACTACGAATATCCCTGATGCGTTGCAGCAACTCACGGAAATACCGATTACCGCCTTGCTTTAACCGCTCATCATCCATCACAAATCCTTTCTGAATATACTCATGAAGCCGTTGGGTGGCCCAACGGCGAAAGCGAGTCGCCACCTGAGACTGGACACGATAGCCCAAAGCGATGACCATGTCAAGGTTGTAGTGTAGAACACTGCGTTGCACTTGGCGTTTACCTTCTTGCCGAACTGTCAAGAAATCCTTTACAGTTCGATTTGGGTCTAATTCTCCATCATTTAGGATGTTGTCTATGTGCTGACTGATATTCTGCTTTGTCGTACAATATATCTCCGCCAACTGATTTTGTGTCAACCACAAATCTTCATCGGTAAAACGCACAGACACACGAGTTATCTCATCATCGTCCTGATAGAGTATTATTTTGTTTTCTACTGTCATAGTTACATCTTTTAGTTGTCATCTTCAAGGAACTCAAATTCTCGCTTTAATAATCTAAAGAATACATCATTTCTACTTTTAGCTAAATTGTAAATGTCCTCAAAAGAATACAATTCAATTCTTATTGGTATTTTGTTCTTAGGACTATTATTTATTGAAAAATCATCATCACCGTACCAAGAATCTTCTAAAAACGGAATCTGATAATATCCACGACTCACATTGTTGGAACTTAATTCTTTATCTATATCAGTCTTTCTTGCCAATATAATACCTGTATACTGTACTCGCTTTGTCTCTACCTTCCAATTGATAACCTTTACGGGATTATTATAAAAATCTTGCGCATATCTTTTTACTTGCGCTATCATGCCTTCCTCTTTATCGCCGGCGTTATGGGCTTTGGTAGTTGATTTTAATTCAAATATCAAAATTTGTTTTGTCTTTTCTGGATCATCTGCCCAAATATACACATCGGATAAGGCTTGTCCTGATTTAGTACTTTTCGCCTTAAAATTATTTGAGAAAGTTGTAAATTTATCGTCAAGAATCCACAAATTATGCAAATGGTTAATGTTAGAAGAATCACTTAAAGTTGTTCCTCTATTAATAAATAACTCGTGAACGGTACTTTCTAATTCTGGTTTGCTTTCACCATTTTTATCAAATTTTTGAATTAGTGAATGTAATCGCTTAAGTACGCTTTCGCGATGTTTTACATAGATGTGCAAACTTGAATTTAAAAGTTTATGGCATTCATCCGAATCACTAAATCGCTCGTCTTCTTCGTTTATTGGAGATTTATCAATTTGATTCCAAAACTTTTTTTCAATTCTGCTTTTTTCATCTATCGCCGATTGTATAATTTCTCGTTCATTTACAATATTTTTATCTCCAATAATACTGTCCTCGGTGACAAATGCTTCAAGTGAAGGATATTTCTTTTGGAATGCTTTTAAATTCTTCTTAGATACTTTTTGATTGTTCGCGATTACAATTTTGAATTGTTCATTCAGAATTTCATTTATCTTATTCTGGATACTTGTAATATCATCGCATGAGACATCTATTCTTTCCCCTTTTGTATCAACATACTCATCAAAAAAATCAGATGTTAAATACAACGTATAACCCTCTCTATTATCTATAGAATAGTTCAATTTGCCTATAGATAAGTTTGCCCTTAGATTTCTAGCAAAACATGTAATCGGATTGTCACCATGCATTATTCCATCATTCTTAATCAACCATAATGAAAAAGAATGCCTATTATCATCTGAAAGTGTTAATTCAAATGGCTTCCTTATCGTTTCTGCTACTATATTACTTTTCCTAATAGTAACCTCATCTCCATTTAAGGAGATGTTTACAACAAGTGTTTCATTGTTTATTATGAAAGGGAAAAATGTTTCTATAAACCATTGTTTAAACGATTTAGAATCTGAATAATTTTTAAAGAAAGTTTTAGCTCTACCAAATGTTTGTTGTTTATTAATTAGAATTGTCAATTTTGTATAGGTACTATTACCCGATTTTTCTTCCTCAAATTCAGAAAAACTAAAAAGACCTTCTGATGTACTTGGGTACGGTATAGTTCTCTTGTTAAATTTACCATTTTCATCTTTATACACAGTTTCGTATTCAGCAGAATCAGCAAAAAAAATAATCGCTAAACGTCCTTGCCCTAAAGGATGAAAGTTAAGTTTTTCCTTTTCTGGATTCCTTCGATCTAACTCTTCAAAGTATTTTCGATTCTTTTCGTTGAACCCTTCGCCATTATCTGATAACTCAATTTTACATTGAGAATCATCAAATGCTATGTTTAAATTCAGTTTGGGAATATAATCTTCCTCTTTAGTTTTTCTAATTAATACAGCATGTATAGCATTTGAGATAATCTCACGCAGCAAAAGAAAGAACTTTTCACGGCTGTTCTTGTATTCTTTTTCTGCTCTATATTGTACATTAGACTTTTGTTCCATATCTAATATTCTTATTGTAGTATATTTTGTGAATTTAATAGTTTATGCTATATAACCCTTTAACATAAGTATTTATGTCCTTTGAGTCTTGTAACGAAAGCAAACTTACACGTTGTTTGCTGCTCAGTACAGGTATTCCAAACCCTTTTACATAATTTTTTGCATAGGAATAGTATCCTGTGGCATAGGGTTTGGCGGTGTGTTGCATATAGTAGTCAAAAATTGAAGACTCGAGAATGCGTTTCAGCACAAGGAGCTCTTCTTCGTTTTCGCTGAAAATGGCATAGCCACAATAAATGAGCATATTCTCGTTATCAGTATAGACAAAACGCGGATGGTCGGTCATGTAAGGAAACAATAGCTTACGGCCACGATCACAAGTAGCTTGCGAACGTCCGAAAGCATACCATGCCTCGTAGGTCTTTTCTCCTTTATCACGCTGCGACAATTTTATTTTATTAAGTGACAGATACTTGTACGCTTCCGGGTATTTGCTCATAAATACTGCTTCGGCTATAACTTTATTATTCTCATCGTATGGAAATATCACCTTTTCTATGATGTCGGGTATTTCTTCTTCTGTGTGCAGAATGTTCGGTTTTATGATGTCTCGGCAAATTCCTCTTTCAATAGGAAACTCCATATCTCCAACCTGTAGATAGAAAAACATCTCGTCCTCGTGCGTAGGACGGAATATATAAACATTGTTGGCGAGGGTTGCAATGCCGTTCTTTATTTGGAATAATTCGCCGAGCGGACGCCCCACACTCTCTATCCTGCGAATGTTTTGCAGGATTTCAGCGTTGTTAAGATTCCAACCTTTATGGTCATCAAGGTCGCTGTATGGTATGAGGTTGAAGTGTGCCGGTGTTTCAGCAAAGTCATTAACGTTTATCTGTCCTTTTGTATAGCATACTCCAGGCTCACCCAGTTTGTCAATTAAAACAATGCAGGTATAGGCAAGCGTTTTGCCAAAGATGAGTTGGTCTCCGAAATCAACGACTTCAAGAGCTGCGTTCGTACTGCGAAAATAACCACGCAATAGTCTTGCGTTCACACTTTTGAAGAACGAATTGAGCGTGATGTAGCCCAATACCCCGTCCTCTCGAAGAATGTTGCAAGCAATCTCGAAAAACGGCAGATAGAGGTCTGCGTTTCCACACCGAGCCACTTGCCAACGAGAAAGCAACACCTTTGACTCTGCGTCAATATGCTTTGCACGGACATACGGCGGATTACCTACAACGATGTCAAAACCACCGTTTTCTGCCACTCCCGGCATTGCCGCAAAATCAAAATCAAGTGAATTGCCCTGACAGATGCAAAAATCCTCATCCGTCAGTATCTCGTCATTCTGCAACGCAGCCAACGAAAGAAGAATTTTGCAGCGCGTTACACTTAATTCACTTACGTCCACACCGTAAAGACGATGTACTGCTTCACGATATGACAATTCGCAATGGGTGTGCAGATAGTCGGCAAGTGAAAATAGGAATGAGCCGCAACCGCAAGCAATATCGATTGCAAGACAGTCTTGCAATGGTTTTCTATGTGTGGCTACAACTCTCTCCAGAATGTAATCGCGAATGTATTTCGGAGTATAAACCGCACCGTTTTTTGTTTTCTCTTCTTTGGGGATTGCCAACTCGAACACGTTGATAACATCCTCTATCGACTTGATGCCAACGCTCGGCACATCGTTGCGATAGTAATTGGCAAGCAATCCGCCACGGACAATCAAAGCATTATTCTTGACGAAAGACGAAACAACAATACTGTCCAAGCAAAGTTGTTGCTCGGTATAGCGTGAGATTATGTTTTGCAGTTCTTTATTCATAGTGATGGTCGGTACGAGGGGTTGACATGATGATTTCTTTCTCAGAATCGTTCAATCCGTAGAGCTCACAACACAGACAATCAACCTCGTTCCAAAGGTTGTTCAATAACGGATATAGGCGAGAGGCGGAAGAAATGTTGGTTGTGATTGCCGTATTAGTTTCTTCAATACGTCGTGCCACTCTTGCGAGTTGCTGCATTCGTTCTCTGAACATGATAAATTCCATGCGCGGAAATGGAACTGGAGCGAGGAACTGTTTATTGAACTTATAGAAACCTCCTTGCTGTGGATTGGCTATTGACTTGGCAAAATAGGCAAACGGTGTAGAGTTGATTACAGCCGCCATTGCGTACAGTTTATCGTCTGTCACTTCCGGTATCTGCACAAAGAACATATTGGCATTGTCACAATAAGCATCCTCTTGCATTACGACCGCTGCTTGTGGGTTCTGCGTGGTCATGGGTATGCAAAGCTTCTTGTAAACAGCGTTGTGGTTATTGGCGCGGGTGAACAAATGCCAGTTTTCATCGCGGTCTAATGTCGGGAAACGGTCAGGTACGGTTTGCACATTCTCTTCAATCAGAGTGCGGTTCTCTCGCAGATAACGACCAGCCAAAGGATAGCGGCGTTCGTAATCAGAGAACAGGACAGGCTGGACATTGCCATCCGTCACATCATACGGAAACAATATGCAGGTCATGTTTTCACGAACAGACAACGGCACAAAGTGTTCGTTGCAAAGCAACACCCTGCAAGCTCCACGCTCCACTTGCAGTTTCCCGCAAAGTGCTGTACTTCCGTAGATATAATTCTCATCAATGTGGTCAACTGCTATGTGGAAAGCCTCGTCCCATAACACTTGCACACCAACCTTGATGTTGCAGACCTCTCCTAACGTTCCCAGTTCGTTTGCGAGTCTTACCCGCAGTGCCGTGGTCTGGTAGTTTTCAAACGACCATGGAGTTTCTGTAATCGTCTCTTTGGCTATTTCAATACATTCGTTATTGGTGCTGTTAATGTACTTAATCATATCGTTGTCTGTAGCAGACTTGTCGCACACAACAATGGCAATGTAGGTTATTCTGTCCTCAAACAAATCTGTTTCCGCGTAGTCATAGACTGTGCGGAGCAAACGTCTTTCGCTCAACAGTTTGCGAATACCATTGCCGTAATCTGTCTTGAAGAATCGCTTTTGTACAATGTAGCCAAGACTACCATGAGCATTCAGCAATTCTATTCCACGTTCAATAAATGGAATGGCAAGGTCTATTTTCCCATTCCTACTCGAAGCATAACGCTGCTTGATGTATGCGGACATACAAGGCAAAGCGACATTGTAATTTTTTACTTCAACGTATGGAGGATTGCCGATAACGTAGTCAAAACCACCGCGATTGAAAACATTGCTAAAAGCCGCCTGATAGTCGAAAACATTAGTTGCTACTAATTCTTCAAGATTTTCTGCTATATCAGAAACGCGCTCCAGAATATCAGGCTCAACGAGTGAATTGCCACACTTAATGTTCACCCCCACTCCGTGCAGAATCTGTGAACCATAAAGACCGGCATTGCCGAAATCGCTCGGTTCGAAGCCATCAATTATTTTCAGTGATAGCGAGAGCTTTGCCACTTCAACGCACTCCTGATTAATGTCAACTCCATATAAACATTGGTTTACTATCAGTTTTCGTCCTTCTATATTCAAGTATTTCCTTCCGTCCTTTTCATAAAGATATTGATTTGGTAAAACATCTTTTCGTCCTTCTATGTTGTTTTCTATCTGCGTTGCCAAATAATCGTAAAGGTTCACAAGGAACACGCCACTGCCACAAGCAGGGTCTAAGAATTTCAAGTCAAGAACTTGCTTATTGGTAAGCGATTGCAGATATTCGGGGGGAATAGTGCAATCTATCGTGTTATGGACGATAGACTCGGGAGTTGTTACCGCTCCATTACTTTTTCTGAACTCCGACTTCAATACATTCTTAAGCATTCCATTGCCATCATATTCCAGATGATAACCAAGAAAAAGGTCGTAAATGTCACTGATGCTTCTCAACGGAATCACATCAAAGCAATAAGGCGATGGATAGTAAAAATAAGACAACAGCTCATCAAAGACAGCATTGTCAATAATTAAATCTTGAATCTGCCTAATCCGAGTAAACATCGGGCCATCATAATGCTCGTAAAAATCGATATAAGACGATTTTTTGAACTGTAACCAAAAGTCTGTTGCGGCAAAATCCCTCAATAGCCCGTCATGTTCCAACCCGCGAGCCTCACAGACACGGATGAACAATATGCGATTCAGAATTATCTGAGTCCAAAGGTTAATGTCGACAATACTGATTGTGCGGTGGTTACCATCAATGATTGCCTGTGCAAGTTTGAGCCGCACGCCATTCAAAGCCTTGGAAAAATTTTTGTCGATGGAATCCTTACCGACAAATCTCATACGAAGCCTATTGTTTATCGTTTCCTCACGCCCCAAAAAGCGATTGAAACAATCAAAATTATCCGTATAGTTTTCCGCTTTCAGGTAAACCAAACGAGCAAAATCGGCATTATCCGTGTGGCGAGGCATGGTCGTACAATCGTAAATCGCCAGTTCGTCCATGTTTGTCACCACTGAATAACTTGCACCGATAGACCAGCCATATGAACGAATCTGGAAAGCAACGCTCTTGTCTTCTTTTATATTGACAGTTCGTTTTTTCGCATCAAGGAAAAACAAGCGAACTCGCCCGTTCATTAGCGTATAGTCAGGACGTGTATTTGTAGAACCGATATCATTTAATGCCGCTCGCTCCATAATCTCAAGTGGAACTTCTTGCAATACTTGATTGGTATTTCTTACATCCCAGCCAAACACAGCAAGCATTTGGTTAATCCAAGTACGTGTGGTTTCTTCCGAAGCCATTTCAAGCTCCCCACGTTCACAAGCCTCTTTATAGCTTGCTACGAATGCCTTAAAATCTTCAATCCTTGCCATATTTATTCTCTATTTTTGTAGGATGATTGCCATATTCCCCCATTTCTTCTGCTACCATATAAAGGATGCCGTTTGCGTCTTTCTCCTCCTCAACAAGGCTATAGACTTTCCCCGCAAGCCAGTAACGACGTAACTCTTCATATGGAATACCATAGAAAAGAGCCAGTTGACGCACCTGTTCTTCTCGTGCTTGTCTGTCACCCTTCTCAATCTTGCAATATACGGCAGTATCCATATTTATTCCTGCTGCAACCTGTCGTTGCAGCAGATTATGTGATTCTCGCAGTTCTTTCAGTTTATCTTGGAAAAGCATGGTAGAATAATTTTATGGTGCAAAGTTACTTCTAATATTTCATTCAGACAATAAAATTGACAAAAAATGTCAAGACACACATACACAAAATGCCATTATTTCTTATCACATATAAAAAACGAACGGTTTACATGATTATGCTGTATTTTCAAAAATCTGCGATAATGATTATATGAGAATACTTGCAGGGCACAAGGAGTGGATGCACCCACTTGGGCTTCTGATGGCGGTTTCGTGACCGTCACCTTCAAGCGACCTTACTTCAAGACAAACACTCTTAAAACTGACAGAGAGGATAACAGGACAAGTAAACAGGACAAGTACCGCACAAGTTCAAGAAATAATTTTTTCAATGAGTGAAGACTATCTAACGATGAATGAAATAATGTCAAATATGGGATTCAAACATCGTACATCATTCCGAGAAAATTATTTCCTCCCTGCGTTGGAGGACGGTGCAATTGAACTGCAGTATCCAGAACAGCCAAAGCACCCAAAGCAAAAATATAGGCTCACGGAAGCGGCTAAAGAGTGGTTAAAGAATAATACCGATTCATCTAAATCGTAAAAGCAGCACCGCAGGTTTGAAAAGTTTTCCGACTTCGGAGGAAAACTCAGCCTCCTGCAAGGGCAAGGCGTTTTGAGCTGCTCGAAGTATTTTGAGCTGCCCAAAACATACCTTGCTGTGTTCAAGTGAACACAAGAATCCGTAAGAAACGGATTGATAAAAAAGCTTTCATAAGAGAACTACACCTTACAAAGTCGCCTTTGAGTTTAGATAATAACACGTATGTATGGTCATACGTTAATACAACTGACCATAATAATATGTGACCAGTAATATGCTTTATCAGACGTATGTATAATCGATATGACGTATGACTGATAAGATTGATATATACATTTTAATACACAAAGTTGTCGAACCATTCAAATGCGATATAGGACAATGACTACAACATCAGCGCAATATGCTGCCACTTTTGGAAAATCCATTGTCGGATAACGGATTATATATTCCTTTGCGGCAAAAGAAACAATAACAGTAAAGAATGATGTATATGGAAATCGTATCTATCGAAAGAAAGACATTTGAGGCGATGGTCGCCAAGTTCGACCGCTTCGTCCACCGTATGGAAGCCATCTGCCAGCGGCACGGCGAAAAGAAAATGAGTGAGTGGATGGACAATCAAGATGTGTGCCAGATGCTCAACATCAGTCCCCGCACATTGCAAACACTGCGGGATAACGGTACGCTTGCCTACTCGCAGATAAACCACAAGATATTTTACCGTCCCGAAGATGTGCAACGTATCGTTTCCGTTGTGGAGGACAGACGTAAGGAGGCGAAGTTCAAGGGCAAGACAAATTAACCACCATCTATAGTAATCCCACTAAATCCAAGTAACATGAATGAGTTAATCAATAAAGACAACGAGTGGATAATCCACTTCATGGGCAGTCTTGACCGACTGCTGGACAGCTACGAGCGTCTGACCGCCAACTATCGTCAGACATTGGGCGGTGAGCGTTTCTTTACTGACAAGGAAGTGTCAGCACGGTTGAAGGTAAGCCGAAGAACGCTTCAATACTACCGCAACGAAGGAAGGATAGCCTATATTCAGTTGGGCGGCAAAATCCTTTACCGTGAATCGGACATCGAACGGATGTTGAATGACGGCTACCGCTCCGCCTTCCGACAGAGGGCAACTTGATTAGCTATCTGATTTTCTTGAAGGAGCGCAGTTTGCCGTCTGCCCTATAATTTGCGGCAGCAATGGACTTACAACAAAAAGAAAAAGGAACGGCTTACGGATGAAGCATCAAGATTCCGCTTCGTCTGTAAGCTGTTCCTTTTCTCGTTCTTCTGATTTCCCGTCAGTCGCTTGTTTCCGTTGCTGGATGCCCTTTCTGCGTATGGTTGGCAGAGGCAAGGTTTTCGGGCTGAATACGCTCCGCAGGAGGAAGATTCTGCCCGAAACGGCTCTGCCGCTTGACCTTGTCGCTACCATCTGAACCATGCGCTACCTTTGCATCCGAGCATCGGGAACAAGTGCCTGACGGGATGAACCTCAACTATACCATCGGTTGTTACCTCTGCCACAGGGAAGAAACAATGTTATCGAAGCCTCTTTCTTGGTGATGCAGATTTCATTTACTACAAACTTTCTGAACAGGATACTTTCTCGACTGCATATCCTGAACGCAACGGCGACAACCATTTCAAGGTTGTAAACATCATAACTGATGCCGTCCGGTTGCCCAATATACTTCTGCGTTTCAACCTCATTCAGTTCCTTGTTCTTGTAGATTGACTGAATCGCCTTGCGAACAACACTTGAAAATACTCCGAAAAAGTCGGCTATCTCGAATTGGGTCATCCATATAGGTGCAGAGGGAGCACCCACCACTCCGTTTTTACTGATTGTGATTATTCCTCTTTCCATACCTATTGCATTACTTTTGACATCACGGACTTAACATTATTCATATCACGCAGAATGGAGGAATCAAGTACACGAGCATAGTGCTGTGTCATTTTGATGTTAGAATGACCGAGCATTTTCGCCACATTCTCAATACTCACACCATTGGCAAGGCAAACAGAAGTTGCATACGAATGCCGGGCTACATGTGTGGTCAAGGTCTTGTTTATCATGCACAAATCAGCAATCTCTTTTAGGTAGCTGTTCATCTTCTGATTGCATGGGACTGGGAGCAATACATTTTTCTTTTGACAAGTAGGATGGCTTTTGTATTTCTCCAAAATCTTCATCGGAATGTCAAGCAAGGGAATGTTACACATGTTCTTCGTCTTTTGGCGAGGTTTGCGAATCCATAGGTTGCCATTAGAATCTTCCACGATATGTTCCGGTGCCAGTTGTTGCACGTCTATGAATGCTAATCCGGTGAACGCTGCAAAGATAAAGACATCACGGACAATGGTGATACGCTCTAACGGAAATTCCTTGTGATAGATAGTGAGTAGTTCATCCATTGTCAAGAACTCACGGATAACCTCTTTCTCATGAAACTTGATGCCGATGAACGGGTCTTTGGTTATCCATTCGTTGGCAAGGGCGAGGTTGGTTATCTTCTTCAGACACTTCATATAACGGATAACCGTATTCTGCTGACAAGACTTTTCCGTTTTGAGGTAGAACTCAAAGGCACGTACCAATTCACTATTGACCTCTGACAACGGCAAATCCTCCTTGTCATATTTCAGTCTAATAAGTTCTGCCAGATAGCGTTTGCAGCTTTCATAACGGCGAACGGTAATCAGGGCATAGTCCTTACCTACAAGTTCACGGCATTGGTCGTTATGTTCTTGGATGGTTTGAATGAGAGTGCGGACAACCTCCGGCTCTTTGTCCTGCCCGAAGAACTTTTCCTGCAACAGACGTGCATGGATGGGAATGCCTTCGCTTTCCAATTCGTTGAAGATGCCATGCAGTTTGATTCTGGCCTCTTCAATATAGGCATTCAAGTCGCAGGACTTGCGGCTCTTGCCTTTGGCACACTCCTTCGGTTGATTCCACAGAGCAGGGTCGATGCTCTTGCGGATGTTGGTTTCCACTCGCGCACCGTTTATCGTGATGCGCATACACACGGAGGCTTCTCCGTTTTTCAGCAACTTGGCTTTCTTGATGAAGAAAAGCACTTTGAATGAGTCTCGTTTCATGTTCCTACAGTTTTATTCGTGGTACAAAAGTAGAAAACCATACACGCTTTCTTGATACGCAAAATGCTGCAAATCAGAGAGAAATAATCCTGTTCGGTGGAGATTCGCGCTCCACCTTTCTTGCTCCACCTTTTGGAACACCAGAAACGGTAATATATTGCCGTTTTTTGCGTCCCGCCGGAAAACAAAAACTCCCGATTTCGTTTGGAAATCAGGAGTTTGCTGTGAATTGCTTTTCTTCTAAGTGGTGCCACCAGGAATCGAACCGGGGACACAAGGATTTTCAGTCCTTTGCTCTACCAACTGAGCTATGGCACCATTTCTATCTCTTTTGCGGTTGCAAAGGTAGTGAAAGTTTTGGACTATGCAAGCGGTTTAGGAATAAAAAACGCTGATAAAAGCTTATATAGCTAAGTATCAGCGTTTATTACTTTAGAAAAAATGCAGAAAAAATTTGTAAGCACTAACTTTTACAGTTCCTCACTCGGATTTTCAGTTTCCTCTTTGAGTGGATTCCATCCTTGTGCTTTCAGTTCAAATTCCTGTCCGTCACGGGTGATAAGGGCGCATCCCAATTCCGGTTTAGTGATATGTCCTATCAGCTTGATACCTTCTATTTCAGATACTTTTTCGTGGTCGGCAATGGGGACGGTGAACAGGAGCTCGTAATCTTCGCCACCGTTGAGGGCGCAAGTTGTCAGATTCATATTGAATTCCTCTGCCATAACAGCCGTTTGGTAGTCGATAGGGATATGCTCCTCATAAATGCGGCAACCAACTTTGCTTTGCGTGCAGATATGCAGCAATTCCGATGACAGGCCGTCGGAAACGTCCATCATGGAAGTAGGCAGAATACCCTCTTCTGCCAACTTTTGAATAATGTCACGACGGGCTTCCGGCTTCAGTTGTCGTTCCAGCAGATACTCTTTGCCTGCGAAGTCGGGTTGTAAATCTTTATCACCGCCTTTGAGGACACTTTTTTCCCGTTCCAATAATTGTAATCCCATATAGGCTGCGCCTAAGTCACCGGAAACGCAGATAAGGTCAGTCTCTTTGGCACCGTTGCGGTAAACAATTTTTCCTTTCTCACCTTCACCAATGCAAGTGATGCTGATAGTGAGCCCTGTATAGGAAGAAGACGTGTCGCCGCCTACAATATCCACTCCATATTCCTCACAGGCGAGACGGACTCCGGCATACAATTCTTCCATATCTTCTACGCTGAAACGCTTGGACAGACCCAACGAAACGGTGATTTGCCGAGGTGTACCATTCATGGCATATATATCGGAAAAGTTTACGATGGCAGATTTATATCCCAAATGTTTTAAAGGTACATACGTTAAATCGAAATGTACACCCTCCAACAATAAATCGGTGGTGACCAGCACCTCTTTGTCCGCCGGGTAGGAGAGGACAGCAGCATCGTCGCCGATACCGTATTGACTTGATTTGTTCTTTAATTCAATACCCTCGGTCAGATGGCGGATGAGACCGAACTCACCGAGAGTTGCTATTTCTGTTCCCATTCTTTATTAGTTGATAGTTGAAAGTTAATAGCTATTACGTGCTTTACACTGCATAGCAACTTTCAACTGTTTATTTACGCTCTGTTAATCAATTCCCTCATAATCTCCGTCATTTTCGGCTGTGCGGCATCTGCGGCTTTCTGCACCTCTTCGTGAGAGACTTCTACAATCTTGCCTTCCACGCCCAAGTCCGTGATTACCGATACGCCGAATACTTTGATGCCGCAATGGTTCGCTACGATTACTTCGGGAACAGTAGACATACCCACTGCATCCGCACCCAGAATACGGAACATCTTGTATTCCGCCGGAGTTTCAAACGTAGGGCCTTGCGTGCCGATGTACACGCCGTGCTGCACCTTGATATCTTTTTCAGCAGCGATGGCATCCGCCTTGCGGATAAGTTCTTTGTCGTATGCTTCGCTCATATCCGGAAAGCGCGGGCCGTATGGAATGTTCCTGCCGTGCAACGGATGTTCGGGGAAGAAGTTAATGTGATCGGTGATAATCATCAAGTCGCCGATTTCAAAATCAGGATTCGTGCCACCGCTGGCGTTAGAAACGAACAAGGTTTTGATACCCAATTCGCGCATCACACGTACGGGGAAAGTTACTTCCTTCATGGAATATCCCTCGTAGAAATGGAAACGCCCCTGCATGGCCAAAATATCTTTATCACCCAGCTTGCCGAAAATCAGTTTGCCGCTATGTCCCTCTACCGTCGAAACGGGGAAGTTGGGAATATCCTCATATTTTATTTCATACTTCTCGGTAATCTCGCTTGCAAGGCTGCCAAGTCCGGTTCCGAGGATAATTGCTGTCTCAGGCTGCGTGTGCATCTTACCTTTCAGATAAGTTGCAGTTTCTTGAATACGTTCTAACATAGCCAATAATGTTTTGGTTAAATATATATTGTTGATTTTGCAAAAACTCAATCTCAATGGGGAGCACATAAATATACGGTTTCAGCTCCTCGTTCAGGGCGGGATGCTCCTTTAATCGTGTAGCATCCTTCTCTGTCGTGATAATCAGTCTCTTACTTCCCTCCAACTGTACAAACCGTTCTTTTATCAGTTGTAAGTCTTTCGTGCTGAAATCATGATGGTCGCCGAACTCCAATAGGTTGACGTTGGGGGTATATGATTTCACCTCCTCCGCCAGTGGGGCAGGGGAGGCGATACCTGTTACAAGCAGTACCTGCTCGTCTCCTGTGCACGAAAATCTTTCTTTCGCCTTCTCGGGGAACAACGGCATCAGTGAGCCGTAGCGGAATCTGGAGAAATACAATTGCTGATACGGATACAGGTGCAGCCGTTTGGTGATGATGTTGAAGTCTATCGGCTTGATGTCGTCAGGGCATTTTGTGACGATAACTATTTGTGCGCGGTTCTTACCGCTTGCAGGCTCGCGAAGCCTGCCTGCAGGAAGCAATACGTCATCGCACAGCAGACGGTGGTAGTCGGTCAGCAGAATATTCATTCCCGCCTTTACGTGGCGATGCTGGAAAGCATCATCCAGCAGTATGGCGTTCACAGGGGGATTTTCCAATTTCAGTAGCTGTTCAATGCCGTGACAGCGGTCTTCGTCTACCGCTACCCGTATGTTGGGAAACTTGCTCTTTATCTGATACGGTTCGTCACCGATTTTCCGCACACTGCTCTCGGCGGTTGCCAGTACGTAGCCTTTGCTTTTTCGTTTGTAGCCGCGGCTCAGTGTAGCTACATTTATGCCCTCATTCTGTAATAGCTTTATCAGATACTCCGTATGCGGCGTCTTGCCCGTTCCGCCTACGGCAAGGTTGCCGACGCATATCACAGGAACGTCAAAACTCCTTGACCGGAGCCAGCCCCAGTCAAAGAGTTTGTTTCGCAAGCACACCCCTGTCCCGTAAAGCCAGGACAGGGGATATAGCCAATGATGTATTTTTACGGATGCATCTCTCATCTAAAGTTATTGTATGTTCAGTTCAAACGGTACACGTGCCTGTATACGGTCTATCTTGTCGAAATTCTCAATGATGCTGAACTGGCGGTACACATCGCCCATTTTGCCGTTCAGCATACGTGCTTTGATGTAATTTCCCGGATTTGTATTCATCAGGTTCTCCAAGAAACCCTCTTTTTTCGGATAGTTCATTATGGTGTAAGCGTCCACACCCGATTGGGCGATGGCTATTTCCAGCGCCTTGTCCAAACCGCCCAGTTCGTCCACCAGTCCCAGTTCCTTAGCGGTGCTGCCGGTCCATACACGGCCTTGCGCTATCTTGTCCAGCTCTTCCATGCTGATGCCGCGTCCGTCGGAACAGCGGGTCAGGAAGAGTTCATAACCGTTGTTTACGTACATTTGCATCAATCCCTTTTCGCCGTCGTTCATCGGGCGGGTCAGGTTGCCGAAGTCGGCATAGGGGTTTGTCTTTACTACGTCGAAGTTCACACCGAGTTTTCCGGTCAGACCTTTGGCATTGGGCATCATGCCGAAGATGCCGATAGAACCGGTTAGCGTGGTAGGTTCGGCAACGATGGTGTCGGCGTTGCAGGAAATGTAATAACCGCCTGATGCAGCATAATCGCCCATAGATGCGATTACCGGCTTCTCTTTTTTCAGTTGCTCTACGGCATACCATATCTGCTCTGAACCGTAAGCGCTTCCGCCCGGAGAGTTCACACGCAGTACTACGGCTTTTACATTTTCGTCATCTTTCAGTTTGCGCAAGTCTCTGATGACCTTTTCGGAGTTGATGCCCTCTTCGGTAGAGGCGGATGAACCGCCGTCAATCTCACCATAGGCATAATATACGGCAATTATGTTTCCGCTCTTGTCTTTGGGTACATTCTTCTTCACGTTTATCATATCTTGAATACCCAGTACCGGCATCTTGTCGTCTTTGTCAATGCCCAACCGGCTTTTCAGATAATCACGTACATCATTCTTATATATTAAGGTGTCCACCAACCCGCTTTTCACGCTCTCCTCTGCAGGATAGAACATCAGCATACGGTCGGCTTCCTTGTTCAGTGTCTCTACGGACAAGTTGCGCGATTCGGCAACGGCTCCCGTAATCTCTCCCCAGATGGAAGACAGGTATGCATTTATTTGCTCGCGGTTGGCGGGGCTCATTTCAGTAGAGATATACGGTTCTACTGCGGATTTGTATGTACCCACTTTGAATACTTGCATCTCCACGCCTATTTTCTCCAATAAATCCTTGACAAACATCGGGGTGGCTGCCAGTCCTCTCCATTCAAGCATACCTTTCGGGTTCAGCATCACTTTGTCTGCCACGCTGGACAGGTAATAAAGGCTCTGTGTATAGGCGTCGCCGTAAGCCACGATGAATTTGCCCGATTCCTTGAAATCTTTCAGTGCATTGCGGATTTCTTCCAACGAAGCGAATCCTGCACTCAGTGAGGTTGCTTGGAGGTAAATGCCTTTTATGTCTTCGTTCTCCTTTGCTTTTTTGATAGAGGAGAGGATATCGTCCAGTCCGTAGGTTTTGTAATCATTCTTCATAAGGAAGTCCAGCGGGTTTTCTTGACTGCGTTCGGTCAGTGCGCCGTTCAAATCCAGCATCATGACGGAATTTTTACGTACTAACGTTTCCGATTCCGAAGATGATACCATACTGAAAACTACGAGAATGCTGATGAAAAACAAAACGACACTCGATACGATAATACCTGTTACGGTGGCGAGCGTAAATTTCAAGAAATCTTTCATTGTCTTATTGCTTTTTTGTATGCTAACTTTTCAAGCTAACAAAGATAAATAATTAGGTTGATATTTTCCCTATCTGTCGCAAGGTTTTTCGGTTTTGTCACACGAAGGTTTTAAAATTTTATTTATACCGCCATGTTTATCCTTTATTTATATGTATTGTTCAGTCATTGTCATTATGCAGAAAGCTGATTTTACTTCACCTGTGTTCTTTTCATACAACAACTGTTGTATGAAAAGAACACAGGTGAAGTAATTAAGTAACACAGCTGTGGTACGGATAATTATTAGTACCTTTGTCTTTTATTTCTGTCGATTTCAGAGTTTGTCTTCCCGATATTCGCGGTTAGTCTTTCCCGGTTCTCGATAAATCACTAAAATATAGAATCTTATGAGTGTTTACTATGATTTTTATGAGACGCCGGTCCCGGAGGGTGAAGAACCGAAACCGCTTCATGCGCGCGTCTGTTCCAAAGGAACTATTTCCGGTAAGGACTTCATAGACCAAGTCTTTCGTGAGGAACATATGCCCCATGCCATGATTGTGGGTATTATGCAGGCCGTCTCCACTGCGCTTGGCGATAAGTTGGCCAATGGTTATACGGTAGAAATAGAAGGGCTTGGCTTCTTTAGCACTTCGCTGAAATGTACTCGGTCTGCCATGACGAAGAAAGATATTCGTGCTGAGTCAATCAAGATGTCTACGGTGAAGTTTCGTCCCAGCGTTGAGTTCAAACGTTATGTAGCCAACAAGATGAAACTTGAACGTGCCGATAAACGTTTTTTCTCGGAAAAACCGAAAGCGGTGGGAGATATGGATACTCGGAAACAATGTCTGCTGGATTTTTTGGATATCAATATCTGCATCACTCGTGCCGAGTATGCCCGTCTTGTCCGTGTAGCCAACCGACGTGCAATATCCGATTTGCAAGCGTTCGTCCGTTTCGGTGTTATACGTATGCGTGGCGCCGGCAGGTCTGTGGTCTATGTGAAGGCGTAATTTTAGTGTTTGTACGCGTATGTGTACGCGCCCGCATATATTATAATGTGCCGCCCTTTCTTCGGTTGCCGTCAGCGTTAAAAAAATATGCTTTACAACACATTTATCAATCAGCGAGTTACGAAAAAGTTTCATTTTTTATTGTAAAAAGAGACAGATATATTTGGCTCATATCTTTAAATCCCCTACTTTTGCATCCGCTTTCGAGAACGAGAGCGGCGATAGATTGACATTCTGACAGAAACGGAGTAAGAACCCTTACTTTTTTCTTTTCCTTTGAGGCTGTTTCTTTCGAAACTTCCTCCTTTGAAAAGAAAAATGAAAAAAACTTCCGATTTATTTGGAAGATATGAA
Organism: Bacteroides sp. AM10-21B; assembly: GCF_003472565.1. Classification (NCBI taxonomy): domain Bacteria; kingdom Pseudomonadati; phylum Bacteroidota; class Bacteroidia; order Bacteroidales; family Bacteroidaceae; genus Bacteroides; species Bacteroides sp. AM10-21B. Next base: position 5,493 of record NZ_QRME01000001.1, on the reverse strand, counting down.
ATAAAGTTCTTACCTTTGCACCCGCTTTCAAAAAAGAAAGCAAGCGTTGATTGAAACACTTTTTACAAAGCGGGCGGTAACGGCATTCCTTTTTCTTTGTTCTCCCTTTCGCAAGAGAGACGACGAGAAAAAGAAAAAGAAAAAAAACTTCCGGAAATATTTGGAAGATATACTTAAAAGTCTTTACCTTTGCATCCGCTTTTGAAAAAGAAGAGCAACCGAAAAAGAAGCGATCTTTGAAGAGATTTACATAAACAATACAAGTAGTACAAGAGCAAGTCTTCTTGGCGACAAGAAAGACTTGGGTAAAATAAAAAGAACCGTCAATACCTGTTTGTAATTGTCAATAGATGGTTATGAAGACAGGTAATTGAAACCTTTTTTAAATTCGAGCGTCCTGAACAGAGCAAGAACCATTCCTTCGGGAATGATTAACAATACTTTTACAATGAAGAGTTTGATCCTGGCTCAGGATGAACGCTAGCTACAGGCTTAACACATGCAAGTCGAGGGGCAGCATGATTGAAGCTTGCTTCAATCGATGGCGACCGGCGCACGGGTGAGTAACACGTATCCAACCTGCCGATAACTCGGGGATAGCCTTTCGAAAGAAAGATTAATACCCGATAGCATAGTTTCCCCGCATGGGGTTACTATTAAAGGATTCCGGTTATCGATGGGGATGCGTTCCATTAGGCAGTTGGCGGGGTAACGGCCCACCAAACCCACGATGGATAGGGGTTCTGAGAGGAAGGTCCCCCACATTGGAACTGAGACACGGTCCAAACTCCTACGGGAGGCAGCAGTGAGGAATATTGGTCAATGGACGAGAGTCTGAACCAGCCAAGTAGCGTGAAGGATGACTGCCCTATGGGTTGTAAACTTCTTTTATACGGGAATAAAGTTTGCCACGTGTGGCTTTTTGCATGTACCGTATGAATAAGGATCGGCTAACTCCGTGCCAGCAGCCGCGGTAATACGGAGGATCCGAGCGTTATCCGGATTTATTGGGTTTAAAGGGAGCGTAGGCGGGGTATTAAGTCAGTTGTGAAAGTTTGCGGCTCAACCGTAAAATTGCAGTTGATACTGGTATCCTTGAGTGCAGCATAGGTGGGCGGAATTCGTGGTGTAGCGGTGAAATGCTTAGATATCACGAAGAACTCCGATTGCGAAGGCAGCTCACTGGAGTGTAACTGACGCTGATGCTCGAAAGTGTGGGTATCAAACAGGATTAGATACCCTGGTAGTCCACACAGTAAACGATGAATACTCGCTGTTGGCGATACAATGTCAGCGGCCAAGCGAAAGCATTAAGTATTCCACCTGGGGAGTACGCCGGCAACGGTGAAACTCAAAGGAATTGACGGGGGCCCGCACAAGCGGAGGAACATGTGGTTTAATTCGATGATACGCGAGGAACCTTACCCGGGCTTGAATTGCAGCGGAATGTGGTGGAAACATCCCAGCCTTCGGGCCGCTGTGAAGGTGCTGCATGGTTGTCGTCAGCTCGTGCCGTGAGGTGTCGGCTTAAGTGCCATAACGAGCGCAACCCTTATCTATAGTTACCATCAGGTGATGCTGGGGACTCTATGGAGACTGCCGTCGTAAGATGTGAGGAAGGTGGGGATGACGTCAAATCAGCACGGCCCTTACGTCCGGGGCTACACACGTGTTACAATGGGGGGTACAGAAGGCAGCTACACAGCGATGTGATGCTAATCCCAAAAACCTCTCTCAGTTCGGATTGGAGTCTGCAACCCGACTCCATGAAGCTGGATTCGCTAGTAATCGCGCATCAGCCACGGCGCGGTGAATACGTTCCCGGGCCTTGTACACACCGCCCGTCAAGCCATGAAAGCCGGGGGTACCTGAAGTACGTAACCGCAAGGAGCGTCCTAGGGTAAAACTGGTGATTGGGGCTAAGTCGTAACAAGGTAGCCGTACCGGAAGGTGCGGCTGGAACACCTCCTTTCTGGAGCGACGCTACGGAAAAAAAAGTTGGTTCTTTTAGAAATTACTTCCATCGGAACCTCTTGTACTGCGAGTACTTGTTTGTATATATAAAGAGAAAGAAGAAGCCGAGCCGCAAGGCGAGGGTTTGACTGACAGTCCTATAGCTCAGTTGGTTAGAGCGCTACACTGATAATGTAGAGGTCGGCAGTTCAACTCTGCCTGGGACTACTCCGAACGAGGGGGGATTAGCTCAGCTGGCTAGAGCACCTGCTTTGCACGCAGGGGGTCAACGGTTCGAATCCGTTATTCTCCACTCTATTAATTGCCAATTGTATATTCCCAATTGCCAATTGAAAACGATCTTTGACATGATGTAACTGAAAAAAAGTAAAGTTAAAGCTGAAAGTATATATCGACCATACGTTGTCGGTAAGACTAAAAGTAAGCAAGGGCGCATGGCGGATGCCTTGGCTCTCGGAGGCGATGAAGGACGTGATAAGCTGCGATAAGCTTCGGGTAGGTGCAAATGACCTTTGATCCGGAGATTTCCGAATGGGACAACCCGATTGGTTGAAGACCAATCATCCAACCAAGTTGGAGGCTAACGCAGGGAACTGAAACATCTTAGTACCTGCAGGAAAAGAAAATAAATAATGATTCCCCTAGTAGTGGCGAGCGAACGGGGATTAGCCCAAACCACCTATGTTACGGCATAGTTGGGGTTGTAGGACCACGTTGTGGCAAGAAAGTTGGTGAGCAGAATGTTCTGGAAAGTACAGCCATAGAGCATGATAGCTGCGTATGCGAAGCCAACCGAAGCCTAGTGGTATCCTGAGTAGCGCGGAGCACGAGGAATTCTGCGTGAATCTGCCGGGACCATCCGGTAAGGCTAAATACTCCCGAGAGACCGATAGTGAACCAGTACTGTGAAGGAAAGGTGAAAAGCACTTCGAACAGAAGAGTGAAATAGTTCCTGAAACCATGCGCCTACAAGCGGTCGGAGCCCCTTTTTGGGGTGACGGCGTGCCTTTTGCATAATGAACCTACGAGTTACTTTTTCCGGCAAGGTTAAGAATCTCAGATTCGGATCCGAAGCGAAAGCGAGTCTGAACAGGGCGTATAGTCGGAAGGAGTAGACGCGAAACCAAGTGATCTACCCTTGAGCAGGTTGAAGGATGGGTAACACCATCTGGAGGACCGAACCAATAAGCGTTGAAAAGCTTCTGGATGACTTGAGGGTGGGGGTGAAAGGCTAATCAAACTTGGAGATAGCTCGTACTCCCCGAAATGCATTTAGGTGCAGCCTTGACTTATACTGACATGAGGTAGAGCGACTGATAAGATGCGAGGGCTTCACCGCCTATCAAGTCTTGACAAACTCCGAATGCGTGTCAGTTCTATGTCAGGAGTGAGGGCATGGGTGCTAAGGTCCATGTCCTAAAGGAGAACAATCCGGACCAACAGCTAAGGTCCCGAAATGAATACTAAGTTGAACTAACGAAGTCAGATTGCTAAGACAGCTAGGATGTTGGCTTGGAAGCAGCCATTCATTTAAAGAGTGCGTAACAGCTCACTAGTCGAGGAGTTTGGCGTGGATAATAATCGGGCATTAAGTATTCTACCGAAGCTTTGGGATGTGTAAACATCGGTAGGGGAGCATTCCACTCGGCGTTGAAGGTGAGGCGTGAGCCTTGCTGGAGCGTGTGGAAAAGCAAATGTAGGTATAAGTAACGATAAAGGGGGTGGGAAACCCCCTCGCCGAAAGACTAAGGTTTCCTGATCAACGCTAATCGGATCAGGGTTAGTCGGGTCCTAAGGCTCAGCCGAACGGCGAGGCCGATGGCAGAACCGGTTAATATTCCGGTACTACCTTTAGGAGTGACGTGGAGACGGAGCAGTGACAATGCCGCCATCTGACGGAATAGATGGTTAAAGGGTGTAGATGTTGATGTTTGCAGGCAAATCCGCAGACAGAGTCGAACCTGACAGTACGGAGCGTTCTTCAGAACAATCCGATAGTGCATGTAAGCATACTCCCGAGAAAATCCGCTAAACTTAATCCTTCAGGTACCCGTACCGTAAACGGACACACGTAGTCGGGTTGAATATACTAAGGCGCTTGAGTGATTCACGGTTAAGGAACTAGGCAAATTGACCCTGTAACTTCGGGATAAAGGGTCCTCGTTTAACGGCGAGGCGCAGAGAATAGGTCCAGGCAACTGTTTAACAAAAACACAGGGCTGTGCGAAATGGAAACATGAAGTATACAGCCTGACACCTGCCCGGTGCTGGAAGGTTAAGAGGAGATGTCATCGCAAGAGAAGCATTGAATTGAAGCCCCAGTAAACGGCGGCCGTAACTATAACGGTCCTAAGGTAGCGAAATTCCTTGTCGGGTAAGTTCCGACCTGCACGAATGGTGTAATGATCTGGACGCTGTCTCAACCGTGAGCTCAGTGAAATTGTAGTATCGGTGAAGATGCCGATTACCCGCGATGGGACGAAAAGACCCCGTGAACCTTTACTATAGCTTAACATTGAATTTGGGTAATTGATGTGTAGGATAGGCCGGAGGCTTCGAAGCAGGTACGCCAGTATTTGTGGAGCCGCTGTTGAAATACGGCCCTTTGATTATTTGAGTTCTAACCCGCTGATGCGGGGACACTGTTTGGTGGGTAGTTTGACTGGGGTGGTCGCCTCCAAAAGCGTAACGGAGGCTTCTAAAGGTGCCCTCACGACGATTGGTAACCGTCGGTAGAGTGTAATGGCATAAGGGCGCTTGACTGGGAGACTTACAAGTCGATCAGGTAGGAAACTAGAGCATAGTGATCCGGTGTTTCTGTATGGAAAGGACATCGCTCAAAGGATAAAAGGTACTCCGGGGATAACAGGCTGATCCCTCCCAAGAGCTCATATCGACGGAGGGGTTTGGCACCTCGATGTCGGCTCGTCACATCCTGGGGCTGGAGAAGGTCCCAAGGGTTGGGCTGTTCGCCCATTAAAGTGGCACGCGAGCTGGGTTCAGAACGTCGTGAGACAGTTCGGTCTCTATCTATCGTGGGCGTATGAAATTTGCGTGGCTCTGACACTAGTACGAGAGGACCGTGTTGGACTGACCTCTGGTTTACCGGTTGTGCCGCCAGGTGCATTGCCGGGTATCTAAGTCGGGATTGGATAAGTGCTGAAAGCATCTAAGTACGAAGCCAGCCACAAGATTAGATTTCTCAGGGTCGTCAAAGACGATGACGTTGATAGGATGCAGGTGTAAAGGCAGCGATGTCATAGCCGAGCATTACTAATTGCCCGTTCACTTTCAGTCTTGCCCCTGTATGGGGGATATATACATTCAGTTCCTTTTCTTTTTTTACATCATGTCTGCCTTATTCAGGTGACTATAGCACCGGGGTTCCACCTCTTCCCATTCCGAACAGAGAAGTTAAGCCCGGTCACGCCGATGGTACTGCGTAACAGTGGGAGAGTAGGTAGTCGCCGTTTTAGAAGAAGCCTCCGTATCGGATGATACGGGGGCTTTATTCGTTTT